>JAKOPT010000094.1 GCA_029778715.1 Actinomycetes bacterium | reverse complement strand
GGATCTGGTCCGGCAGGCACCCGGCGGTGCGCGCCGAGCCCAACCCGACCGTGACGAAATCCGCGAGCGCCCCGACCTCGAGCCGCCCGCCGCCGTCCCAGCCGAGGCTGCGATAGCCGGCCGACGTGCCTGCCTGCAGGAGCTCGGCCGGCGAGAACCGGCCGCGTTGGCCGGAGATCAGCCGCTCATGAGATTCCAGGCCGCGCAGCTCCTCGAAGGGGTCGACGACCGCGTGTTGATCCGACCCCAACGCCAGGGCAGCGCCGGCGTCGGCGAGGGCTCGGGCCGGGCCGATGCCGTCGGCGAGGTCGCGTTCGGTCGTCGGGCAGAAGCACGCGACCGTCTCGGTCCGCCCGAGGGCCGCGATGTCGGCCGGGGTGAGGTGGGTGGCGTGGACGACGGTCGTGCCGGGGCCGAGGGCCGCCTCGGCGGCGAGGAGCTCGGTCGGTGTGCAGCCGTAGTGGTCCGCGCACGCGGCGTTCTCGGCCGGCTGCTCGGACAGGTGCAGGTGCAGGGACATCCCGCGATCGCGGGCGACGGCGGCGACCGCACCGAGCGCGCCTTTGGGCACGGCCCGCACCGAGTGCGCCGCGACCCCGAGCCGCACCCGGCTGGGCCCACGCTTGTCGGGGTAGCACTCGATCCAGTCCCACCGAGCGTCGGCCCGGTGCGACCACGCCGCGACGTCGCCGTCCCCGAACCGTCGCTGTTCCGGGGCCAGTGGTTCATGCCCCGCGCCGGTCAGCCCGCCGGCGAGGTAGCACGTGTCCAGCAGCGTGAGCCGGATGCCGGCCTCGGCCGCCGCCTGCACCAGCGCGCGCCCCATCGCATTGGGGTCTTCGTATGCCGTGCCGTCCGGCCGGTGGTGCACGTAGTGAAACTCGCCCACGACGGTGTATCCCGCCAAGACCATCTCCGCGTAGACCGCCCGCGCCAGCGCGAGGTAGGAGTCCGGGGTGAGGTGAGCCGCGACGGCATACATGGCCTGCCGCCAGGTCCAGAAGGTGCCGCCGCCCCCGTGGGTACGCCCCCGCAAGGCGCGGTGGAAGGCGTGGCTGTGGGCATTGGCCAGGCCAGGCAGGGTGACCCCGTCGAGGCGCACATCAGCCGATTCGGGCTCGGCGCAACCTGATTCGATCGTGTGAATCCGGCCGGCCGACACCGTGATTCGCACTCCGGGCGCCAATCCGGTTGGCAACCAGGCGTATTCACACCACCAGGAGCGACTCATCCAGCCAACTCACGCACGACCGCGGCCAGCGCGGCCACCCCGCGGTCGCAGTCCTGCGGTTCGGCCCACTCGGCCGGCGAATGTGACACCCCGGTGGGGTTGCGCACGAAGAGCATGGCGGTCGGCACGCCGGCGTTGGCGAGGATGCCGGCGTCGTGTCCGGCCCCCGTCGCCAGCAGCGGCGCATCGGGCAGGACGGCCCCGATCCGCTCGCGCAGGGCCACGTCGAACGGCGTGGCCGGAGTCCACGAGAGTTCGTTGACGCTGCCCTCGTCTTGCTCGACCTCGGCGCGGATCGCGTCGACGAGGCCACGCACGGCGTCCGCGTCGGCCCCCCGCGCATCGAGCCAACAGGTGACGTGTTCGGCGATGGCGTTGACGGCGTTGGGGCGCGCGACGACCTTGCCGACGGTGGCGAGGCAGCCGGCCTCGCGCGCGTGCATTCGCGCCGACGCGACGACAGCGGCGAACTGCAGCATCGCGTCGAGCCGATCCTCCAGGCGGGTCGTGCCGGCGTGGTTGGCCTCGCCGAAAAGATCGATCTCCCAGCGCCCGTGCGGCCAGATCTCGGTGCCGATCGCGACCGCGCGCGCGGGGTCGATGAGGTCGGGTTCGCCGTCGGGACCGAGGGCAAGGGCCAGGCCCTGCTCGACGTGCAGTTCGACGTATGCCGTGACCCGCCGCAGGGCCTCGGGGTCCGGTCCCATGGTGTTGGGCTCCAGGCCCGCGGCTCGCCAGGCGCCGGCCATCGTCACGCCGTCGGCGTCGCGCAGCGCGGCGGCGCGACGGGGATCCAAGGCCCCGGTGAGCAGTCGGGATCCGGCGCAGGCGATGCCGAACCGCCCGCCCTCCTCGTCGGCGAAGTTGGCTACCCCGATGGCCACCCGGGGTCGGAAACCCTGGCGCTGCACGGCATCCACGGCCGCGAAGGAGCTCACGACACCGAGCGGTCCGTCGAACGCCCCGCCGTCGGCGACCGAGTCCAGGTGTGACCCGATGACCACCCCGGGCGTGGCATCCGGGTCACCCCACCAGCCCCATTGATTGCCGGCCCGGTCGACGACGACCTCCATGCCGCGGGCAGCACATTCTCCGGCGAACCACTCGCGCAAGGTGTGGTCCTCACGCGTCCAGGCGAACCGTCGATAACCGCGGGTCTTGGGATCACGGCCGACCAGCCGCAGCGACTCCCACATCCGGTCGAAAGACGACATCGTCATGCTCCAAGCCTCCCATCGAGCCCCTCCCCACTAGC
>JAKOPT010000093.1 GCA_029778715.1 Actinomycetes bacterium | reverse complement strand
ATGATGGTCGCGGTCAACACCCTGGTCCAGCGGCGCACCCCGCAGGTCATCATGGGCCGGGTGTCCACGGTCATCGGGGTGCTGTTCAGCGGGCCGCAGGCGTTGTCGATGGCCGCGGGGGCGCTGTTGGTGTCGTTGTTGAGTTTCCGCACGATCTTCGCCGTGATGGCTGCCGCGAGTGTGGCGGGCGCAGCGCATATCACCTGGTGGCTGCGGGGTGAGCGCGGCTGAGCGGCGGCGGGGTGGGGGCGGGGGCGGTACAAAACGCCCATTTGGGTCACTTTGTCCCGGGGGCGAGTCGGGCGGGGTGGGTCAGGGGGCCGGGCAGCTGGGCAGGAGGCCCATCGCCTGCTTGAGCGTCAGGACCCGCTTGACCGACGTTTCGACGCGCTTGGCGAACCCCGCGTCCCCAGCGCTGGCGGTGCGTAACGCGTCCACCAACGCGGGCGCGGAGGGGGTGTCGCCGGTGAGCAGGATGTCACCACCGGCGCCCACGAACCGGGTGGCGCGGTCCGCCACCGGCACTGCCTTGACCGACGCCGCGTCGATGTCGTCGGTGATGGCCACCCCGGTGAAGCCCAACTTGGAGCGCAGGAGCCCATCGACGATGGCCGGCGAGAACATCGCCGGGTTGTCCGGGTCCACCTTGGGGTACGTCGCCGAACTCACCATGACCATCACCATCGGCCCCCCGGCGTGCCAACCGTCGACGAATGGTTGGAGGTAGGGGTCATCGACCGTCATCACGGTGTCGTCAAGTCCCGAAGTGACATAGTCGGTGTTGCCCCGGATGCGTCCGATGCCCGGGAAGTGCTTGACCGTGGCCACCACCTTGGCCCCGGTGGTGCCGCGCACGAAGGCGGTCACGGATGTCGACACGGCTGCGGGGGTGGCGCCGAATTGCCGCTGCCACCGACCGATCGGGCCGTTGCCGGTGCCGAGTTCCTCGGGCACGGTGTCGGCGACCGGGGCGAAGTTGACGTTGACGCCGGCTCCCTTGAGTTGCGTCGACCATTCACCGGCCCGCTTCTGCAACGTTTCCGCCGACCAGGTCCCCTGGGTCACGGCGCTGGGCATGGTGGTGAAGTCGCCCTTGAGTTGTTGGACCTTGCCCCCTTCCTGATCAGCGGCGATGAGCATCCCCACGCCGCCGGTGGCCGCGGGCGTGGCCTGTTTCTGGAGCAGGGCAGAGGTCGCCGTCACGTCCTGTATGCCGGAACTCCAGCCACCCAAGTAGACGACGTTGCCGACATGGCTGCCCTCGGTCGTGGGGCGCAACGAGGCGGCGGGTGCGCCCTTGCCGAGCGCCACCATGACGAGTTGCCCGAGGCGCTGGTCGGGGGTGAGCGCAGCATACGTCTGCTCAACGCACGTCGGCGAGGGTGACGGTGAGGGTGAGGCGCTCGCGGACGCGACCGGTGTCGCAACGGCGACCCTGGACGGGGTGGCGCTCCCCAGCGGCGGGGCCGGCGTGGGGTTCGGTTTGGCGGTCGGGGTGGCGGAGCAGGCCGCCAGGGCGAGGGCGCCCGCCAGGGTGGTCAGCCAACGGGCGCGGGGCGCGGGGGTCACGAGACGACGCTACGGGGTGCCGGGATCAGTGCCAAGGGCGACACCACCCCCGTGACCATCGTCGCGACGATGCCCGACCGTGACGGGCGGCGCGCTCGGCCACCAACCGGCGGCGGTTGCGCAACCGGGCCGCTGTCGGGGTCCGCGACAATGACCGGGTGAGTGTGGACCCGCTTCCGGTCGCGTTGGATGTCGATACCGGGATCGACGACGCCTGCGCCTTGCTCCTCGCGGCGCTCCATCCCGCCCTCGACCTGCGGGCGGTCACCTGTGTCGGGGGGAATGCGCCGCTCGCCGATGTCGTCCGCAACACGTTGACCGTTGTGGAGACCGCGGCCTCCGTCACCGACGTGTATGCCGCGGTCGCCGCCGGCGCGGACCGGCCGCTACTGGAGACCCCGGTCGATGCCCGGCACGTCCACGGCGACGACGGGATGGGCGACCTCGGCTTGCCGGGACCGGTGGGCGAGCCCGCGGCATACCACGCCGTCGAACTGTTGCGGAAGACGACCGTGACGTGCGCGGCGGAGGGGCGGCCGTTGACGCTCGTGCCGTTGGCGCCGATGACCAATGTCGCGTTGTTCGCGCGCACCCATCCGGAGGCGTTTGCGCGGCTGGGGCGGGTGGTGTTCATGGGCGGCGGGGCGCAGGTGAGCAATGCGACGGCGGCGGCGGAGTTCAACGTCTTCCATGACCCGGAGGCGGCGGCGATCGTCCTCGACGCGTGCGCGACCCTCGGGGTGCCGGTGACGATGTACGGGCTCGACGTGTTCTATGCGCCGACGGTGACGCGGACGGCGGGGCGGGCGCTTGTCGCGTCGGGGACCGCGGTGGGGCGGCTCGCCGGTGGGTTGATCGAGTTCGCGTGCCGGCGGTTCGGGGCGGAGGAGGCGACGATCGGGGACGCGGGCGCGGTCGCCTCGCTGGTGGTGCCCGATGCGGTCCGCACGGAGCGGCTGCCGGTGCGAATCGAGTTGTCGGGCACCTGGACTCGCGGGCGGACGATCGTCGACACGCGCGGCGACGGGGTCGACCTCACGCATGACCCGCACGGGTTGGCGCCGGCGCTCATCGACGTGTGCTTGGGGATCGACGGGGCAGCGGTCGCGGCGTTGTGGCTGTCGACGATCGCGGGAGAGTGGTCGTGATGGGCCGGGTCGTCGTGTTCGGGTCGCTCAATGTCGATCTGGTGACGTCGGTTGAGCGGCATCCGCGTCCGGGGGAGACGGTCTTGGGGTCGGGGTTGGCGCGGTTGGCGGGCGGCAAGGGCGCGAACCAGGCGGTGGCTGCCGCGGGCGCCGGGGCCCGGGTGGTCATGATCGGGTGCGTCGGCGACGACGCGGAGGGGTCGGCGTATGTGCGGCGGCTGGCCGGGTTGGGCGTGGATGTGTCGTCGGTGCGGGTGGCGGCCGGCGCGCCGACAGGGACGGCGTTGGTCGCGGTGAGCGACAGCGGCGAGAACACGATCGTCGTCGTGCCGGGGGCGAATGCGTGCGTGGGCGCGGCGGAGGTGGCGGCGTTGGGGCGGTTGGGGTTGGGGCCGGGGGACGTGCTGCTGGTCCAGTTGGAGGTGCCGTTGGCGTCGGTATGCCGCGCGGTCCGGTTGGCCGCGGGCGCGGGTGCGCGGGTGGTGCTCAACGCGGCGCCGTATGCCGCGTTGCCCGGTGACGTTGTCGCGCTGGGTGATCCGCTGGTGGCCAACGAGCCGGAGGCCTTGCTGGTGGCCGACGCGGGAGTGGTGCCGGGCTCGCTGCTGGTGACGTTGGGGGCGCACGGCGCGGTGTGGGACGGGGTTTCGTATCCGGCGGTGCCGGTGGCGCCGGCCGAGGTGGTGGATACAACCGGGGCGGGGGATGCGTTCTGTGGCGCCCTGGCGGCGGCGCTGGCTTCTGATGTGGCGCGGGAGGCGGCCGTGGCCGCGGCGGCCCAGGCGGGGGCGGATGCGGTGCGCCGTTCTGGGGCCCAACCGGTTCCTGAATTGGCGGTGTGAGGTGTCACGATTGCTCAGGACGCGCGCGGCTTTGCCCGCTGTCAATCGGGTCGTTCTGGCCTGCGGAAATGCGCTGGTGGTGACCACAAAGGGGGTGGGTCCGAGATCTGCGCCAAGTGGCTTAGGGTGTGTACCGCCCCTGACCAGCGAAAACACCTCTTCGAGGGGCCCTCGGGGACCCGTCGAGGCATGCCCGGAGGTGGGGGGTGTGCAAGCGGCCTGCATCGGTGCTGGTCAGAGCCCTGTCCAGAGGGGTAGGGTTCCGCTGTACTCGCTGACGAGCAGCGAATAGAAACAATCGCCGAGATATAGAACAATGTCGCTATGAGCGAAGTTCCGCTGTACTCGCTGACGAGCAGCGAATAGAAACCGCTGGGGGCGCTGGTCGCGTCCCGATGGCCGTCGGTTCCGCTGTACTCGCTGACGAGCAGCGAATAGAAACGAGGTGGCCTCGATGAGCAGGTGCCCGTAGGAGAGTTCCGCTGTACTCGCTGACGAGCAGCGAATAGAAACCGCCGCACTTGCGCGAAAGACCGGGACTTGATGAGGGCGTTCCGCTGTACTCGCTGACGAGCAGCGAATAGAAACCAGCCCATTGGTGTGTTGGCCTTAGCCTTGGGTTCCGCTGTACTCGCTGACGAGCAGCGAATAGAAACATCAGGTTGATCGCCACCCGGTGGGAGCACAGCGCCTTCCTGCAGGTCGATCGCGTGTGATCGACGGGTCGGACAGTCGGGGTGTCCGCGGGAATCTCGTTGGTCTTTGCCGTGATCGCGTCATGGGCGCTGGCGGCCCCGCTGGTATAGTCCAGCGCCACAATCAGACGGAGCCTCATGCCGTTCGCATAGTTCTGGTTTCAAGAACTCCCTTCGGCCTGCCTTCCACCACGGCAGGGTCTACTGAACCAGACGCCTGAGCTTTGCAAGATGCTGGGGTCGCCTCGCCTCGGCATCTGTGAAGTGGCATGACAGCGACTCGCCGCAGTACAGATGCCCTTGTGGAAGGTACCTTCGCTCCGGCATGATATGCGGGTGACGGGAAATCGCCTCAGCAGGTCAGTCAGTGGGACATATCGGGGACCGGAGGGCGTGAAAGACGCACTCCTGAAGCGCCCGGGGAGTACCGTCTTGCTGGTTGGATTTCTGACGCTTGCGGTAGTGGTCTGCGTCCTTGGAGGACTGATCCTATTAGCCAATCAGAAGGACTGGGTAGTTGGACTGCACGCATTTGCTGGAGACAACCCGCTGCTTATTGTGGGTTCTATTGTTGGCGCCATGTCACTTCTTGTCTTCGAAATTGCAAAGGCGAGAGCGGAAGACGCCCATCGCAGCCTAGAGGACCGGTTGGCGGCTGAGCAGCGTTTCGACAAACTGGTCGAGGGCATCAGCGATCCCGATGCGAGTTCTTCCGCGTGGCGCGGAATTGTAAAGTGCGTGAGGGAAGAATCAGAACTCCTCGATCAGGCGGTCGCGGTGGCGCAAAGCGTGTTAATGGGAACCTCGACTTCAGTGTCAGTCGAAAAGGCGAAGGTCGAGCGCAATCGAGAAAGCAGTGACGTAGCCCGCCCATCAAGATTTACCACGGCGGCACCGGTCGACTCGGCAGGCGTGGCCAGCACGCGCTCTCCCCAAGAAGCCGACAGCGAACCAAGATCTGAGCCAGGTCGTTCGGACGCTGGCATTCAGGGGCCGCTTGCCTTTGACGCAAGAAAGCATGATGGCGAGACAAATGATGAACCAAAAGAAGCGAACCAGGACGACTGGCGTTCAATGTGGATGAGAACAGACGCTTGGAGGGCACAATTTGACCTGCTGTCGCAGGCGGCGAATGAAAACGATCCAATCACCCACAAGGTCGGTATTGATGGTCGCACCTACGCTGCACTGGGAGTGCCGCTTTCAAAACTTTCTCTATGCGAGGGTTCCACACTCGATCTTACTGAGCTTCGCTTTGAGGAAGGTTCAGGACATCATTTCATCATCACTGTCATCGAAGGGTCTAGAACCGTACGCAAAGCCAGGCCCTGGCGCGGGCGGCGCAATCAAGAAAGGGAGACGCCCCGAGCGAGTGTCCTCCTTCCCAAACAGGCTGATTCTCACTGGGCAGTAACCGCGCAAGGCAGCACGAACGTCATCTGGAGCGACTGCCAAATTGCCAAGTCTGGATGTGGGGCGCTATCCCTAGGGAAAGGCGACCACAAGTTGGTAATGGATAACGTCGAGATTGTCGGAACGTTGATCATCGAGATCCGCGGTCAGTCGGAGGTTCTGTTCAAGGACGTCCAAGTTGTTGGCCAACTGATTCTACTTTCTGCATCAACCTCAAGCGCTTCCAAAGCGCTAACCGACAGCGTCTCGATCGATGGGGATATTACGTTGCTGGGGAGCGGTTCTCTGAGTTTCGATAGAAATAGTCTGGCTGACTCAGCACGGAAACAAATCAGGGGTTTGTTGGGTCGCGAGCTTGATGGAGATTGGGAGGCGTCCCCCAGGGGCTTCGCCGCGTCCGCGGCGACTATGGAACTGCAACTCGCCTCACACCAGACTGAAACGGCTGAAACGAGTACGGAACTGACACAATTGCGCATTGATGGCGGGTCCTCTTTGCACATTGGCTGGGACAGTCCTGCACCGCTGAAAGTCGTCGGCGGGGAGTTCGGGGGAAGGTCGCATGTAACTCTGGCGACCAGCGCTCAAGAGACGGTTATTGAATCAATATCATTCCGGGCTGACGAGGATAGTACCGCATTTCCTGAGCTAAGGGTCTTGTTCGGCGAGCCCAGGGGGGTCCTGGCCACAGGTAGCCCACCATTCTTGGCAGTCGAGGGAGAGTTTTGCCAAGCGAACGTCGACCTCGCATTTCCTGAAACAACTGCTGCGGCCGGCGGTCTCAAGTTCACTCCCGGCTCGACAAGGGGTGTTACAATCACTGCACGAGGAAAAGGGATTCTGAATATCGGCAAGGGCGACGCCACCGATCGCAGGGCAGGGGAGTATGTTGAAGTGAAGAGCCAAGGAACTGTGCAATGGGACTCCGACCTACCGTGGATCGATGCGCCCCAGAGTCGAAGAGTGCCGCGGGCCGAGAGTGCGGAAGTTTAGGATGTCGATGTCGTCGTTCGTCAACCCGTATACCTTCGTCGGCATTGGGGAGTCGCCCAATCGCCAGCCCGCGCCGGGGCATGACGGCTCATCCTGCGCAATCGATCACGGCGATGTACGTGTGAGCGGCGCAATCGATGTGCAGTGGACGCTACGCACTCCCATGCTGCTGCCCGCAACGGCGCGCGAAGAAGGCTGGGTCGGCGTGGACGCAAGGCTCCGCGTACCGGGATCAAGCCTCAAGGGGTCCGTGAGGAGCCTCCATGAGGCCATGTTTAACGGGTGCCTACGCGCCATTGACGAGGGGTTCGTCCCCGGCTATCGGGCACCGGCCACGGCCGATTCCGGATGGCGCCTGGCCATACTGCTCGGCACAGATTCGAAGGGCATCTATCGGTTCCAGCTATGCACCGAAGAGGATCTGACGTTTATCGAGGCTACTTCTCTGGCTAGAAAATGGCCCCACGGTCGGAGTCCAAGAACTGGAGAGATCGTGCAGATTGGCGCGGAGATCGAATGGACGAACCTCAACAGATGGGAAATATCCAAGGTTGAGGAACTCAACGTTGTGACTCCGACAAATGGCAGCAAGACGATGACCGACCTTTTTAGTTTGGGGGACTGGATATTCCTGGTAACCGACCTTGGCGCCCGCCATCCCATTAAGCGTAATGGATCGCCTGGTCGTTGTTTTTGGGCTGGGTCTCGGCTCTCCAGCGACACGGTCTCGTTGGATCCACAGGTGAGGCCGGGAGCGGAAGCCATGGCGGAGTTCGAACACGCCGTGGCGGGGTCGGAGGACCGTCGCATCCTCGAGCGGGAGGACCGTCGCCGACACGGGTCCAACAAACCGCACATTCACGCCAAATGGCGAGAAGAGCGAAGTTTTGCCGACGTGGAATGGCAAGGTCGCAAGATCGGAGTGAGGGCGAGACATACGGGGTTCCTCTTCCGTGGGGATGTGGTATGGGTCAAGGCCGACGGAGGCCAGGTCACGAAACTCAAGTTGTCGCAAATCTGGCGTACAACTGGGACCGGAGCCGTCGGGGCCCGACTCAACGGAGCCGAGCCCTGCCTCACGCGCACTGAGCACCATGAGAAACTCTGTCTCTCGTGCGCGACTTTTGGCGCCGCGGATACCGGAGGAAGCAGGAGAGGCAAAGGAGAACAAATCGCCTACGCCGGCCATGTGCGATTCGGAACCGCCACGTCCATCGAACCGGTGAGACTCCAGTCGATAGAACTCGCACCCTTGAGCGCACCTCACCCTGGCAATGGGATGTTCTATCTCGAGCTCCCCCAGCGGATTCCCCATAACCGGAATGTCAATGACATTCCGACGCGCTGGGGGTCCTCGACTGACGCGCGTGGCAGTGTGCCCTTGAGAGGTCGCAAGTTCTATTGGCATAGCGACCCCTCCGAGCAGGTGAGGTACTGGGAAAACGTGAATGGTCGCCGGGCCCTACCGCGTTATGAAGCGACGGCAAAACAGCGCGTTGGCGATATGTCGCGGGCAGCCGAACTGGTTCCCGCTGGCACCGTTTTGCGGGCGACCGTGACCGTTGACGGACTTCCACGCCGATATGCGCTTGCTCTCCTTCTCGCCCTCGAGCCCGGTCGCCTGGCTGCGGTATACGGACGTCAACCGAACGACATTGCCGTCCACCTCGGGGGCGGCAAGCCCTTCGGCCTCGGAACGGCCTTGGTGACCGCTACCGCCCACCTGCATCCGGCGCGGCTCCGGTATACAGAGTCTCAACCTGACCTGCAGTGGCCGAGCGAGGTCACCCCCGAGGACCTTGACGACCTCGAGACTCTTGCCGGTGGGGGCATGCGCGCTGGGCTGCCCAGCGTGATGCGATTGCTCGATGTCACTGGGCTTGAAGGCTGGGACCACCTCGTGGCCTATCCTCCTGGGGCCGAGTGGTCCGAGTTCGGGACGCAAGAGTTCCGGACGAGTTACAAGTTCTTCACTGTAGCCAACGGTGAGAGGCTCAGGCAGCGCACCAACCCGTGGCATCCGCTTCCGCACGTCCACGAACGCAATGATCAATTATTGCCCTTGATCTGGAGGAAGCCACGATGACGGCCTATCTCTCGATCGGAGCTAATCGCATCCAGACTTGGCTTCTACGTACCCCAGAACTCGCACTAATCCGAGGAGCCTCACGCGCACTTGCCGAGGTCACTTCCCGGACAGAGATCGAGGCGATCCTAACGTCGGATCAAGGGCTGTTTGATGGGGTCACCAGTATCGCAGCGACTCCCGGTGGGGATGGGGAAACCGGCGATGTCGACGGGGTTGTACCCCTGAAGTTGCCCTCAACGGAGGTTGCGCGCACTATTGCGTATGGGGTGCTCACCCGGCTTGGTAAACAGTTGCCCGGCGTCGAGTGGGAGGCATGGTGGTGCGAAGCGAATTCCTACGTGGCGGCCCTGCACCGTAACACCCAAGGGCAGGTCGAAGGCCGGTTGATGTGGGTCCCAACCATTCAAGACTGCGGACTTGTTGAAGCCTGCGAGCAGTGCCGACGCGAGCCAGCCCGTGCAGTCACCTTGACCGCTGAGGGAAGGAGCGATCCTGGTCGCGATTGTGCCGCGCGAATGGCGCGCTCAGGACAGGGCAAAGATTGGGACCGCGGTGCCCGACCACAACTGGAGGACATTAGGGGCCAATGGGCCCAGGACTTCGACACCCTTGCTCGCAGGGGTGGACTCCGCAAAGGAGGCAAGAAGCCACTGGCCCTAGGGCGCAAGGAAAGCCGTAACCACCTGGCCACCATCGTCGCGGATGGGAACTCGCTGGGGGCCCTTTTTGGACTCATTTCAAATCCTCCTGGGGGCATTGACACGAGCGCCCTAGCCCAAAGCACGTCGATCGCCATCGACGCCGCTTGCGCGGGCGCAGTTGTTGCGGCGGCGAATATGGTGACGGACCCCGAACCCGAGATTGCGGCCGTCGAACCGCACTTTCTCGGTGGGGACGACATCTTTGCTAGTGTGCCGGCTGGTGCCGCGTGGCGCTTCGCAGCCACTCTATCTGCGAGTTTCGCGCATATGGTTTCCGGCTTGAAGGCTTGGATCCCATCGGGGGCATCCACCCAAGATGGGCTCAGGGAACTTGCCAACTACAAGAGCGACCTCGAGGCAGCCATTGATGGCATAAGTTTGGGTATTGGAATCTGTTTTGCCCATGTTTCCCATCCTGTCTACGAGACTCACGCCGAGGCCGAGAGGGCTATGGTTGCGGCAAAGAGGAAGGGCAAGGGGTCGGCCTCGTGGATCGGCTGGGTTGACTTGACTGCTGACACGTCAGCCCCCCCTTTCACCGTGTCCGCCAAGCAGGTCATCGCCGAATTGGATGGTACCGAACCCGCGAATTGCCTTCCGGATGTTTTCGCACTGTCAGCCTCAGCGCGAGCGCAATTGGGATCCATTCTTCGGGATAGTGATCCTGGTGAGGCCGTGATTCAAAGCTGGGCTTCGCGGGTGGGCTGGGAACGTCCGGGGCAACGGACGCCACTAGTTGAGATGCCCGCAGCACTCTCTCGCGCCCGATGGTTCCCCGGAGTCAAGGAGGATGAGTGACCGTCATGATGTGTCGTCAAAGCGGGGTTGGGGTTGCCGAACCCCTCGCTTTTCAGATTGCCTTTCACGGCCCGTTTCATGTTGGTGGCTTGGGCGCGGTTGGGGGAATGGACCGCGTGCTTGATCGAGACTTCCTGCTTCCGGGGAGCAGCCTAAAGGGCCTCCTACGCGCTGAAGCTAGGGAGCGGCTTGGCATACCGAAGCCATGGCTCGAGGCGACCTTTGGGCGCGAGGGTGATCATCCGAGCCCCTGGTGGTGGAGTGACGGTGTCGTGGACAGCCCGACGTTTGGCCGAGCCGTGCGGATCAAGATCAACCCAGACACAAGCGCCTCTGAACGGGGGTTCCTTGCTCTGGGTGAAGAGGTCTGGGCTCGCACTGGGCACTTCACCGTCGCGCCGATGATCAACCTACCCGAGGAGCGGCTGCCGACGGCCGAGCAGCGACTCCTCATCAGAGCATGCGCGCGCTCGGTCAGTACCCTCGGCGGAGGGCGTAACCGCGGCTCCGGATGGGTCACGTTGACGGACGGTGAGCCATGGACGATCACCGAAAGTACTGCGTTCTTGGCCATGAGGGAGTCTGCGGTGCAACGTCAGGATCTGGCGCTCGGTGACCCATTTGAGAAGGTGCGCAATGACTAATGTCATCCATCTCAATTACGAGTTGCATCCAAGAGCGCGAGTGTCGGCCGGGCGGTTTGCGCAGGTCGGCAATGGACGTGAAATCCACGAGATCATCCCCGGCACTGTTGTGCGTGGAGCGCTCGGAGCTGCGTGGTGGTCGGCCTCGGCCGGTGGATTCAGACCGCTTGACGATAGGCAACTGTTTTTCGAATCACTGTTCCGCCGCGCGATGCGAGTTAACGCCGCACTCCCTGCCGTGCATGGCGATACCGAGGAGGTGACGGCCGAACTTAATCCGGTCTCTGCCGTCCGATGCAAGTATGCGGGAACTCCCGAGTGCTGCGATCCGAGGTGGCACGATCGCGCCGGTACAGAATTCGTGGGTGACAAATGCACATGCGGTGGCGCCCGACAATCTGGCAAAGGCTGGAGCACCGAGAAGTTGCGAGGAGTCCTCGCCAATGGCACCCTGAAACGGTCGACTACCCGTACCGCTCTGCAGCGGGGTGCCCCTGAAAAGGACAAACTCTTCACTCGCTCTGCCCTCGTCACCGACATCACCCTTCGCGGGACCCTGGTTCTCTCGGGAGACCGCGCCGATCTAAGCCGGGCGATCGATTGGCTCATGACGGATCGGGAACTCAGCATCGGCGGGCAACGATCGACACTTGGACGCTGTAGATGGACATGTTCGGAGACGTCGCCGCCCAAGTTGCCGACCGGCGAGGTAGTGCTGCGGCTCAGGTCGCCAGCAATTCTCGTTGACGAGTTCGGCGCGGCAACAACCGATCTCGCAGGTGCCGTGAGCGACGAGGTAGCCCGTTCCAAGGGCAGGGGGAGAGCCGAAAGACATTGGGTGCGTCCGGTCACGGTTGCTGGCTGGAATGGCATGGCAGGGCTCCCCAAATCCGAAGAGTACGCCGTGGACGCTGGTTCCACTGTGATCATCACGGACCTGGACGAGGTCGGCGCAATGGCCCTGAGCCGCGGTTTAGGGCTACGGCAAGTAGAGGGCTACGGCAGTGTCGAACTACTGAGCCGAGACGGGGTCACTACGCGTGAACAACTGCCGGCCGCAACCGCGCCCATGTCGAAGGGCGAGGGCACGCGCACGTCCAGCGGGCGGCATGTCGAATCCATCACCGCAGCAACCCAGAGGGCCGCGGAAGTTGATGAGCAAACGGACTCCGTGGCACCGATCGCTCCCGACCCTATACCGGTACCGGTCGACGAGTCCGGAGATGAGCCGAAGATGTCGGAGGTAGAGGCTCTGCTCAACGAGATTGGGCCGGCCCGCACCCCCGCCACCCTCAAAGGACTGCTGGCCCAAGCCCGACTCGTACGGCGTTGGCGCGAGAACGGATTTGCTGAAGCCCTGGTGCGAGCGCAGGTTGTGGAGCCAATGAACAATCTGCCGTGGATGCGTAACCTCTCCCAGGCGCACCAAACTCGCGTGCAAGCAGTTGTTTCGGCACCCGCGGAGATGCTCGCCGAGCATTTGCGAATGATTGAGCGACTTATTGCGGAGCAGCAGTGAATATCGTCACGCTACTGGCCATCGTCCTCGAGATTGACGACCGCTGGGGGGTGGGAACCATGCCAAACGCCGATCAGGAGATTAGCCTCCCGCTGATTGCGGATCTAACTGCCCCATGTTCTGATCGCGGCCGGCCACCTCATGTGCCAGGAACGAGCCTGGCGGGCTCCCTCCGGAGCCATCTTCGGGAAGGGCTGAGGGTTGCCTGGCTGGGCTCGGAGCCGCCTGCTTGGGAAGAGTCCACTGGGGACGTGAAGTACGTACCGAGTCGACTGCGCCTTTTGGGTTGCCTCATGGTTGACGGGCACCAAATTGCGTCGAGGGGAGTGACCGCTGTGAACGCGCGGCGAAGGGCGGCGGCCGGGCGCACCCTGCGGATTGAGCAATGGGCACACCCTGGCACGATTGTGGTCTGTGCTGAGCACAGTGGCGAGCCATCGCCCGATCTCATCGGCGAGTTGCGAAGTTGGGAGCCAGTCATCGGTCGCTCCGCCAGCACCGGCATGGGGCGTGCGTGGGTTTCTTCGGTGCGCTCGCTGCGTCTCGACCTAGACAAGGCCGAGCATCTCAACTGGTGGTTGACCGACTGCCGGGTCGGGTGGTTTAGCGGCGGTGCGGCGCCCGACGGCGCGACCGAAAGTGCTTACTCGGGCCGGGTGCCTCATGCGGATCGAGACGTGGTTTTATCCATTCAGTGGCGGGTGCGCGAGCCCATCCATCTGGGGACGGGCGACGCTGACACTGTCACCGACGTCAAGGGCGACAACCATGAGCGTCGACACACGGTGGCCCATGTCTTCACCGTGGATGACCTATGCGTGGTGCCGGGTTCTTCGTGGAAAGGGATCTTCCGCCACCGGACGGCGTACATCTTGCGCTCGTGTGGTGCGTCGGAAACCGAGGTGAACACGGTGCAGGACTACCTCTTCGGCGCAACCGGCCATCGCGGAGTTCTAATATTCGACGACGCTCGCACCGGGGTCGGGGCAAATGTGCGCCGCACGCATGCACCGATCGATCGCTTCACCGGGGGCGCTCTCGAGGGCGGGCTACATACGTTGTATGCCGTGGAGCGTGGTGTCGAGTTCACTCAGCGGATCCGGGTCAGAGTCATACCCACTAGACTGCCGGACGAGGCTGCGATGAAGGATGTTGTCGCGAAGGCGGTGCCTAAGGAGTTGGCTAATCTGCTATGCCACGTGGTGCGCGACTGCTCGGACGGCCTCGTCGGGATTGGCCGGGGGTCGTCGCGGGGCTACGGCTGGATTGAGGCTGTGGGGGGTGCTTCAGCGACCCCCATCCTCCTGCGTGATGTTCTGGCCGCTGTACCCGCAAAGGAGGAAGACCCGGCCACAGAGGAGATCCAATGAAAGCCTACGTGAAAGGGCTAGGTGCGCCGACCTGGCCGAGTATTTGCGATCGTCAGATGAGCGGCTGGTTGTGGATCGATTCCACGCCTGGTGCGATCCATGTCGCTTCCGTGTTGAAAAACCGGCCGATGGAAGCGACGCATATGTGGGGCTGGTCACGGACAGAGCACGTCCGCCTACGGCTAGATCGCGATCTGCCTGGGGACGGCATCGTCGGTGCCAGGCTCAGATTCGGACGGGACTGTCCGGGCACAGGATGGGAGGAGGCCGACGTCACCGATTCGCGCGTGCGCGCGTGGACTCAAACCGATGGCCGGATTAGCGCGACCTACCCCCCGAGTCTCGTTAACCATCAAGAGATGCGGCTTTGGGAAGTTCGTCGCGTCCCCAGTGGTGCGTCGGTCGTCTCGGCGCCGCTTACATTCATTCATATGGGTGACATGGATTTCATTGATGGTTTGGTCAGCAGTATTGGAGAAAGCCAATCACGGATGACAGTGTCAAGCGAGAAAGGATGTGCGTGAGAAGATATCGACTCCCGGGCGGGCCTCTCAAGTTCTATCGGAATTCAGCACTTGCGCTAATTCTCGGCATTCCCCTGGCATTTGCCTCAAAATACCCGGGGTCCTTCTATGTAATCGTCGCGGCTGTCATCCTGCTCGCGCTGATCATCGCTTTGATTGGAAATTTCTCAATAGTCCAGTACTACGTCCGTATCGGTGAAGACGGGCGAGAAGATTGGCATGACCCTGAGGCTGGGGCTCCCCCCAAGGGCACCAAACCAGACGAGAAATGGGCGAAAACCATCACCCGGCCTCCTGTATTGGACGGGTTGACTGTAGAAGATCAATCCCCGGTCGTTCGTGAGTTGTCTGCCCATATCAAGACTCAGGTGGGGCGGGATAAAACTCAATGGCAGTTGACACCCAATCTCTTGATGCCGTTCGGGGTCGCTCTCGGCTACGAGTTGACAGATGCTCGTTATGTCCGCTCATTGACCCTCTGCGAGCGGATGGGCACCCCTCTCGGCGCGGCGCTGGCGCGAGATCACTCATGTGAGGGCGAGAATAATTCGAAGCTGGAGATTGTGCGCCCCAAGAAGCAGTACTACAAGTGGTGCATTAATGTTATAGCTGATCAGCCTCAAAAATGTCCTGCGCTAGAGTTGCGAGTTGATCTGAGGAATGGCCCCGGGGCTTTGGTCATCGCTGATTTGACTATTAATGATGCGGCAACGGTTCCCACGGACATCCTCTATGCTCGGCGATACCGTTTAGCTGCATTCCGTGAGCCTGGCGGCAACATTGATGCGCTGCGTCAAACGGTCAAGGTGGGCGATGTTGGCGATGATTCCGAGGGACATGTGCTGTGCCAGCCGGGTCCCATGGTCCACCAACTGGGGAGCATGATCCGCCGCGCTATCCACGAAACCGAGGAGGGGGTCGTCTATCTTGCCATCCGAGTTCCCAAGACGGTTTCTGTTGCGGTGGGCTACTACTTGAGAAACAGCCGCTGTTCGGTGTCTGGCTGTAGCCAGGAGCGCTGCATGAGTCCTTGGCAGGTGTTAGTCCCCCTCCACTACAACCGGGACCAGCGGACCTACTCGCCGTGGCGCGCATCTGAACGGCAGCCAGAGGTGCCTCAAATAGTGACGCTGATGGGCACCGGTATTCATCATGCCTAGTCGGTGGTGGGTGCCGTTGCGCGGGCTCGATTCGCCGGCCGTGTCACTCACCCACGTGCATGCCGCCTTTTCGCGGTGGTTCGACCGGAGCGACCCCGAGCATCACTTCGGGGACAAGCCATATGCCATCTCGCCGATGTCCGAACACTCGGGGCGCCCCGGCCTGGAAATCTCCACTCTCACCGACGAGGCGGAGGAACGGTTTCACGTCCACGCCCGACGGGGCGAGCGGGTCGCGCTCGGGCGCGCCACGGCGTACATCGAACGACCCAGCCTCATTCAGCGGCACTCCTGGCACGACCTCGCGGCCCACGACGGCGCGACCCAGTGGCGGCTGGACTTCGTCACGCCGGTGACCTTCCGCAGCGGCGACCGGTCGAGCCCGGCGCCGCAGGCGGCCACGATCCTCGACGGGCTGCGCCGGCTGTGGCGGTTGTGGAGCGATGTCGCGTTGCCGGAGCCACCGGCCCATCAGGCGCAGGGATGGATCAGCGACCTCGACCTGACCAGTGAGGTCCTCACGTTTCCGGTGAACTCGCGCGCCCGCCAGACCCGAACGACGGTGACCGTCTCGGCCGCCACCGGCTCCATCGTCATCCGGCCGACCCAACCGGACGGAGCACCCGCGGTCGGCGCGCTCCTGCGGCTCGCGGCATACACCGGGGTCGGCAGCATGACACGCAAGGGTTTGGGCGTGACTCGGGTGAGCACGCTGGTGCCCGCCGTCCAACGCCACCGGCCCAGTCCCGACGCCCGCTCCGCTCCCGACCTGGCGGAGGCAGCCGATGGGACGGCTCGCTAGCGCCGCGTTCGCCGAACCCGCGCTCCGCAGAGCGTGGGCGGACGTGCTCGCGCGCGATGCCGACGACGGGCAACTCAGCGCGGGCGTGCGACGGTTCGAGGAGGACCTCGACGATCACCTGACTCGGTTGGCCACCGACCTCGCGTGGGGAACATACGTACCCTCCGACCTGACCGAGGTGGTCCTCGACGACGAGGATCATCGGGCTCTCCAGGTGCCGGCGGTGCGTGACCGAATCGTCGCCCGCGCCGTGCTGTCCGCGGTGACACCGATCGTAGATCCTCTCCTCGGGCCGGCGTCCTACGCCTACCGGCCGGGTTTGGGTGTCGTGGACGCGGTGCAGGCCTTGGCACGGTTGCGGGAGGAGGGGTTTGGGTGGGTGCTGCGCACGGATGTCGACGATTGCTTCCCGAGCATGCCCGTCGGGTTGGCACGCCGGCGGCTGGGGGAGGCCATCGACGACGGGGACCTTCTCGGCGTGGTCGACCTGCTCCTGGCGCGCCGGGTGAACCGCCGGGCGGGCGGCAGCGCGCCGGTGCGGGGTCTGCCGCAGGGGTGCCCGTTGTCGCCGCTGCTGGCGAATTTGGTGTTGGTGCTGGCCGACGCCGAGGTCTTGGCCGCGGGCTTTCCCGTGATTCGGTATGCCGACGACCTGGCCATCGCCGTCGCGTCGCCCGAGGAAGGGCGGCGGGCGCTGCTGTGCGTGTCCGATGCGATCAGGAGGGTCGAGATGTCGCTGGGTCCGGAAGACACCGGGGTCATGTCGTTCGAGGACGGGTTCGCCTTCCTCGGGGAGGACTTCGGGTCGCGCTATCCGGTGGTCTTGCAAGAGTCTCGGGTCGAGGAGCCGGAGCGCAAGGTCGTGTACGTCGCCACCCAGGGCGGGCGGGTGCGCACGGATTCGGGACGGCTCATTGTCGAACGGGCCGATGAGCTCGAGGTCCTTAACGTGCCCACCGGGCATGTGGCACGCCTGGTCTGTTTCGGCTCGGTCGGGGTCAGTGCCGGGGTGCGGTCGTGGGCGATGTCGAATGACATTTCGGTCGTGTTCGGGTCGCGCCGGGGGACCTATCTGGGATCGTTCGTCGGTGGAGCCGGCAGCTCTCGCCCCGAACGGGTGCGGGCGCAGTTGGACGTGGCGGGCTCGCCGCGGCAGATGCCGATCGCTCGAGCGATCGTGGAGGCCAAGGTCCGCAAACAGATCGTTGTCCTGCAGCGTTTCGGTCGGCGCGAGCACGCCGACGCCGTGCGCGATGCCGTCGCCGGGATGGAGCATGCCCTGCTCATGCTTGCGGACGCGACGTCCCCTGACGAGGCCATGGGGCTGGAGGGTGCGGCTGCGGCCGCCTACTTCCCGGCGCTCGGTGCCCTAATGCCCGCGGACCTGGCGTTCACGGTGCGGTCGCGGCAGCCGCCGCTCGACGTGGCCAACAGCGCCTTGTCGTTCCTCTACACGGTGTTGTTGGGGGAGTGCGTGACGGCTCTGTATGCCGCGGGGCTCGATCCGGCGTTCGGTGTCCTTCATAGCGATCACGAGAACCGGCCGAGCCTGGCCTTGGACCTCCTTGAGGAATTGAGACCCCTGATCGTTGACCAGGTGGTGATATCTGCGGCGCGGGCTGGGAGTTGCGAGCCGAGCACGGCCGGGTCGAGGAGGGGCGGACCGGGGTCATGCTGACCAAGGCGGGCCGGGAGGCGGTCCTGGCCGGCTATGAGCGTCGCATGCTGACCAGGACGGCGGGGGCTTTGCCGGACTTCGCCGGCACCCTTCGACGGCATGTCTACCGCCAGGCCCAACGGTTGTGCGCGGCCATCCTCGGTCCAGAGCCGGGTATGTGGACGGGGCTGTCATGGCGGTAGGTGCGGTGGATGCTCGTGATGGCGAGGAGGTGATTCGGCGATGATGGTTGTCGCTGCCTACGACATTCGCGAGGACGGGCGTCGCAGCCGGGTCGCGGCTATTCTTCAGTCGTGGGGCGATCGGGTGCAGAAATCGGTCTTTCTCATCGACGTCTCGAAAGAGGAACTCATTGAAGTGCGTGACCGATTGGCCGCTATCATGGATCTCGATGTCGACTCGTTGCATTTCTTCATTCAATGCGGCACCTGCGCCGGGTCGATGGTGTGCGTGGGGCAATCCAGGCGCCCCGAGCGGGTCCTCTACTGGTCGGCACTGTAGGGCACTATCGATGGGTGAGGCGATGATTGTGCTTGTGCACGAGGGTGTTTCCGGTGTTGATGGCCAGCCGCCTGGGGGCAGAGGGGCGCCGTATGCCGTGAGAGTGAGCAACCTCGCGGGGGTGGGTCCGGGATTGGCTCCGAGTGGCTTAGGGTGTGCACCGCCTGTGACCTGCGAAAACGGGCGCTGGAGGCGCCTCTTGGGCCGCAGGTCCGTGCCTCCGAAGCGGGGGGTGTGCAAACGGGTCGCATCGGTGCTGGTCAGAGCCCTGTCCGAGGGGGTAGGGTTCCGCTGTACTCGCTGACGAGCAGCGAATAGAAACGTCCTTCGCCGGCCCAGGCCGAATGCTCGGCATGTGGTTCCGCTGTACTCGCTGACGAGCAGCGAATAGAAACGACCATCGAGTCGTAGATGCCGGCGACCGGCGGGAGTTCCGCTGTACTCGCTGACGAGCAGCGAATAGAAACTCTCGCCCAGGTCCTCAGGGTCCGCCTGCCCCAGTTCCGCTGTACTCGCTGACGAGCAGCGAATAGAAACTGGCCACTGCCTCGGCATCATCCGCACCGTCATCGGCGCGTTCCGCTGTACTCGCTGACGAGCAGCGAATAGAAACCCGTCCCGACAGATTACCGCCTCGACGTTCACGTTCCGCTGTACTCGCTGACGAGCAGCGAATAGAAACGAGAAAAATACTACTATCGCGCCGAACAGGGGTAACCGTTCCGCTGTACTCGCTGACGAGCAGCGAATAGAAACTGCAGGCAGTTCGGGTAGGTACCCGTCCAGCCCTGGGAGTTCCGCTGTACTCGCTGACGAGCAGCGAATAGAAACGCGCTGATACCTTGTGGCCCTCAAAGATGACGGTTCCGCTGTACTCGCTGACGAGCAGCGAATAGAAACCCTTGGGGTTGATGGTGACCTTGCCGCGCTTGCCGCTGGTTCCGCTGTACTCGCTGACGAGCAGCGAATAGAAACGGCATCGCAGTAGGAAATGTCGACGTATGAGCCGGTTCCGCTGTACTCGCTGACGAGCAGCGAATAGAAACCCTGTCGGTACAGCCACATCCCCCCGAGGTGTCGTTCCGCTGTACTCGCTGACGAGCAGCGAATAGAAACAAGACGGCCCAGCCCGGAGTACTCCACTGGAAGCCGGGTTCGCTGTACTCGCTGACGAGCAGCGAATAGAAACCGGACGGTCTCCGCCAGGTGGCAGAGCCGCCCCCCGTTCCGCTGTACTCGCTGACGAGGAGCGAATAGAAACACAACGTCCCCAGTGATCATCTCGACGTAGATACGCTCCACGTTCCGCTGTACTCGCTGACGAGCAGCGAATAGAAACTCTACGTGGTAGATGTTGCCGTTCAGCACAGGTGGGTTCCGCTGTACTCGCTGACGAGCAGCGAATAGAAACTTGCGGGCCATGGCCGTTCCGTCGCCGAAGTCGAGGCGTTCCGCTGTACTCGCTGACGAGCAGCGAATAGAAACGCGACGCCAGGTGTCGCGGCGGCAATCAATGCCGGTTCCGCTGTACTCGCTGACGAGCAGCGAATAGAAACACATGCCGAGCCCGGCTTGCGGGCGATATTGCCCAGTGTTCCGCTGTACTCGCTGACGAGCAGCGAATAGAAACCGGCAGTAGCAGTCGGTCCGGTAAGGGAATTCAGCCTGTTCCGCTGTACTCGCTGACGAGCAGCGAATAGAAACCGATATCGGTCCAGTCCTGCGCTGGGTCCCTGGTTCCGCTGTACTCACTGACGAGCAGCGAATAGAAACGGGACCCCCGCGGTTTTCTCATTCTTTAGTGACGTGCGGGTTCCGCTGTACTCGCTGACGAGCAGCGAATAGAATCGAGATCTCCGGGTTGAAGTCGTTCATCCCGGCGAGTTCCGCTGTACTCGCGGACGAGCAGCAATTAGCAAGAAGCCATCGGCATGCCTGCCCGATCTATGACGGCCGGTCCAATAGCGAGTTAGGTCCTCGCGGGGTGTGCCTACACGAAACTGTGGGCGCCGTACCAAATTGGTACGGCGCCCACACCTCTAGAAACGATGACCGTATGCCGGCCAGCCGGCTCGGCGCGTCAGTCGCCCTCCCTCCGACCGCAGAGACACACCAACGCGGAGGCCAGCACCCTCAGGGCAGGAGCGTTCCCGGGTTCAGCACTCCAGCCGGGTCCACTACGGACTTGACCGCGCGCAGCACCTCGACCCCGAGCCCGCCGATCTCGGCACCCAAGAACTCCCGGTGATCCCTCCCCACCGCGTGATGGTGCGTGATCGTCCCCCCACCAGCGACAATCGCCGAACTCGCCGCCGCCTTCACCGCGGCCCACTGCGCCACCGGGTCGGCCGCCTCCCGCGCGACGAACGTGTAGTACAATGACGCGCCCGCGGCATACACATGCGACACGTGACACTGGACCAGACCCGGCGTCCCAGCGGCCACCAAAGCCGACCCGATCGCCGCGCCGACCGCCTCATGCAACGACCCCAGGTTCTCCCACGTCGTCGCCGTCTCCAGGGTGTCGGCCAAGACCCCATGCCCCATCAGTTCATCGCGCAGGTACGGCCCGGCAAAGCGCCCATGCTCCCACGCCCGCGTCACCTTCGAGGGCACCGATCGCGCCCCGAACCGCGCAAACACCGCCTCGCACCGCCGCGCCCGCGACCGCAGCACCGACTCCTCACGCCCCTCCCACACGAACAGCGCCAGACACGGCCGCTTCAACCCCCGCACCCGCAACCACCGCGACAACGCCGCCCCGCCGCGCCCCGCCAACGTCAAACCCACCCGCGTCTCCTCGGCATCGGAGAGCCGACACACATCCGGCAACACCCCATGGCCCAGCTCCTGCGCCATCTCCCGCAGCGCCTCGGCCGCCGCCTCGAACGACGGAAACGCGCACGCGGCATACCGCTTGACGCTCGGCAGCGGCGCGACCCGCACGCTCGCCTCCGTGATGATCCCCAACGCCCCCTCGCTGCCGACCACCAGGTCGAGCAGCCGCGGCCCCGCCGCCGACGCCGGCGCCCGCCCGCCGACGACCAATTCGCCTCGGGGAGTGGCCAATCGGGCACCGACGACGACCTCGTCGATCCGCCCGTACCCCGTCGACGCCTGCCCCGCCGAGCGGGTCGCGACGTACCCGCCGAGCGTCGCCTCCTGATGACTCTGCGGGTAATGCCCCAGCGTCAGCCCGTGCGGGTGCAGCGCCGCCTCGATCTCCGGCCCCCGGATCCCCGGCTCGAACGTCGCGATCCGGCTCACCGTGTCCAGGGCCAGCAGCCGGTTGAGGCGCCGCAGGTCGACCGTCACCACCGCTGTCAGTCGGTCAGGCGTATGCCGCCCGCTCGCCTCGCCTGCCCGGGCGTCACTTCCCGACGTGGTCGGGTCGAGAGGGTCGGCCCCGGCGAGCGCCGCGTCCACCGGCGAACCGCCCTCGATGTCCCCCGAGACCCCGCCGACGACACTCGTCCCCCCGCCGAAGGGCACGACGGCGAGGCGACGGGCGCTGCAGACGGCCAAGAGGTCGACGACTTCGTCGGCCGTGCCGGGAAACACGACCGCATCGGGAGCCTGCCCGCCGTCCCCGAAACGCAACCGCCGAATGTCCGGGTAGGACTTGCCCCCCGCGTGCTCGATCCGGGCCACCCGATCGGTGGCGACGTGCTCCCGCCCGACAACGGCCGCTAATGCCGCAGCATCGTCCGTCGACAACCGGCTCTCGGGCAGCACGACATCCTCGATCGCCACCGGGCGGGACGGGGCTGCCTGCCGCTTCGCCCCGACCTCACGCGCCAACTGCCGCCAGGCCCGGTCGCTCAGCGGTTTCGCCTCGCTGGGGTCGCCCCAGCCATGCCACACGGAACGGGGGATCGAGTGCGTCAGCGCGTCAGCCATGTGTAACACTGTTGCACGAAGTGTTACAGCGTTGCAAGAAGGCAGGTGCCCATGGATGCCCCCGACGAAGCCCTGATGGCAGCCGTGCGGGCCGAGGTCATCGACTACGGCGTGCGACGCGCCACGGCGACCTCGATCGCGGCCCGCGCCGGCGTGTCGAGAGTGACGGTCTATCGGCGCGGGGGCGGCATACGCCAACTGATCCTCGACGCCCTGTCCTACGAACACGAACAGGTTGTCCTCGCCGCGGTCGCCGCGCTACCCCCGCGAGCGCGGACCGCGCGCGACACGTTGGCCGACACGATCGTCGCCGGCATCGTCGCCCTGCGTGACTCCGCCCTGGTCGAGGCCCTGCTCCATCACGACCCCGAGTTGCTCGTGCCCTACGTCACCGACCGGCTCGGGCACAGCCAGCAGCGGCTGCGTGAGTTCATGCGCGACCTCATCCTCGCCGGGCACGCCGACGGGTCGATCCGCGCGATGGACCCCGACGTCGCCACTCTCACCCTCATCCTTGCCCTCGCCCCGTTCGTGCTTTCGGCCGCCATCGTGCGCCACGAAGCCGCCCCGGCGACGGTCGACGCAGAGGTCCGCCTGCTCGTCGACCGCTACCTCGCCCCCTGAGGAGCCCGCCATGCCCGCCCGCCCTGACCCCTCGACTCGTTCACAATCGACCAATAGGGGGGTTGTGTACACGCCCAACCCGACCACCTGCCCCGACCCCTCGACTCGTCCACAATCGACCAATAGGGGGGTTGTGTACACGCCCAACCCGACCACCCGCCTCGACGCCGCGACCCGCGCCGCCACCTGGGCGCGCACAGCCGACCGCCCCTGGGACGTCATCGTCGTCGGTGGCGGCATCACCGGCGCCGGCTGTGCCCTCGACGCCGCCGCCCGCGGCCTGCGCACCCTCCTCGTCGAACGCGTCGACCTCGCCGCCGGCACGAGCCGGTGGAGCAGCAAACTCGTCCACGGCGGCCTGCGCTACCTCGCCAAGGGCGACCTCGCCATCGCCCACGAGTCGGCCCTCGAGCGCCACTACCTCATGACCGCGATCGCCCCCCACCTCGTCACGCCCCTGGCGACGATCGTGCCGCTCGACACGCGCACCGGCCGGGCCATGGGCGCGCTCGCCGAAGTGGGGATCCGCCTCGGCGACGCCCTGCGTCTCGGCGTGCGCACGCCTGGCGCCTTGCTGCCGCGCCCCCGCCGCATCTCGCGCCGCGAGGTCCAGGTCCACCTGCCCGGCATCCAACCCGACGGGTTGCGCGGCGGCCTGCTCTACTTCGACGGCCAACTCGAAGACGACGCGCGCCTGGTCGTCGCGGTGGCCCGGACCGCGGCCGGCCTCGGCGCCGAGGTCCTCACCCATTGCGCCGCCACCGAACTCACCGAACGCTCGGTGCGCCTCACCGACGAGTTCACCGGTGAGTCGGTCGTGGCCGAGGGGGTGGTCGTCAATGCGACCGGGGTCTGGGTCGGTGAGTATGCCGCGCAGCTGGCCGTCACTCCGAGCCGCGGTTCCCATGTGGTCGTCCGGAGTGACCTCCTCGGCGATCCGCGCGCGGTGCTGACGGTGCCGGTGCCGGGACATTTCGGGCGCTATGTCTTTGCGCTGCCGCAACCGGGCGGGTTGACCTACATCGGGCTGACCGACGAGCCTGCGCCCGGTGCCGATGGGGTGGCCCCGGAGGTGCCCGAGGCCGACATCGACTTCCTGCTCGGGACGATCAACGCGGCCCTGGCCCGGCCCTTGACGCGCGCCGATGTCATCGGGCAGTTCGCCGGGCTGCGGCCCCTGGTCAGCCGGGTCGCGCCCGAGGAAGCGGGTGCCCCCGCTGCGGCCATCGACTCGGCTGATGTGTCGCGCAAGCACCTGCTCATCGACGAACCCGGGGAGCCGATCACCATCGCCGGCGGCAAGTTGACGACCTACCGGCGCATGGCCCAGGACGCCATCGACGCCGTGACACGGCGACTGGGCCACGGCGCACCCTGCGTCACCACTACTCTGCCCCTCGTCGGGGCCGCGCCAGCGCGTGACCTTGCTGGCCTCGATGCACCTCGACCCCTGGTCCGACGCTATGGCCTTGAGGCCCAAGCGGTCTGGGACCTCCGCCACGAGGCCGACTGGCTCGCCGAACCGGTCGTGCCGGGACGGCATACCCTTGGGGTCGAACTGCTCTGGGGAGCCCTGGCCGAGGGCGCCCTCACTCCCGAGGACCTCGTCGAGCGCCGCACCCGCCTCGCCATCGTCGACGCCGACCGCGAGCCTGCCCTCGCCGCCGCCCGCCGCGCCCTCGACCTGGCCCGCAGTTCGGGCTTGGCCCATTCGTCATCTGCATGACGGGGAAGCACGTCGGGTTATGACCGTGGCCCAGGACTGTATGTCCGCATACACTGGCATGCATGGCGGCGCAAGTCCATGAGGTCTACCAGGCGGGCCTTGAGCTTGATCTTGAGGCTCGTGCGGTCGTTGCCCATGGGCTCCTTGCCAGTGTTCGCCATGACGTCGTCAGCGCCCAGCCAGAGGTCGAGGCCGCCTGGCTGGACGAGATTGGTTCGCGCGTCAAGGAGATCTTGGACGGCAGAGTCACCTTGGTAAACGCGGATGAGTCTCGTCGGCGGGTGCATGAACTTCTCGCCTCGCTCCGCCAGTGACTTTGACCGAGTCGATCTGCCGTGGCCGGGGACCTATTCGCGGACCCAAGCGCCTTTGCAGCGGTCAACGCTAGTCGCCTGTGTCATTCGCCATGAACGCGGTTGTTCGGCGGGGACGGAGATGATGGGGCGGGTAGGGCTGATGGGGCTGATGGGACTGCAACGCCGCTGAGCAGCGCTGCGTGTTGAGGCAAGCCGCCGGAGGAACTACGGCGCGTTGTCAGCGGAGACGACCAGGGCCACCTGCTGACCCGCGACCCGGGTCAGCACAACCGTCGCCTGCTCGCCGTCCCCGGCGCCGCGGCCCACCTTCAACGACCGGCGCAACTGGTCCTCGTCCAGGCGCACTCCGCGCTTCTTGATCGTCAACCCGGTGATACCGCGGGCCCGCAGCCAGCCGCGCAGGGACTTGACGGAGAACGGCATCGCCTCGTGGACGGCATACCGGCGGGCGAAGGGGACCGACGCGGATGACGACGTCAAGACGTAACCCAGGCCGGGGTCGACCTCGACTCCGTCGACCGCGCCCGTGACCGCGCCGATGAGGCCGGCCCGCAGCACCGCCCGGTCAGCCTCGTGGAGCCACAAACCCACGTCGGCCAGCGACGACGCCGCCGGCGGGTCGGGCTGGGCCATCGACTCGTCCACTTCGATCGGGTCCCGGCCGGGCCCCAAGACCCGGGCGCTGCGGCCGGAGCGGCGCGCCAACGGCCCGAACCACACGGCGCACTCGAGAACCGTGCCGTCCCACGAGGTCCACTGCGCCTCGGCCCCGGCGGGCACGTGGTCGTGCGGGAACGACGGGCTCAACTTGACCCCCGTCGCCGGCACCGCGGCAGCGATGGCACGCACCGTCGTCCACGAAGGCGACATGTCCTCGAGCCGATAGATACGGCGCGACCGGCCCCGCGCATCCGCGACGCCCGGCACCCGGCGGGCCGGGTCGAGCCAAGCCCCGATCCGGGACCGCATCGCATCGACCGGCGCGACGAACTCCTCGGCGCGTCCCACCCGGGCCCGCGAATCCGGCCACGGCCGCAGGTTCGCGTCGGCGACCGCTGCCGTCAGCGGGTCGATATCGACGGCCGCGACCGTGATCCCGAGGACCGACATGGTGATGGCATCGGCGCCGATGCCGCAGCCGAGGTCGTGGACCGTCGCCAGCGACAGCGCAGCGAACCGGTGGGCATGCGTGGTGGCGACTTCGAGGCGGCTGGCCTGTTCGAGGCCGTCGGCGGTGAAGAGCAACCCGTCGGCGAACTGCCCGAATTTCGCTCGCGCCCGCGCGCGCAACCGTTGCTGGGTGAGGAGCGCGGCGACGTGCTCGGGCGCGATCCCGCGGGTCCGCAGCCGATCGCTCAGGGGGAGGGCGGCGGCCTCGTCGTAGGGCGGCAGGTCGCGCAACAGCGCCTGGCCATCGGGCGATGCCAGGAACCGGATCGCGCCGACATCCATGACAGGCAAGTCTTCCATCCCGTATGCCGTCCCCGGCCGGCGAACGTGGCCTTGCTGGCCATCGAGTGAGGAGTTCTTGTCGCCTCAATGCGCTCGAGGCGACAAGAACTCCTCACTCGATAGGCGGCGCGGGCTCGATGTGCGGCGCGGGCTCGATGTGCGGCGCGGGCTCGATGGGCGGCGCGGGCTCGATGGGCGGCGCGGGCTCGATGAGCGGCGCGGGCTCGACACCCTGGGCCGGCCGGCATACCGAAGCCCGCCGTGCGGCATACGGAAGGCCGCCGGCGAGGCTGGCACTCAAGTTGACCGAGTGCTAACCCCGCGCCTAGATTAGGGGCATTGGCACTCGCCACCCGTGAGTGCCAGCCCGAAAGCGCACCACGGCAAGGCTGCTCGACCCCCGCGACGGCGACGGCGGAGCCCGTGCGCGACCACCTACTCAGTCCCAACGACTTCCCACAGGGGAGGAGCAGAAACCCATGTCGGTTTCCATCAAGCCGCTCGAGGACCGCATCATCGTCAAGTCCCTCGAGGCCGAGCAGACCACCGCGTCTGGCCTGGTCATCCCGGACACCGCGAAGGAGAAGCCCCAGGAGGGCGAGGTCCTCGCGGTCGGCCCGGGTCGCTGGAACGAAGACGGCGACGAGCGCATCCCGCTGGACGTCAAGGTCGGCGACCGCGTGATCTACAGCAAGTACGGCGGCACCGAGATCAAGCACGGTGGCGAGGAGTACCTCATCCTCTCCGCCCGCGACGTGCTCGCCATCGTCGGCTGACGTCGTTTCCCCGTATGCCGTGAGCGCGCCTCGGCGGTGACCCTCGCCCGAGGCGTCCGGCCAGGCGCGCTCACGCATGCGTTGGGGTGGGCTCGCCGGCGCGACCCCACCCCAACGCAACGCTCAACACCCCGCCGCGAGCCCGCGGCATACACCAAAGGACTTTCATGGCCAAGGAACTGGAGTTCAACGACGCCGCCCGCAAGGCGCTCGAGCGGGGCGTTGACGCCCTCGCCAACGCCGTCAAGGTGACGCTCGGCCCCAAGGGGCGCAACGTCGTCATCGACAAGAAGTGGGGCGCCCCGACGATCACCAACGATGGCGTGACCATCGCCAAGGAGATCGAGCTCGAGGACGCGTACGAAAACCTCGGCGCCCAGCTCGCCAAAGAGGTCGCGACCAAGACCAACGACATCGCCGGTGACGGCACGACGACCGCGACCGTCCTCGCCCAGGCGATGGTCAAGGAGGGTCTGCGCAACGTCGCCGCCGGGGCTGCCCCGAGCGGGCTCAAGCGCGGCATGGACAAGGCCGTGCAGGCCGTCAACGACGAACTGCTGGCCAACGCCCGCGAGGTCGAAGGCAAGGACGAGATCGCCTCGGTCGCCGCCTTGTCCGCGCAGCATGTCGGCATCGGTGAGATCATCGCCGAGGCCTTCGACAAGGTCGGCAAGGACGGCGTCATCACCGTCGAGGAGTCCTCGACGACCGCCACCGAACTCGAGTTCACCGAGGGCATGCAGTTCGACAAGGGCTACATCTCTGCCTACTTCATCTCCGACGCCGAGCGCATGGAAGCCGTCCTCGAGGACCCCTACATCCTCATCAACCAGGGCAAGATCTCCGCGATCGCCGATGTCCTTCCGGTCCTGGAGAAGGTCGTCCAGTCCGGCAAGCCGCTGCTCATCATCGCCGAGGACGTCGACGGCGAGGCCCTCTCGACCCTGGTCGTCAACAAGATCCGCGGCACGTTCAACGTCGTCGCCGTCAAGGCACCCGGTTTCGGTGACCGCCGCAAGGCGATGCTCCAGGACATGGCGATCCTCACCGGTGGCCAGGTCATCGCCGAAGAGGTCGGGCTCAAGCTCGACCAGGCCGACCTGTCGCTGCTCGGCCAGGCCCGCCGCGTCGTCGTCACCAAGGACAACACGACGATCATCGACGGCGCCGGTTCGCCCGCCGACGTCGACGCCCGCGTCCACCAGATCAAGGCCGAGATCGAGAAGACCGACTCCGACTGGGACCGCGAGAAGCTCCAGGAGCGCCTCGCCAAGCTCGCCGGTGGCGTGTGCGTCATCAAGGTCGGCGCCCACACCGAGGTCGAACTCAAGGAGAAGAAGCACCGCATCGAGGACGCCATCTCCGCGACCCGCGCGGCCATCGAGGAAGGCATCGTCGCTGGTGGCGGGTCGGCCCTGATCCAGGCCGTCAAGGTCATCGACGGTCTCGACCTCACCGGTGACGAACTCGTCGGCGCCCGCATCGTGCAGAAGGCCGCGGCCGAGCCGCTGCGCTGGATCGCCGAGAACGCCGGCCTCCAGGGCTACGTCGCCGTCGCCAAGGTGTCCGAACTCGAGCCGGGCATGGGCCTCAACGCCGCGACCGGCGAGTACGAAGACCTCGTCAAGGCCGGCGTCATCGACCCGGTCAAGGTGACCCGGTCCGCGCTGCGCAACGCCGAGTCCATCGCCTCGATGGTCCTGACGACCGACACCCTGGTGGTCGAGAAGAAGGAAGAGGAGCCGCCCGCCGCCGGTGGGCACGGCCACGGCCACGGCCACTGACCCCCGCAGGTTCCTCAAGACCCGTTCACAATCGACCAATAGGTGCGTAACGATCAACCAGACCCGTTCGCAATCGACCAATAGGGGGATTGTGAACGGGCGATCAACCTGATCGGATCACCCGCGGCGGCGCCGGTGTCAACAATCGACCAATAGGGGGATTGTTGACGGACATGCCTCGGCCAGTGCCGCAGTGAGCACACCGCGCGACCACGTATGCCGGGTGCTCCCCTCACAAGGGGAGCACCCGGCATACGTGTCCGAGGGGCCTCTCCGGGGTGTGGGGCAGGCGGCCACGTGGGGGCGCATTCGAGGATGACCCTGGGGCAGCTCCCAGGGTGGTGGGGGTCGATCGAACTACGGGGCGAGGGTGTCGTAGCGGATGCCGAGGGCGGCATAGGTGCCGAGCGCCCGGGTGTCGAGGGTGAGCAGCGGGGCATTGTGGGCGCGTGCCGCGGCAGCGACCAGGGCGTCGTAGACGGTGCCGCCGGCGAGCCCGTGGGCTGCCAGCGTGTCGAGCAAGTCGACGGGCGGGCTGCTCGGGCCGGCGACCGTGGCGGGGAAGTTGTGCCGAATGAGGCGCACGGCCGCCCGTGGGCTCAGGCGTTGCGGCGGCGGCAGACGGGTGAGCACCGAAAAGGTCTCGTATGCCGCGTGCCCGGCCAAGCCCAACTGATGGCCCAGGGCGCGGCGCCGGACCTCCAGGTGGCGCTCGTGCGTCGGCGACACCAAAGCGATCGCCGCACTGGTGTCCAGCAGGAGCAGGTCAGCGTTGGTCGGCATCGCGCAGCGCCCGCACCTCGTCGACGGTGAGGGGTTTCTCGCCCGGAGGAAGAAGCAACAGCCCGTCGCTGTCGACGAGGCCGTCGGAGGCGATCGGCGAAATGACCAGGGTGGCGCCGACGACCGCGATGTCGACGGGGCCGGCGGTCAACCCCACCTGCTCCCGGGCCGCCGCGGGGACGACCAACCGGCCGGCCCTGTCAATGGTGGTTTGCATACCATGAGAGTACCAAGACAGTGGTAGGTCAATGGTCGAGCCAAGCAGTGACGATCTCGTGATCGGGAAGACGGGGTCTGTCGAGGGGCAGTCAGGGTTGCGCAACCGTGAGATTCAACTTGCAGAGTCGGCCGACCTGACTGGTTCGGCAGGCTATGCCCCGCGAGCGCGCGGGTGTCCGCAGAATGTGGAGTTGATTCTCGTTCAGGTCGCAAAGACCGGGTTGGCTTCACAGTCAAGCTCCAGGACGATCCGTCCCGCTGCCCGTGCACGGTATTGCGCAAGGAGGAGCAACCCACCAGAACCTGCAAGCGTGCGCTCGCGCAACTTGGCGAGACCGCCACGTGCATCACGCAACGGAAGCGCCGGAGAACAAGGCGAGGCGGACGCCTGATCAGGGCCCCCCTCCTCGACCCCAAACAACTCGCGAAGGAGGTCATGCTCTCCTCGATCATGCAGCATCATGGGAAGCCAGTTGAAGGCGTCAGGGGATGCCTGGACAACCCACCAAAGCTCTGCCACGTCTCCTGCGGTTCGGCGCTCGAGTAGGCAATCCGCATACATGCAAGACGCCATCCAATCAATGCCGAACGCATGCTCTCGAAGGAGAGCAATCGCGGCCGACAGCATGCCTCGCCCACTCGCCGCAGTTGCCAACTTGACTGCAACGGCAACAGGGTGGTCTCTGGACGTCAGAGTGTCCCAGAGTAGTTTCCGGGTGGGGGTGCGGCGGTGCCGCGCAAGGTGATCCTGGTAGAGGTAGTCGTGAAAGTGGTATGACTCCTGGGGAGGCTCACCCGCGGTGGGAACGGTCCAGTGCGGCGTGAGTGCGGGAACGCCACGTTCGTGGATGTCGAGGGTGTGGGCGCCGGTGAGAGAGTCGTCGAGCCGGGCTGCCTGGAGAATCTCGTCGAAGGCGCCGGGCAGCCAGTGCTGTGCGGGGCGATGGTCTGGCTTCTCCAGGTAGGCAGTTGCGGCACCTTCAATGGCCCAGCGAGGAAGCGGGTTGGGCATACCGACTCTGCGCAAGTCGCCCGCGGCGTGCAAGACGGCTTTGGCTGCTGGGCTGAACTCGTCCGCAGGGCGCGCACCAGTGCTTGGGTAGAGCCGGTGAACGAGTGGGGTGCCGCCGGCAAGGACTTGGGTGACCTTGCGGCCGTCGGGGTGCTCAGTTCGGGTGGCAGCGTCTATCGCCTTGCGCAGGCGAGGGTCGCCGACCGCTGCCTGGTCGAGGTCGGTGTCGGTGAAGGTGTCAGGGACGGTGATGACGGTGCCCCGGGCGAGCAGAGTAGGAATGGCACCGGCGCCAACGGCGGCCGCGGCGGGGTCGGGTCTGGCTCGCATGGTGGCGTAGTTGGTGGGCCAGAGGGTGCCAGCGACGACGATGGGCCCGAGCGCGGCGTCGAGGAGTTCGGTGATGGCCTTGGCCGCGTCCATCCCGGAACGGGTGGCCGGTAGCCGATCCTGGAGTTCGTCGAGCCAGATGACGGTGCGGGCGGGTATGCCGTCGATGAGGGCTCTGGCGAGTCTGGCGTCGCTGCGTGGTGCGATCACGGGCCAGGCGGGCAAGACCGCGGTGACGGCTTCGTAGAGGGTGCGGGTCTTGCCCGAACATGACGTCCCAACCACCAGCGCCAGGGTGGGCCGGTCCGAGGCCGCGGCGTTCCCGAGTACTTGGCGCAGGCGCTGGTCGTGGGCGCGGGCAAGGTACGGGGTGAGGGTGGTCTCCTCGTGTACGGTGATCGAGGCATGCACCCCGAGCGTTACCGGGTCGCATTTGGTGATCGGGTCGCCGACGGCATACCCGGTGAGCGTTGCCCTGCGGGAGGCCTGGACTGCGTACTCCGGTTGCTGAAGCAGGCGCAGAATCTCGTCGACCTTGGGGTGGAGCGCCTCCACTTGTTCAGCAACTCGGTGCCACGCGGCCAACAATTCGTCACGTGCTGCGGTGATCTGCTGGCGCAGGTCGTCCACGCCTATCAGGGCTGTGTCGACCTGGTTGAGCAGCCGTACCAGAGCGGTGGGGGCGAAGCGGCCGGACCGTGGAGCGAGTTCCGCGAAGACGTCAGCACTGGCGGTGATCAGCTCGGCGGTGAAAGGCGTGAGAGCCTCTTCGGTGTGGCCCAGCAGGATGCGTGCTGGGCCGTGGGCAAGGTAGTTGGAGAACCCCTCGGGGTGTTGTGCCGCGGCGCGGATGTCGTCATCGGATAGGCGGGCGAACAGATCAGCGACGTTGGAGACCGCGATCGACATCTCCTGGCGTCGGCCGGGGTCACGGACCCCGGCCAGGCGCTGCTCGAGCAAACCGCTGACCGCAGCGGTGACCGGGTATTCCGCCTTCTTCCTGGCTAGCGCCCGCAACGCGCCGAACCCGGCACGAACATCTTCCAGGGCGTCGGCGGTGTCGTTCAGGTCGCCCCAGCGCAGCAACAACTTGCCGATCGCGACCCCCAAGGCCGCCAGCGTCACGGGCTCCGGCATGCCCCGAACCTAGTCCGTTAACCACAGGTCCGACACCCCGGACACACAACGTGACAACATGGGCACGCCCGGGATACATCACGTCGACTGACTTACGAATCGACCACCGTTCCTACAAGATTCAGTGCAACTTGACAAGGTACATCGAAGGAGCGCGACGTGCCGTTGGGTCGGTTCGCGAATGGCAAGCCCCGCTCCCTCGAGTCGCGGGTCGCGTCGATGGTGGCCGTGACCGCCGAGCCGCATCGAAGGAGTGAGACTCGCCGTGGGGTTCGTGCCTGAACGGCAAGTCTCGCTCCCTCGAGTTGGGGGGTTCGTCAAAGTATGCTTGACGGGCGACGTGGCGTCAAACTAGCATTGACGTCATGGAAACCTTGACGCTCGACCTCGACGCGACCATGCGAGCCCACCGTGACGACGCCGCCGCTCCGGCAGCCACCGGCCCCGCGATCAGCGCGGCGGTCGCCCCGGCTCCGGTCACGACCGAACCCGAGGGCGGTGACACGCTGCGCCAAAACCCGGTGCCCTGGCAGGACTGGGTCGCCTACGGGCTCTCCTTCGCCGGGCTCGCGACCTGCCCGCCCCACCTGGAGGCCCTGACCGCAGGGTCGCCGCGGTCGACCACCCTGACCACCCACCGGCCGGCTCCGCGCTGGCCGGACGTCACCCACCGCGCGCCACACGCGCCGGACGTGACCCACCGCGCGCCACACGCGCTGGACGTGACCCACCGCGCGCCACACGCGCCGGACCCCAGCCGCCGCGGCCACCGTGCGCCCTCGCCCGTACCCAGCCACCGCGCCCCCCGCACACGCACCCTCACGATGCACTCCTACCGAGAGCCCCGACCGGGGCGGCGCTGGCGGCAACTGCTCGAGGCGACCTGGGCGGCATACCGAGCCTGGTATCTGCGCGAAGGCGAGGGCGCCCGCCCGAGTCTCGCCGAGTGCGAGACGGCGCTGCGGACCCATCTGCCCGCTCTCGTCCCCACGTGGGAACGGCTCGTCGCGGAGGCGGCGAAGGTCGATGGCGTCGACCGGGATCTGGCGGCGCGGCTGCTCAGCGGCTGGTGCGTCCCGGCCTACGCCACCGGCTGCTCCCAGGTCGCGCTCACCGAGGGTGCGCCGGCGCTGGTGCGCAACTACGACTACGACCCGCACCTGTTCGAGGGGGTCGTGGCCTCGACCCGGTATGCCGCGCGCGACGTCCTCGGCACGAGTGACCTGCTCTGGGGGTTGCTCGACGGCGTCAACGGCGACGGGCTCGCGGTCTCGCTCACTTGGGGTGGTCGGCCGGGCGACGGGCCGGGGTTCGCCATCCCGGTCGTCGTGCGCGCGCTGCTGGAGACGTGCGCGACCGTCGCGGAGGCGGTCGAGGCGCTGGCGACCATCCCCGTGGCCCAGGCCTACAACCTCACCCTCGTCGACGCCTCGGGTGCCCACGCGACCGTCTTCGTCGCGCCGGGGGAGGCCCCGGTGGTCTCGGCGCTGCCGGTGGCCACCAATCACCGGCTGACTGAGGTCGAGTTCGCGGGCCCGGCAGCGGCGGTGGCGAGTATGCCGCGCCAGCAGCGCCTGCTCGGGGTGCTCGCCGACAAGGGCGCGGCGACGGGGGACGGCAAGCGCTCCGCCATCGTCGGGGCGATGCTCGAGCCGCCGGTGCGGGCTACGGCCTACACGCGCGGGTTCGGGACCCTGTACACCGCGGAGTACCTGCCCGGGGAGGGTAGCGTCGTCTATCACTGGCCCGGTCGCTCGTGGCGGCGGGGCCTGACCGATCCCGACGAGCAGATCACCGTGGAGTTGCCGGATGCCTGAACCCTCTGACACGCCGTCGCCGTCGCTGTCCTCGGGGGCGGGCGCGGGCGATGTCGACGCGCTGCGCGCCCGGGCCCGGGAAGCGATCGACGCCCTCGCGGCTTGCCCCGATCCGGCGGCCTTTCATGCGCTGCTGGCGCTCAGTGAGGAGGTCGGGCTCGCGCTGGCCACATCGGCGCGCACGCTCGCGGCCGGGTCGTCGTGGTCGCAGGTTGCGGCCGTTTCGGGCACGACCAAGCAGGCGGCCTGGGCACGCTGGCACCAGTGAGGCCGGGCCGCCTCAACTCAGCGCGGTTCGGCCGCCTCGGCGCCCAACGCCCGGCTGGCCTCGCCGCCCAGCGAGGCGATTCCCTGTAGCGCCTCAGCGGCGGGTCTCGGCAATCTCCTGCAGCATGGCGACGTATGCCGCCCAGTCGATGTCGTCGCTGCTGGGCAGGTTGGCCGCGTTCGGGCGGTAACCCACTGAGCCGTCGAGGGTTTCGCGGAGGATGTCGAACTGACCGAGGTGGCGTTGCCACTCGGCGATCTCGTGCACGAGGATGGTGTGGAGAGTGACCGGGTTGCGCTCGGCGGGCCACCAGGGGACGTGCCCCTGCGCGTCGAGGTCGAGGGCGGCGATGGTCGCGTCGGAGTGGGCCCGCACCCGCTCCCACAGGGCCCGGATGTCGGCGGCGGACTCGTCGGCCGCGGCATACATGTCGGCATTGACGGGATCGTCGTCGGCATAGCCGGGCAGGGCCTCGGGGAAGGGGCGCTCGAAGGCGAGTCCGAAGTAGCCGGCCTCGACGATGGCCAGGTGCTTGAGGACGCCGAGGAGGTTGGTGCCGGTCGGGGTGAGGGGGCGGCGCAGGTCGTATTCGGCGAGACCGTCGAGTTTCCAGAGGGCGGCGTCGCGGGCCAGGTCGAGATAGCGGACCAGGGTGTCCTTGGCCGACGTGTCCGCGGCAGCGGCGGCGGTCATCGGCGCGGCCCGTAGGTGAGGACCGCGTTGCCCTTCTCGGTGATGCGCGAGTCGAGGAGGGTCAGGCGCAGCGGCTCGTCGGCGGCCTCCCACAGGCGAGTCCCCGAGCCGGCGACCACCGGGTGGGTCGTCAACGTGAGTGCGTCGATGAGGCCGGCGAGGAACAACTGCCGGATCACCGAAATGCCCACGACCGTGATGTCACCCCCGTCGGTGTCGCGCAGCGCGCGGACCGCGTCGGTGAGTTCGCCCTGCAGCAGAGTCGAGTTGTGCCACGCGAGGGGCTCGGTGAGGGTGCGGGAGGCGACGTACTTGCGCAGCGGGTTGACAAACGCCCCGAACGGGTCGGCGTCGCCATGCGTGGGCCAGTAGTCCGCCCACTCTTCGTATGCCGTCCGCCCCAGGATCATCGCGTCGGTCGTGGCCAGCGCCGCACCCATCGCTTCGCCGCAGCCGCTGTCGAAGGCGTCGAACTGCCAGACGTGGGGGGAGGAGACGATGCCGTCGAGGGAGTGGAAAAGGTGGGCGGTGATGCGGCGCATGCGGGCCTTTCGAGTGGCGTGGACCCCGTCAACAATCCACCTATTGGTCGATTGTTGACGGGTGGAGACCCGACGTCGGTTGGTGCGGGGGCCGGGTGCGGGCGCGGGTGGTCAGGCGGAGCGGACGACGCGGGCGGCGCGTTGGCACTTCGCTGGGGTGGATCATGTCAACAATCCACCTATTGGTCGATTGTTGACGGGTGGAGACCCGACGTCGGTTGGCGAGGGGGCCAGGTGCCGGCGCGGGGGGGGCAGGCGGAGCGGACGACGCGGGGTCGGGTGCGAGGGTCAGGCGGAGCGGACGACGCGGAGGCGGTGCGCGGCATACGTAATGACGTCGCCGGGGTGGATCTGGCGACCACGTCGAGTCTCGACGACACCATCAACCCGCACTCGACCCGCCTCGATGACCGCACGGGCAGCGGCGCCGTCCTCGACGACGCCGGCCAGTTTGAGGACTTGCCCCAACCGGATCATGTCGTCGCCGATCTCCACGTCCATGGCCGCCATCTTGCCAAAGCCGTCTGACAAGCCCCCCGGGGCGCGCCAACTGAGCACCCGAACCAAGCCCCCTAGACGGCGACGCCCGGATTGAGCGGAGGTGAGGCGAGGTAGTGAGCGGCCCGCTCGACCTCGGTCATCCCACCCCAGACACCGAACGGTTCGCGCACGGTGAGGACATGATCGCGACACTGACGCAGGACGGGGCATTCGCTGCAGACGGCCTTGGCACGCTCGTCACGGGTGCGCCGCACGGTGCCGCGCTCACCATCGGGGTGGAAGAACGTTTCCGGGCTGACATGACGGCAGGCGCCGCGCAGTTGCCAACCCCATGAGGACGCCTTCGTGTCGATCTGCGTGACAGAGTGGGCGGTCAAGGCCATGAATCCTCCTAGGTGACGTCACCGACGAAAGTGACCCGCCCCCGACACCCCTGCATGGGCCCGGGAATGGGGCGGAACATTCCCGTTGTGGCCAACGTATGTGCGGTTCGGAAAAGAGTGGGCAAGGGGAAGGTAAGAAGTTGGCAAAGGAATGCGGGGGGCCCGTCCGGTGGTGCCTGGCGACCGGCCTGCCCGTGCCCCTCTCCAGGTCTTGCGGGGGGTGTCGGCGACCTCCGGGAGGCTCCTCGGCCACCGCGTAGAATCTGGGGATGACCATGGGTGTGGATGAGACGTTGGCCCGACTCGACAGTGAGGTCGGCGCCTCGGTGCTCGTCCCCGAGTTGGGCCTGACCTACGACGACGTGCTGCTTCAGCCTGGGGAAACGGACGTCGTGCCCAGCGAAGTCGACACGACCAGCCGCCTCACCCGCGGGCTGTCCCTCAAGGTGCCGATCATCTCGGCGGCCATGGACACGGTGACCGAGGCCCGGATGGCGATCGCGATGGCGCGCATCGGGGGGTTGGGCATCCTCCACCGCAACCTGTCGATCGAGGACCAGGCCTACCAGGTGGACCTGGTCAAGCGCACCCAGACCGGCATGATCTCCAATCCGGTCACCATCGGCCCGGATGCAACTCTCGAAGAGTTGGACGAATTGTGTGGGCGCTATAAGATTTCCGGTTTACCCGTGGTCGACCCGGAAGATCATCTCATTGGGATGGTTACAAACCGCGATTTGCGATTTACGCGGGTGGCGACCTGGGCGACGACCCGGGTCCGCGATGTGATGACCTGTATGCCGCTCATCACCGGTCGCGTGGGTATCGATCACGAGGACGCGACCGAGTTGCTGCGTCAGCACAAGCGTGAGCGGTTGCCGCTCGTCGACGACGAGGGCCGGTTGCGCGGGCTCATCACGGTCAAGGACTTCGTGAAGTCCGAGCAGTTCCCGCATGCGTCCAAGGACGCCGACGGACGGCTCCTCGTCGGGGCGGCGGTCGGGTATTTCGGGGAGGCCTGGCAGCGGGCGACGACGCTCATCGAGGCCGGGGTCGACGTGCTCGTCGTCGACACCGCGCACGGGCACGCCCGCCTCTTGCTCGAGATGATCGAGAGGATCAAGCGCGACCCGGCGACGCGGCATACCCAAGTGATCGGCGGCAACATCGCGACCCGGGCCGGCGCCCAGGCGTTGATCGACGCCGGCGCGGACGCCGTCAAGGTCGGGGTCGGGCCGGGTTCGATCTGCACGACGCGGGTCGTCGCCGGGGTCGGGGTGCCGCAGGTGACCGCCATCCACAACGCCGCGCTCGCGTGCCGCCCGGCGGGGGTGCCGCTCATCGGCGACGGCGGCCTGCAGTACTCCGGGGACATCGCCAAGGCGCTCGTCGCCGGCGCCGACACCGTCATGGTGGGCTCGCTGCTCGCCGGGTGCGAGGAGAGCCCGGGGGAGTTGGTGTTCATCAACGGCAAGCAGTTCAAGGCGTATCGGGGCATGGGCTCGATGGGCGCGATGTCGTCGCGGGGCAAGAAGTCCTACTCCAAGGACCGCTACTTCCAAGCCGACGTGACCAGCGACGACAAGATCGTGCCCGAGGGCATCGAGGGCCAGGTCGCCTATCGCGGCCCGGTTGGGGTGGTCACGCACCAGCTCATCGGCGGGTTGCACCAGTCGATGTTCTATGTTGGGGCGCGCACGGTGCCGGAGTTGAAGGCTCGCGGTCGGTTCGTGCGGATCACCGCGGCCGGGCTGCGCGAATCGCACCCGCACGACATCACCGGGATCGTCGAGGCCCCGAACTACACGACCAAGGGCTAGGTCGGGGGTCGCCTCGGCGAGGGTTGGCTCGGCGAGGGTTGTCGCGGCGGGCCGGGGTTGCTACGGCAGGCCGGGGTCGATTCGGCTGGCGCGCACCCGCGTTGGCGAGCGCGGAGGTGGGTGCGGGTGGAAGAGTGGGCTCACCAACGACGAGAGGTGCCCCGTATGCCGTCCGCAGACCCTGCCGTGCCCGTTCCCGCCGACGCCCCGCTGGGGATGTCGCGCTTCGCGGTCCAGCACGACACCGACGATGTCGTCGTCACCCGGTGGAGCATCGACCCCGGCACGCACACCGGGATGCACGTCCACGGGCTCGACTATGTCGTCGTGCCGTTGACGACCGGGCTCATGACGTTGACATTCCCGGACGGCTCGACGATGGAGAACCCGTTGACTCCGGGCGTGACCTACACCCGCTCGGCGGGGGTCGAACACGACGTCGCCAACCACGGGGCAGAGACCTTCGAGTTCATCGAGGTGGAGTTGCGTCGTCCCCGTCCGTGACGCGCGCATCCCGCACGTCGGTGTGGCCGAAGTCGGTGCCCTTGAAGAGGAGAGGTTCGTCGGCGACGGTGGCCACGGCATACGCCAGGCAATCCCCGAAGTTGAGGCGCGCCTTGCTGCCCGAGCCCTTGCCGTAGGTGCGATATGCCGCCCGCGCCACTTGGGCGTGCTCGGCGGTGAACGCGACCACGCCGGTGTCGGTGGCGCGGAGGAGCGAGTCGAGTTGGTGCCGAGCTTCTGGGTCCATGCGGGAGTCCACGACGATGGCTGTTTCCACGTACCCCGGAGCGGCCACCCGTGTGTCGTGAGTGCGCATAACTCTCAGGAACTCGGCCCGTTCGGTTTCACCCAGAATGATGGCTACGAGCGCAGATGAGTCGACGATCATGCGGGCAGGCCCGTCGCGGGATCGTACAGAGACGCGATGATTTCTTCGCCGCTCGGACCGTCGATGCGGTGGCGGTCGAAGTCGGCGACGATCTCGTCGATGAGGCGCTGGCGGGCGGCCTCGGCCTCGTCGGCCCGGCGCTGCTCGTCGTCGGCCTGTTCTTGGAGGCGGCGGAGGTACTCCTCGAGTGCGGTGGCGATGACGCCGGTTTGCGTTTGGCCGGTGCGGCGGGCGGCATCCTTGGCGAGGGAGCACACGCGCTCGTTCTTGATGTTGAGTCCCATGGGTAGATTCTATCTGCGCGTGTCTACCCCGTTTTGCTGGAAGCGTGATGGACGATGCCTGGAGGGTCAGCGGACCGGGGTCGGGCCCGGAAGGAAGTCGAGTGAGGAGTTTTTGTCGCCTCGACTGAGTGGAGGCGACAAAAGCTCCTCACTCGACTCGTGCACAACCCACCTATTGGTCAGTTGTGCGCGGGGGGAGGGCGTCGCGCCAGGACCGGACGACCAGACCACCGTCGTCGGAGCGGTCGACCGAGGTCGCAGCAAGCAGGGCGTGACCGATGGCGCGGGTCAGGGCGCGGGCCGCGGCATCGTGGAGCGCGATCTCGTCGAGCGGATGCGTCAGCGGTCGGGCCCCGGTCGCCAGAGTGAAGACGGTGTCCCCGTCGTATGCCGTGTGCACCGGCGCAATCGCCCGGGCCATCCCGTCGTGGGCGCTGCCGGCGAGTTTGGCGCACTGGGCCTTGGTGAGGGCGGCGTCGGTCGCGATGACGGCGAGGGTCGTCGCGGTACCCGCCGCCGGGGCCGTCATGAAGGCGCGCAGCGCGGCTTCCTCGGCCGCGCGCTGCGCCCAATAGGCTTGGGCCGCAGCGGGGTCGGGAGCCGGTATGCCGTCGAACTCACCCGGCATACCCCACCGGGTCGCCAACAGCGAACCGTCGGCCGGGTCGACGGGCGAACCGACGGCGTTGACCGCGACGAGCGCGCCGACCGTGTGCCCGGACTCGAGGACGACGCTCGCGCTGCCGAGCCCTCCGCGCAGCCCGCCGGCGTGGGCGCCGGTGCCGGCGCCGAGGTTGCCCTGCGCGACCGGGCCGGTTCCGGCGGGGGCGAGGGCGGCGGCATACGCGACCTCACCGTCGGCAGCGGTGGGGTGGTGGAGCCAAGCGCCGCCGCGGCCGAGGTCGAAGAGGATCGCGGCCGGGACGATCGGGACGCGCGCGGGACCAGGGCCGATGGGCCAGCCGCGGCCGGCGGCATACACGGCGCGGGCGACGCCGTCGGCAACACTCAAGCCGAAGGCGGACCCGCCGGCAAGCACGACGGCGTCGACGGCGTTGACGAGGTTGCGGGGGTCGAGGAGGTCGGTTTCGCGGGTGCCGGGGCCGCCGCCGCGGACGTCGACGCCGCCGACGGTGCCGGGCGGGGGCACGACGACGGTGGCGCCGGTGAGCCAGCCGGGTTCGTCGCGGGTGGTGTGGCCGACGCGGATGCCCTCGACGTCGGTGATCGCGTTGTGGGGGCCGGGCTGCATGGCCTCATTGTGCCGGGGCGACGGTCGCATCCGGTCGGCCAGGCGTCGTCAACCTATCGTGGTGATATGCGGCGAGTGAAGGTGGCGCTGACCGAGCGTCAGGTCAGACTCCTGGACCGGCTAGCGGTCCAGTGGCAGACTACGCGCGCCGAGGTGGTGCGGGTGCTTCTTGACCGGGCGCTAGGCAAGGAAAACCGCGCTCTTGCCGCCGATTTGGCGGCGATCGACGCGTCGTTCGGCGTGTGGGATGCCGAATCGGAGTCCGATGGGTGGGGGCGGGGTGACGGCGAGCGTGCGGTATTGCTCGACCGGATGTGGGGAAGGTAGGGCCCATTACGGGCGCGTCGCGGGGTCGGTTGCCGCGGGGCTCGCAGGGAATGTTCGTTTCTGAAGGTGTGGGCGCCGTACCAAATTGGTACGGCGCCCACACCATCGAAACGCACATCGTCGAGTCGGCCGGGGAACTGGCGGACCGGCGGACCGGGGAACTGGCGGACAGGCGGACGGGGGAACTGGCGGACCGGGGGCTGGGGGGTCCGTCTGCGCAGAAGGTCAGTGGAGCAGGACCGGGGCGGCCTCGTCGGCGTCGGTGCCATCGAGCAGGTGCGACACCTCGCGCTTGCGCGGCATCAACAGCGCCGGGACGAGCGTGAGCACCACCAGGGCCGCCGACACCCAGAAGGTGTGGGCGAACACGGTCGCCATCGCGTCACGTACCGCAGCGAGCAGCCCGGCCTGGGCGGCGACCTGGTCGTGCCCGAACCGAGCCACGACCTGCGCGACCTCGGGGAACCGGGCCAGGATGCCCGGCATCTGGGCCGGGTCGCTGACGTGCTTGCTCGCCTCGGCGAAGTCGCGGGCCTGGGCCACGAGGGCGTCGTTCTTGAGCCCGGTCGTGAGGACGACCGAGATGATCGCCACCCCGATCGAGGAGCCGACCTGCTGGGTGATGTTGAGCAGCGTCGAGCCGCGGGCCACCTCCGGGCCGGTCAGGGCCTTGAGCGCCGAGGTCATCGTCGGCATCATCGTCGCGCCCATGCCCATCCCGACGACGAACAGCACCGGGAGGATGTAGCCCCAGTACGACGTGTGGGCGTCGATCTGGGTGAGCGCGAACATGCCGCCGATGATGGCGACCAGCCCGAAGGGCACGATCCGGCCCACCGGGATCTTGTCGACCAACCCGCCGGCGATCGGCATCGTCACCATCGCCCCGAGCCCCTGGGCGGCCATGAGCAGCCCGGCGTGGGTCGTCGTCTCGCCGCGGACCTGCTGGAAGTACGTCGGGACGATGAGCAGGCCACCGAAGAAGGCGAGGGTGAAGAGGAACATCGTGATCGCCGAGATCGTGAGGTTGCGGTGCCGGAAGAGGCGCAGGTCAAGCAGCGGATGGGCCGGTTTGAAGCTGTAGAGGACGAACGCGCTGATCATGACCACCCCGAGCGTTGCCGGGACGCCGACCTTGACCGAGAAGAACGTGCCCTCGGCGGGGATCGAGCTCACGCCGTAGAGGAAGAGCGCCAGGCCCGGGGAGAGCATGAGCATCCCGACCCAGTCGAAGGTCTCCGACGGGTGGGGAGTGTCCTTGGGAAGCGCCCACGCGGCATACGCCAAGGCAACAATCCCGATGGGGAGGTTGATGAGGAAGATCCAGTGCCACGAGTGGTGTTCGATGAGCCAGCCACCGAGGATCGGGCCGGCGATCGGGCCCAGGAGCATGGGGATGCCGAGGATGGCCATCAGGCGACCCATGCGCTTGGGGCCGGCGGCACGGGTGAGGATCGTCATGCCGAGCGGCATGAGCATGCCGCCGCCGAGGCCCTGGAGGACGCGGCAGCCGATGAGTTGTTCGATCGAGCCGGCCATCGCGCACAGCGTCGAGCCGATGGTGAAGAGCGTCAGCGCCATCATGTAGAGCCGTTTGGTGCCGAATCGGTCTGCGGCCCAACCGGTCAGCGGGATGACGGTCGCCAGGGCAAGGGTGTATGCCGTGACCGTCCAGGCGACCGTGGAGTAGGCGAGGGGTTCGCCGCCGCCGGCGAAGACGTTCTGGAAGGTCGGGAGGGCGACGTTGACGACGGTGATGTCGAGGATCGACATGATCGCGCCGAGAACGACGACCGCGGCGACCCGGAGGACGGCGGCGTCGATGCGTTCGGCCGTGGCGGGGGTCGCCGAGTCGGGGAGGTGGGCGCCAGTCGGTATGCCGTTGGCGCTCGCCGACTGCTGTGGTGCGGACACGGGTGCTCCAAGTTCACGATTAGTTGAGACGTGCAAGTATGCACCGTGTGGGGCGGATGTGTGAAATCGGTTTCACTCTTGGGTGGGTGCTGGCCCTGCCGCTGGGGGAGGTGCGGTGGTGGCCGGGGGGTCGGGCTGCACTGGTGTCGGGACGGGTGCCGGCGGCTGAAGGGGAATCGGGGGCGGGAAGGTGTGGCCGTAGCAGAGGGCGAGGGTCGTGGTGTCGAGGTAGGTGCCGTCCGGCCGGCGCAGGACGTGGAGGACGTCGGGACGGCTCCACGGCGAGGGGGCCGCTGCCGCTCCGTCCGCTTTCGCTCCTGTGCCGGCCGGTATCGATGGGCTGGTCGCGCCGGGCGTGTCGAGCAGGACTGGCGGGCTGACCGCGTCGAGGAGTTGATCGACCACGGTGGGAAAGGCGACGAAGAGCACCGCGGCCCGCACGAGAGCATCGTCGTCCACGCCGGCAGCTTTGGTGTGGAGGTGCTTTCGGATCGCCTTGAGCATCCCCCAGCAGTTGGCAACTCGACGGATGAGGCGCGGGTTGTTGGGGACGATGCCGACATACTGGGCCAACAGGTGTTCTTCGGTCCGTTCGAGGGCGGCCAGCGAGGCATCGGCTTCTGACGCTCTTGCCGCGGCCTCCGCGACCTGCTGGGTCTCAAGCAAGTTTCGGACCGTATCCGCGCCTGTTGCCCGCCTTGGAGTCTCCGGACGGGTAGCGGCGCTGTCCGGCACGGCCCCACCCGATCGAGAAGCGGCTGAGGCTGCGGCCCCCGTGGATGAGTCGCGATCCGAGGCGCCCCCCAGAGCCGCGGACGTGCCCTCTGCCGACCCGCCGTCTTCGGGGTGTGAACTGCGTCGACCTGCAGCGGCCGAGACTCCGGCCGCGCCCGATGCGACCGCACTCGTCGGCACCTCACCCGGACCGGTGGCCAGGCGCACCATGGTGCCTACCTGGGTGTCACCGAGCGGGGGGACGAGGACCGTGTGGTCGAAGAGTTTCTGGAGGAAGTCGGCGCCCAGCGTGCGCACGCCGGAGCCGAGCCCCTCGAAGTCCTTGAACTTCGTCGTGAAAGCCTGCCGCACCCAACGACCATCGGCGAGGACGAAGACGATGAGGGGCGCCGGGGTGCGCCAGGTGTCGAGCCACGAGGCTGGCCGGCGGGGGCTCCGTTCCAAGGGGGAGAGGATTGTGTGGACAGTCTCCAGATAGGCGGCCACCGTGGTCGCCTCGCAGCGATCGAGTTCGTCGAGGACGAGCACGATGGGCCGCCGCGGCTGGTCGAGATTGGAGTTCAGCCACAGCGCAAGGGCAGCGAAGACGAGGGCGGCGAGCACCGTGAGCGCGATGAGGGAGCCTGGGGCGCGCACCAACCAGTCGGGCCAGCCCGCGTGCCACTCGCTCATGGCTGGACCGGCAGCCATGACGACAACGAGGGCAGCCATGGCGAATCCGAAGAGGGCACGTTCGAGGCGACTGTGGAGCGGACCTCGGTCGCGGGGCATCTTCTCGGCGACATGCTTGGGTTCACGGACGCTGCGGGGAAGGACGCGGACCGTCGAGGCGGCGAGGAGTCCGATTGCTGCCGCGACGGCGAGCACCGGCAGCGGGTCCGTCGTCGACTGCAGCCACCGCGGCCATCCGTGGACGGTCGGTGGCGCTATGCCGATCCGCAGGGCCAGGGCGCCCAGCCCGGTGAGGGCGAGGGCGGCCAAGGCTCCGGCCCGCCGATGATTCGTGCCGTGCCGTGGGCTCCAACGTCGAATGTCCCGCACCATGTCGGCGACCTCGCCGAGCGGGTTGTCGTCGGTGCGCTCGTGGAGCCGGCCGAACGTCGGGGAGAACCAGAAGAGGAAGCGGCTGAGCACGAACAGTGCCGCGAGGATCGCTAGAGCGGTTTGCACCCAGCGCCACGTCGTTTCGAGGGTGGTCGAGAAGGGGACCTTGGCCCAGAGGAAGGCAAGGGCGACGGCGATGAGCACGGTCATTCGGACGGCGCTCGAGCGGGTTATGCGCCGTAGTCCCAGGGTGAGGGTCATGGCCCCCTGGGTGCCAATATCGCGATGAGCGGCGACGTTCGATCGGATCTGAGAGGCCAACGCCCACCAGTGGGGAGACTGCTGCGCTTCGCGCCAGGCGTTGAACCACACGACGACCGGGTCGCCATGGAATCGAGGATGACTCGCTTCCGGCGTCGGGGTCCGAGGAGTCGTCATCCGCTTGAGCGTGAGCCGGGCGAGGACGCTCTTCCCTGCACCCCACCTGCCGTCCAGGCTCTGCACGCTGCCGGTAAGTCCGCGATCGAGCATCTGGTCGACGACACCGCGCAAATGTCCGGCAAGCACCTGGCGGCCGATCGCGTCGGCGATGTCGACGTCATCGAGACTGAGCACCGCGCCGGTGTGTGGCGTTTGAGTCACCTGCCGAATCGGGGCGGTCCCGTCGTCGCTGGTGGTGCCCAGGTCAAGGTCGTCGGGGTGGTAGTCGATGCGGCTCGCCGGGGCGGTGACGGTGGCCAGGTAGTCCCCGGTGACCGCGTCCCAGATGCGGGCCGTCCCGTCGTCGCTGGTGGTGGCCAGGTGCGTGCCGTCCGGGTGGTAGGCGATGCCGGTCACCGTGTCGGTGTGGCCGGTGAGGGTAGCCTCGTGGGTGCCGGTGACCGCGTCCCAGATGCGGGCGGTTCGGTCCCTACTGGTGGTGGCCAGGTGGGTGCCGTCCGGATGGTACGCGACCCCGGTCGCCGGGCTGGTGTGGCCGGCGAGGGTGACCAGATGCTCCCCGGTGGTGGAGTCCCAGATGCGCGCTGTCCCGTCCCAACTGGTAGTGGCCAGGTGGGTGCCGTCCGGGTGGTAGGCGACGCCGGTCACCTCGCGGGTGTGGCCGGTGAGGGTGACCAGTTGCTCCCCGGTGACTGCGTCCCAGATGCGGGCGGTCCCGTCCCTACTGGTGGTGGCCAGGCGGGTGCCGTCCGGATGGTACGCGGTCCCGGTCACCCGGCCGGTGTGGCCGGTGAGGGTGGCCAGGTGCTCCCCGGTGACCGCGTCCCAGATGCGGGCGGTCCCGTCCCAACTGGTGGTGGCCAGGCGGGTGCCGTCCGGATGGTACGCGACCCCGGTCACCCGCCCGGTGTGGCCGGTGAAGGTGGCGAGGCGGTCCCCGGTGGTGGCGTCCCAGATACGGGCGGTCCCGTCCCAACTGGTGGTGGCCAGGCGGGTGCCGTCCGGATGGTACGCGACCCCGGTCACCCCGCGGGTGTGGCCGGTGAAGGTGACCAGATGCTCCCCGGTGACCGCGTCCCAGATACGGGCGGTGCCGTCCCAACTGGTGGTAGCCAGGCGGGTGCCGTCCGGATGGTACGCGACCCCGGTCACCCCGCGGGTGTGGCCGGTGAAGGTGGCGAGGCGGTCCCCGGTGGTGGCGTCCCAGATGCGGGCGGTTCGGTCCCTACTGGTGGTGGCCAGGTGGGTGCCGTCGGGGTGGTACGCGACCCCGGTCACCCAATCGGTGTGGCCGGTGAGGGTGGCCAGGTGCTCCCCGGTGGTGGAGTCCCAGATGCGGGCGGTCCCGTCGTCACTGGTGGTGGCCAGGCGGGTGCCGTCGGGGTGGTAGGTGACGCCGGTCACCGGGCCGGTGTGACCGGTGAGGGTGGCCAGGTGCTCGCCGGTGGTGGCGTCCCAGATGCGGGCGGTCCGGTCCCTACTGGTGGTAGCCAGGCGGGTGCCGTCGGGGTGGTAGGTGACGCCGGTCACCCCGCTGGTGTGGCCGGTGAGGGTGACCATATGCTCCCCGGTGACCGCGTCCCAGATGCGGGCGGTCCCGTCCTCACTGGTGGTGGCCAGGCGGGTGCCGTCGGGGTGGTAGGCGACGCCGGTCACCAGGCGGGCGCGGCCGGTGGGGGTGGCCAGGGGGTCGACGGTGAGGGTGGCCAGGTGGTCCCCGGTGACCGCGTCCCAGATGCGGGTGGTCCCGTCGTCGCTGGTGGTGGCCAGGCGGGTGCCGTCGGGGTGGTACGCGACCCCGGTCACCCGATCGGTGTGGCCTTTGAGGGTGGCCAGGTGGTCCCCGGTGGTGGCGTCCCAGATGAGGGTGGTCCGGTCGTCGCTGGTGGTGGCCAGGCGGGTGCCGTCGGGGTGGTAGGCGACCCCGGTCACCGCGCGTCTGTGGCCGGTGAGGGTCGCCAGGTGGTCCCCGGTGGTGGCGTCCCAGATGCGGGCGGTCCCGTCCTCCCCCGACGTGGCGATCCGTCTGCCGTCCGGGCTGTACTGCACGGACAGGATCGGCCCCGGGTGGGTCAGCGTCAGTTCCAGCGTCGGCGTCACATCGGTGAGGGCCATGGGGCCAGCCTAGGGAGCGGGAGGCGAGCGGGCGGCATACCGATAGATTTGGGCGGTGAACGAGATCGAGATCGGACGCGGCAAGCGAGGCCGGCGGGCCTACTCCTTCGACGACATCGCGATCGTGCCCTCGCGGCGCACCCGCGACCCCGAGGAGGTCTCCGTCGGCTGGCAGATCGACGCCTACCACCTCGACCTGCCGATCATCGCCGCCCCCATGGATTCGGTGATGTCGCCGCGCACGGCGATCGCGTTCGGGCTCATGGGCGGGCTGCCGGTGCTCGACCTCGAGGGGTTGTGGACCCGGTATGCCGACCCCGTCCCGCTCCTCGAAGAGATCGCCGCGCTCGACCCGGCCTCGGCGACCGCGCGGATGCAGGAGATCTACCGCGCCGAGATCCAGCCCGAACTGATCGTCGAGCGGCTGCGCGAGGTGCGCGCCGCGGGCGTCATCGTCGCGGGGGCGCTGTCGCCGCAGCGGACCCAACAGTTCTGGAAGACCGTCGTCGACGCCGGGGTCGACCTGTTCGTGATCCGCGGCACGACCGTCTCCGCCGAGCACGTCTCCGGGCGGGCCGAACCGCTCAACCTCAAACGCTTCATCTACGAACTCGACGTCCCCGTCATCGTCGGCGGCGTCGCCAACTACACCCCCGCGCTGCACCTCATGCGCACCGGGGCGGCGGGCGTGCTCGTCGGGTTCGGCGGGGGAGCGGCGCACACGACCCGGCGCACACTCGGCATCCACGCCCCGATCGCGACGGCCCTCGCGGACGTGGCGGCGGCCCGGCGCGACTACCTCGACGAATCCGGCGGCCGCTACGTCCACGTCATCGCAGACGGCGGGGTCGGCACGAGCGGGGACATCGTCAAGGCCATCGCCTGCGGTGCCGACGCGGTCATGCTCGGTGCCGCCTTGGCCCGGGCCGCGGAGGCGCCCGGCGCCGGGTTCCATTGGGGGGCAGAGGCGCACCACCCGACGCTGCCGCGCGGTGAGCGTATGCCGGTCGGCACGGTGGGGACGTTGGAGGAGATTCTGTTCGGGCCCAGTCGGGTCGCGGATGGCACGACGAACCTGGTGGGAGCGTTGCGGCGGGCGATGGCGACGACGGGGTACCTGGAGGTCAAGGAGTTCCAGCGCGTCGAGGTGATCGTGGCCGGGCATCACCGCTCGTAGCCGGCTCGGGTTCTTTGGTCGTCGCGGCTTTCGAGTCCGGCCGGGCGGGCCGAGTCGGGCCCGACGGCGGAGCCGGACCTTCTCCGTCGCCGCTGTGTGCGGGTGAGGCTGTGTGCGGGTGAGGTCGACGCTTCCGGGCGATGGGAGTCTGTCAACAATCGACCAATAGGTGGATTGTTTGCAGCGCCTTCCCCCGCCTCGGGGTACCACGTAGAGCGCCTGTCAACAATCGACCAATAGGTGGATTGTTGACGGACTGACGCGACTGCGCGAAACCATTGGGGGTGGCCCATTGCTGTTGGCGGCCGAGCGGCCACCGGCGGCGCGGCATACGTCGGAAGCGGCACGGCATACGCAGGCAAGAGACGTGCCTCAGGTGGGGAGCCCGCGGTTACACTAGGGTTCCACGCCCAGGGAGGTGAAGTCGTGTTCGAGTTGCCCGAACTCTCACCCGAATGGCTCGAGGTTGCCCACGCCGCGTCCGTCGCCTCCGTGTCTTCGCGCCGAATCCGCGCCCTGATCCAGATGGGCGTCCTGGAGAGCGACGGGGACCGGCGACCGTTGCGGGTGCGACGCACCTCACTGGTGTCCTACCTGGCCGCGGGCCGGCGCGGGGTGCGCCCGCTGTCGGACCGATCAATCGGCTTGCTCCTCGACGCCTTGGCGCTCACCGAGCGGCAGGCCATATCGGAGCAGTGGTCAAAGGCCAGCGGCGTCGAACGATCGCGCGCGCGAGACCGCGTTCGGCGACTCATGGAAGATCACGCACCTGCGGAGTTGCTCCGGGCGTGGTTCCGGCACGACCCGCACCGGGTCCTCGATATGCAATTGGCCGCCGACGCCCTTGCGGCCGGGCAGTTTCCGAGGACCGGGATCAGTCACCCGGTGGCCCGCATTGCCGCTCCCGACTTGGTCGAGATACAGGCCAGGGTCGCGCCCCGATCGCAGCGGCACGGTCTTCGGGCCCGAGTTCACATTCGACCAGGACCCGTGCGCCTGGGCGAGCTGCTCGTGGACCTTGCCCGGCATAGCGGAGACCGAGAGGATCATGCCGTCGCTGCGATCCTGGCCTCCGTCGGCAGCGCCTCATGACGGTGCCCATCCGAGTCTCTGCACCCGCCCTCACTGAGGTTGAGTAGAGGGGCCGCAGGCGGGGAGAGCGCTGACTGGACATAGGAAACGTGCACTTCGCACCCCGTCGGTAGGGGTGCGAAGTGCACGTTAGGTGGTTCAGGCGGGAAAGGTGTGACGGGTGAGGCGAGTGCCGGGGGCGAGAGCGGGAAGCTCAGGCGAGGGCGGCCAACGCGGCGTCGTAGTCGGGCTCCTGGGTGATTTCGGGCACCAACTCGGTGTGCAGCACCTTCCCGTCCGCGTCGAGCACGACCACCGAACGCGCCAGCAGGCCCGCCAACACGCCGTCGGTCATCGTCACGCCGTAGTCGGCCCCGAACGAGCTGCGGAAGGTCGACCCGGTCACGACGTTGTCGATGCCCTCGGCCCCGCAGAAGCGACCCAGCGCGAACGGCAGGTCGGCGCTCACGCACACCACGGTCGTGTCCTCCAAGCCCGCGGCGAGCTGGTTGAAGGTGCGCACCGAGGTCGCGCACACGCCGGTGTCGATGCTCGGGAAGATGTTGAGGACGACCCGGCCGGCGGGGCGGGTGACGTCGGCGAGGTTGGCGCCGGTCAGGCTGAACTCGGGCGCGGTCGAACCAGGGGCGGGCAGGTCGCCGGAGGTGTGGACGGGGGAACCTTGGAATGCGGTCGTAGCCATGACACCAGTCAATCAGGCCCGGCCGCGCGCGCCCAGCCCTGTTCACGGCGCCCGCGCATCCCTACTCTGTAGTAATGGCCGACACCGTCGTTGATCCGCTCGTCGAACCCGCTGTCTCGTATGCCGTGGACGTCGCCGAGGTGCGGCGCCTCTCGCGGCATGTCGTGACCGGACCGTCGCCCGAGCACATCCTGACCCGCACGCCGCTGACCGGGGCGCCCCTGGCGAATTGGCCGGTGTCGACCCCCGACGACGTGGCCGGTGCGGTCGCCACCGCGCGAGCGGCCCAGAAAGCGTGGGCGCGCCTGCCCGTCGAGGCCCGCGGGCATGTCATGTTGCGGTTCCACGACCTGCTCCTCAAGCACCAGGGCCCGATCCTCGACGCCATCCAGTTGGAGTCCGGCAAGGCGCGGCGGCACGCGTTCGAGGAAATCGCCGAGACCGCGACGTGCGCGCGGCACTACGCTCGGGCGGCCGCGGCATACCTCAAAGCGAAGCGGCACCAGGGAGTGCTGCCGATCCTCACCCAACCGGTCGAACACCACCGCCCCAAGGGCGTCGTCGGCGTCGTATCGCCGTGGAATTACCCACTGTCCCTGGCGATTTCGGACGCCATCCCGGCCCTGATGGCCGGCAACGCGGTCGTCTTGCGCCCCGACATCCAGGGCGCCCTGACGACCCTGCGCACCGCCGCCCTGCTGCGCGTCGCCGGCCTGCCCGACGGGGTCCTCGAGATCGTCCTCGGCGACGGCCCGACGACCGGGCAGGCCGTCATCGACAAGACCGACTACATCAGCTACACCGGGTCGACCGCCACCGGCCGCTTGGTCGCCGTCTCAGCCGCGCGCCGCCTCATCGGGGCCAGCCTCGAACTCGGTGGCAAGAACAGCCTCTACGTCGCCGCCGACGCCAACCTGCGCCGCACCGTCGAGGGCGCGGTCCGGTCGTGCTTCTCGTCGGCGGGCCAGTTGTGCATCTCGACCGAGCGCGTCATCGTCCACCGCGACATCGCCGACGCGTTCCTGCCCCGGTTCGTCGAGGCGGTGCAGGCCATGCGGCTCGGGGTCGATCTCGACTGGGGCATCGACATGGGATCGCTCGTCGGTCAGCGCCAACTCGAGACCGTGACCCGGCACATCGACGATGCCCTCGCCAAGGGCGCCCGGCTGCTCGCCGGAGGCCGGGCCCGACCCGACATCGGGCCCTACGTCTTCGAGCCCACCGTGTTGACCGACGTCACCGCCGCCATGGAATGCCGCGACGGCGAAACCTTCGGCCCAGTCGTCGCGGTCTACCTCGTCGACTCCGACGACGCCGCCATCGCGTTGGCCAACGACACCGAATACGGCCTCAACGCCTCCGTGTGGACCCGCAACGTCGCCCACGGCCGCGCCATCGCCGCCCGCATCCAGGCCGGCACGGTCAACATCAACGAGGGCTACGGCTCGGCCTACGCGTCGGCCACGGCCCCCATGGGCGGCATGAAACAGTCCGGCATCGGGCGCCGCCACGGACGCGATGGCATCCTCAAATACACTGAGGCTCAAACGATTGCCGCCCAGCACGTGATGGGGTTCGGGGGCCTGCCGGGGGTCTCGGACAAGATGTTCGCCAAGACCTTGACGGTCGGGTTGCGCGCACTCAAGGGGATGGGGTTGAAATGAACACCATGGATTCCACGTATGCCGCTGCGCCGGCTGCCGCTGACACCTCCGGTCCCGTTGCGGGCGAGTCGGCTGCCGCTGACACCTCGGGTCCCGCCGTCGACCAGGGGCCCGCGGCCCCCCACCCGGCCGACGAGGCCGAGGTTGACGTTGACGTCCTCGTCATCGGGTCTGGCTTTGGTGGGTCGGTCACTGCCCTGCGCCTGGCCGAGAAGGGCTACTCGGTCCTCGTCCTCGAAGCCGGCCGGCGGTTCGCCGATGAGGACTTCGCCAAGACCTCCTGGGATGCCAAGAACTACCTGTGGGCCCCGGCCCTGGGCTGCTACGGCATCCAGCGCATCCACCAACTCCCCGACGTCATGATCCTCGCCGGGGCCGGGGTCGGCGGCGGTTCGCTCAACTACGCCTGCACCCTCTACCGGCCGCCCAAGGCGTTCTACGACGACCCGCAGTGGCGCGACCTCGCCGACTGGGAGAGCGAACTCGCCCCCCACTACGACACCGCCACCCGGATGCTCGGCGTCGTCCAGGAAAACCCGGTCGAGGGGCCGGTCGAGGATGTCATGCGCGCCGCCGCCGCCGACCTCGGGGTGGGAGACACCTTCCGCAAGACCCCGGTCGGCATCTACTTCGGCGAGGCCGGCACAACCGTGCCCGACCCGTTCTTCGAGGGGCAGGGGCCCGCCCGCACCGGTTGCACCCTGTGCGGCAACTGCATGGTCGGCTGCCGGGTCGGGGCCAAGAACACCCTGGTCAAGAACTACCTCGCCCTGGCCGAACGGCTCGGGGTCCACATCGAACCGCTGCGCACCGTCACCCACCTGGGCGAGATCCCGGGGACCCGCGGACCGGACGGACGGGCGGCATACCGGGTCCGGCACGAGGCGAGTGACAAGCGGGGTGCGGCGGGTGCTCGGGTGACCCGGGCCCGGCACGTCGTCGTCGCCGCGGGCACCTGGGGCACCCAGAGCCTGCTGCACGCGATGAAGGACGAGGGGCTGCTGCCCGGACTGTCCGACCGGCTCGGCTACCTCACCCGCACCAACTCCGAGGCCCTGCTCGGCGCGCTCACCCAGCGGCCGCCGCGCGGCATCGACCTCAGCCACGGCGTCGCGATCACCTCCTCGTTCCACGTCGACGACCACACCCACGTCGAGAACGTGCGCTACGGCAAGGGCTCGAACGCCATGGGGTTGCTGTCGACGCTGCTCGTGCCCGGTGACACGAACCGGCCGCGGCCGGTGGAGTTCCTGCGTGAGGTGCTGCGCAATCCGGGCGCGCTCGTGCGGACCTTCCCGATGGTGCGGCGCTGGAGCGAGCGGATCGTCATCGGCCTGGTCATGCAGTCGCGCGACAACTCGCTGCGGGTGTTCCGCAAGCGCGGCCGGCTGAGTTCCACGCAGGGCCATGGCGAGCCGAACCCGACGTACATCGCCTCCGGCCACGTGGCCATGGAGGCGGTCGCGCGCCGGTTGCAGGAGGTCACCGGCGAGTACACGATCGCCGGCGGCGCCTGGGGTGAGGTTTTCGACATCCCGTTGACGGCCCACTTCCTCGGCGGGGTGACCATCGGGGCGGATCGCGCGCGCGGGGTCATCGACCAGTGGCACCGAGTCTTCGGGCACCCGGGGATCAGCGTCGTCGACGGGTCGGCCATCTCGGCCAACCTGGGCGTCAACCCGAGCCTGACCATCACCGCCCAAGCCGAACGCGCCATGTCGCTGTGGCCCCGCAAGGGGGAGCGTGATCGTCGCCCGGCCCCGGTCGTCTGAGGTGTCGTATGCCGCCCGCCCGCCGTGGCGCGTCAGCTGAGTTCTCGAATGCGGCTCGCCCGGCGCGGCTCGTCACGTGATCTGTCGTATGCCGCCGCCCCGGGCGTGGCATGTGAGTCCCGCCGCGGGGTCGCTCTAGGGTGGGCCTGTGGCTGAACATCGACGTCATCGAGTCAAACGTTCCCCGGTGATGGTGCGCCGTCGGCAGGTGGCCGCCGTGCTCGCGCTGGTCCTCGTGGTCGCTCTCGCGTGGTCCCTGCGGGTCGCCTGGCAGGCATTCTGGGGTGATTCGTCCACCACCGTAGCGGCCAGTGGCTCCCCTTCGGTTGCCGTCACGTCGTCATCCCCGAAACCCAGCCCGAGCCCGTCGAAGACACCGGGCGGCATACGCACTCCTGACGGTGTCGTCGCCCCGACTCCCTCACCGAACGCGGCCCAAGGGGAGCCGGGGGCGTCGGCCGACACGACTCCGGTGCGGATTCTGCGGCTGTCGGGGAACCTGTCGAGCAAGTCCGTCGACGCCTCGGCGCGCGGCATGGTGTTCGCGCAGAACATGATGTATCAGCACTCGATGGCGGCATACGGGCCGGACGGGGCGCTGCTCAAGACCATCCCGGACGCGGTCGACCTGTCGGCGTTCGGCATCGACGGGCACCCGGGGACGAGCAGGGGCGCGCCGGTCGAGATGGCGTTCTCGCCCGACGGGAAGTACGCGTGGGTGTCGAACTACCACATGTATGGCAAGGGCTTTTCCGGCGAGCCGTCCGACAACTGCTCTGGCGGGTCGGGATACACCAACTCGTACATGTACAAGGTCGACACCGACAGTTTCGAGATCATCAAGATCGTGCCGGTCGGGGTGGTGCCCAAGTACGTCGCGATGACACCCGACGGCACCAAGGTCATCGTCACCAACTGGTGCTCGATGGACATCAACATCATCGACACCTCGACCGACAAGGTCGTCGCCACGGTGCCGAGCACCGGCCGCTACCCGCGCGGGATCGCGGTCGCCAAGGACAGCAAGACGGCATACATCGCGCTCATGGGCTCGAACAAAATCGTGGCGCTGGACCTGACGACGAACTCGGTGCGCGACTTCGCCTACGCCGGCTCGCGAACGCGCCACGTCACCATGTCCCCCGACGGCACCAAGTTGTATGCGACGAACTCCGGGGACAACAACATCGCCGAAATCGACGTCTCGAACGGCAAGGTGCTGCGCAAGGTCAACGTTGGCAAGGAGCCGCGTTCGATGACGGTCAGCGCCGATGGGGGCGCGCTGTATGTCGTCAACTACGACGCCTCGTCGATGAGCAAGGTGCGCATCTCGGACTTCGTGGTGACCGGCACCTACCCGACGGATGCGAACCCGATCGGCATCACCTACGAGGCGACCCTCAAGCGCGTGTGGGTCGCGTGCTACAGCGGCACGATCCTGGTGTTCGACGACTCGCGGCTCAAGGGGTAGTTGCGGTTCCGTTCCGGGTGCGTGCCGAAGGTGTCGTATGCCGCACCCTTGGCACGCGCCGGCCGGGCCGGGTGAGGACGATGCGGGCCACCCGGTGGCGCTGCGTCTCTGGACACTCGGGCGGGCTGCCCCGTGCGGGCTACCGTGCAGGAAGCGTTGTGATGCCGCGTCGGGCGAGGTGTTCCCCTCCCGCGCCCAGGCCTCGTGCGGGCTTCCCTGCGGGAGGTGTTGTGATCGCCCCGCTTCTTGCAGGGTAGGTCGCGCGAGGCGGTGTTCCGGTCCGAGGCGCTCACCTCAGGGGCCACTTGCGCCTCATTGTTCACAGGGCTGGCACGGACAGCGGGATGAGTGCCCTTGCCTTCCTGTCGCGGTGGAGCCCGGCGTCCTTGGCTGCAGCGTGGTGGTCGTGGGGACGACCATCTCGCTGCAGCGAAGGGCTCAGTCGCTATCCCGCAGTGCTCTGCTGCGGGCTTCCCTGCGGGAGGTGTTGTGATCGCCCCGCTTCTTGCAGGGTAGGTCGCGCGAGGCGGTGTT
>JAKOPT010000092.1 GCA_029778715.1 Actinomycetes bacterium | reverse complement strand
GTGCGGGCAACCAACCGCGGCAACATCCAGAGGGTCACGGCCAAGCCGCCGACCAGCGGGATCGGGTCGGTGGGCGAGGCTCCGGCGCGCGTGAGTTGGGCGACCAAGGCCAGCACGCCCAGCACCCCGACGAGGGCGGTCGCGAGGGTATGCCGCGTGCGCGCGACCAGCCCGATGGCCACGAAGAGGACAGCCAGGACGATCGCCATGCCGGCGAACAGGACGGCCTTGTCGCCGGTGCCGAAACTGGCGACGGCCCACTCCTTGAGCCACGCAGGCGTGAGGTCGACGAACGCGGCACCCACGGCCAAGATCGGGGACCGTCCCGAGGAGTTACCGCTCACCCACCCACCGAGGGTGAACGCGACATCGAGCGCCTCAGCGACGAGCAGCCCGGTGGCTCCGGCGACCAGGCCGTCGACGGCATACCCGAGGTTGCCGACCGCCCACCCACCCGGACCGAACGGGTCGCCGGGCGGCTCGGACGGGTCGGGGGCGTCCCAGGCGGGCACTGGCAGCACGCCCTGGGGCCCGCTTTGGCCAGGCTGTTCGAAGGTCACGCCTCCAGCATCCCTCCCAGATGCTCCGCCAGAGCCCGAAAAGCCTTACCGCGGTGTGACATCGCGTTCTTCTCAGCGGGTGAAAGCTCGGCCGATGTCCGCACGTCACCCTCGACGAGCAGGATCGGGTCATAGCCGAAGCCGTTGCTGCCGCGGGGTTCTCGGGTCAAAGTCCCCCGGAAAACACCCTCCTCGACGTGCGCCCGGCCGTCCGGCAGCGCGATCGCCGCCGCACAGACGAAGCCCGCGCCGCGATGCTCGTCCCGGACGTCGGACACCTGGGCCAGCAGCAACTCCAGGTTGGCCAGATCGTCGCCGTGCCGCCCCGACCACCGCGCCGAGAAGATGCCCGGAGCACCCCCGAGGACGTCGACGGCCAGACCGGAGTCATCGGCCAACGCGGGCAGCCCGGTAGCCGCAGCGACAGCCCGGGCCTTGAGCAGGGCGTTCTCGGCGAAGGTCACGCCGTCCTCGGCGACGTCGGCAATATCCGGGAAATCGGCGAGCCCGACGATCTGCAGGTCGAGGTCGGCGAGGACGTCGGCGAGGATCTCGCGCAGTTCACCGACCTTGTGGGCGTTGCGGGTGGCCAGGACGAGGCGACGGGTCACGGCATACCCCTGTCGGGTCTCAGGAGCGCGAGCGCGGGTCGGCGGCGAGCGCCGCGTGTTGCGCGGCCGTGAGGTCGGCACAGCCCTTGGTCGCGAGGTCGAGCAGTTGCCCCAGCAACGCCCGGTCGAAGGGCTCGCCCTCGGCAGTCCCCTGGACCTCGACGAAGCGCCCGTCGCCGGTCATGACGACGTTCATGTCGGTCTCGGCCGTGGAGTCCTCGGGGTAGTCCAGGTCGATCACCGGGATGCCGCCGACGACACCGACGGACACCGCGGCCACCGATCCGGTGAGGGGCGCAGCGTCAGGCTTGATGAGCCCCCGAGCCTTGGCATCGGCGACCGCGTCGGCCAGGGCCACCCAGGCCCCGGTGATCGCGGCCGTCCGTGTGCCGCCATCGGCCTGCAGGACGTCGCAGTCCAAGACGATCGTGTTCTCGCCCAAGGCCTTCATGTCGATGACGGCGCGCAGCGAGCGGCCGACGAGCCGGGAGATCTCGTGGGTGCGGCCACC
>JAKOPT010000091.1 GCA_029778715.1 Actinomycetes bacterium | reverse complement strand
CCGGTCGGTGTCCAACAGGGGCCGCGCCCAGCGCGGCGCGGTCGCGACGGTCCAGGTCGCGACGGCGGCGCGGATCGCGTCGACCTGATCGGTGACGCGGGTGTGGCGGGCGGCCAGGTAGTCGTGCCAGTCGGCGGTGCCGCGGGCACCTTCGGGCAGGCCCGGCAGCCACGGCAACGGGCCTGTGCCACCGGAGTGCGCGCCGCTGGGATCCAGGCGCCAATCGACCACGGCGGCCGCGTCGGCGGCGTGGTCCAGGCCGCCGCGTTCGACGACCGCTTTGAGCCATTGCAGCGGGTTACGCCCATTGGCGGCGATGAGCGCCAGGTGTTTGCGCAACACCGGCCACGCCTCGCAGCGGGTGATGCCGGCATGGATCAACTCCGCGTTGGTGTCCAGCTTGGCGCTCTGCGCGGGGGTGAGCAGCGCCTCGGCGGCACTGCCCACCGCATCGGTGTAGCGCGCGACATCGGCGGCCAACCCGAGGACGGGATCGGTGTCACGCCGGCGCAGCGTGGTGGCCGACACCTGGGCGCCGTCGCGGGCCAACGCGGCGGTGAGCACGTCGATCGCAGTGTCGGGGTGAGTGGCCTTGGGGCTGAGGATGCGGTGCGGGTCGACTTCGGCGGTGGACAGATAGACGTGGTTTTCGACAACGCCGCGCGACAGCGCGGTGTAGACCTGCTGGCGGTTGAGTCGGTCGTGGCCGACGGTGTGGCAGCGGTGGCGGGCGGTGGCGCCCTGCGCGGAGTCGATCGTGGCGGCGTATCCCAACCGGACACTGGCCCGCACATAGGCCGCCGGGAGCCGCAGGTGCTGGCCGGATTCGTTGTGGGTGACGGTCATCGACCCGTCGGCTGAGACCCCTGAAACCGTCCACCGATAGCCGTTGCGGACGAAGTCGGTGCGGCCCAGAGTCAGTGTGCGGTCGTTGGTTTTGGTGACCACGGTGTCGCCGACGGAGGCCGACAACCCGTCGGCCAGCCGGGCTTCGGTCAGCACCGCGCCCGGGTCGGTGGCGGTGGCCGACTCGGCCTCTCGGGTCAGCCGCCACAGCCGCGCCTGGGCGTTGAGGTCGCTGACGATGTCGTTGGTCGGGGCCAGCAGCAGCGAGTCCAGCCCGGCTTCGGCGTCGGCGCGCCACCCGGCGAAGGCCATCGCCGCGGCGGTGTCGGTGGCCCCGACGTGGATGCGTCCGTGGTCGGCGTAGAACGCCAGACCGGCGGGGTCACCGACCCGCAGTGCGGCCCCGGCCTGGGCT
>JAKOPT010000090.1 GCA_029778715.1 Actinomycetes bacterium | reverse complement strand
CGGCTCGAACGTCGCCGTCGTCGTAGGGCTGGGGTTTGCGCTCTGCGCGTTCGTCGGTATGCCGCGCCGCCTCCGACCGCTCGTGGCGCTCGCCGTGCTCGCGGGGTTCGTCGTGCTCGCCCGTCCCGATCCGAGTGTCATCCGGGCGGCGGTCATGGGGGCGATCGGGCTGCTGGGGATCAGCCGGAGCCAGCGGGCGGCGGGACTGCCCGTCCTCGGTAGCGCGATCCTCGCCGCCCTGGTGTGGGACCCCTGGCTGTCGCGGTCGTTCGGGTTCGTCTTGTCGACGCTGGCGACGCTGGGGCTGTTGCTGTTTGCCGGCCCTTGGGGGGAGGCGATCGCTCGACGGCTGCCCCGTCGGCTCCGGCTGCTCGGGCCCGCGGTCGCCGTGCCGCTCGCGGCCCAGATGATGTGTGGCCCCGTCATCGTGTTGCTGTCGGGCTCGGTGTCCCTCGTCGGGGTCGTGGCTAATCTGCTCGCTGCACCGCTCGTGCCGGTCGCGACAATCGGTGGGGTGGCCTGCGCCGGCATCGGGGTCGTCTCGGGAACACTCGCCGGGTGGCTCGCCTGGGTGCCGGGGCTGCCGACCCTGGGCATCGCCTGGGTGGCGCGCAGCCTCGCCGACGTGCCGGGAGGCTCTCTCCCCTGGCCCAAGGCGGCGGCCGGGGCCTGGTTGCTCGCCCTGCTCACCGTGGTGGCCGTGTTCCTCGGGCGTTCCCTGCTGCGCCTGGCCTGGTCGCGGCCGGTTGTCGCGGTCGGCACCTGCCTGGCGCTCATCGCGCTCCTTGTCCCCACGAAAGTCGTGACCTGGCCGGCCGCCAACTGGCGGGTCGTCATCTGTGATGTGGGTCAAGGGGACGGGATCGTGGTCCGTTCCGGGCCGACCGCGGCGGTGGTCGTCGATGTCGGCCCGGACCCCAACCTCATCGACGGGTGCCTCGATCGCCTCGGGGTGCGCACCATTGACGCGGTGGTTCTCACTCACTTTCACGCCGACCACGTCGACGGGATCACCGGAATCACCCGCGGGCGCACGGTGCACGCGCTCATCACGACGAATGTCCGCGACCCACCTGCCCAGGTCAAGGCCGTCGATCGCTGGGCGGCGGAGCAGGGGTTGAGCGCCCAACAGGTCCAGCCGGGCGAGGTGCTTCGCTTCGGCGAGGCGACCGCGACCGTGTGGGCGCCGGTGCGGCGCATCGACACCGGATCGGTGCCCAACAACGCCTCGATCGTCCTTGCCGTCGAGACCGGTGGGGCCCGTGCCCTGCTCATGGGCGACGTCGAGCGCGAGGCCGGTGCGGCAGTCATGGGTGAGGTGCGTGGCATTGCGCAGTTCGCGCAGCAGTCCCGGTCGTTCGACCTGGTCAAGACCCCGCACCACGGCAGCGCCAACCTCGATCCGGACCTCATGAGCGCGGTCCGGGCCCCGGTGGCCGTCATCAGTGTCGGCGCGGACAACGATTACGGTCACCCCGCACCCTCCCACCTGTCCCTGCTCCACCGCCTCGGGTATGCCGTCTATCGCACCGATCAGGTCGGCGATGTCGCGCTCGTGGAGACACCCGAAGGGGCTGCGGTGGCGACCCGCGGGTAGCCGGTGTCTCCCTTGGGGAGCCGGAGCGACCGGCGGCGAGCCCGCGCGACCGGCGGCTAGCCGGTGCTTCCGGTGCGGACCGGGCGAGGTTGCGCCGCCGCGCTTTCCAGAAGAGCGTCGAGAGTGGCTTTGACGGCCGGCACCCGGTGCAGGTCGGGAGTGGTCACCGCCTGAATCCGCCGCCGCGACGGCGGGTTGACCGCGAGGACGCTGACGTCGGGGTGATGCACGGTGCGCAGGATGAGGTCGGGGACGAGGGCGATGCCGAGTCCTTCGGCGATCAGACCCATGACGGCGACGTAGTCCTCGGTCTCGTAGGCGACGTCGGGCGCGAACCCGGCATCGCGGCATACCTGGAGGAGGTGGCCACGACAGCGCGGGCAACCGGCAATCCAGGTCTCGTCGGTGAGCGCCGACAGGTCGGCGACCAGGCCCCGTCCGCCGGCCTCGGCGAGCGGATGGTCGCGCGGCACGACGAGCCGGACGTCGTCATCGATCAGCGGGGTCACTTCGAACAGGTCGACATCCTGCTCGCCCCGCCCGAGGTCGGTCCCGTTGTAGGTGAAAGCCACCGCGAGATCGCAGGTGCCGGCGCGCAACGCCGCGAGCGACTCGGGCGGCTCGGCTTCGGTGAACGTGATCGACACCCCCGGGTAGGTGCGTTTGACCAGCGCCAACGCCCGCGGCACGAGCGTGGCCGAGGCCGAAGGAAACGCCATGAGGCGCACCCGCCCCGAGCGCAGCCCCGCGATGGCGGCGACCTCCTCCTCGGCGGCGTCGAGCGCGGCGAGCACCGGCCCGGCGTGCCGCGCAAGCACTTGGCCCGCCTCGGTGAGCCGCACGGACCGCCCGACTCGTTCGACGAGGACGGTGCCGGTGCGGTCCTCGAGGCGGCGCACCATTTGCGAGATGGCCGGCTGGGAGTAGCCCAAGGCGTGGGCCGCGGCGGTGAAACTGCCCGCCTCGGCGATCGCGCGCATCACCCGGAGCCCGGCCGTGTCGATCATGCCCCCAGGGTATAACTCTCGCTTATCGAAACCCGTGAGTTCATCGTCACCATGCATGAGTCGGTATGCCGCCCGCTCGCCGATACTGGACCGGTGCCGACCGCTGGACCCACCGCTGACCCGCCTCGCCAAGGCACGGTCGCCGACCTCGCCGACCTGCTTGCGGCATACCCGGGCACTCTCGTCCTCAGCGGCGCCGGACTGTCGACCGAGTCCGGCATTCCCGACTACCGCGGGCCCGACGGGAAGCGGCGCGTGCAGCCCATGGAGCACGGCGAGTTCGTGGGGAGCAGCGCGGCCCGGCAACGGTATTGGGCGCGCAGCTTCATCGGGTGGGGGCGGTTCGCGGCGGCGCGTCCCAATGCCGGCCATCGCGCGGTGACTGCGTTGCAGGCGAGCGGGGCTCTCGGCGGGATCATCACCCAGAACGTCGACGGCCTCCATCAGCTCGCCGGGGCCCGACGGGTCATCGACCTGCACGGAACCCTCGCCCGGGTGCTGTGCCTCACCTGCGGGACGCTCATCGGCCGGGATTACCTGCAGGTGACGATGGCCAGGGCCAATCCGGGTTTTGCGGCGCTGGCCACCGGGGCGGCTGCGGACGGGTCGCAGGTGAGCAGCCAGATTCGCCCCGATGGTGATGTCGTGATCGACGAGGGGCTCGTCGCGCGTTTCGTGGCGCCGCTGTGTCCTCGGTGCGGCAGCGATGCGGTGAAACCCGATGTCGTCTTCTTCGGCGGGAGCGTGCCCAGGGAGCGGGTCGAGCGGTGCATCGCCCGCACCGATGCCGCACCCGCCCTGCTCGTGCTCGGGTCGTCGTTGCAGGTCATGAGCGGGTTGCGATTCGTGCGGCAGGCGAACGCGCGCGGCATACCGATCGTGATCGTGACCCGCGGACCCACGCGCGGCGACTCGCTGGCGATGCTTCGACTCGACGCTCCGCTCGGAGCGACGCTCACCGAGGTGGCCCGCCGTCTCGCGCCGGCCCGGTCCGTCCGGCCAGAACCGAGTGTGGAGTAGCGTGCCGCCCATGGGAGCGATCGGCACCGGTGCCTTTGAGAATGACGACGCGCTGGACTTCCTTGGCGAGGTCGGCTCGCGAGCCGCGGCGGATCGCACCGACGTGATCCTGGGCGCACTCGACGAGGTGCTGCTGTCGACCCGATACGTGCCGGCACCAGCCATGAACGACGCAGTGGCGGCGGCCGCCGCCGTCGGCGCCTCCCTCAACCCGAGCGCTGCCGCGAACGAGCCCGCACGCCCCGAATGGCTGACCGGGGGCGCCGTGCCGCTCACCGAGGAGGTCGTGGAGAAGGCGCGGCAACTGCTCCGGCGGGCGGTGCGGGCCGGCGACGGCGAGTGGCGGGAATTGTGGGAGGAGGCCGAACTAGGGGCCGACGTGACCGCGGCCTGCCGGCGGGCCCTGGGGTGGCTCGGGGACCGCGACGACTGACCGATTGACCGGCGCGGTCACCGCCCGGCCGGTGGCTGGCTCAAATGCGGCGCAGGACCGCGGTCACCTTCCCGAGCACCGTCGCGTGGTCGCCGTCGATGGGGTCGAAGGCGGGGTTGTGGGGGAGGAGCCACACCTTGCCGGCGACCCGCTTGAAGGTCTTGACCGTGGCCTCGTTGTCGAGCATTGCGGCGACGATGTCGCCATTGTCGGCGGTGGGCTGTTGACGCACGACGACCCAGTCGCCGTCGCAGATGGCGGCGTCGACCATGGAGTCGCCGACCACCTTGAGGAGGAAAAGGGTGCCCTCGCCGACGAGTTGTCGCGGCAGCGGGAACACGTCTTCGATGGCTTCCTCGGCCGTCAGCGGAATACCGGCGGCAATGCGGCCGACGACCGGGACGTAGGAGGCTTCGGGTCGCTCGTCGCCCATTCCGGTTTCGTCGACGGGCATCGGCGTGGGGGGTGCGACGGGGCGCGTCGACGGGGTGGGCCGGTACCCCTGGGAGCCCGGCTGATCCGGAGAGAGGATTTCGAGGGCCCGCGGAAGGATGGGGTCGCGGCGGATGTAGCCCTTGCGCTCCAGGCTGGCCAACTGGTGCGCCACCGAACTGGGTGAGGTCAGACCCACGGCGGCACCGATCTCGCGCATGCTCGGCGGGTAGCCGCGGCGGTCGATGGAGTTGCGGATCTCTTCGAGGACCATCCGCTGCCGATTGGTGAGCCGTTGTCCGTCGTCACGGTCGGGCAGTCGGTGAACCCCGCCCTTGGGGGCCTTGCGAACCATTCTTCCTCCTCGTTTGCGCAGGTCAGCGGGCTTGTCGGGGGTCCCTGGTGGGATTGCTTGCGTGACCGAAGTCTACGCCGCACAGACACAGATTCGAAACAATTGTTCGAGCGTGTCTTGCGGTGCGGCGGGGGCTCGTGCTATCTATCGTACAGACGTGCTATCGAACGTATTTTCGACACAGGAGGTTCCCCGATGAGTGCCGTGACTTGGGATGACGTGGCCTTGATCCGGGCGGCCGACGAGGTTGTGCGTATGCCGCGCCGGCACCTCACGCTGGTTCCCGCCGGTCCCGAGGTGAGGGCCGAGGCGGGGGCCGAGGCGCCGCTGCGGCTGACGCGCCGCGGGCGGCTCGCCGTGGCCGGGCTGCTCGTTGGTGGAGCGGTGCTCGGTTCGGCGATCAGCGGCGGCTGGGGTGTGGCGGGGGCCGACCCGGCGGCGTCGGCTCGACCCGCAACCACGGTGACGGTCGTGTGGGGCGACACTCTCTCGCAGGTGGCGGCCCGCGAACTCCCGACCCTGCCCATCGCCGAGGGCGTGGCCCGCATCCAACTGGCCAACCGTCTCAACACGACGGCGATCAGCGCCGGTCAGACCCTGGTGATCCCAGCGTCGTAGGTCGCGGGGCTGGTTGTCCGCGATTGGGTGACGGGTGGGGCGATCCCCCCGGTCTCCTCGGGATGCCGCACACGCTGCCGGGCCCGGACTGCGAGACCCTGGTGACACAGCACCGGCGGTCATCACCGCCACCGGATGCCGCACACGCTGCCGGGCCCGGACTGCGAGACCCTGGTGACACAGCACCGGCGGTCATCACCGCCACCGGATGCCGTGTCGCCGCCGCGCCTGGCCGCGACACGCCGGTGTGTCGCGGGTCGACCCCGTGGTGACCTGCGAGAACACGCATGGTGGCGCGGCGGGGTGGCGCCGGGCTTGCATCGCAGCGTAACGCCGAGCATGATGTCCACTACATCTTGTGGTTACATCCATGTAGTTCATCCAGATGTTGTGCACAGGTCGCGCGGCGTTGTGCACAGGATGAGCACATGGGTCTGCACAGGATGGGCAGGTCAGTCATCGTCCAGGGCCCAGATTCGGGGGAGGAGCGCGTCATGCATTGCCCGTTCTGCCGGCATACCGATAGTCGAGTCATGGATTCGCGCGCGACCGACGACGGCGCGACGATCCGCCGTCGGCGGCAATGCCCCTCCTGCGGGAAACGGTTCACGACCGTCGAGACCGCCGCGCTCAGTGTGGTGAAGCGATCGGGCGCCACCGAACCGTTCAGCCGCACCAAGGTGCTCATCGGGGTCCGCAAGGCTTGTCAGGGCAGGCCTGTGAGCGAGGACGAGTTGGCCCTGCTCGCCCAACAGGTCGAGGAGTCGATCCGGGGCCTGGGGCAAGCCGAGGTCGACGCCCACGAGGTCGGGCTCGCAGTCCTCGCGCCGTTGCGCGAACTCGACGAGGTCGCCTATTTGCGGTTCGCGAGCGTGTACCAAGCCTTTGACTCGCTGGAGGATTTCGAGGCCGCCATCGCCGTGCTGCGTGCCGAACGACCAGCCACCGCCGTCGAGCCCGTGCCCCGCACCTGACACCGCCCCCGCCGCGGTGGCGCGCACAGTGCGCACGCGGCATACAACGTCCGCAGCATCCGACCACTGTCAGTGGTCACCGTTTGACTTAACCCAAGGCGTACCGCCAGACCGAGAGGGATCGAGATGACCGAGATTGCCGACACCCATGCCGCTGCCCGCAAAGGCAAGGGGGGCAAGGGGATTCGTGTGGAGCGCATCTTCACCACCGAGGGTGTCCACCCCTACGACGAGGTGACCTGGCAGACCCGCGACGTCATCCAGCAGAACTGGAAGACCGGCGAGACCATCTTCGAACAGCGGGGCGTGGAGTTCCCCGAGTTCTGGAGCGTCAACGCGAGCACGATCGTGACGACGAAGTACTTCCGGGGCGCCCTCGGCACCCCACAGCGCGAGAGCGGCTTGAAGCAACTCATCGATCGCGTCGTCCTGACCTATGCCAAGGCCGGGCGTGAGCACGGCTACTTCGCGACCGACGAGGACGCCGCGATCTTCGAGCACGAGTTGACCTATGCGCTGCTTCACCAGGTGTTCAGTTTCAACAGCCCGGTGTGGTTCAACGTCGGCACCCCCAGCCCGGCGCAGGTGTCTGCGTGTTTCATCCTGTCCGTCGACGACTCGATGGACAGCATCCTCAACTGGTACAAGGAGGAGGGGTTCATCTTCAAGGGGGGCTCGGGCGCGGGCCTCAACCTGTCGCGGATCCGCTCGTCCAAGGAGTTGCTGAGCAGCGGTGGCACCGCCTCGGGCCCGGTGTCGTTCATGCGTGGCGCAGACGCCTCGGCCGGCACGATCAAGTCCGGCGGCGCGACCCGGCGGGCGGCCAAGATGGTTGTCCTTGACGTCGACCACCCCGACATCGTCGAGTTCGTCGAGACCAAGGCGCGCGAGGAGGACAAGATCCGCGCCCTGCGCGACGCCGGCTTCGACATGGACCTCGGCGGCAAGGACATCGTCTCGGTCCAGTACCAAAACGCCAACAACAGCGTGCGTGTCACCGACGAGTTCATGCGCGCCGTGGAGGCGGGCACGTCGTTCGGGCTGCGCGCCCGCAAGGACGGCTCGGTGATCGACACCGTCGACGCCCGCGACCTCATGGGCAAGATTGCCGAGGCCGCCTGGGAGTGCGCCGACCCGGGCATTCAGTACGACGACACGATCAACGACTGGCACACCAATCCCGAGACCGGCCGGATCACCGCGTCCAACCCGTGCTCGGAGTACATGTCCCTCGACAACTCCTCGTGCAACCTGGCCAGTCTCAACCTGCTCAAGTTCCTCCGCGACGACGACACCTTCGACGCGGTGACCTTCCAGAAGGTCGTCGAACTCGTCATCACCGCGATGGACATCTCCATCTGCTTCGCCGATTTCCCCACCGAGTCCATCGGCGTCACCACCCGCGACTACCGCCAGCTGGGCATCGGCTACGCCAACCTCGGCGCGCTCCTCATGGCCACCGGGCACGGCTATGACTCCGACTCCGGCCGGGCGCTCGCGGCGACCATTACCTCGCTGCTCACGGGGGCGGCATACAAACGGTCGGCCGAGTTGGCCGAGGTGGTGGGCCCGTATGCCGGGTACGCCCGCAACGCCGACGCCCATCAGCGGGTCATGCGCAAGCACGCTGCCGCCAACGATGCGGTGCGCACGCTCGGGGTGATGGACAAGGACATCCACAAGGTGGCGACGAAGGCGTGGGCCGATGTCGTGGCTCTCGGCGGCGAGCACGGTTTCCGCAACGCGCAAGCCAGTGTGTTGGCGCCGACCGGATGTCTGACCGGGGACACCCTGGTCACCACCGACCGTGGGCTGGCTCGGTTGTCCGAACTCGGCGACGTCTGGGGCGAGAAGTGGCAGGACCTCGATGTCCAGGTGGCCACGGATGCCGGCCCCCAGCAGGCCACCAAGTTCTTCGTCAACGGGGAGGAGCCCACTCGGCGGATCGTCACCGACGGCGGATACCGGCTGCAGGGCACGCTGGCGCACCGGATCAAGGTGATCGATCCCGCGTCGGGCGCCTGGGTGTGGAAGCGGATGGCCGAGGTCACGCCTGGAGACGTCGTCCCGATCCAGATGGGCACCCTCGTCGGTATGCCGCGCACGGTGCCGCTGCCGGTCCTCGACCAGGCGTACTACGCCGGTGACCACCGGCTGATCGTGCCCGAGGCGGTGGACACCGAACTGGCCGAACTGGTCGGCTACTTCATGGGCGATGGATCGCTGCACGCCAAGGGGCTGCGGCTCTGTGTGTCGGACACCGACCCGGACGTGACCGACCGGCTCACCGTGCTCGCCAAGGGCCTGTTCAACCTCACTCCGAGCGTCCACCAGCGCCAGGGGTACACCGAGGTGTCCTTTGACTCGGTGCGCCTGGCCCGCTGGTGGCGGGCCGCCGGGTTCGCCAAAGACCTGCCCGGTGTCGACCACGCGGGCAAGGGCTGGACGCCCCGGGTGCCGGCGGCGATTCTCGAGACGAACGACGCGCACGTGTATGCCGCGTTCTTGAGGGGTCTTTTCGAGGCGGACGGCACCGTCGCCGAGGGTGTGCCGAGCCTGGCGACGGCGTCCGAGACCTTCGCCGCCGATGTCCGATCGGTGCTCCTCACCCTCGGGTTCCCCACGACGACCCGGACGACGCCAAGTGGTTGGGGTGGTCTGTCTCACCAGGTTCGGGTGCGCAACATCAGGCACGCGATCCGTTTTGGTGAGGTTGTGGGATTCATGGGTGGCCGCAAGGCCGCGGCGGTCGCGACGACTGCCTCCCCGCAGGCCGGGAACCGGGATCGCATCCATCTCCCGGACGCACTCTGGCTCCAACTCATCCCCGTGGGTCACGAGATGCGCGGTCTGGTCCAGCAGGCGGTCGCGCGTGGCGTGGGGCTGAGCCGTGACCTCGCCACCAAGGTGCTCGCCGCGACCGGTGATGTCCGAGTGGCGCATGCCCTTGAATACGCCTACGAGATCGTGGCCGCCAACGAGGACGGCGGGGTGCAGCCCACCTACGACCTCTCGGTCCCGAGCAACGTCACCTACGTCGCCAGCGGGTTTGTCAGCCACAACACCATCGGGTTCATGATGGACTGCGACACAACGGGAATCGAGCCTGACTTCTCGTTGGTCAAGTTCAAGAAGCTCGTCGGTGGCGGGTCGATGCAGATCGTCAACCTCACCATTCCGAGGGCCTTGCGCAAGTTGGGTTATGCCGCGGAGACGATCGAGGCGATCGTCGAGTACATCGCCGACAAGGGTCACGTGGTCGACGCGCCGGGGCTCAAGCCCGAGCACTACGAGGTGTTCGACACGGCCATGGGGGCGCGCGCGATCTCCCCGATGGGGCATGTGCGGATGATGGCGGCGGTGCAGCCGTTCCTTTCCGGCGCGATCTCCAAGACCGTCAACTTGCCCGAGTCGGCGACCGTCGAGGAGATCCAGGACGTCTATGTCCAGGGCTGGAAACTCGGCCTCAAGGCGTTGGCGGTCTACCGCGACAACTGCAAGGTCGGCCAACCCCTCTCCGATGGCGGGTCCACGGCCAAGGACGCTGCCGCGACGGCCGCGACGGGGTCGGCCAGCGCCCCCGAGGTCGTCGAGAAGGTCGTCTACCGGCCCACCCGCGAGCGTTTGCCGAAGCGGCGGAGTTCGCAGACGACGTCGTTCGCCGTGGGTGGCGCCGAGGGCTATCTCACGGCCGGGACGTACGCGGACGGTCGGCTGGGGGAGTTGTTCCTCAAGTTCGGCAAGCAGGGTTCGACCATGGGTGGCGTGATGGATGCCTTCTCCATCGCGATCTCGGTGGCCCTTCAGTACGGCGTGCCGTTGGAGACGTTCGTCGAGAAGTTCACCAACATGCGCTTCGAGCCGGCGGGGATGACCGACGACCCGGATGTGCGGATGGCTCAGTCCCTCATGGACTATGTCTTCCGCCGCTTGGCCCTCGATCACCTCGACTTCGAGACTCGCTCGTTCTACGGCATCTACACCGCGGAGGAGCGCGCGCGGCAACTTGAGACCGGGTCCTATACGCCGGTCGTCGAGCCGGACGCGGGTTCGCTGGAGGAAGAACTCGAGTCCTACGCCACCGGGATCGGGGCCCAGGCTCCGAAGAAGTCGGCCGAACCCAAGCAGGTTCCGGCGGGCTCGCCCCCGGCCGCGGCCGCGGGTGCCCGGGGCACTCTCGACGCCTCCCAGGTTCACTCAGGTGCCGGGGCCGCCTCGGCGCGCGAAGTGTCGAGCGAGATTCACTCCTCGGCCGACCTGCTCGCCATGTTCGGCGACAAGAAGGCCGCCGACGCCCCCATGTGCCTGACCTGCGGGACCAAGATGCGCCCCGCCGGCAGCTGCTACGTGTGCGAAGGCTGCGGCTCTACCTCCGGCTGTAGCTGACAGCGAGCGATACTCAACAGACGCAACGTGTTGGGGTGCCGTGTTTGCGGCACCCCAACACGGCTCATCTGCGGATCCCGATCCTCGACCCAGGATCAGCGAGTCGCGATCTCCCAGTTGCAGGCGGCCTCGCACGACGCACTCCGGCAGGATGAACGTGAGCCTTCTCGGGCCCACCCCATGTTGATGCCTCGAGCCGTGAGGACTCCCGTGACCGCTGCCGAGCAGGCCCGGTACGGCCGCAGCGGCCGGGCGGGCTACCCGACGATGCTGAGGATCTGGGCGACCAGGATCTTGGTGACCATCGCCACCGGGTAGACCATGGCATACCCGAGAGCCACCCGCTCATCGAAACGGGTCGAGGTGTTCGCGAACGCCAGGATCGCCGGCTGAGTCTGCGAGCCCGAAATGAACCCGGCCAGGCGTGGACCGCTCACCCCGAGGAGTTTGCGCGAGAGGAGGACGAGCACCAGGGCGTGAACCCCGGACACGACGACGCCGGCGAGGATGATCTTCAACCCGAGGGGAGTCTGGAGGGCCTTGATGAAGGCCGACCCGGCCCGCCCACCGGCATACGCGAGGAAGAGGAGCAGCCCCAACTGGGTCAACACCTCCGCAGCCTGGTGGGGGAGAGTCCAGACGACCCGGCCGGTGCGCTGGAGGCGTCCCAAGACCAAACCGACGAGCAGTGGCCCGGCTGCCGACCCCAACGTCAGCGCGCCCAGACCGGGGACGAGGATCGGCAGGGCGCCGAAGAGCAGCCCGATCGCCAACCCGAGGGCAAGCCCCAACGGGTTGATGTCGGCGGTGCCGTGTTCGCTGTCGCCGAGGTAGCGGGCGACCGCGCTCATCCGTTCGCGCGGTGCAGCCACCCGTATCCGGTCACCGGCCTGCAGGATGAACCCGTCGGTGGCGAGGAAGTCGTGGTCGGCGCGACGGACCCGGGTGGGGCGCGCCTCGAACTTGCCCCACAGGTTCAAGTCGGCGACGGTGCGGCCGAAAAAGCGCTTCTCGGACAACACGATTCGGCGGAAATCGACGTCGTGGCGCTCCTCGTCGAGGCGCAGCGCGGAGCGGCGCCCCAACTGCTTGGTGACATGCTCGACGGCCTGCTTGGGGCCGATCGCCAGGACTCGCTCGCCCGGGCGCAGCACGGTGTCGCCGCGGGACATGTCGACCTCGCCGTCCCCGACCTGGTGCCGGGAAAAGAGCACCCGCCCGTAGGGGGTCACGGTGAGTTCGCGCACCGACAAGACGTTGTCGTGGGTGACCTTGATCGTCGCGTTGACGATGGGTTCGGGCCCGGTCGCCTCGTCGTCCTCGGGGAGGGGGCGTTTGATCGCGTATGCCGCGCCCGCCAGCAGCAGGATGACGCCCATTGCGTAGGACAGGGAGTAGGCGACGGTGGGTTCGGGGGAGCCGCCGAGCCGCTCGATCGCGGCGGCGAGCGCGGGCGTGTTGGTGTTGGCGCCGGCATACAGGCCCGCGACGGTGCCGGCGTCGAAACCGAGGGCGCGCCCCAAACCCCAAGTGAGGACGCCGACGCCGGTGAGCGTGCCGAAGACGACGAACACCGGACGCGCACCCGAGCGCAGCGAGGAGAAAAACGACGGGCCGGCGGTGAGGCCGACGCAGTAGGCGAAGAGAGCCAAGCCGAAGGTGCCGAGCACCTCGGGCAGAGCCAACTTGGCGTGCCAGGCGGAAAAGCCGAGGGCGGTGAACAAAACCGCCGCTGGCCCGATCGAGATGCCGCGCACCTTGATCTGCCCGACGGCCGTGCCCAGCCCCAGGATGATGAACAGGAGCAGGACGGGGTATTCGGTGAGGAACGATGTCACGTGAGTCCATTCTACGGGGCCGGCGACGGGGTGCCGGCGAACCGGACGGCATACCGGCCTTGAGGCGGCGGCACGCCTTACCCTGGGGGGATGCCCGACCCGACCGCGCGCCACCCGCTGCTGACTCTCCCTGACGGGACCGTCAAGCAGGTCAACCCGCTGTCCGGCACCCAGGTGTGGACGGTCCCGGGGCGCGGCGATCGGCCGTTGCCGCCGCTCGCGGGCCACGACCGGGTCATCGATCCGGCGCTGGCCGGTCATTATTGTGCGTTTTGTCACGGTCGCTATTTGGACACCACCCCGGAGAAGGCACGCCTGGTTCGGGATGCGCTCGGGTGGCGGACGGTGACGGATTTGACGGCCGAGGAACTCGACGACTCGATCGCCGAGTTTCGACTCATTCCCAATCTTTACGAGATTGTTTCGGTGGACTCGTGGCGGCTCAATCATGGGCTGGATTTCTCGGACTTGGCGCGGGCCCGGCACGCGCATTATCGGAGCACCCCTGGTGGCCGCGATCATCTAGAGAAGTTGCGGACGCTCCGTTCGCCGGTAGCGCAGGCCTTCAATGGGTATGCCGCGGACTCGCCGGAAGCGATCGAGCTCGCCGAGCTGGGTTTCTTCGGGGGTTTTCACGATGTCGTGGTGGCTCGTCGGCATTATGTTGACGGGGCGACGGAGGCAGGCCAGTTGGCGTCGTCCGGCACGTTGACGCACGTGGAGCATCGGGAGTACATCGATTTCACGGTGGGTGCGATGCAGTGGATGTTCGAGATGAACCCGCTGATCAGGAACGTGGCGACGTTTCAGAACTGGCTGAGCCAGGCGGGCGCCTCGTTCGATCATCTGCACAAGCAGATTGTGGGCCTGGATTCGTTGGGCAAGCGCCGCGAGGAGGAGATCGCGCGGTTGGCCCTGGACCCCGATCTGTTCGACCGCACCGTGTTGGCGCCCGTGGACGAATACCGGCTGCATCTAGCCGAGACGGACGACGCCATTGCCTTTGTGGGGATCGGTCACCGCTATCCGGCAATCGAGGTGTGGGCGCGGCGGATGGAGGCGGCCCCGTGGGAGTTGCGGCCCGAGGAATTGGACGGCTGGTCGGACTTGCTGCACGCTGTCCACGCGGCGACGGGGTCCTCGGTGCCCGCCAATGAGGAGTGGCATTATCGCCCGCCGCATGTGTCCGGTCGCATCCCCTTGCGGGCGATCGTCAAATGGCGCATCAACACGGTCGCCGGCTTCGAGGGTGGCACGAATATCTACATCAACACCATTGATCCGTGGTCGTTGCGCGATCGGGCGCGTAGAGGCTTGGAGGAGGCGGCCAAGACAGACCTGCTGGCGCCGGGGGTGCGGATCACGGCCCCACCGGTGGGGTCTCGCTGAGAGTCTGTCGTCGGCGCGCCGGCCCCCTCCCCGTTCGTTCCCACCTTTCCCGCCTGAACCGTCCACCGTCCACTTCGCACCCCTACCGACGGGGTGCGAAGTGGACCTTTCCTATGCGAACCATCTCGTCTGACCTGTCCGACATAGTTGCCGACACATCGGCACGCGCTGGGCGCGAGCGGTTGTCGGTGCCCCGCCCTACAGTCGTCGCGTAGGCCATCGCAGCCACAACAGCAGAACGGAGGTGCAGCGGGTGCGGATCGAAGATGCCCTGAGGATGGCGCGCGGTCTGCTGGCCGAGCACAACCTCACCGGCTGGACGGTGGTCGCCGATCGGGCCAAGACGCGCGCCGGTGTCTGCCGGTTCGCGCAACGCCAGATCGGGCTCTCCCGCCCGCTCACCGAGGTGCATTCCGAGGCCGAGGTCCGCGACACGATCCTCCACGAAATCGCCCACGCCCTCGTGGGTCCCGGGCATGGCCACGACCACGTCTGGCGCGCCACCGCCCAAGCCATCGGGTCGAGCGGGCAGCGCTGCGTCCCTTCCGAGGCCCCCCGCCTGCCCACGGCATGGTCCGGCGTCTGCCCCGCTGGGCACGTTCACTCCCGGCACAAGGCCCCCTCCCGAGTCGTCACGTGTGGGCGTTGCAGCCGCCGGTTCGACATCACGCACCTGATCGAGTGGACCTACCGCGGCGCGGTGGTCCCGATGCCCGATTCGTATGCCGCGCAGTTGCGTCAGCTGCTCGGCTCGGGAGCGGTCCGGCCGCCGCGGCCCTCGGGCGCCAGGTCGCCCGATGTGGCGCCCACCCTGGCGCGACGGCTCGAGGTCGGCGATCAGGTCAGAGTGCTGGAAGGGAGTGTGTGGGCGGGGGCTGTTGGTGAGGTGGAGTTCGTCGGCTCGGTCAGGGTTCAGGTTCGCCTCGGCGAGGACCTCGTGTCGATTCCGTCGTCAGGGCTAGGCCTCGCGGAAGCCGAGCGCAAGGGAGGACATGGGGAAGCGAGCGGCGGCGAGCGCAGGGCGTGGGGAGTCGGTGAGCTTGGTGGGGCCGGCCCGACCGGGTTCAGCGCCTGAATCTACTGGGGAGTAGCCTGCTGCTCACCTACCTTGGGAGCACGCACAGTGACGCATCAGCGCGAGTGGATGGCCTACGGTCCGTCGGCCTGGTCGACGATGCTGTCGCACCCCTCGCCAAGCCGTGCCCTCGTTCTTGGTGGCGGCGGGGCCACTGGTATCGGCTGGATGGGAGGCGTGATCCGCGGGTTGCGCGACGAGGGTATCGACATCGACCGTGTCGATACCGTCATCGGCACCTCGGCTGGTTCGGTGGTGGGGGCCCAGTTGCGGTTGGGCGTCCCCGACGATGTCGCGTTCGCTCGACTCCATGGCCGCGAACCGCTCAAGATCGGGCGTCTCGGGCTCGGCGACGCCGAACGGTTCCTTCGGGGCGCCTTCAGCAACCAGCGCAACCATGGGCGCGCCATCATCGGCCGGGCGGCGCTCAAGGCGCAGACCACCTCCGAGGAGGAGTTCCTTGACGTGGTCGCCGCCGACCTTCACGGCGTCGACTGGCCCGAGGGGCGCCTCGTCATCACCGCGGTCGACGCCGTCACCGGCGAGCTCACCCTGTTCACCAACGACAGCGATGTGCCCCTCGACCGGGCCGTCGCGTCGAGTTGCGCCGTTCCCGGCGTGTTTCCCCCGGTCACGGTCCGTGGGCGTCAGTACGTCGACGGCGGGGTGCGCAGTGCCGCCAACATCGATTTGGCCACCGGGCACGAACGAGTCCTGGCCCTGGCTCCCATCCCGCTTGCCGTCCGTCGGTACGACCGGCCGGGCATCCAAGCCCGCCGGCTCGGCGAGAACTCCAGGGCCCTCGTCATTGCCCCGGATCGGCACGCGCGGGCCATGATCGGGTTCAACCCGCTCGACATGTCCAAGGCCCCGATCAGCGTCGAAGCCGGTCTCGACCAAGCCCGCCGAATCGCTGAGCGGGTCGCGACACTGTGGGGTGCGTCGGCTGGCAACTAGGCTGAGCAGGTCGCTCGCCCATCCCCAAGGAGTTTCCATGCCCCCTAGCGGCCTCGCTGGTGTCGAAGGCACCGAGTACCACATCGAGATCACCGAGCGGTATGCCGCGCACAACTACCACCCCCTGCCCGTCGTCCTCGCCGCTGGGGATGGCGCCTGGGTGACCGATGTCGACGGTCGCCGCTACCTCGACTGCCTCGCGGGCTACTCGGCGCTCAACTTCGGCCACTCCCACCCGCGGCTCGTCGCCCGCGCCCAGGAGCAGGTGGCCAAGTTGACCCTGACCTCCCGGGCCTTCTTCAACGACCAACTCGGACCCTTCGCCGAGGCCCTCTCGCGGCTGACCGGCAAAGAGATGATGCTGCCGATGAACAGCGGCGCCGAGGCCGTCGAGACCGCCCTCAAGGTGAGTCGGAAATGGGGCTATCAGGTCAAAGGGGTGGCCGAGGACCAAGCCAACATCATCGTCATGGAGGGCAACTTCCACGGGCGCACGACGACCATCGTCTCCTTCTCCGACGACAAGGTCGCCCACGACAACTACGGCCCCTACACGCCCGGCTTCCGCACCGTCCGCTACGGCGACATCGACGCGGTGCGGGCGGCCATGGACGATGCCACCGTCGCTGTTCTCTTCGAACCGATCCAAGGCGAAGGCGGGGTCGTCATCCCGCCCGAGGGTTTCCTCCGCGACCTGCGTGACCTCTGCTCGAGTGAGAACGTCCTCATGGTCGCCGACGAAATCCAATCCGGTTTGGGCCGCACCGGTCGCACCTTCGCCTGCGACTTCGAGTCCGTGATCCCCGACATCTACATCCTCGGCAAGGCCCTCGGCGGCGGGCTCTACCCGGTGAGCGCGATCTGCGCCGACCGCGAAGTCCTCGGTGTCATCACCCCTGGCAGTCACGGTTCCACCTTCGGCGGCAACCCCCTGGCCGCCGCGATCGGGCACGAAGTCGTCGAGATGCTCCTCACCGGTGAATACCAGCAGCGGGCCGCCGCCCTTGGGGAGCGCCTCGCCGCCGGCCTCGCCGACCTCGTCGGCAACGGGCTGCGCGCGGTGCGGGTGCGCGGCCTGTGGGCCGGTCTCGACGTCGAACCGGGTGGTCCCACCGGCCGCGAACTCTGCAAAGCCCTCTCCCTCAAGGGCATTCTCGCAAAGGACACGCACGGCATGACGATCCGGCTGGCCCCGCCCATCGTCATCACCGAGGAGGAGATCGACATGCTCGTCCGGGCCGTTCACGAAATCGTCAGCGAACCCCTCCCGGTCGATGCGCCGTGATTCCCACCCTGACCTGGAGCATCGTCGCGGTCTGCACGGTGCTCATGGTTCTTTCCGGCTGGTACGCCTACCGTGACCGGCTCCTCAACGATGTCCTCCTCGGTCTTATCCTCCTCGTTGAACTGGGCACCCTCGTTCAGGCGGTCCGCGGGCTGACGACGATGGGTGCCATCGCCGACGGCGACGAACGCGCGACGTTCGCGGCATACCTGCTCACCCTGCCGGTCGTGCCGGTGGGGACCGGCTTCCTTGCGCTCAAGGAAAAGACCCGCTGGGCAATGGGGGCGGTGGCCGTCGGCGCGTTCGCCGTCGCGGTCATGGCGCTGCGCTGCCAGCAGATTTGGGATCTCCATGGCTAACCCCGCACCGACCGACAAGAGCACCGGGACCGGCACCGGTCCGGGCCGCATCCTCGTGGCTGTCTATGCCGTTCTCGCGCTCGCGGCGACTGGCCGCTCGATCATGCAGATCGCCCTCTACTTCCAGCGCGCCCCGATCGCCTACGTCCTCTCCGCGCTCGCCGCCGTCATCTACATCATCGCCACGGTGGCGTTGGCTCGCGGGTCGCGCACGTCGGCGCAGGTCGCCTGGGCGGCCATTTCCGTCGAACTCGTCGGTGTCCTGTTCGTCGGGGCGTTGTCGTATGCCGTCCCGGCGGCCTTCCCCGACAAGACCGTCTGGTCGCATTTCGGCTCCGGCTACGGCTACGTGCCGCTGGTCCTCCCCATCCTGGGCCTGTGGTGGCTGCGCAGCCGGCGCGGTGCCGAGACCGGCTGAGCGGGCCGCGCTCGCCGGCTAGCCAAGGAACCGGCGAAGAATCTGGAAGAGGATGAACAAGGCGACGAGGATCGCCCCGATGCTCACCTTGGGCTTTTTGGCCTGTGGTCGGTGCACGGTCCCCTTCGGGCCGCCCGATGGCGAGCCAGTGGTCTGCGTCCCCGGGCCGCCGCTGGAGGGAATGTTGACGAGGTTCGGCCCCCAACTCGCGGGGCGGTGACCGGGGCGCGCCGGTCGGGTGGCCGAGCGGGATTGGCGGGGGTGGGCCTTCGGCGATCGGCTGGCGCTCCCGGGCCGTCTGGGGGGAGGGAGCGTTGGCCATGAGGGTGGCGGTTGGTACGCCGGCTGCGGATAGGTCCCCGGTATGCCGCCCGCTCCGGGAGGCGGGGGCAAGGCCACCGGGATGGCGCCCGCAGCCGGTGGTGGAGCCGGCATCTCCGGGTGGGCCATGAGTGCGGTCGCCGGCGGGGGTGAGGGGGCGAATTTGTCCGTGCCGACGTGCATCTGGGCGAACAGGATGTCGCCGCCGGGGATCATCCCGAGCGCGAACGAGTCGTCGTAGGGTTCGGGGGCGCGAGCGCGCGAGCCGTCACTGGTCGTCATCGTCGACCTCCTCAAGCAGGAACAGGGGGATGACCCGGCCGGCAGCCGCCGCCGAGACGGCATACTCGGCATACGGGGGAAAGGCGGCGACCGCGCGCGCCCACCAGGCGGCATACTCCTCACCCTCGACCCGTCGGGCCCGCCGGGTGCTCACCACCACCCCGTCCTGGAGGGTGAGCACCGGGTCGGCGTCAAGGTTGCGCACCCACAGGGGATCGGTGGGCGCCCCGCCGCGGCTGCCGACGGCGGCATACCGGCCCTCGTGCTCGACCCGCATGAGCGGCACCTTGCGGATCGCGCCGGTTTTGGCGCCCGTCATGGTGAGCAGGACGACGCGCAACCCGTTGATGCCGACGGCGTCGGTCGTGCCGGCGGCCTCGATGGCCTCGACCTGCTCGCGGACCCACGCGGTGGGGCTCGGCTGGTAGGTGGTCATGGCGGTCCTCCTCAGGCCCGGGACGAAGTGGCCCAGAGATTGAGCCCGGATTCGACGGCATGCCGGTCGATGGCAGCGAGTTCGTCGTCGGTGAAGTCGAGGCGGCGCACCGCGTCGAGGCTGTCATCGAGTTGGGCCACCGAAGAGGCGCCAATCAGGGCCGAGGTGACCCGCGGGTCGCGCAGCACCCAGGCGATCGCCATCTGGGCCAAGCTCTGCCCCCGCTGCGCCGCCAATTCGTTGAGGGCCCGGATGTGGGTGAGGGCCTCCTCGGTGAGCAGCCCCGGGTCGAGGCTCTTGCCGGCCGCGGCTCGGCTGCCGGCGGGCACCCCGCCCAGGTACTTGTTCGTGAGCATCCCCTGGGCCAGCGGGGAGAAGGCGATGCACCCCACCCCCGAGTCGCCGAGGACGTCGAGGAGCCCGTCGGTCTCGACCCACCGGTTGAGCATCGAATAGCTCGGTTGGTGGATGAGCAGCGGCGTCCCGAGGTCGCGCAGGAGCGCCACCGCCTCCCGGGTGCGCTGCGGCGAGTAGGACGAAATCCCGGCGTAGAGCGCCTTGCCGGACCGCACGAGCGCATCGAGGGCGCCCATCGTCTCCTCCAGGGGCGTCGTCGGGTCGAAGCGGTGCGAGTAGAAGATGTCGACGTAGTCCAGGCCCATCCGGCGCAACGACTGCTCACAACTGGCGATCAGGTACTTGCGGGAGCCACCGCCTTGGCCGTAGGGCCCGGGCCACATGTCGTAGCCGGCCTTGGAGGAGATGACCAGTTCGTCGCGGTAGGGCCGGAAGTCGCGGGCCAGCAACGTCCCGAAGTTCGCTTCGGCGGCGCCATAGGGCGGTCCATAGTTGTTGGCGAGGTCGACATGGGTCACGCCGCGGTCGAAGGCCCGGCGCAGGACGGCCTGCTGACGCTCCAACGGCACGTCGTCGCCGAAGTTGTGCCAGAGCCCCAGCGAGATGGCGGGCAGGTCCAGCCCGGAGCGGCCGGTGCGGCGAAACGGCATACCGGCGTCGTAGCGGTCGGCCGCGGGAGCGTACGGCGGGGGAGTCATGACCCCATCCTTGCCCACGTCGTGGACACCGGCTAGGTGCCGGCCGGCGCGGCTCCTAGGATCGGCGCAGGTCATGAGTCCCAGCACCAAGCCCCGGCTTGCTGGGCGGCAACCCTCCTCCGCGGTGGGGTGCCCCGGGTGAAGACCTGGCCGCGGCGCCCGATGCGCCCCGGCAAGCGCGGGTGTCCTCCCACAGGTCCCGCTGCCCGACCGCCTGACCCGAAGGAGTCACCATGTCCGACCCGTCCACCTGGGGGTTCGAGACCCGCCAGATCCACGCCGGCCAGGTCCCCGACCCGACCACCGGTGCCCGGGCCCTGCCGATCTACCAGACGACGTCCTACGTCTTCACCAACTCCGAGCACGCCGCCAACCTGTTCGCGCTCAAGGAACTCGGCAACATCTACACCCGGATCATGAACCCCACCCAGGCCGCCGTCGAGGACCGCATCGCCGCACTCGAAGGCGGCATCGGGGCACTCCTCGTCGCCTCCGGGCAGGCCGCCACCACGCTCGCCCTCCACAACGTCGCCGAGGCCGGCGACCACATCGTCGCCTCCGCGGCGCTCTACGGCGGGACCTTCAACCTGCTCAAGTACTCCTTCGCCCGCCTCGGCATCGCCGTCGACTTCGTCGAAGACCAGAACGACCCGGCCGCCTGGGCCGCGGCCGTGCGCCCCAACACCAAGGTCTTCTTCGCCGAGACGATCGCCAACCCCAAGGCCGACGTCCTCGACATCGAGGCGGTCGCCGCGGTCGCCCACGAGCATGGCGTGCCGCTCATCGTCGACAACACGATCGCCACCCCCTATGTCCTCAACCCGCTCCGGCACGGCGCCGACGTCGTCATCCACTCGGCGACCAAGTACCTCGGCGGGCACGGCACCTCGATCGCCGGGGTCATCGTCGACGGCGGCTCGTTCGATTTCGGCGCCGACCCGGAGAAGTTCCCCGGGTGGAACACCCCCGACGAGAGCTACCACGGCCTGGTCTACGCTCGCGACCTCGGGGCCGGCGGGCCGTTCGGCGCGAACGTGTCCTTCGGGCTCAAGGCCCGGGTCCAGTTGCTGCGCGACCTCGGCCCGGCCATCTCCCCGTTCAACGCCTTCCTTCTCGCGCAGGGATTGGAAACCCTCTCGTTGCGGGTCGAGCGGCATCTGGCCAACGCCCGCGCCGTCGCCGAGTTCTTGGCGTCCCACCCGCAGGTCGAGTCGGTCAACTGGGCCTCGCTGCCCAGCCACCCGGCCTACGAGCGGGCCCAGAAGTATGCCGCCAAGGGTGCCGGCGCGGTGCTCGCCTTCGAGATCGCCGGCGGCAAGGAGGCCGGGCAGAAGTTCGTCGAGAGCCTCCAATTGCACAGTCACGTCGCCAACATCGGTGACGTGCGGTCGCTCGCCATCCACCCGGCGACGACGACTCACAGCCAAGGTGGGGAGGAGGACCGGCTCGCCGCCGGTGTCACCCCCGGGCTGGTGCGGCTGGCCGTGGGCCTGGAGAGCATCGAGGACATCCTCGCCGACCTCGAGGTCGGCTTCGCCGCGGCCCGGCCGAGCGAGGACAACGGCTGACGCTCACCTCGACCCGAGCGCGGGTGGCCTGTGGATAACTTCTGCGGCCACCCGCGCTCGTGTCTTAGCGTCGAGACATGAGGATGCACATCGACGCCGACGAGATCGCCGCCCTCGGGGTCTCGCTGCTGGACCTCGCCGACGCCCTTGCGGCCCAAGGGGATTCCAGCCAGGACGCGTGGGCCTTCGGCGAGGGCAACGCCGCTGCCTCGTTCGCCGAGTTGGTGGGGGCCTGGCAGCGGGAGCGGCTGCGGGTCTGCCGCGGGCTCGCCCACCTCGGGGAAGCCGCGACCTCCGTGGGTGGGCTCTACGTCGACACCGAGGAACGCAATCGTCAGTCCCTGGTCGGGGGTGTGTGGTGATCGCCCCTGGCCCGCTCAAGGGCAGCCCGGAGGGGCTCGAGGCACTCGCCGAGGCGCTGTCGGCGTCGGCGGCCCGGGTGGGCGACCACGCCCATGCCGCGCGTTCGCTGGGCCGCGGCGTCACCTGGGAGAGCCCGGCGGGAGCCGAGTTCGCCACCCAACTGGCGCAGCTCGCCCCCGTCCTGCAGGCGGTCGCGGACCGGTATGCCGGTGCCGCCCCCGAGCTGCGCCGGCTCGCCGAGGCGCTGCGTCGGGCGCAGACGGCCATCGCGGCGGCCATCGAGGAGTGGCACCGCGGCGATGACGGGATCGTGAGCACCCAACAACGCCTCGACGCGGCGGCGATGTCCGGGGTGGACCCCAACGCGCCCCAGGTCGTCGCGGTCCGCGAGGAGCAGCGCGGCTATGTCGCGCGGCGCCAGCAGGCGGATGCCGCGCACACGCGAGCCTGGATGGACTACGTCGCAGCCGATCAACACTGCGCCGCCGCCCTCGACGCGCTGGCGCTGGACACCATCGGGGACCCGGCGGCATACCGGTTGCTCCACGGGATCGAAGCGGTGGCGGACGGCATCTCGCTGGTGGGGTCGATACCCGGAGCCGGATGGGCCGCGAAGCGCTTCCCCGCGGTCGGGTTGCCGATCCTTCTCGCCGGCTGGGCCAGTGTCGCGAGCCGGGGGGCACTGCTCGTCTTCTACGACGAAGGGAGTTGGCGCGACCTCGGGCTCGATGCGCTGAGCACGGCGATGTCCTTCACCGGAGGTTCCCTGGTCAAGGGTGCAGTCGCCGGCACAGCCAAGGGGGTCAACGGCGAAGTGCGGTGTGTCAAGGAGTACACCGCGGCCCAGCGGGCTCGGCTCGGGCTGCGGGCAGAGGCATCCGAGCGGTGGGCGAAAGCCCGTTCCAGGTTCTCCTTCAAGCGCTCGAGCAACCCCCCGGTCGCGGAGCCGGTCACCGGCACGCTGGCGCAGCGGGCGCAACAACTGGCCAGCCGGGCCAAGGAGAGCGCGCGCGCCACCGCCGATCGGCTGCTCCTCGATGACCTGCGGGCCGCTGGGGCGGCAGGGACCGAGGGCATGTATGCCGCCGGCGTCACCGTGCGTGAGGCGCCCAAGGTCATCGACGCCGTCACCTCGAGGGCCGAGGCACCCGACGAACCACGGTCCCAGCGAAAGGTCGTGGCCACGCACTGACACCTATCCTGTCTGGGTGCGTGCCGCGACCGACCCCGCCCTCTCGGCGCGCGACCTGCACTATCCGGAGCATTTGCCGGTCGTCGCTCGCCGCGACGACCTACTCGCCGCCATCCGCGACCACCAGGTCGTCGTCATCGCCGGCGAAACCGGTTCGGGCAAGACGACCCAGCTGCCCAAGATGTGCCTCGAACTCGGGCGGGGGAGCCGGGGCCAGATCGGGCACACCCAACCGCGCCGGATCGCGGCTCGCTCGGTCGCCGAACGGATCGCCGAGGAACTCGGGGAGCCCATCGGCGGCGAGGACACCGGCCTCATCGGCTACCAGGTGCGCTTTGCCGACCATCGCAGCGACCGGACCCGGGTGAAGGTGATGACCGACGGCATCCTCTTGAACGAACTCCAGCGCGACCGCGACCTGCGCCGCTACGACACCCTCATCATCGACGAGGCGCACGAGCGCAGCCTCACCATCGACTTCCTTCTCGGCTATCTCAAACAACTCCTGCCGCGTCGCCCCGACCTCAAGGTCATCATCACCTCCGCGACCATCGACCCGGAACGGTTCGCCCGGCACTTCGCGACCGACGCCCGCGGCGAGGTGGTCCGCGAGGTGCCGATCCTCGAGGTGAGCGGGCGCACCTACCCCGTCGAGATCCGCTACCGCCCGCTGACAACGTATGCCGCGGACGGCGCCCTCCTCGTCGAGCGCGACCAGGTCGCCGGCGTCGTCGAGGCCGTCGAGGAACTGTGGACCGAGACCCCGCGCGGGGTCGACGCGAGCGACATCCTCGTCTTCTTCAGCGGCGAACGGGAGATCCGGGACGCCGCCGAGGCGCTGCACGCCCTCGACCTGCCCGGCACCGAGATCCTGCCCCTGTTCGCGCGGCTCTCGGCCGCCGAGCAGCACCGGGTCTTCCACCGCAGCGGGAAGCGCCGAATCATCCTGGCCACCAACGTCGCCGAGACCTCCCTCACCGTCCCAGGGGTCGGGTTCGTCGTCGACACCGGCACCGCCCGGATCTCGCGCTACAGCCAGCGGACCAAGGTCCAGCGCCTCCCCATCGAGCCGATCAGCAAGGCGAGCGCCGCCCAGCGCGCCGGCCGGTGCGGCCGGGTCGCCGACGGCATCTGCATCCGGCTGTATGCCGAGGACGACTTTGCGGCCCGCCCGGACTTCACCGAACCCGAGGTCCAACGCACCTCGCTCGCCTCCGTCATCCTCCAGATGACCGCGCTCGGCCTCGGGGACGTCACCCGGTTCCCGTTCGTCGATGCTCCCGACGCCCGCCAGATCGCCGATGGCGTGCGTCTCCTCGAGGAACTCGGCGCCTTCGCCGCCCACGAGACGACGGCGGGACGGCACCGGGGGCGGGGCCGGCGGCTCACGGCATACGGGAGAACCCTCGCGCGCCTCCCCGTCGACCCGCGGCTGGGCCGGATGCTCATCGAAGCGGGCAAACGCGGCTGCACCCGCGAAGTCCTCGTCATCGTCGCCGCCCTCTCCATCCAGGACCCGCGCGAGCGACCGGTCGGGCAGGAAACCCAGGCGAACCAGAAGCACGCCCGGTTCGCCGCCGACGGCTCTGACTTCGCCACCCTGCACACCCTCTGGACCTACCTCAAGAAGCAGCAGAAGGATCTGTCCCACAGCGCGTTCCGGCGAATGTGCAAGGCCGAGTACCTGCACTACCTGAGGGTGCGCGAATGGCAGGACCTGCACCAGCAACTGCGCGCGGCCTGCAAGAGCCAGCGGATCGACCCCGACCTCGGCACCGCCTCCCACGGCGGCGAACCCGACTGGGACACCGTCCACCAGGCGCTGCTCGCCGGACTCCTCAGCCACATCGGGCTGCGGGACGAGGTCAAACGCGAGTATGCCGGGGCCCGGGGCGCGCGCTTTGCCATTGCCCCGGGGTCGGTCCTCTTCCGGGCCAAACCGGATTACGTCATGGCCGCCGAACTCGTCGAGACCTCCCGGCTGTGGGCCCGGACCAACGCCGTCATCGAGCCCGAGTGGGCCGAGGACCTCGGCTCCCACCTCGTCAAACGTACGGTGAGTGAACCCCGCTGGTCCAAGCGCGCGGGTGCCGCGGTCGCCACCGAACGGGTCACCCTCTACGGCGTGACCCTGGTCGCCGACCGGACTGTCCAGTACGCCCGGATCGACCCCGAGGAGGCGCGCGCGATCTTCATTCGGAGCGCCCTGGTCGAGGGGGATTGGGCGCCGGTCCACCAGTTCTGGAAGGACAACGAGCGCACCCTGGCCCGGGTCGAGGAGTTGGAGGAGCGGGCCCGGCGGCGCGACCTGACCGTGCACGACGACGTGCTCTACGAGTTCTTCGACGCCCGCATCCCGCCCGATGTCGTCGGCGAACGGCACTTCGACCGGTGGTGGCGCGGGGAGCGCCGGCGCCGGCCCGACCTGCTCACCTTCACCGAGGAGATGCTCCGCAGCGACGTCGCGCCGCAGGTGTCGGCGCTCGACTATCCCAAGGTGTGGCACCAGGGCGACCTCGACCTCGCGGTCACCTACCAGTTCGAGCCGGGGGCGGCCGCCGACGGGGTGAGCGTTCACATTCCCGCGGCCGTCCTCAACCAGGTGGCCGACACCGGGTTCGACTGGCAGGTGCCCGGGCTGCGCGACGAACTCGCGGTCGCGCTGCTCAAGTCGCTGCCGAAGGCGACGCGGCGGCATTTCGTCCCGACGCCAGATCATGCCCGCGCGGCGCTCGCGGGTGCCGACCCGGCGTCGGGCGCGCGGCTGACCGACGAGATGGCGCGGGTGCTGTACGAACGCACCGGCGTGCGGATCGCGCCGGGGGAGTGGGACTGGTCGCGGGTGCCGGCGCATCTGCGGATCACGTTCGTCGTCGAGGGCGCAGGGCACCGCGCCGTGGCCTCCGGCAAGGACCTCGACGCGCTGCGGGAGGCCTCCGCCGGAGCGGTTCGCTCCCGGATGGCCGCCGCCGGTGCCGCCGTCGAACGCACCGGGCTGACCAGCTGGCCACCGGACCCGATCCCGCGGACCTTCAGCGGTCGCGCCGGAGGTCAGGAGGTCCGTGGTTTCCCGGCGCTCGTCGACGACACCACCTCGGTCTCGCTGCGGGTGCTCGCCGACGAGGGGGCGGCGCGGGCCGCCCACCGCCGGGGCGTACGCCGGCTCCTCCTCCTCGCGATCACCCCGCCGTGGAAACGGGTGCTCGCCCACCTCACCAACACGGCGAAACTCTCGCTGGCGACCGCCCCGCACGGCAGCGTCCCGGCTCTGCTCCAGGATTGCCTGGCCGCCGCCGTCGACGACATCGTCGCTTCGCGGGTCCCCGGTGAGGTCCGCATGCCGGAGGAGTATGCCGCGGTGCTCGCCGCCGTCCGCACCCACGTCGCCGCGCGAGTTGTCGCGGTGGTCGACGCCGTCGTGCCCATCCTCGACCATGCGGCGGCGGTGCGCGCCCGGCTTGAGCAGCTGGGCCGCTCCACCGGCGGCGGGGCGAGCGCGCTGGCGGGTGCGGTCGCCGATGTGCGCGCTCAACTCGACGGTCTGATCCGCCCCGGGTTCGTCGCCGACACCACCGTGCCCCGGCTCGCCGACCTGAGCCGCTACCTGAGGGCGATGGAGATCCGTCTCGACAAGGCGGCCCGCAACCCTCGCGAAGCGCACCTGCAGGAGGTCATCGACGGGGTCGAGACGGCATACGCCGACCTCTTGGAGGCGCTCCCCGCCGAGCGACGGCGGGCCGTGGAGGTGACCGACATCGCCTGGCTCATCGAGGAGTTGCGCGTGTCCCTGTTCGCGCAGGCGCTGGGCACCCGGGAGAGGGTCTCGGCGAAACGGGTTCTCGGCGCGATCGCGGGTGCCCGGGAATCCTGAGAGTGAGGGAATCCGCAGGCCGCTCGGCGGCGTTGTGGCAGGTAATCCCCTCCTGAGAGGCTAGTCCCGTGTCCCACCCCACGAGCCTGTACCGCTTCGAAACCGACGGCCCCGGCCCGCTGCCCCAGCCCGGAGTGCTCCTCGTGCTCCTCGGGGCGTTCGTCGATGCCGGGAACATCCAGCGCACCCTTGCCGCTCACCTGCTCGCCGGCGACTCCCCGAAGGTCGTCGCGTCGTTCGATGTCGACAGCCTCCTCGACTACCGCAGCCGGCGACCGGCCATGGTCTTCGACACCAACCGCTGGGAGAGCTACGACGACCCGGCGATCCTGCTCTACCGCCTGACCGACCGTGAGGGGCAGACCTACTACCTGCTCACCGGCCCCGAACCGGACTACCAGTGGGAGCGCTTCATCGAGGCGCTGCGCGAACTCATCGCCACCTTGGGGATCACCCTCACTGCCAGCGCACACGGCATTCCCATGGGGGTCCCGCACACCCGGCCGGTCGGGATGACGGCCCACGCGACCGACCCGCGACTCATTGGCCACAGCGAATCCCCCTTCGGGCGGGTCCAGGTGCCTGCCAGCATTGGCGCGCTCTTGGAGTTGCGCCTCGGGGAGAGCGGCCGCGACGGCTTGGGCCTGGCCATCCACGTTCCCCACTACCTCACCCAGGCCGAATGGGCTGAGGGGGCGCTTGCCGCCCTCAACGCGATCGTCGACTTGACCGGGCTCAACCTGCCCAACGACGAACTCGTCACCAAGGCCGGGGTCAACACCCGCGAGATCGCCCGCGAACTCGCCGACAACCCCGAGGCCGGCCAGCTCGTCGCCGCCTTGGAGCAGCAGTACGACGCATTCATGAAGGGCCGCACCCGGCCCAGCCTGCTCGCCACCGAAGCCGGCGAGCTGCCGTCCGCGGATCAGCTGGGCGCCGAGTTCGAGGAGTTCTTGCGCAACCGGCCCACGCCCTGAGCACCCCGGGCCCGCTGGGCGCTCCAGCCGGGCTCAGGCCTTGGCCTGCGACCAGCGGGTGAGGATCGAGGTGTCGCTGACGAACCGGAATGGCGCGCCGCCGGACCAGCGCCGGGCCGCGTCGTCCAGGGCTCGCTCGACGAGGGCGGCCACCTCGGGGGCGGCGCTCTCCGGGGCGTGGACGAGGAGTTCGTCGTGCAGGCACAACACGATCTCGGCGCCCAAGGGCGCGGTCCAGGCCCGCACGGTCACCGCCCACGCCTTGAACAACTCGGCCGCCGCCCCCTGGATGAGCGCGTTGCGGGCGAACCGGCCGCGGGCCGCGTCGGCTGCGGTGTCGGCACCGACCGGGGCGTCGCGCACGAACCGGCCGGTCGGGATCAGTCGCCCCCCGAAGGTGCGCACGTCCCCGCCGCGCACGCCCACGGCATACGCCTCGTCGAGAGTGGCCATCGCCACCGGATAGGCCCGCTGCAATCCTTTGAGGGCCTCGCCGGCGACCCCGGAGCGCTGCCCGTACATCGCCGCGAGCACCGCGATCTTGGCCGCCGGGCGGTCGACGCCGAGACGGTCGGCCACCGGGGCGTAGAGGTCGTCGGCGCGCGTGGCCTGCGCGAACGCCGAATCGCCGGAGACGGCGGCCAGGACGCGGGGTTCGATCTGGCCCAGGTCGGCCCGCACGAACCGGAAGCCCGGTGCGGCGGCGACCCCCGAGCGCAGTGTGGCCGGCAGATTGTGCAGCCCGTTGTCCGCGGTCATCCGCCCGGCCGCGCCGTCGCAGGCGTTCCACTGGCCGCGGAGCCGGTCGTCGGGGCCGACGTGCGCGGCGAGCCAGCGATGCCCGTAGGTGGTGGCGATCCGCTCCCGGGCCCGCCAGGCCAGGAGCGCGGGCACCACCGGATGAGCGGCCCGCTGAGTCTCCAGCACCCACTTGCGGGTGGTGGGTACCTCGATCCCGACGGCGGCGAGGAGGGCCTTGACCTGGGCCGGGTTGCGCAGATCGGTGCCTTCGCGTCCGGGCACGTGGCGCAACACGTCCCGGTCGCGCGCGGTCCGGGCGGCGATTTCATCGGCGGGGGAGTGGGGGCGAGGACCGGCGGCGTCGGTGATGAGCCCCTCGATCCGGGCTCGGTCGAGGGGGAGCCCGTCGCGTTCCAACTCCAGGCAGAGCAGGGCGGCCGCGGACTCGGCGTGGATCGTCGTGCGCAGGCGCGGTGAGAGCGAGTCGGCCCGCTCGCCCTGGGCGGCCGCGGTGGCGAGGGCGGCCCGCGCCCAGTCCCGCAGCCGCGACGGCCGCTCGATCCAGGTGCCGTGGACGGCGTCGGGGCGCAAGTGGCCGTCGGCGCGCACGAGATCCTCGGCGTCCCGCGGATCGGTGCGGTCGGCCGCGAACTCGAACAGGTCGCCGCGCGGTGGGCCGGGCACGGTGTCAGCGCTCAACCCGGATGCCGCCGCCCACGCCAGCCCGGGGTGGGCCTGCCCGCCGCCATGGAGCAGCAGGTGCGCTTGGGAAATATCCCACAACCGGTGCAAGCGGACCCGGGCGGCAACGAGGGCGGTGAGGTCCTCCCGGGCGGACCACACGACCCACCGCGGGGCCCAGCGGTCCTCGATCTCGGCGACTGTAACGCGGAGTTCGGGCGCGGCGATGGTGACGATCGCGCCCGGCGGGCCCACGGCATACGCGGCCGGCTCGGCGCCACCGGGAGCGGTGACGAGCACCGCAACGGGACGATCCCACCCCGGCCCAAGGTGCGTCGTCGCGCGGTCGATCGCCACGGCCGGCACTCTAATGCGGTCCCCTGACGACCTCTCGGGAACGGGGTGGGCCGGCCGCAATCTGGCAGGATGGCCGCAGCGTCCGTGCGCCCGACCGACTCCACAAGGGGAACCCTCATGCCCACCTCCGACAAACACCTCGCCCCCGCCGGAATCTCCGACTCCAAGGCGAGCGGACTGGTCGACCGGCTGCTCGCCCTCGGCATCGACGGCAAGGGGCGGTTCGAGTCGGCCTCGGCGGTCCTCGCGAAGGCGCAGGCCGTCCACTCCGACCCCGAGGCGGTCGTCAAGGCGATCGTCCGCCAGCACCTCAAACTGGCCGTCGCCTCGGGCTTCGTCACGAGCATCGGCGGGTTCCTCGTCATGCCGGTGGCGCTGCCGGCCAACATCGCCGGGTTCTACCTGCTGGCCACCCGGATGGTCGCGGCGATCGCAGGCGCGCGCGGTTACGACATCGAGGAGCCGCACGTCCGTTCGGCCGTGCTCCTCACCCTCGTCGGGTCCGAGGCCGAGGATGTCCTCGCCTCGGCCGGGCTGATGAAACCGACGGGCAAGATCACGTCCATGGCCGTCTCCCAACTGCCCGGGCCGGCGCTCATGGTGGTCAACAAGGCGATCGGGTTCCGCCTGCTCGCCTCGACGGGCAAGTCGGTGCTCACCCGGTTCGGCCGGGCCATTCCGCTCGTCGGCGGGGCCGTCGGCGCCGGGCTGGACGGCTGGATCCTCAACCGGATCGCCGACCAAGCCCGCCGGGACTTCGTCCGCCAGGCGCCGGCCATCGAGCGCTGACCTCGCCGCCCCGATCGTTTCGAAAACGTGTCCTTTCCCGGGAATCCGGGTCGACGACCACCTCGTTGAGTGTGTCGGACGCCACGACAGTGGCGACGCATTCAGGGAGGACCCGATGGCACAACCTCGCTTTCACTTGCTGCGCCGTCTCGGCACGGCCATCCGGCTTGCTGCCCGCCCCGGTGGGCCCTCCATGGTCCAACGCCTGGGCGCCCTGCCCCGGCTGGCCCGCGCCGTCGCCCGCGGCGAATACCACGGGTCGAGCGCCGGCCGGCTGCTGCTCATGGTCGGCGCGCTGGGCTGGGTCGTGTCGCCGGTCGACCTGCTGCCCGAAGCGGTGCTCGGCATCGCCGGGCTCCTCGACGACGCGTTCGTCGTGTCGTGGCTGGCGGCGACGGTCGTGACCGAGACCGAGGCGTTCCTGGAGTGGGAGCGCGGCATCGCCCCCGAGCGCGCCACGCCGGGGACCTGGGCCCCGTCGGCTGCCGCGTCCCCCGAACCGGTGCCGGGGCACGTCGTGCGCTGACCGGGCGGCCGGTTTTCCACAGGTGCCGGCGGTGAAGGTGTGTCGTCCACAGGCGCGCCGTCACCACTGGGGCGGGCTCCGCGGCATACGACAGTGGACCGCATGACCCCCAACGCCGTCACCTCCATCGACGAACTCGTCGCCCTCTTTCCCTACGGCCTCGGGTTCCACCCCGAGGACTGCCTCGCGTTCTTGTCGACGCGGCGCTCGCTCGCCCTCATGTGGGCGCGGATCCCGCTCCACCATCCAGAGTCCGGTATGCCGCTTGCCACCCCCGATCTTGCGGTCATGGTTTCGCACGTCGTCACCGCAGCCGCAGCCGCCGGGGCCGATGGTCTGTATGCCGTGGTGTTCGAGCGGGAGCGTGGTGTCGGCGCCCCGCTGCTCGACCTGGTCGGTGCGGCGTGCGCTCAGGTGCGGTTGCGGGTGCGCGATGTCGCCGTGGTCCACGGCCGGACCCGGTGGTCGCCGTGGTCTCCCGATGACCGTGAGGCGGTCGAGGGGGTGCCGCTCGTCGACGCCTCGGCATCCCCAGCGGTGATCGGGTGTCTGCTCGCCGGGTCGGCCCCATTCGCGGGCCGGGACGAGGTCGCGGCCCTGGTGCGCTGTGATGCCGCCCAGGCCGACGGGGTGGCGCAGGCGCTGACCCGGCGCCAGACGCTGGTGGGTTGTGGTCGTCGCGCGCCGCGCGCGGGCCGGCTCTGGCGGCGGGTCGTCGGGTCCGCGGCGGGCACCGATGTCGTCACCGCGCTGACGGTCGACGAGGTGGCTGCCCTCCTGCTCTCCCTGGCCGACCGGGACTGGCGCGATGCCGTTCTCGCCGGCATCTGGCCCGGCGCTCCCGAGCTGGTCGGGCTTCCCGCGGGCCTGCAGCACACGGCCCGGCGATGGCTGCGTCCCTCCGAGGTGGCCCCGGGGCGGGTGCTCCTCGACCGGTTCCTCGCCCTGGCGCGGCGCACCCCGCCGGAGGCGCCGGCCGCCGTCGCGGCCATCTGCTCGGTCGTCGGTCACGTGGCCTGGTCGCTGGGCCAGGGAGCCATCGCCCGTGACGCCTACGAACGGGCCCTACAGGCCGACCCGACCTACCGACTCGCGCAGTTGGGCTTCCACATCGTCGCGCGTGGGGTCCGGCCCGAGCGGGGTCCAGCCGCCGGACACCTCCTGGGATCGGCCGCAGCGAAGGCCGTATGATGCCGCCCAAGGTCATGAGCGCCAGCGCCAAGCCCCGGCTTGCTGGCCGGCAACCCTCCTCGCGGTGGGGTGCCCCGGGTGAGGACCGGGTCCGTCGGCACCCGCGGCGGGCAAGCGCGACTCCAGGAGTTCCCGGCCATGTCCGTTCACCCCGTTCCCATCCCCAGGGACAGTTCCATCGGTGGTGCACACCCTGGTCAGCGCCTCTTCGCCGACATCGGCGGCCTCGATCTGGAGCGCGGTGGCCACCTCCCCGACGTCACCGTGGCCTACGAAACGTGGGGTGCGCTCAACGCCGCAGCGGATAACGCGGTCCTCATCGAGCACGCGCTCACCGGCGACAGTCACGTCATCGGGTCCGCTGGGCCAGGTCATCCGACCCCGGGCTGGTGGGAGGGCCTCATCGGCCCGGGGGCACCGTTGGACACCGACCGGCTTTTCGTCGTTGCCACCAACGTCCTCGGGGGGTGCCGCGGCACCACCGGCCCGGCGAGTGCCGCTCCGGACGGGCGGCCGTGGGGCTCGCGGTACCCGGTGCTCACGATCCGCGACCAGGTGGCCGCCGAGGCTGCCGTCGCCGACCTCCTCGGGGTCAGGCGCTGGGCCGCGGTCATCGGGGGTTCCATGGGAGGCATGCGCGCCCTCGAGTGGGCGGTGACCCACCCGGAGCGGGTGGCCCGGTGCGTCGTTCTCGCCGCGACCGCCGCAGCCACGGCCGACCAGATCGGGTGGTGCCAATCGCAACTGCTCGCCATCACCAGCGACCCCGACTTCGCCGGCGGCGACTACTACGGCGGCCGCTGGCCGCTGGCAGGAATGGGCCTGGCCCGCCGGATCGCCCACTTGACCTACCGCAGCGAGGAGGAGTTGTCCCACCGTTTCGGACGGGACGCGCAGCCGGGCGAGGAACCGCTTGACGGCCGTGGCCGGTATGCCGTGGAGAGCTATCTCGACCACCACGCGGAGAAGTTGACGGCCCGCTTCGACCCCAACAGTTACCTCGTGTTGACGGCGGCCATGAACTCGCACGACGTGGGGAGGGGCCGCGGCGGGATCGACGCAGCGCTCGCCCGGGTGCGGGCCACCTGTGTCATCGTCGATGTCGACACCGACCGGTGCTACCCACCCCGGTTGTCCGACGAACTCGCCGCCGCCGTCCCCGGCGCGATCCGGCGCACCATCAGATCCCGGCACGGGCATGACGGCTTCCTCACCGAGGTGGACCAGGCCGGTGCGCTCTTTCAGGAACTGCTCGGCGACGGCGCGACATAGTCACGACAGAGTCGGCGCGCACTTCGGCCCGCGGGAGGTCCGGATCGGGTAGCGTTCGGCCTGGGTCGCTGTGGATTCCGGCGGCCAGTGGTCGCCGATGTCTAGGAGGAGCCTTCCGTGTCCATCATCGTGGGATATGTGCCGACCAAGGAGGGGCGCGCCGCGCTGGACCGTGCGGTCGCCGAGGCGAGGCTGCGTTCGGCCAAACTCGTGGTGATCAATTCCAACCGCGGCGGCCGCGATTTCGACGGTGATCAGGGTGCCCGCAGCGAGGAAGAACTCGACCGCATCAAAGACAGCCTGGAAGCCGAAGGCGTCGAGGTCGAGGTGCGTCAATTGGTGCGTGGCAAAGAACCCGCGGAGGACCTCATCGCCATCGCCGACGAGGCGGACGCCGACCTCATCGTCATCGGCCTGCGTCGGCGCACTCCAGTCGGCAAGTTGATCCTCGGCTCCAACGCGCAGCGCATCCTGCTCGACGCGCCGTGCGCGGTGCTCGCTGTCAAGGGCTGATCGTCGGCGCGTCGACCCACCGATCAGGGACAGTCCCAACCCTTTACCACCGCCCCGACGGCGCGGGCGGGTGGGTGCATCGTTTTATAATGGTGAGGAATCGTGTCCCACCGGGCCGCCTCACGGCCCCGGCCGGTGTCATTCGCCCCATACTCGCCCCTAGGCCGATTTGTCCTGCCTGGAATGGGCCGCTTCGAAAGGTCGTTGGTGTCACACGTGAGCGTTGCTCCCGAATCCGCGCTTCCCGCCGAGTTCGCCCATCCTGCCCTGCAGGCGTTGGTCATGCGCGGCCGGGTCGACGGGGCAGTAGGCGGCGAGGACGTGGCCCAGGCGATCCGCGAGGCCGGAGTGCGGGCGAGTCGCGGCCGGGCCGTCATGAACGCCCTGGCCGATCACGGCATACAGGTGAATGTCTCGACGACCACGGAGGCCAAGGTGGCGGCTGACCGACAAGCGCAACCGACGAAGACGACGGCAGCGGCGAAGAAGACCGCACCGGCGAAAAAGGCCGCGCCGACCGCCAAGGCGCCCGCCGCGAAGGCGGCGGCGAAGCGGACCACCGCGGCGAAGGCTGCGCCGACGGCCAAAGCAGCCGCGCCCGCCAAGGCGGCGGCCAAGAAGACCACCGCGACCAAGGCAGCGGCACCGACCAAGGCAGTGCCGGCGGCCAAGACGGCGGCGAAGAAGACCACCACGGCGAAGGCGACCACCGCGAAGGTCGCCCCGGCAAAGGCAGCCCCCGCGGCGAAGTCCGCGGCCGCGAAGAAGGCCGCGGCCACAAAGGCGGCAGCCACGAAGGCGGCGCCGGCCAAGGCGGCGACCACGCGCGCAGCAGCAAAGGCCGCTGCCCCCGCCAAGCGGGCTGCGGCCAAGGCCGTCAAGAGCCTCGCGCCGGCGAGCACCGAGCCCGGTGCGGTCGCCGCCGAGGGTCTCGAGCAGGACGTCGAGATCGAGGTCGAGGATGTCGAGGTGAGCCTGGAGGACATCACCGACGAGGTCGCCGACGAGGACGTCGACGAGAGCGACACCGAGACCGAGGGGAGCGCCAAGGAGTCGGCGCCTGCCAAGGAGGACGAGGAGGAGTCGGCCGCGTTCGTCATCCGCGACGACGACGAGGATGACGCCCCCGCCCAGCAGGTCGTCACCGCCGGCGCCACCGCCGACCCGGTCAAGGACTACCTCAAGCAGATCGGCAAGGTCGCCCTCCTCAACGCCGAGCAGGAGGTCGAACTCGCCAAGCGCATCGAGGCCGGCCTGTTCGCCGAGGAGAAACTCAACTCCGGCGACAAAATCGAGATGCAGTTCAAGCGCGAACTGTGGTGGATCGCCCAGGACGGCAAGAAGGCCAAGAACCACCTCCTCGAGGCCAACTTGCGCCTCGTCGTGTCGTTGGCCAAGCGCTACACCGGTCGCGGGATGCTTTTCCTCGACCTCATCCAGGAGGGCAACCTCGGCCTCATCCGGGCCGTCGAGAAGTTCGACTACACCAAGGGTTACAAGTTCTCCACCTACGCCACCTGGTGGATCCGGCAAGCCATCACCCGCGCGATGGCCGACCAGGCCCGCACCATCCGGATCCCGGTCCACATGGTCGAGGTCATCAACAAACTCGCCCGAGTGCAGCGCCAGATGCTCCAGGATCTCGGCCGCGAACCCACCCCGGAGGAGTTGGCCAAGGAACTCGACATGACGCCCGAGAAGGTCGTCGAGGTCCAGAAATACGGCCGCGAGCCCATTTCGCTGCACACCCCGCTCGGGGAGGACGGCGACAGCGAGTTCGGCGACCTCATCGAGGACTCCGAGGCGGTCGTGCCCGCCGATGCGGTGAGTTTCACCCTGCTCCAGGAGCAACTCCACTCGGTCCTCGACACCCTCTCCGAACGGGAGGCGGGCGTGGTCTCCATGCGCTTCGGCCTCACCGACGGCCAGCCCAAGACCCTCGACGAGATCGGCAAGGTCTACGGCGTCACCCGCGAGCGCATCCGGCAGATCGAGTCCAAGACGATGAGCAAGTTGCGGCACCCCAGTCGCAGCCAGGCGTTGCGCGACTACCTCGACTGATCGGGCGCACTGGCCTCCCGGCGGCGCCCACGGCGACACCGCGGCCGCCAGGTGCCCAGGTCCGACCAGGCCCGCCGGCCCGAGAGCGGCCAGCAGCGGGCCCGCAGCCGGGTGCGCAGGGGTCGGCTCCGGTATGCCGCCGTCCGGACCAGGTCGGCGGCCTCCGCGACGTCGGGCAGCGAACCGGGGTGGGCGGCATACCGGGCACGTTCGAGGGTCGAGACGACCGTGGCCAGTGCCGTTGCGCTGTCGTCGTCGAGGGGGATGGCCCGGTGCAGGTCCGCCTCGGCCTGGCGCGGGGTCGCACCGGTCGGAGGGACGATCCCCAGGTCGGCAAGCCGCTCGAGGAGGGAGTCCCAGAGGAGTTCGGTGCGCTCGGCGGGATCGGTGGCCCGGTGCAGCGCGCGGCGGCGGCGCAGCGACGCCATGAACGGTGTGAGCCCTGCCGCGAGCACCGCGAGCGCCGCGGTCAGGAGCCACCACTGGTGGCGCAGCCAGAGCCAGGTCCTGGACGGGCCCGAGGTGTCGGTCGGGTGGGGCGCGGCTGCGGGGGATGTCGGGGCGGCCCCGGTGGGGGAGGCGCCGGGCCGAGCCGTGGGGGATGCCGAGGGTGTGGCGTCCGGGATCGTGGACGCCGGTGGCATCGTCCAGGCGGGAGCCGGACCGGCATGGGTGCCCGGAGTGGGTTCGAACCGCACCCAGCCGATGCCGGCGAAGTACAACTCGGGCCAGGCGTGCGCGTCGGCAGCGCGGACCGTCCAGGTGTCCCCCTCAAGCGTGCCGGGCAGGTAACCGATGGCTACCCGGGCCGGGATACCCCTGGAACGGGCCATCAGCGCCATCGCGGTGGCGAACTGGACGCAATAGCCGCGGCGGGTCGCGAGGAACTGGCTCAGGGCATCGTCAGCCACCGCGCCACCACCGTCATCGACGATCACGGGGTCGGCGAGGTCCAAGGCATAGGTGAAGCGGGAACTGCGCAGGTATTCCTGGATGGCCCAGGCGGTTTCTGCGGGAGGGCGGGCCTGGGGCAGGATCTCGTCGATGATGGGGTCGAGGTAGGAGCGGTCGACACCGGTGAGCGACAGATCGCCGGCGTGGTCGCCGGGGTCACCGGCGGTGACGGTGAGCAGTTGAGCCGGGGTGGGGTTGTTCTCCTCGGCGCGGACCGTGTAGGGCAGGCCATCGGAGGTGGCGTGCACCACCCCCCGGGAGTCCACGAGCCAACGGTCCTCCGTCATCGAGACCTCGGTGGGAATCCCCGGCACCGCCAACTGGGGCCGGCGCAACTCGTTGAGGGAGACCGTGGTGGTGAACCGGCGCCGCTCGATCCCGGGGCCGGCCTCGTTGGGCGGCAGGCTCGCCGATTCAGCGGCGGGGTGGGCCTTCAACCACATCCCGCTCGTATAGGACGAGAGCACATCCACGCGCAAGGGCGGCGGCGTGCGGGAGTCGGTGGTGTAGCGCAGGACCGGGGTGGGCGAGCGGTCACCGAGGGAGCGAGCGACCGCGAGCGACGTGTCGAGTGAGGACCCGCCTCCTCCCGGGGCCCCGCGACCGAGGCCGTCGGCGAGGAACGTGGGGGGCGCCTGTGGGAGGAGCGCCGGGAGGGCGAGCGCGGTGAGCAGGGCGAGGGCGACGCTCCACCGCACCGTGGCCCACAGCGTCTCCCGCGGCCTCGGGCCGCCGTGGGTGCGCACCTTGGCGATTGCCCGATTCGCGGGCGCGAACCGTTCGACTCCGTCGTGCCCGACGAGCAACACCCAGGCCAGGGCCGGCCCGATGAAGTAGCCCATGGGCAGTCCGGTCCCGGTGTTGGCCGCGATTGCCGCGTATGCCGCGAGCAACGGCATACCCGCGGCTGCCGGCGAGGTGAGGGTCACCGCGACGAGGTCGACGATCAGGGCCAGGACGGCGATCGTCACGGCGAGGGCCAGGGCGATGCCCGCCGTGACCCGGACCGGGGCGGCCGAGGTAGCGACGGCGTGGGCGGTTTCGGCGACCGCGGCGGCGACGGCGCGAGCGGTCGCCGGGGTGGGAACGGCATACCAGAGGGTCTCGGGAACGGCGAACGCCGCCAACGCCCACGCCCCGAGGAGGAGTTGCCCGCCCACGACGAGCGGTGCGCGCCCCACGAGAACCCGCAACGCAGCCCCGGAGACCGCGACCGATCCCACCGCCACCACGGCCCAGGACAGCCACACATCCGGGGCGAAAAGGACCCGCAGCGGCAGCGTCACCGCCAGGCCGGCCAGGGCGGCCAGTAGGGCCGGCACGGCGCGGGCCCGGGTCACGACCGCTCACCGACCCGGCCGTGGGTGAGGGCCTCCCACACCTGCGCGGGCGAGCGACGCCCATCGATCGCCGCCGTCAACCAGCCCGCGGCACCGAGGGTGGCGAGCGTGCGGCGGGCCTGCGTGATCGATGCCGCGCCGGTGTCCGGCAGGTGGACGAGCGCGAGAGCGAGCGATCCGTGCTGGCGCAGCGCGGCCAAGGAGCGGGTTGTCGACTCGTCGAGGCCGGACACGAGGGCGACGAGGAGACCCCCGGCGCTGGCGCTGCTCGAGGCGGCATGGAGGACCGAGGGGAAGACGTCGTCGCGGGACGGCTCGATGCGAGCCAGGGTGGCCACGAGATCGGGCAAGGCATCGTCGGTGCGGACCCGGGCGTCAACGGTGACGTCCGGGGTGAGCAAGTGAACGGCATACCCGGCCCCCGCGGCGTGGGCGCCGATCGAGGCGGCCATCGAGACGAACCACTCGAAACTGGACCCGGAGTGGGCGGCCCGGCGGTTGTCGAAGAGGATGACCGACCGCCGCTGTGCCGGGCGGTCCTCCTGACGGACCATGAGCGAGCCGGTCCGGGCCGTGGCCGGCCAGTGGATGCGCCGCAGGTCATCGCCCTCGCGATAGTCGCGGATCGCCTGGTCTTCCTCCCCGCGCAGCGCGATCCGGTGGGCGAGGGTGCCCTCCGATCCCTGGGCGGCGCCGAGTGGCCGGTATGCGGTCAGGGGATGGATGCGCGGGGTGACGAGCAGGGCCGCGGTGCCCGACGCGGCCGCGGTAACACAGGTGAGGCCGAACGGGTCCCGCAGCCACAGCCACACCGGGCCCAACGGGTGCAGCCCGCGCGCGCGAGGTCGCAGCGGGTAGTCGATCTGGGCCGATTCCCCGACGCCGATGGGGGTCACGAGGAACTGCGGGTTCTCCCCGAGGGCCGGGCCCACCTCGTCGTGCGCGGCGAGGAGTGGGCTGCGGCGCGGGGCGTCGTTGCGCAGCGACAGCCGCACTCGGGCCGGCTCGTCGACGGCCACCTGGGGCGGCTCGAGCACCCGCTGCACGGTCATCCGGACCGGTCGCAGCCGCCCGAGCGCGGCGCTGCCGCCGAGCAGGGCCAGGAGGAAGATGCCGACCCGGGTGAGGTCCGGCTGCCCGAGGAACACCCCGCCGGCGGTGAGAATGGCCCCGGAGGTGAGAAAGGCCGCGCCGCGCTGAGTGAGCCGGGTGGAGCGGGACCGGCGCACGTCAGCGGGTGCGGCCGGGCACGCGGGTGCGGGCAACCAGCGCGGTCACGACCTCGGCCGCGGTGCGGCGCGCCAATTGGGCCTCCCCGGACAGGATGAGTCGATGGGCCAGCACCGGGACCGCGAGCGCTTGGACGTCATCGGGGAGCACGTGGTCGCGCCCCCGGAGGGCGGCCCGGGCCCGCGCGGCGCGCACGAGATGCAGGGTGGCCCGTGGCGAGGCCCCCAGACGCAACTCCGGGCTGGTGCGGCTGGCCGCGGCCAGATCGACGACGTAGTGGCGCAGCGCCGGCGACACGTGGACCCGGCGGACCGTGTCGATCAGGCCGGCGACCGTGGCGGCATCGGTCACCGGCCGCATGGCGGTCAATGGCGACGCGGCGGCATGCGCGTCGAGCATCGCCACCTCGGCGTCGTGGGTGGGGTACCCCATCGAGATGCGGGCAAGAAACCGGTCGCGCTGGGCTTCGGGAAGCGGGTAGGTCCCCTCCATCTCCAAGGGGTTCTGGGTGGCCAGGACGAGGAACGGGCGGGGGAGAGGGTAGGTCGTCCCGTCGACGGTGACCTGGCCCTCCTCCATGCTCTCCAGCAGTGCCGACTGGGTCTTGGGGGAGGCCCTGTTGATCTCGTCCCCGATGACGACGTGGGCGAAGACCGCCCCGGGACGGAACTCGAAGGCCCGCTGGTCCTGGTTCCAGATGCTCACCCCGGTGATGTCGCTCGGTAGCAGGTCGGGAGTGAACTGGACCCGCCGCACGGTGCCGTCGATCGCGCGGGCCAGGGCCTTGGCCAGGAGGGTCTTGCCCACCCCGGGGACGTCTTCGACGAGCAGGTGCCCCTCGGCGAGGAGCGCGGTCAATGCGGTGCGCACGACGTCGCCCTTGCCGTCGACGACGGAGTTCATGGCGTCGGCCAGCGCGTCGGTCACGGTGCGGAGCCGGTCGAGCGCCTCACCCAGCGGCACCTCGCTGGGCGCAACAACAGCCGACGGCTGGGTCATGGGCGTCCTCCTCCCGCTGTTGCCCCGCGGCGCCGACGGTCTCGGCGTCGTGGCCAGGAATGACGTCGATCTTGCCTCATCGCCGCGGCCGTGGCGAGGGCGCCGGTCGGGACCGGTGCCCGTGGCCGACGCGTCGTGAGTCGGTCGGCTCGGTCTCAGGGGGTGACGGGGTATGCCGTCCGCGCCCCCGTGAGCGGGCGGCATACCTCAACTCCTCCATTTCCCCCCACCGCGGCTGACCTGGGCAAACACGATCCGAACGGCGACACCCGAGGGAAAGGCTATGGTTCAGGGGATGAAAGTGGAGTAAAGTGGGGGAAACGGGCGAGAAGTGTCGCCCCCGGCCCGGTGAGGGGAGGTCGACTTCGATGTTTCTCGGCACCCACACTCCCCGCCTGGACGACAAAGGGCGCCTCTTCCTGCCGGCCAAGTTCCGGGATCAACTCGCCGAGGGCCTGGTCGTCACGCGGGGCCAGGAACGCTGTCTCTACGTCTTCCCGATGGCCGAGTTCGAGAAGGTCACCGCCACCATGCGCGAAGCGCCGACGACCAACCGCTCGGTGCGCGACTTCATGCGGGTCTTCCTCTCCGGGGCCTCCGACGAGGTGCCCGACCGCCAGGGCCGGGTGACCATCCCCGCCCACCTGCGCCACTACGCCGGCCTGGACCGCGACTGCACCGTCATCGGGCAGGGCTCCCGGATCGAGGTGTGGGACACCGCCTCCTGGGAGCGGTGGCTCGCCGAGCACGAGCAGGCCTACTCCGACACCTCCGAGGAGGTCATCCCCGGACTCCTCTGATCTCCTCGCCCCGATCGCCCTGTCTTTCGGCCTCCAGCCGCTCGCTCCCGACGCGCCTTCCCCCGCGCCGGGCCGACCGGATGGGGACCCAAAGGCAGGGCCCCACCGCACCAGCACCCCGCCCGTCGAGACTTCGAGAGGAGCCAGCCATGACCGAGTCCCAGCACTCCGTGGCCACCCGCCACGTGCCGGTGCTGCGCGACCGCATCGTCGACCTCCTCGCGCCGGCCGCCCGGTCCGACGGCGCGGTCATCGTCGACGCGACGCTGGGCCTGGGCGGGCACAGCGAGGCGCTGCTGCGGGCCTGCCCGCGGGCGCGCGTCATCGGCATCGACCGGGACCGGGACGCGCTACTGCTGGCAGGGGAGCGCCTCACCGAGTTCGGATCGCGCTTTCGCGGCGTCGAAGCGGTCTACGACGAGATCGGTGAGGTCCTCGACGCCGAAGGCGCCGACACCGCCGACGCCATCCTTTTCGACCTCGGGGTGTCCTCGCTCCAGTTGGACGAGCCGGACCGCGGGTTCGCCTACGCCCACGATGCCCCCCTCGACATGCGGATGAGCCAGCACACGGGGCTCACCGCGGCGGATGTTGTCAACACGTATGCCGCGGCCGACCTCGCCCGGATCGTTCGCGACTACGGCGAGGAGCGCTTTGCCGGCCGCGTCGCCGCCGCCATCGTCCGGGAACGCGCCAAGACCCCGTTCACGACCTCGGCGCGGCTCGTCGAGGTGCTCCGGGCCGCGATCCCCGCGGCCTCCCAGCGCTCCGGTGGCCACCCGGCCAAGCGCACCTTCCAGGCGCTGCGCATCGAGGTCAACGGCGAGCTGCGGGCCTGGGAACGGGCCCTCCCGGTGGCGCTGGACCGGCTCGCCGTCGGTGGCCGGATTGCCGTGCTCTCCTACCACTCCCTCGAAGACCGGCTCACCAAGAAGGCGCTCACCACCGGCGCCCGGTCCCGCGCCCCGCACGGGATGCCGGTCGAGCGACCCGACGACGCGGCATACCTGCGGCTGCTCACCCGCGGTGCCGAACGTCCCGGACCCGACGAAGTCGCCGCCAACCCCCGCTCCGCCTCGGCCCGGTTGCGCGCTGCCGAACGCACGCGCCCGACGAAGGGAATCCACCCATGAGCCAGTCGGCCAGCCTGCGCGCCCTGACCCGCACTCCGGCCGCTCGGTCCGCGGCGCCGCGGCAGTTGCGGGTCGTCGCGGGTGCGCCCCGCGGGCATGCCGCCATGGTCGCCACCTGCCTGTTGCTGCTCACCCTCGGTCTGGTGTCGGTGCTGCTCCTCAACACCTCATTGGCCAAAGGGTCCTTTGTCCTCAACGACCTCCAGGACACCTCCCACGCGCTCGCCGACGAGCAGGCCGCGCTCACCCATGCGGTCAGCGCGCAAAGCGCCCCGGCGCAGTTGGCGCAGAAGGCGCTCAAACTCGGGATGGTGCCCGCGAGTTCTCCGGCCTTCTTGCGCTTGAGCGACGGCAAGATCCTCGGCGTGGCGCAACCTGCCGCGGGGGACGGCGGCTTTAGCGTGGTGGCACAGGCTACGCCGGCTGCGCCCAGTGCTCCCGCTGCCGCACCGACGGTGCCCGCGACCCCCGCCCCGGCCGCTTCGGCCGCTCCGGCGGCCCCGGTCGTTCCCGGCCTCGGGACGGTCGTGACCCATGAGGGCACGATCACCCGCACAACGGTGACGGCCATCCGCGGCAACGTCGTCGTGCGGACGGTGACGAGCGTCGACAGCGCCTCCGGGGCGACCACGAGCACGACCACCCGCACCCCGCTTCCGGCGGGCACCGCGGCCCCGACGACCCACTGACCCGCGACCGTGCGCTTGCCGCCTCGCGCCCTAGGCCCAGGAGACCACCCGTGACCCCTCCACCGAAGCTCCCCACGGGTGGCAGCTCGGGGCGGTCGACGACGCGTCCCATACCGACCGGGCGGATGGGAGCGCGGCGTCCAGCCACCCTCGTCGCAGTCCCGAGCGGCCCCGCGCGCACGGCGAGCCGAACGCCGGTCTCGTCAGGGGCCGGCTCCCGCGCGGCCCAGCGGCGTGCCGCGCCGCCCCGCTCGGGCACCGCACGGGCCGGGACCGCGCACCGCGAGACACCTTCGGGCCAGGCGCCCCGCTCGGCGGGGCAGCGGTCGCCGAGCCCGCGGCATACCCCACCGGTGATTCCCGCCGCGCCCCCTCCGCGGCCCCCCCGGCCCCCGCGTCGGCGCCCCCGCGTGGGGACCCCGCCCCGTCGGGTCCGCGGCCTATTCATCGCCATTCTCTTCGTGCTCACCGTTTTTGCCGCCCAGCTGGTGCGCATCCAGGGCTGGGATGCCTCACGCGTGGCCGCCGAGGCCCGCAAACAGCGCACCGCCACCGTCACCGTGCCCGCCCTGCGCGGCGAGATCCGCTCCAGCGACGGCGTGGTGCTTGCCTCGAGTGTCGAGCGGGTGACGATCGTCGCCGACCCAACCTCGGTGTGCACCTACAAGACCGGCAAGAACGAGTGCACGCCCGCGCACTCGGCCGAGGCGATCCGGCAGGCAGCGACCGCCCTCGCGCCGCTGCTCGACCTGACGGTCGACGACGTCACCGCCCGGCTGACCGGCCCCGGTCGCTACTCGATCCTCGCGGCCAAGGCCACCCCACTCGTGTGGCGCAAGGTCAACGACCTGCGGATCCCCGGCATCTACAAGGACGTCCGCCCCGGGGGCGACGTGTCCGTCCCCGAGCGCAGCTACCCCACCGGACCGACCGCGGCCGCGCTCGTCGGGTTCGTCCAGAACAACGGTCAGGCCGCTGGCGGGGTCGAACTCATGATGGACAAGTCCCTCACGGGAACCCCCGGAGAACTTGCCTTCGAAACGAGCGCGACGGGTGACATCATCCCCACGGCCTCCTCGACCCGCAAGGACGCCGTCAACGGCACTGCCATCACCTTGACGATCAACTCGAGCCTGCAGTGGTACGCCCAAAACGCCCTAGCCCAGAAGGTCACCGAGACCGGTGCGCTGTCCGGCACGGTCGTGGCGCTCAACGCCAAGACCGGCGCCCTGCTCGCCGTCGCGTCCTACCCGAGTTTCGACCCCAACGACATCAAGAACGCCAAAGGCAGCTTGACGAACAAGGCGTTCGGGGAGGTGTTCGAGCCGGGATCGACGGCCAAACTCATGAGTATCGCGGCGGCGCTCCAGGAAAAGAAGGTCACGCCGACCACGCCCGTCATCGTCCCGCCCACCCTGCCGCGTTCCGGTCAGGTCTTCAACGACGCCGAAGGGCACGGCACCGAATACCGCACCGTCACCGGAGTCCTCGCCCAGTCGAGCAACATCGGCACCGTGCTGGTCAGCGAGACCCTGACCTCGGCGCAGCTGGAGGGCTATTTCCGCAAGTTCGGCCTGGGCGCGCCGTCGGGTGTCAACTTCCCCGGGGAGTCCGCGGGTCTGCTCACGCCCTCCGGGCAGTGGAGCGGCACCCAGCGCACGACGGTCGCCTTTGGTCAGGGGCTTTCCTTGACGGCGATCCAGGCGGCCGAGGTGTTCCAGACGATCGCCAACGGCGGGGTGCGCATTCCGCCGACCCTCGTCGCGTCCGTGACCAACCCGGACGGCTCGCAGACCCAGGCCAAGACGCCCCAAGGCGTGCGGGTCGTCGACCAGGCGGTCGCCACCCAGCTGAGCGCCATGCTCGAGGGCGTCGTGAGCGAGCAGGGCACGGCCCCGCAGGCCCAGATCGCCGGTTACCGGGTCGCGGGCAAGACCGGCACCGCGGACCGTTTCGACCCGGCCGTCGGCGGGTATAGCGGCAAGACCGCGAGTTTCATCGGGTTTGCGCCCGCGGACGACCCCCAGGTGGTGGTCGCGGTCATCCTCCAGCGCCCGATCAAGGGCTACTTCGGTGGGTTGGTCGCGGCCCCCGTGTTCCACGACGTGATGACCTATGCCCTGCAGGACTTGGCGATCCCCCCGACGGGCACTCCCGCCCCGCAACTCACCCTTGAGGTCGACCCGTCGACGGCGGCGGCCGACCCGACAACCCTGCGTAACACGCGGGGCTCCTCGGGCAGGTAGGGTCGCAGATCGTGTCCCCGCTCCGACCGAGTCCGCCCCGGTCGCTCCCGTTGGCGAAGTTGAGCGACCTCCTCGCCGACGCCACGGTGGTGGGGCCGAGGGGTGACTCAGCGGTGGTCACGGGGGTCACGCTGGACTCCCGGGCGGTCCTCCCCGGTGACCTGTATGCCGCCCTCCCGGGCGCTCGCACGCACGGCGCGAAATTCGCGGGCCAGGCGGTCGCCGCCGGCGCGGTGGCGATCCTCACCGACCCCACGGGCGTGGACCTGCTGGCCCGCGCCAGCGTCCCGGTTCTTGTCGTCGCGGACCCCCGGGCCGCTCTCGGCGCCGTCAGCGCGCTGATCTACGGCGAGGGCGCGCAGCAACTGGCGGTCGTCGGCCTCACCGGCACCAACGGCAAGACGACCACGGCATACCTCATCCATTCGGCGCTCACCGCGCTCGGTCACCCGGCTGGACTCATCGGGACCGTCGAAACCCGGATCGCCGACGAGACGGTGGCGAGCATTCGCACGACCCCCGAGGCACCCGACGTTCACGCCCTGCTTGCCGTCATGGCCCAGCGCGGCCTGGACTTCTGCGTCATGGAGGTCTCTTCGCACGCGTTGCGCCAGCATCGGGTCGACGGCATCCGGTATGCCGTGGCCGCGTTCACCAATCTCTCCCAGGACCATCTCGACTTCCACGCCGACATGGAGGACTATTTCGCCGCCAAGGCCGAGTTGTTCACCCCCGCCCGGGCCGCTCGGGCCCTCGTCTGCGTTGACGACGCCTGGGGTCGGCGGCTCGCGGCCCAGGTCGCCCGCGACGAGGCGGTGCCGCTGACGACCGTGACCACCCGTCCGGACGTGGCCGCCGACTGGACCGCGCGGGTCGCCGACAACGACCCGAGCCGGTTCACCCTCACCGGGCGCGGCCTCGACGGTGCCCCAGTGGAACTGGCCCTCGCCTCGGCACTGCCCGGCGACTTCAACATCGCCAACACGGCGCTGGCGAGCGTCGTCCTGCTCCTGCTCGGACTGTCACCGGCGTCCGTGGCCGCGGCCATCCTCACCGACCCGCACGTCCCGGGCCGGATGGAAGTGGTGGCATCCGCCCCCGGCGACCAGGAAGCGCCCCGCGTCGTCGTCGACTACGCCCACTCACCGGAGGCGATCCGAGCCGCCCTGAGGGCCCTGCGGCCGACGACTCCAGGGCGGTTGGTCGTCGTCACCGGTGCCGGTGGGGACCGTGACCGGGACAAACGCGAGGCCATGGGTGCCGCCGCGGCCGAGTTCGCCGATCTGGTCGTCGTGACCGACGACAACCCGCGCTCGGAAGACCCCGCGCTCATCCGGGCCGCGGTGCGCGCCGGGGCGCAGGGCACGGCCCGCGCCCGGGACAGCCGGGTTGCCATCCTCGAAGTCGGGGACCGGGCCGAGGCGATCCGTGCCGCTGTGGCCGCGGCCCGCGCCGCCGGCCCGGGCGCGACGGTCGCCGTGCTCGGCAAGGGGCACGAGCGGGGCCAGGAGATCGCCGGCCAGGTCCACCCCTTCGACGACCGGGTCGAGGCCCGCGCGGCCCTTGACGCGACGATCGCTGCCCCTCTCGCCGCGGACACCACGGCCGCCGGCATAGCCACCGACGGGGAGGACCCCGCGTGATCCCGATGACCTTGTCCCAAGTGGCCGACGTGACCGGGGGCATCCTCCACCCGCCCGAAGCGGCGTCGGTGATCGTCGATGCCGACGTCGTCACCGACTCCCGTCAGGCCCGGCCCGGCTCGCTCTACATCGCCCGGGTCGGGGAGAGCCGCGACGGCCACGACTTTCTCGCCGCGGCGCGCGACGGGGGCGCCGTGGCCGCCCTCACCACCCGGCTGGCCCCCGAGGTCCCCGGCCTCCCGGTCATCGTCGTCGACGACGTGCAAGCCGGGTTCGCCGCGCTCGCTCGGGCCGTCGTCGACGCCCGCCCCGACCTGCTCGTCGTCGGCATCACCGGCTCCTCGGGCAAGACGAGCACCAAGGACCTGCTCGGAATCGTCTTGGGCCACGCGGGGCCGACGATCGCCCCCGAAGGCTCGTTCAACTCCGAGGTGGGCGTGCCACTGACCGTATGCCGGGTGCGCCCCGACACCCGGTTCCTCATCGTCGAGATGGGCGCCCGGGGCATCGGGCATGTGCGTTATCTCGCCCAGATGGCGCCCCCACGGATCGGGGTGGTCCTCAATGTGGGTTCGGCCCATGTCGGTGAGTTCGGGTCGCGGGCGGCCATCGCCACTGCCAAGGCCGAACTCATCGAGGCGCTCCCGCAGGACGGGGTGGCGGTCCTCAATGCCGATGACCCCGCCGTGCGGGCGATGGCGCAGCACACCCGCGCCCGGGTCGTCCTCGTCGGTGAGGCGCCCGACGCGGTCGTGCGAGCCGAGGACGTGCGGGTCGACTCCGGTGGTCGGCCACGGTTCACGCTCCACACCCCCGCAGGTTCGGTCCCGGTGACGCTCGCGCTCGTCGGGCGCCACCATGTCGGCAATGCCCTCGCCGTCGTGGCCGTGGCTCTCGAAGCCGGGCTGGCCCTGCCCGAAATCGTGGCGGCCCTGGCCGACGCCGGGCCGGTCAGCCGGTGGCGGATGGAGGTCACCGAACGCGTGGACGGGGTGACCGTCGTCAACGACGCGTACAACGCCAATCCCGAGTCGATGCGCGCGGCCCTCACGGCGCTCGCCGACCTGGGCGCCGGCACGGCGGATCGGCCGCCGCGCCACACCTGGGCGGTCCTGGGCACGATGCTCGAACTCGGCGCGGACGCGGACGCCGAGCACGCCGGGGTTGGTGCGGCGGCGGTCGCCGCCGGGATCGACGAGTTGGTCGTCGTCGGGGAGACCGCGGCGGGGATCGCGCAGGGGGCGAGCGCGCCGGGAGCGAACGGCATACGGGTCCACCTGGTGGGCGACCCGCAGGCCGCGGCGGAGTTACTTGAGCAACACCTTCGCCCCGGTGACGTCGTGTTGTTCAAGTCGAGCCGGGATGCCGGGCTACGGTGGCTCGGAGAACTCGTCGCCGCGCCGGAAGGAGAACACTGAGTGCTAGCCGTTCTCGTCGCCGCGGTGACGTCCCTGATCCTTGCCCTCTTCGGCACGCCGGCCTTCATCAAGGTCCTCGTCAAGAAGGGCTACGGCCAGTTCATCCGGGACGACGGCCCCACGTCGCACCACACGAAACGCGGTACCCCGACGATGGGTGGGGCGGTCATCGTCCTCTCCACGTTGTTCGCCTACGCCATCGCGCACCTGGTGTTCTGGCGGGCGCCGACCTGGTCCGGGGTGCTCGTCCTGTTCCTCATGACCGGCCTGGGTCTCGTGGGGTTCCTCGACGACTACATCAAGATCTCCAAGCAGCGCAGCCTGGGGCTGCGGACCAAGGAGAAACTCGCCGGGCAGACGCTCGTCGCCGTGCTTTTCGGCTTCCTCGCCCTCCAGTTCCCCAACCGCGTCGGCCTCACCCCGGCCTCGACAAGGATCTCGTTCGTCCGGGACCTCAACCTCGACTTGGCGTTCGCGGGGACGATCGTCGGGGTCATCCTCTTCATCCTGTGGGCCAACATCATCGTGGCGGCGACCTCCAATGCCGTGAACCTCACCGACGGCCTCGACGGGCTCGCCACCGGCGCCTCGTGCATGGTGTTCGCCGCCTACATCCTCATCGGGGTCTGGGAGTTCAACCAGAACTGCGCCTCCCTCACCGCGGGCGTCAACTGTTACGCGATCCGCGACCCGCACGACCTGGCCACCGTCGCCGCTGCCGCGATGGGGGCCTGCTTCGGCTTCCTCTGGTGGAACACCTCGCCGGCCAAGATCTTCATGGGCGACACCGGCTCGCTCGCCCTCGGCGGGCTGATGGCCGGGCTGGCGATCACCAGCCGCACCCAGTTGCTCGTCATCATCCTGGGTGGGTTGTTCGTCATCATCACCTTGTCGGTCATCATCCAGGTCGCCTCGTTCAAGACCACCGGTAAGCGGGTGTTCCGGATGGCCCCGCTCCAGCACCACTTCGAACTCCTCGGCTGGCAGGAGGTCACGATCGTCGTCCGGTTCTGGATCGTCGCCGGGCTGTTCGTCGCCCTGGGGCTGGGGCTGTTCTATGCCGAGTGGGTCGTGGGCGGGCTATGACGGGTATGCCGCGGGGCCCGCTGAGGTCGCCTCGCACCGTGGATTTGACGCACCGCGACGCCCCCTGGGCCGGGCTGCGGGTGCTCGTTGCCGGGCTGGGGATCAGCGGGTTCGCCGCCGCCGATGCCTTGTCGGAGAAGGGCGCGCAGGTTGTCGTCATCGACGGCGTCGCTCCCCAGCCGGGCACCGCGCTCGCCGAACGGGCCCGGCTGCTCGACCTCCTCGGGGCGCAGTTGCGCCTGGGCCCCGGGCACGTCGAGGGGCTGCCCGAGGGCCCCATCGACCTGGTCGTCACCTCGCCCGGGTGGCCCCCGCACCACCGGGTGCTCGCCGCCGCGGCCCAGGCGGGCCTGCCCATCTGGGGTGACGTCGAACTCGCCTGGCGGCTGCGCCCGCGCCACGGCGCCGCGCCCTGGCTCATCCTCACCGGCACCAACGGCAAGACCACGACGGTCCAGATGCTCACGGCGATGCTCCGGGCCGCCGGCTTGCGGGCCACCAGCGTGGGCAACGTGGGCACCCCGATCCTCGAAGCGATCCTGGACCCCACCCCCTACGACGTGCTCGCCGTGGAGTTGTCGAGTTTCCAGTTGCACTGGTCCCATTCGCTCGCGCCCCGCGCCTCGGCCTGTCTCAACGTTGCCCCCGACCACATCGACTGGCACGGCTCCTACGCGGAGTATCTCGCGGCCAAGGGCAAGGTCTACGCGAACACCGAGATCGCGTGCGTCTACAACGTCGAGGACCCGCAAACCGAACAACTCGTGGCGGACGCCGAGGTCCAGGAGGGGTGCCGCGCCGTCGGGTTCACGCTGGGCATCCCGGCCCCCTCGATGCTCGGCCTGGTCGACGACGTCCTTGCCGACCGGGCCTTCGTCGACGAGCGTGCGCACCGCGCCGCCGAACTCGGCACCCTCGACGATGTGCGCGGGTCGGCCCCGAGCGTGGCGCCGCATCAGGTGGCCAACGCCCTGGCGGCGGCGGCCCTGGCGCGCGCCCACGGCATACCGGCGGCGGCGGTGCGCCAAGGGCTGCGGGACTTCCGCCCCGAACCGCACCGGATCGCCGAGGCCGGCACGATTGCCGGGGTCCGCTACGTCGACGACTCCAAGGCGACCAACCCGCACGCCGCCGCGGCGAGCCTGGCGGCGTTCGAGACCGTCGTCTGGGTGGCTGGTGGCCTGCTCAAGGGGGCCGACGTCGACGATCTGGTCGCCCGGCATACCGACCGGCTGCGCGGGGTCGTGCTCATCGGGCGTGACCGGCACCTCATCGCGCAGGCTTTGGCCCGACACGCCCCCGATGTCCCCGTCGTCGACGTCTCGGACACGGACACTGGGGCCATGGACCGCGTCGTCTCCTCGGCCGCCGCCCTGGCGCGGGCCGGCGATGTCGTTTTGCTCGCCCCCGCCGCGGCCTCAATGGACATGTTCGCCAACTACGGGGCGCGTGGGGAGGCGTTCGTCGAAGCGGTCGCGCGCCTGGCGCAGGCCGCGGGGGAGTGAGCATGAGCGGCACGGCAACCACCGAGGGTGCCGGGCAGGCGACCCTGGGCCGCGTGCGCCAGTGGCTCGACCGGCTGGAGACCCCGACGACCACCTACTACCTGCTCGTCGTCGTCACCGCCACCCTCGTGGCGTTCGGCTTGGTGATGGTGCTCTCGGCGTCGTCCATCGAGTCACTGTCGCAGAGCAAGACCCGGTCGGCGTTCACGATTTTCACCAATCAGGCCATGTATGCCGCGATCGGCCTGGTCGTGCTCCTCATCGCCCGGCAGTTGTCGGTCACGTGGTGGCGGCGCCTCGCGGTGCCGGCCCTCATCGGGGCTTGCCTGCTGCAGGGTCTGGTCTATACCCCCCTCGGGGTGACCGTGCTCGGCAACCGCAACTGGATTCGCCTGGGGCCGATGACGATGCAACCCTCCGAGCTCATCAAGTTCGGGCTGGTCCTGTTCGGTGCGCTCGTCATGGATCTCAAGCAGGACCGTCTCAACCAGATCGCTCACGTCCTCGTCCCCTACGTCGTCCCCGGAGCCATGGTCGCGGTCGGCCTTGTTCTCGGTGGGGGGGACCTGGGCACGGCCGTGGTCATCGCGGCCGTCATCGCGGCCACCCTGTGGGCGGCGGGTATTCCGGCCCGCTGGTTCCTCGGGGCGGGTGCGGCGTTCGGGGCGATGGCCCTGGCGCTCGTGCTGACGAGCGCGCACCGGCTGTCCCGATTCGATGTCTGGCTGGGCCGCAACACCGACCCGTATGGTGCCGCGCGGCAGCCGATGCAGGGCCGGTTCGCCCTCGCCGACGGCGGTTGGTTCGGGCTGGGCCTGGGCCAGTCGCGGGAGAAGTGGCAGTGGCTGCCCGAGCCGCACAACGACTTCATCTTCGCCATCATCGGTGAGGAACTCGGGCTGCCGGGCACCCTCATGGTCCTCGCCCTTTTCGGCCTGATTGCCTACGCCTGCTACCGGCTCGTCACCCGCACCGCCGACTTCTTCGTCCGGGTTGCCACCGCCGCGGCGATGGCCTGGATCGTCGTCCAGGCCCTCGTCAACATTGGGGCCGTCATCGGTTTGCTGCCCGTCATCGGGGTCCCGCTGCCGCTGGTCAGTTCCGGTGGGTCCTCGCTGGTGACGACCATGCTGGTGCTCGGAATGCTCATGTCCTTCGCCCGCTCCGAACCCGGCTGTGCACCGGCCCTGGCAGCCCGGCCCTCCCTCCTCAGACGCACCGTGGCCGTCGTGCCCTTCCGCCGTTCGCCCTCTCGGGGGACCCGGTGAGCCCCCCGCTCCGCTCGGCCCTCCTCGCCGGCGGCGGCACGGCCGGGCACGTGTGGCCGCTGCTGGCCCTCGCGGATCGGCTGCGCGCCGATGATCCCGGCCTGCGCCTGGTCGCCTTGGGGACCGCCGAGGGTCTCGAGGCACGGCTCGTCCCGGCCCGGGGCTATGACCTCGCCGTGGTGCCCAAGGTGCCGTTGCCGCGCAAGCCCTCGATGGATCTGCTCCGGCTGCCGGGCAACCTGCGCCGCGCGGTGGCCGCTGCCGGTGCGGCGATCGACGACGCGGGCGCCGAGGTGGTCGTCGGGTTCGGCGGGTACGTCGCGACCCCGGCCTACCTCGCGGCCCGGCGGCGCGGCATACCGATCGTCGTCCACGAACAAAACGCCCGCCCCGGGATCGCCAACCGCCTCGGCGCCCGGCTCGCCACGGCCGTGGCGGTCACCTTCCCCGGCACCGCGCTGCCCAAGGCGCGCGTCACCGGGATGCCGATGCGCGCCGAGGTCGCGCACTTGGACCGCGAGGCGGTGCGCCCGCAGGCCCGCTCCGCCCTCGGCCTGGAGCCGGACTGGCCGACCGTCGTCGTCACCGGCGGATCCCTCGGGGCGCAACGGATCAACGAGGCCTTCCGGGGTGCGGTCGGGGCGCTCCGCGACGCGGGAGTGCAGGTCCTGCACGTCACCGGGCGCGGCAAGGAGTTCGCTGTGCCCCCCGAGGCCGGGAAGGCTCCCTACGTCGTCCTTCCGTATGCCGACCGGATGGAGTTGGCGTATGCCGCGGCCGACCTCGTCGTGGGCCGCGCCGGGGCCAATACCGTCTGCGAGTTGACCGCGGTCGGGCTGCCGGCCGTCTATGTGCCCCTTCCCATCGGCAACGGCGAGCAGCGGTTCAACGTCGCCGGTGTCGTCGCGGCCGGCGGTGGCCTGCTCGTCGAGGATGCCGGTGTCTCGCCCGGCTGGGTGGGTGAGGTCGTCATGCCGCTCGTGCGCGACCGGGACCGGCTCTCGGCCATGGCCGTCGCGGCGGCCTCGGTGGGGGAGCGCGACGGCGACCGGCTGCTCGCCGACCTCGTGCGGGACGCCGCGACCCGGGGACGCAGGGCCTGACGTGGACGGCGTCAACAAACGGTTCGACTTCACCGTGCCCGCGCCGGCGCTGGCCGACCTGGGTCGGGTCCATCTCATCGCCATCGGCGGCGCGGGGATGTCCGCGGTGGCCCGGCTGCTGCTCGCCCGCGGCGTGCCCGTGAGCGGGTCCGACGCCAAGGATTCGGCGGCCCTGCGGTCGCTGGCCGCGCAGGGGGCGACGACCTGGGTGGGCCATGACCCCTCCCATGTCGACGGGGCCGACAGCATCGTCATCTCCAGTGCCATCCGGGAGGCGAATGTCGAGTTGGCCCGGGCCCGTGCCCTGGGCCTGCCCGTCTGGCACCGGGCCCAGGCGCTCGCGGCGACGATGGCCGGTCATCGCCGGCTCGCGGTCGCCGGCGCCAACGGTAAGACGACGACGACGTCCATGCTCACCGTCGCCTTGGCGACCGCCGGCGCCGACCCGTCGTTCGCCGCCGGCAGCGAACTCGCCGATCTCGGCACCAACGCCGCCTGGCACCCGGGCACACCGTTCGTCGTCGAGGCCGACGAGAGCGACGGCAGTTTCCTCGCCTACCATCCCGATGTCGCCGTCGTCACCAACGTCCAGCCCGATCACCTCGACTTCTACGGCACCTTCGCGCGGGTCCAGGCCGCGTATGCCGCGTTCGCCGAGACGGTGCCCGCCGAGGGCCTGCTCGTCGTCTGCGCCGACGACCCGGGCGCCATGGAGTTGGCCGCCGCGATGGCCGGTCGGCGCCGCGTCCTCACGTATGGGCGCGCCCCCGGTGCGGATCTGCGGGTCCGCTCCTCCCGCCTCGGCGCGGACGGCAGCACCTCACTCGTGCGCGACCGCAGCGGGACCGAGCGCACCCTCATCCTGTCCACCCCGGGTGCCCACAATGTCCTCAACGCGGGTGCGGCATACCTGGCCGCCGTCGAGGGCACCGGTGCCGACCCCGAGGCGGTGCTCGCGGGGCTGGCGCGGTACGGGGGAGCGGCGCGCCGGTTCGAACGCCATGGCGAGGTCGACGGGGTGAGCGTCGTGGACGACTACGCCCACAACCCGGCCAAGGTCAGCGCCGTCGTCGAAACCGCTGCCGATATCGCGCACGCCCGCGGGGGCCGGCTCCTCGTCGTGTTCCAGCCGCACCTGTATTCGCGGACTCGGGATTTCGCCGACGGTTTTGCCCGCGGGTTGGCCCCCGCTGACGAGGTGGTTCTGCTCGACGTTTACGGGGCCCGGGAGGACCCGCTGCCGGGGGTCGGGTCCGAACTTATCGTCGCCAAGTTGGCGGCTCTGGGCCGGTATGCCGTCGTGCTCGGGGCCGCGGAGGCGGTGGACCAGGCGGCCCGCTGGTCTCGACCGGCCGACCTGGTCCTCACCGTGGGCGCCGGGGACGTGACCGAACTGGCGCCGCGGATCGTCGCCGCCCTGCGGGAGCGGGCGTGACCCGGCGCGCGACCGCGATGCCGCGGCATACCCCGACGACCGCCCGGTTCGAGGCTCGCGCCCGGGCCCGGCGGTGGGCGCCCTGGCGGCGGGCCGCGATCCTCGTCCTCGTCCTCGCGGTGATCGGCGCAATCGTGTGGTTGATCTGGTGGAGCCCGGTCCTCGTTGTCCGGAGCGTGCGGGTCGAGGGGGCGAGCGGAGCGCAAGCCGGCGAGGTCACGACGGTTGCCCAGGTCCCGGTCGGGCAACCCATGGCGCGGGTTGATCTCGACGCCGTGACTCGCCGGGTGCGCGCCAAGGTCGAGATCGCCGAAGCGCGGGCGAGCCGGTCCTGGCCCAACACCGTCGTCATCGCGGTCAAACCGAGAGTGCCTGTTCTCGCCCTCAAGAACCCTCAAGGTGAACTACAGGTTGTAGATGCGACCGGCGTGGCGTTCGGGACGGTCGCGGAGGCGCCCGCGGGCGTCCCGATGGTCACCGCGAGCTCTGCGGCGGGCACGACGCAGGACGCGATCAAGTCGGCGCTCTCGGTGGTTTCGACGCTGCCGCCGGACTTGGCGGCTCAGGTGTCGACCTTGACGGTCGCCACCGCGAGTTCGGTGACGTTCACCCTCGCCGGGATCCAGGTGACCTGGGGCGGTGCGGATCAACCCGAACTCAAGGTCAAGGTGTTGCGCACGTTGATGCAGACCCATCCCGCGGCCATCGACGTCAGTGCCCCCGACTCGCCGGTGACCCGTGACGGATGAGGTTGATGGGACTATTGAGGTTGATGGGGTTTCGGTGGGAGACTTTTCTCTCCCGCCGCCGCGACACGCCGAGGGCGTCATTTGCTTGGCTCCCGAAGGCCGCCTAGCGTCGACCCGGACGGACTGTCAGAAAACCGTTACCGTTGACTTAACCTAGAGACTTTGACGCAACGCCCACCCCGCACGACCCGCAACGAGAGGCCCGTACCGTGGCAACACCCCAGAACTACTTGGCCGTGATCAAGGTCGTCGGTGTCGGCGGCGGTGGTGTCAACGCCATCAACCGGATGATCGAGGTCGGTCTCAAGGGCGTGGAGTTCATCGCCATCAACACCGACGCCCAGGCGCTGCTCATGAGTGATGCCGACGTCAAATTGGACGTCGGTCGCGAGTTGACCCGTGGCCTCGGCGCCGGCGCCGACCCGGAGGTGGGACGCAAGGCTGCCGAAGACCACGCCGAGGAGATCGAAGAGGTCATTCGCGGGGCGGACATGGTGTTCGTCACTGCCGGTGAGGGCGGCGGCACCGGCACCGGCGGAGCCCCGGTCGTGGCCCGGATCGCGAAGAAACTCGGAGCCTTGACCATCGGGGTCGTGACCCGGCCGTTCACCTTCGAGGGGCGGCGCCGGGCCAACCAGGCCGAGTCGGGCATCGGCCTGCTCCGGGAAGAGGTCGACACCCTCATCGTCATCCCCAACGACCGGTTGCTTTCCATCAGTGACCGCAGCGTGTCCATGATGGATGCCTTCCGCAGCGCCGACCAGGTGCTGCTGTCCGGTGTCCAGGGGATCACCGACCTCATCACCACGCCGGGTCTGATCAACCTCGACTTCGCCGACGTCAAGTCCGTCATGCAGGGCGCCGGTTCGGCCCTCATGGGCATTGGCTCCGCGCGCGGGGAAGACCGCGCCATCCAAGCGGCCGAACTCGCCATCTCGAGCCCACTGCTGGAGGCGAGCATCGACGGGGCGCACGGCGTGCTGTTGTCGGTCCAAGGCGGCAGCGACCTCGGCCTCTACGAGATCAACGAGGCGGCCAAACTCGTCCAAGAGGCCGCCCACCCCGAGGCCAACATCATCTTCGGTGCCGTCATCGACGATGCGCTCGGCGACGAGGTGCGGGTCACCGTGATCGCGGCCGGGTTCGACAGCGGCTCGCCCGCCCGGCGCGACGATGGCCGGGCCCTGGGCTCGATCGCTTCCCGGCCTATTCCGGCTGCTTCGGCGACCGAGCCCCCGGCGGCTGCCCCCGAGTCCTCCGTCGGCACGGGGTCGGTGTCGGCACCGGCCACGATGCCGCCGGCTCCGGTGGCTCCGCCGCGGGTCGTGTCGCCGCGCGCACCCGTCGTTGACGACGGTGACGACCTCGACGTTCCCGACTTCCTCAAATAGGCCGCCGCCTCCGGTGGGTCCGGTGTTCTATTGGCGAGTTGACGACGGTCCCAGCGTGCGGGCCTTCACCGCTCGCTCCGGCGGGGTGAGCGAGGGGCCGTATGCCGCCCTCAACCTCGGTGGCCATGTTGGCGACGATGCCACTGCGGTCCTAGAGAATCGTCGCCGACTGGCCGCGGCGCTGGCCCTCGACGTCGAGCGGGTCGTCTACATGGATCAACACCACGGTGCCGAGGTCGCCGTGGTCGAGGGTCCGGTGGACGCGCCGCCGCCCGTGGACGCCCTGATCACCGAGGTCCCCGACCTCGCGCTGGTCGCCATGGTCGCCGACTGCGTGCCCGTCCTCATCCGGGATGCCGACGGTCCGGCGATCGCCGCTGTCCACGCCGGACGGCCAGGGTTGCTGGCCGGCGTCGTTCCCGCCACCGTGGCGGCCCTGCGTGACCTTGGGGCGCGCCGGCTACGGGCCACCGTCGGCCCGTCCGTCTGCGCCCGGTGCTACGAGGTCCCCGTCGACTTGCGTGAGGCCGCCGCGGCGATCCGCCCCGAGGCCCGGGCCATTTCCTGGACCGGCACGCCGGCCATCGACGTCGCCGCCGGCGTGGTTGCCCAACTTGCCGCCGACGCAGTCACGGTGGACTGGGTCCCCGGCTGCACTCGCGAAGACCCCGCGCTGTTTTCGCACCGGCGCGAGGGCCGCACCGGGCGCAGTGCCGGCGTCATCGTGCGCCGGTCGGCATGAGCGCGGAGTCGGCCGCCCTGTCCTCGCGGCGCATCGAGGTGGCCGGGGGGCTCGCGCGGGTGCGGGCTCGCATCGACAGCGCGCGACGGGCTGCGGGCCGGGTCGATGAGGTGACCCTGATCGTCGTGACCAAACGCTTCCCCGCCGCCGATGTCGATCTACTCGCCGATCTCGGCGTCACCGACGTGGGGGAGAACAAGGAGCAGGAGGCCCGGGCGAAGTATGCCGTGGTGCAGTCCCGCGAGCGCCTCCGGCTGCACTTCATCGGCCAGTTGCAATCCAACAAGGCCGGTGCGGTGGCCCAGATCGCCGACGTCGTCCATTCGGTGGACCGCGCCAAACTCATCGGTGCCCTCGGTCGGCATCGAGGCCCAATGGGCCGCCCGCTCGACGTGCTCATCCAGGTGTCCCTCGACGGCGCGACCGGTCGTGGTGGGGCCCTGCCCGCCGAGGTGCCCCGGTTGGCCGGCCTCGTGGCCGGGCAGGAGTGGTTGCGGCTGCGCGGGGTGATGGCCGTCGCTCCGCTCGGGGCCGACCCCGATCGGGCCTTCGCGGACCTCCGGACGGTGAGTGATGCCATCCGGGCCGAGCATCCCGAGGCGAGGTGGATCTCCGCCGGAATGAGCGCGGACCTGGAGGCCGCCGTACGCCATGGCGCGACACACCTGCGTGTCGGGACCGCAATCCTCGGAACTCGTGCGTCACTTGGGTAACTTCAATCACGACAGGACGACAGGGTCGACCCACGCTAAGGAGTTCTCATGAGCGGCGCGCTCCGCAAGACGATGGTCTACCTCGGCCTGGCCGAGGACCAGACCGAGCGGGACTATGACGACTACGGGCCCGAGGAGGACCGCTACTACGACGACGAGCCCGCCTCGGTCACGCCGCTGCACGCTCACCGCCCGGTGGCGCAGGTCGTGCGCAGCGCGGAGGGCATGGGGGTGTCGCGGATCACGACGATCCACCCGCGGACCTACAACGAAGCCAAGACCATTGGCGAGAACTTCCGCGACGGCATCCCGGTCATCATGAACCTCACCGACATGAGCGACGCCGACGCCAAGCGCTTGGTCGACTTTGCCGCGGGCCTGGTGTTCGGGTTGCACGGCTCCATCGAACGAGTGACGAGCAAGGTCTTCCTCCTGTCGCCAGAGACCCTGGAAGTCAACGCCGAAGAGGCTGGTCCCACGCCCGGCCGAGCACTGTTCAACCAGAGTTGACGCCTGTCCCACAGGGCCGGTCCAGGCCGGCCTGGGACACTGCTCACCATGGATGTCGTGCGCCAAGTTCTGCGGTTGATCGTCTGGCTGTATCTGATCGTGGTGTTCGGTCGGCTGGCGCTCGACTGGATCCGGGTCTTCGCCCGGGACTGGCGACCGCGGGGGGTCATGCTCGTCATCGCCGAGGCGGTCTATTCACTCACCGACCCACCCTTGAAGGCCTTGCGCAAGGTCATTCCGCCGGTGCGGATCGGCGCGGTGGCTCTCGACCTCGGCTTCCTCGTCCTGGTCCTCGGGCTCTACGTTCTGCTCGCGATCCTCTAGTCTGTTAGCACAGGACCCATCCGTCACACGGTGGTGCCTGCCCCCATTGGCTTCCGTGAGGAGTTGAGATGGCCCTCTCCCCCGAGGACGTCCTGAATAAGACGTTCACGACTACCCAGTTCCGTCGTGGGTACGACGAGCGTGAGGTCGACGATTTTCTTGACGACATTGTCGTCGAGATGCGTCGGGCGACCAAGGACGTCGAAGACCTGCGCGCGCAACTCAACGAGTGCCGCGAGGGACGCGGTCTCGATCCGGTCGCCGCCGATGGGGGAGCGGCCGCTGCCTCGACCGCCGCGCAGGTCGAGGCACTGGAGGGGCGTAACGCCGACCTGGAGACTCAGGTCAAGGACCTGCAGAGTCAACTCATGCGGGCCGAGGACCAGTTCTCCGGTCTGCAACGCGACCATGATGCCTTGCAGCAGCAGCATGAGGGGGAGAAGGCCTCTTGGGAGCAGCAGCGGGCCGCCTGGCAGGAGGAACGCTCGCGGCACGCCCAGAGCCTGGCCGCGGCCACTGCTGACGCCCACGGACGTCAGCAGGTGCAGTCGGCCAATACCGGCTACGAGCAGCAGGTCGCGCTGCTCAACGAGCGAGTGGGCGAGGCCGAGCGCAACGCCAAGGCTCGGATCGATGCGGCGGTGGCCTCCGCCGAGGAGGCCGAGCGGGCCGCCCAGCAGCGGATTGGTGCCGCCCAGGCTCGCGGGTTCCAGGCCGATGAGAGTGCGATGACCGGTGCGGTGCCGCTGGCAGGAGCCGGATCGGCCGCCGGGGTTCTCGCTCTGGCGCAGCGCCTCCACGACGAACACGTCGCCGCGGGTGAGGCCCGCCGTGACGAGTTGATCAACGCGGCCCAGACGCGCCACGACTCCCTGATCGGTGAAGCCGAGAGTCGGCACTCGGAGTTGATCCAGACCGGGCAGGCCAAGTACGACGAACTCCTGGCCACCGGTCAGGCCAAGTACGACCAGTTGCTCGCTGCCGGCCAGGGTCGGCACGACGAACTCATCACCGAGGCGCGCGAACGCTCCACCGGCATGGTGCACGAGGCCCAGCAGCGCAAAACGACCATCCTCGAGGAACTCAATGCCCAAAAGGGACTTCTCGAGCGCAAGATCGAGGAACTGCGGCACTTCGAAAAGGACTACCGCGGCCGCCTCAAGGAGTTCATCACCGACCAACTCCAGCGACTCGAGCAGACGGCCGTGAAAGCGCCGACGCTTCCCCGCTGACCGGGAGGCGACCGCCACTCTTGCGTGCGGGTGAGAACTTCGGTTCTCACCCGCACGCGGCGTTGACGTGGTCCTAGTCCCACTTGTGGGGTTCGCCGTTGAGTCCGCGCGGATCTGGCCGTATTCTCGCCGCACGCAGGCCCGCGCTGGGCTTGGCCGACGAAGTGAGGTAGTCATGGGTGCCACGCGCGTACTGGCTGCGGCCAAATCCGCCGTCGCGTCGGCGGTTAAGGCGGTGACGCAGGCGGCCCCGTCGACCTCGGATTCCGACCGTCCGACCCCGGCAAGTGTCGTCGACTCCGAGCCGCCGACCCCGGCGAAGAAGGCACCAGTCAAGAAGGCACCAGTCAAGAAGGGGACAGCGAAGAAGCCCAGCGTCAGCAAAGCACCAGCGAAGAAGCCGGCCGCCAGCAAGACAGCGGCCACCAAGCCCGCGGTCAAGAAGGCACCGGCCGCGAAGCCGGCCGCCAAGAAGGCGCCGGCCAGCAAGAAGGCACCGGCCAGGAAATCCGCCGCCGAGCGTGGTCTGGTCGTGCGCGAGGGCGAATCGGCCTGGACCGCCGCCGAAATCCGCGCCGTCCGGGCCGAACTCGAATCCGACATCTCCCAGTTGCGCCGCGACGTCGATCAGGCCGAGATCGAAATCGTCGACCTCATGCGGGACTCCGGTGACGGCGCGGGCGACGACCAAGCGGACGCGGGCACCAAGACCTACGAGCGCGAACAAGAACTCGCCCTCGCCGACAATGCGCGCGACCTGCTCCGGCAGAGCGAACATGCTCTCGCCCGGATGGATGACGGCACCTACGGCGTCTGCGAGTCCTGCGGGCAGCCGATCGGCAAACTTCGACTCCAGGCCGCTCCTCGTGCGACGCTGTGCATGCCATGCAAGAAGAAGCAGGAACGCCGCTGACCTCCCCGCCCCCCCTTTCTCGACCGGCCCGCGCCCCCGTCGTGGGCCGGTCCCGTCTGTATGCCGCCATCGCCGGCACTGCGGTCGTCACCGTCGTGGCCGACCAGGTCACCAAGATGTGGGCCCTGCGCGCCCTGACCCCAGGTCTCCCGCGGCCCCTCATCGGCGACTGGATTCAACTCAACCTCATTCGCAATAGCGGGGCGGCCTTCTCGTTGGGCAATCAGGTGACTTGGCTCCTCACCGCCCTGGCGCTCGTCATCGTCGCCGGCGTCCTCGTTGGCGCGCGGCGGGTGGGGCATCGGGGGTGGGCGCTCACCTTCGGCCTGCTGCTCGGGGGAGCGCTGGGCAACCTCCTGGACCGGGTGTTCCGGGAGCCGGGGCTCTTCCGCGGCCACGTCGTCGACTTCCTCGACTACTTCGGCCTGTTCATCGGCAACGTGGCCGACATCGCGATCGTGCTGGCCGCTGCCCTCGTTGCGCTGCTCACGGCGAAGGCGGTGCCGCTTCGCGGCTCGCCCGGAGCCGACGGCATACCCGCTGGCAGCGACGGCAAACCGGAGGCCCCTCATGAGTGACCCGCGGACCGTGCTCGTGCCCGAAGGGTTGGAGGGCGAGCGCGTCGACGCGGCCCTGGCCCGGCTTTTCGGGCTGTCCCGCACCCGGGCCGCCGACCTCGCCGCCGGCGGCGGGGTGAGCGTCAACGGGACCGTCGTCGGCAAGTCGCACCGGGTGCGTGCCGCGGACCTGCTGGAAGTCACTCTGCCGAGCGCGGGCCCCAGCCCGACCCTGGAAATCATCGCCGAACCGGTGCCCGGCATGGGCATCGTCCACGACGACGACGACATCGTCGTCGTCGACAAGCCGGTCGGGGTCGCGGCGCACCCGAGCGTGGGCTGGAGCGGGCCCAACGTCCTCGCCGGTCTCAAGGCGGCCGGCTACCGGGTCGCGACGAGCGGGGCCAGCGAGCGGCAGGGGATCGTGTCCCGCCTCGACGTCGGCACCAGCGGCCTCATGGTCGTCTGCAAGAGCGAGCGCGCGTACTCGCTGCTCAAGCGGGCCTTCAAGGAGCGGCGGGTCGAGAAGACCTATCACGCGCTCGTCCAGGGCCTGCCCGACCCGCTCGTCGGCACCATCGATGCCCCCATCGGGCGGCACCCCGGGCATGACTACAAGTTCGCGGTCATGGACTCGGGCCGGCATGCCGTGACGCACTACACCCTGTTGGAGGCCTTCCGGCACGCGAGCCTGCTCGAGGTGGGGTTGGAGACCGGGCGCACGCACCAGATCCGGGTTCACATGGCCGCGATCCGGCACCCCTGTGTCGGCGACCCGCTCTACGGCGCCGACCCGGTGCTCGCCAAGCGCCTGGGCCTGGAGCGGCAGTGGTTGCATGCGATGGAATTGGGGTTCGAGCATCCCGGCTCGGGGGAGTGGGTGACCTTCACGTCGACCTACCCGGCCGACCTGCATCATGCCCTCGACGTCTTGGCGGCCGGCTGAGTGCTCCTGGCGCGACGACGAAGGCCACCTGCGCACCCGGGCGAGCGGGCGGCATACGAGGGGCCGCGTGGCTCCCGGGGACTGTCCCTGACCCGACCTAGGATGGGTGGCGATGTCTCCCGAGCAGCCCCCCGCCCCCGTGGAGCGCAAGGACAACTTCGTCCACCTGCACGTCCACACCGAGTACTCCATGCTCGACGGCGCGGCCCGGATCACCGACCTGTTCGAGGCGTCGGCGCGGATGGGGATGCCGGCCCTGGCGACCACCGACCACGGTTACCTCTTTGGCGCTTACGAGTTCTGGAAGAAGGCGCAGGGCAGCGGCGTCAAGCCGATCATCGGCATCGAGGCCTATGTCACGCCGGGCACGCATCGCACCGACCGCACCCGCACCCTGTGGGGGGATGAGCGGCAGCGGGCCGACGACGTGTCCGCCGGTGGCGTCTATACGCACATGACGTTGCTCGCCACCGACAACGTCGGGCTGTCGAACCTGTTCAAGATGAGTTCGATCGCGAGCCTGGACCAGGTCTACGCCAAGTGGCCGCGCATCGACCGTGAGCTTTTCCACCGCTACGGCGCCGGCATCATCGCCACCACCGGGTGTCCCTCCGGGGAGGTGCAGACGCTGCTGCGGCTGGGCCAATACGACCGGGCCGTCGCCTCGGCCGCGGAGTTCCGCGACATCTTCGGCGCGCAGAACTACTTCCTCGAGCTCATGGATCACGGCAACTCCATCGAGCGGCGGGTGCGCGAGGACCTGCTCCGCCTCGGCCGCGACCTGGGGTTGCCGATGCTGGCCACCAACGACCTGCACTACGTCAACCCCGAGGACGACAAGGCCCAGGACGCCTTGCTCTGCATCAACTCCGGCTCGACCCTGCTCGAGCCGGGCCGGTTCCGGTTCGAGGGGTCGGGGTACCACCTCAAGTCCCCTGCCGAGATGCGTCACGCATTCCGTGAGTTGCCGCAGGCGTGCGACAACACCCTCGAGATCGCCGACCGGTGCGACGTGTCGTTCACCGTCGGCGAGGGCCGCTACATGCCGCGCTTCCCGGTCCCCGAGGGGGAGAGCGACCAGAGTTGGTTCATCAAGGAGGTGTATGCCGGGCTGCGGCGCCGCTTCCCGCAGGGCGTGCCCGACTACGCCCTCACCCAGGCCGACTTCGAGATCGACGTCATCACGTCCAAGGGCTACGCGAGTTACTTCCTCGTCGTCGCCGACTTCATAAACTGGGCCAAACGCTCCGGCATCCGGGTCGGTCCGGGCCGCGGGTCCGGGGCGGGCTCGATGTGCGCCTATGCCATGGGCATCACCGACCTCGACCCGATCCCGCACGGCCTCATCTTCGAGCGGTTCCTCAACCCCGAGCGGATGTCGATGCCCGACTTCGATGTCGACTTCGACGAACGTCGCCGCGGCGAGGTGATCAAGTACGTCACCGACAAGTACGGCGCCGAGCGGGTCGCCCAGATCGTCACCTACGGCACGATCAAGGCCAAGCAGGCCGTCAAGGACGCCGCCCGCATCCTCGGGCACCCGTTCGCCATGGGGGAGAAACTCACCAAGGCGATGCCCGCCGACGTCATGGGCAAGAGCGTGCCCCTGACCGGTCTCTACGACCCCGCCCATGCCCGGTATGCCGAGGGCGTGGAGTTCCGCACGGTCGTCGCCGAGGACCCGGCTGCGGGCGAGGTCGTCGAATTGGCCCGCGGCATCGAGGGCCTCAAGCGCCAATGGGGTGTCCACGCCGCCGGGGTCATCATGTCGAGCGAACCCCTGCTCGACGTCATCCCGGTGATGCGCCGGCTCCAGGACGGGCAGGTCATCACCCAGTTCGACTACCCGAGTTGTGAGTCGCTCGGGCTGGTCAAGATGGACTTCCTCGGGTTGCGCAACCTGACGATCCTCGACGACGCGATCGCCAACATCAAGGCGAACCGGGGTGAGGACATCGACCTCGACGCCCTGTCCAAGGACATGACCGACCCGGCGACGTATTCCTTGCTGGGGCGCGGGGACACGCTCGGGGTCTTCCAACTCGACGGCGGCGGGATGCGCACCCTGTTGCGCCTCATGCAGCCGGACAACTTCGAGGACATCTCCGCGGCCTTGGCGCTCTACCGGCCCGGGCCCATGGGCGTCAACGCGCACACCAACTTCGCGCTGCGCAAGAACGGCAAACAGGAACTCATCCCGCTCGACCCGCAACTCAAGGGCAAGTTGCAACCCGAGATGGTCTCCGCGCTCGAACCCATCCTCGGCATGACCTACGGCCTGGTGATCTACCAGGAACAGGTCATGGAGATCGCCCAGAAACTCGCCGGCTACACCCTGGGCAACGCCGACCTGCTGCGCCGGGCGATGGGCAAGAAGAAGAAGGAAGTCCTCGACAAGGAGTACGTCCCCTTCTCCGAGGGGATGCGCGCCAACGGGTTCACCGAGGCCTCGATCGCCGCCCTCTGGGGGGTGCTCGTGCCCTTCTCGGACTACGCGTTCAACAAGGCGCACACCGCGGCATACGGGCTGGTGTCCTATTGGACGGCCTATCTCAAGGCGAACTACCCGGCCGAATACATGGCGGCCCTGCTCACCAGCGTCGGTGACGACAAGGACAAATCGGCCCTCTACCTCGGGGAATGCCGCCGGATGGGGATCAAGGTGCTCCCGCCCGACGTCAACGACTCGATCGGGCAGTTCGCTGCCGTCGGCACCGACATCCGGTTCGGGTTGCAGGCCATCCGCAACGTCGGTCACCAGGTCGTCGAGGAGATCATCGCGGCCCGGGAGGCCAAGGGGGCGTTCACGTCCTTCAAGGACTTCCTCTCCAAGTGCGCGGCCGTCGTCGCCAACAAGCGCACCATTGAGTCGCTCATCAAGGCCGGGGCCTTCGACGGGCTCGGCGAGGCCCGGATGGGGCTGCTGCGCATCCACGAGGAGTACGTCGACGCGTTCGTCGCGATCAAGAAGCAGGAAGCGATCGGGCAGGACAGCCTCTTCGGGTCTTTCGGTGAGGAGGAGGACGGCGGCGACGAGATCGACATGCTCGGGCTGAGCCCGGTGCCGGTCATCGAGTGGGACAAGGCGACCTTGCTCTCCTTCGAGCGCGAGATGCTCGGTCTCTACGTCAGCGACCACCCGCTGTTCGGAGTGGAGCACATCCTCGCCCAGCACGCCGACACCCAGATTGCCGCGCTCGGCGGGGAGGACGGCAAACCCGAGGGGTCCTCGGTGACCATCGCCGGGCTCATCACCGGGTTGCAGATCAAGCGGACCAAGAAGGGCGATCTGTGGGCGATCGCCACGGTGGAGGATCTCGCCGGCGCGGTCGAGTGCCTGTTCTTCCCCAGCGCCTATCTCACCGTCCAGACGATGCTCACCCAGGACACGGTCGCGGTGGTGCGCGGCAAGGTCAACCGGCGCGACGACAGCGTGTCGATCTATGCCCAGGAGTTGATCCTGCCCGAGTTGACCGACGGCCCGCGCGGCCCGGTGGTCGTCACGATGGAGACCTTGCGGGCCACCCACGGCCGGATCGAGGAGTTGAAGGGCATCCTCACCAACCATCCGGGGACCACCGATGTCCATGTGCGGCTGGTCAAACCGGGCCGGGTCGTCGACTTGCGCCTCGACACCCATTTCCGGGTGACCGCCTCCGAGGCCCTCTTCGGCGACCTCAAGGTGCTCCTCGGCCCGCGCTGCCTCTCCGGGGGCTGACATGGCCGCCGAGATCGACGCTGCCCCCGAGCCACCTGTTGCCCCGATCCGTCCGCAGGTGCGCGAGCACCACGGGGACCGGGTGCTCGACCCCTACGAGTGGCTGCGCGACACCGACGACCCGGCCGTGCCCGCTTACCTGAAGGCCGAGAACGCCTACGTCGACGCCCGCACCGCGCACCTGGCGCCGCTGCGGGCGCGCCTCTACGACGAGATCAAGTCCCGGGTCCAAGAAACCGACCTCTCGGTGCCGGTGGCCAGTGGCCCGTGGTGGTACTACACCCGCACCGTCGAGGGTCATCAGTATGCCGTCCACGCCCGTTGCCCGCTCACCCAGCCACGTCGTCGTCCCGACACCGCCGCCGGCCCGCCACCGGGGGAGCAGGTCCTCCTCGACGGCAACGAAGCCGCCGGTGACAGCGAGTTCTTCGCCATCGGCGCCCTCACCGTCTCCCGTGACCATGCGCGATTGGCGTATGCCGTGGACCGCACCGGAGACGAGCGCTTCGACCTCGTCGTGCGTGACCTCGACACCGGCGCCGTCCTCGACAACGCCCTGACCGGCATCGGCTACGGCGTGGAGTTCGCCGCCGATGGCCAGGAGGTGTTCTACACGCGCCTGGACGAGGCCTGGCGGCCCTACCAGGTGTGGCGACACCGGGTCGGCACCGACCCCGCGGGCGATGTCCTCACCTACCAGGAGGACGACGAGCGGTTCTGGTTGGGGTTGGGCACGAGCCGGGACGAGCGGTGGCTCATGCTCGCGACCGGCTCCAAACTCACCACAGAGGTGCGTCTGCTGCCGGCCGACCGGCCCGAGGAGCCCTGGCAGGTGGTCGCGCCGCGCCGGGAGGGTCTCGATTACGACGTCGAACCCGCCGGGGACCGGCTCCTCATCGTCCACAACCGCGACCACCTCGAATCCGACCTGGCCTGGGCGCCGCTGACATCCACCTCCAGCGACGACTGGCGTCCGCTGCTGGCGAGCGGGCCGGGGGAGCGGTTCCTCGGGGTCGACGCCTTCGACGACGCGCTCGTGCTCTCGCTGCGCCGCGACGGGCTCCCGGCGCTGCGCGTCATCCCCCGGCAGGGCGACGGGTTCGGCGACCCCTGGGACGTCACCTTTCCCGAGCCGATCCACTCGGTGGCCCTCGCCGACAACCCCGAGTCCGCTCAGCGCGAGGTGCTCCTCACCTACGAGTCGTTTATCACCTCGCGCACGATGCTCGACCTCGACCTGGCCACCGGCGCGCAGACGGTTGTCAAGCGCCAGCCCGTCCTCGGCGGTTTCGACGCCACCCACTATGCCCAGCACCGCGCCTGGGCCACCTCGGCCGATGGGACCTCGGTGCCGGTCTCGATCGTCACCCGCGCCGACGCCGCGACGGACGGGCGGGCGCCCGGGCTGCTCACGGCATACGGGGCCTATGAAATCGCGAGCGACCCCTACTTCTCGGTGGCCCGCCTCTCGCTTCTCGACCGGGGGGTGGTGTTTGCCGTCGCCCACGTGCGCGGCGGGGGCGAGATGGGTCGGCATTGGTACGACGACGGCAAACTCCTGGCCAAGCAGCACAGCTTCGACGACACGATCTCCGCCGCCCGCCTGCTCGTGGCCGACGGCTGGGTGGCCCCCGATCGGCTGGGCCTCGAGGGCGGCTCGGCGGGCGGCCTGCTCGCCGGCGCCGTCACCAACCAGGCTCCCGAGCTTTTCGCCGTCGTCCACGCCGCCGTCCCGTTCGTCGATGCCCTGACGACGATGCTGCGCCCCGACCTGCCGCTGACGATCGGGGAGTGGGAGGAGTGGGGCAACCCGCTCGCCGACCCGCAGGTGTACGCCGCAATGAAGGCCTACACCCCCTACGAAAACATCGCCGCGCGGCCCTACCCGTCCATCTTGGCGACGAGTAGCCTCCACGACACCCGGGTGTTCGTCACCGAGCCGGCCAAGTGGGTGGCCCGGTTGCGCGCCACCGTCACCAACGATCCGGCCGCGGCCCCGATTCTCTTGCGCACCGAGATGGCTGCCGGTCACGGGGGCCGCAGCGGCCGGTATGCCGCCTGGGAGCAGATCGCGTGGGAGTGGGCCTTCGTCCTGGACCGTCTCGGCGCGGCGGAGGTGTCGTAGGTCCGCACTAGGGTGTGCCGGGTGAGTGTGCACGCCATCATCTGGGACGACGCGTCCGACCGGCTCGTCCTGCTCGACCAGACCCTGTTGCCCGGGGAGACGGTGTACCGCACCATCGAGACCACCGACGACCTCGTGCGCGCGATCGAGGTGCTCGCCGTGCGCGGCGCTCCCGCCCTCGGCGTCGCCGGCGCGATGGGGGTTGTCGTCGCCATGGACGAAGCGCGCCGCCAAGGGTGGGACGAGGCGAGCCTCCAGCACGCGATCGATCGCGTTCGGGCGGCCCGTCCGACCGCGGTCAACCTCGCCTGGGGTGTGGACCAGGTGCGGCCGGTGCTGCCGCAGGGCCGCGCCGCGGTGCTGGCGGCCGCTCGTCAACTCGCCGCCGACGACGAGGCCGCCAACCGGGAACTGTCCCGCAGCGGCGTCGACTGGCTCCTCGATCGGGTCGACCGGCGCCGGCTGCGCGTCCTCACCCACTGCAACGCCGGGGCGCTGGCGACCGCCGGGTGGGGCACGGCGCTCGGGCTGGTGCGCGAGTTGCACGCCCGGGGGCGACTGGAGGTCGTGTATGCCGACGAGACTCGTCCCCTGCTCCAGGGGGCTCGGCTGACCGCCTACGAACTGGCCGCGGACGGCATACCGCACCTGCTCCAAAGCGACGGTGCGGCGGCGTCGACCATCGTGCGCGGCCGCGTCGACTGCGCCATCGTCGGCGCCGACCGGATCGCCGCCAACGGGGATGCCGCCAACAAGATCGGCACCCTCGGGGTGGCGCTGGCCTGCGCCGATGCCGGAATCCCGTTCGTCGTCGCGGCCCCCTGGTCCACCGTCGATCTCGCGACCGCCTCCGGCGACGACATCGAGATCGAGGAGCGGGCCGGGGAGGAGGTGACGACGTATGCCGGGACCCGGGTCGCGCCGCTGGTCACCGAGGGCTTCAACCCGGCGTTCGACGTCACTCCCGCGCGCCTGGTTTCGGCGATCGTCACCGAGCGCGGCGTCGTCGAGCCGGCCCGCGGTGAGGCGATGACTGGGTCGCCCGGGGAGTGAAGCCCTGGACTTCAGAACGTGCGGGGTGAAGGGGAACGCTTCAGTTGAGCGAGGTCGGCGGGTCCGGACGCGCAGTTCCGTCGCCGTCGGCCGCTGGTCCTAGATGGTGACGATGCGGTCGCGCCACTGTGCCGGGAAATCGGCGTCGGTGTTGCCGGCGAGGAGCAGCCGGTAGGTCATCGCGGCGGCCTCCTCGAGGTTGAGGGCCCGGCGCAGGGCCATCTCGACGGTGTCGCCGAGGGCGGAGCTGCCATGGTGGGCCATGACGACCACGTTGGTGCCGTCGGTGACCGCGGCGCTGGCCAGGTCGGCCAGTTCCTCGCTGCCCGCGGGCCGGAAGGGGATGCGCGCGATCGGCCCGAGGTAGTACGCGTGGTCAAGGGTCGTCGTGCGGATCGGCTGGCCGAGCATGTCGACGAGCAGGGCGTGTTGCGGGTGGAGGTGGATGACGGCCCGGACGTCGGGGCGCGCGGCATACGTGCGATGGTGCAGTTTCCATTCGACGCTGGGCTGGCTCGACCCGGCCACGACCCGCCCGTCGCTGTCGATGACACTGAAATCGGTGTCGGACAACCGGTTCAGCCAGGTGCCGGACGCGGTGACGAGGTAGGAGTCGTCGTCGAGGCGGGCCGAGAGGTTGCCGCCGGAGGCGAGCACCAGGCCGCGCTCGACGACGTGCCGGCCGGCCTCGACGAGCTGGGCGAGGACGGCGGCCGCGGCGGCGGGGAGGGCACTCACGCCCTCATCGTACGAACCGGCCCGGCAGGGGCACCGCGGCCGGGAGCGGCCGGGGTCTAGCGGGCCAAGTTAGGGTGGACGGGTGGAGGCGACCGACCATGTGCCCCGACATCCCTGAGACCGATGCCGTCGCGGCGGCCTTCGCGGCCGTTCCGCGGGCCGGGTTCTTGCGGCCCGCCGATGGCGACCGGGCGGCATACGACGGCCCCATCCCCATCGGTCACGGGCAGACCAACTCGCAGCCGCGCACGGTCGCGGCCATGCTGCGGCTCCTCGACGTGCGTGCGGGCCAGCGAGTGCTCGACGTGGGCGCGGGATCCGGGTGGACCACGGCCCTGCTGGCCCGGCTCGTCGGGCCGACCGGACAGGTCGAGGGCGTCGAACTCGAACCGGACTTGGTGGACTTCGGCCGTGCCAATCTGGCTCGGACCCAGCAAGGGTGGGCGCGCATCTCGGCGGCGGCCCCCGGGGTGCTCGGCGACCCGGCGGGGGCGCCCTGGGATCGGATCCTCGTCTCCGCGCAACCGGCGCGCCTGCCCCAGGCGCTCGTCGACCAGTTGGGCCCCCACGGCATCATGGTGATCCCCGTCGCCGGGGTCATGCTCCGCGTCACCAACCCCGGGGCGGTCGTCACGACCCATGGGCACTTCCGGTTCGTGCCGCTGCGCTGACCCGCCGGCCAGGAGCCGCTCGACCCGCCGCCCACGACGTTACCGGCAAGTAGGATGAGGTTCTGGCTACTGGAGGTAGTGATGAGCGACTGGTTGACCGCCCCAGCGACGCACGAGGTGCGCAACCAAGCGCCACCGCGCACCGACATCGACGAGTATGCCGCGCACGTCGCCCTGCAGGACGCGGTCGCCGTCTTCGCCCCCGGAGCAGACCAGGGTCGCCTCCACGAGATCGGGCGGCACGTCGGGTCGGCCCGGTTCCAGCACGACGCGCTGCTGGCGAACACGGTCACGCCCGTGCTGCACACCCACGACCGGTGGGGGCACCGCGTCGACGCCGTCGAGTTCCATCCCGCCTATCACGCGATCATGGGTCACTCGATCGCCCGCGGCCTGCACACCAGTGCCTGGGCCGATCCGGGTCCGGGCGCCAACGCCACCCGCGCGGCCGGGTTCCTCCTCGTCAGTCATGTCGAAGCCGGCCACGGCTGCCCGGTGTCCATGACGCACGCGGCCGTCCCGGCGCTGCGGCGCAGCCCCGAGCTGGCGCTGTGGTGGGAACCGAAACTGCTGTCGACGCACTACGACCCCGACCTGCGCGACCCGGCGACCAAGTCCGGGGTGATCTTCGGGATGGCGATGACCGAGAAGCAGGGCGGCTCCGATGTGCGGGCCAACACAACGGTGGCCACCCCTCGGGGTGAGGGGACCTACTGGTTGCGGGGGCACAAGTGGTTCTGCTCGGCCCCCCAGTCCGACGCGTTCCTCGTGCTGGCCCAGGCGCCGGAAGGGCTCAGTTGCTTCCTCGTGCCCCGGGTCCGGCCCGGCGGTGAACGCAACCCGTTCTTCATCCAACGGCTCAAGGACAAATTGGGCAACAAGTCCAACGCGAGTTCGGAAATCGAGTTCGACGAGACGGTGGGCTGGCTGGTCGGGGAGCCCGGGCGGGGGGTGCGCACCATCATCGAAATGGTCAACCGCACCCGGCTCGACTGCGTCATCGGCTCGGCGGCCGGGATGCGACAGGGGGTCGCGGAGGCCGCCTGGCATGCCCGGCACCGGATGGCCTTCGGGGCGCTCCTCGCCGATCAACCGGCGATGCGCGCCGTCCTCGCCGACCTGCACCTGGAGGCCGAAGCGGCCACCTGGACCGCCCTCGCCCTCGCTGCCGCGCACGACGACGAGAGCGCGTCGGCGCAGGCGTTCCGCAGGCTGGCCGTCGCGGTGAGCAAGTACTGGGTGTGCAAGCGTGGCCCGCACCACGCCTACGAGTCCTTGGAGTGTCTCGGCGGCAACGGCTACACCGAGGCGTTCCCGATGGCGCGCCGCTACCGGGAACAGCCCGTCCTTGCCGTCTGGGAGGGTTCGGGCAACGTCATCGCTCTCGACGTGCTGCGCGCCCTCAGCCGAGAGCCGGAGTCGCTCGCGGCCTTCGATGCGGAGGTGTCCGCCGCCGCGGGTCGGCACGAGCTCTTTGACGCCCACCTGGGCCGCACTCGCGACCTGCTCCGGCGGGCCGCCGCGGATCCGGGCGAGGCAGCGGGCGGGGCGCGCCGGCTCGTCGAGGCCCTGGCCCTGGCCTACCAGGCGTCGGTGCTCCTCCAGCATGCTCCGGCACCGGTGGCCGAGGCGTTCTGCCTGGCCCGGCTCGGCCCGGACCGGAGCCTCGAATACGGTGCGCTCCCGGACGGCATACCGATCGAAGCGCTGCTCGAGCGCGCATAGCAGATTGGCCGCCGCGGACGCCGTATGCCGCCCGCTCACGGCGAGCGGACGGCATACGGTGGAGGTGCCGGGAGACCCGGCCGGTGAATCTCAGATGTCGAAGTACATCTCGAATTCGTGGGGGTGCGGGCGGAAGCGGATCGGGTCGATCTCGTTCTTGCGCTTGTACTCGATCCAGGTGGCGATCACGTCGGGGGTGAACACGTCACCTTCGAGGAGGAAGTCGTGGTCGGCTTCGAGGGCGTCGAGGACCTCGCCGAGCGACCCGGGGACCTGCTGGATCGAGGCGTGCTCCTCCGGGGGCAGTTCGTAGAGGTCCTTGTCCACGGGCTCCGGGGGCTCGATGCGGTTCTTGATCCCGTCGAGGCCGGCCATGAGCTGGGCGGCGAAGGCGAGGTAGGGGTTGCACGAGGGGTCGGGGATGCGGAACTCGATGCGCTTGGCCTTGGGGGAGGTGCCCGCGATCGGGATCCGGATGCAGGCGGAGCGGTTGCGCGCGGAGTAGACCAGGTTGACCGGGGCCTCGTAGCCGGGGACCAAGCGGTGGTAGGAGTTGACCGTTGGGTTGGTGAAGGCGAGCAGCGCCGGGGCGTGCTTGAGCAGGCCGCCGATGTACCAACGGGCGATGTCGGAGAGGCCGCCGTAGCCGCGCTCGTCGTAGAACAGCGGCTCGCCGTTCTTCCACAGCGACTGGTGGGTGTGCATCCCGGAGCCGTTGTCACCGAAGATCGGCTTGGGCATGAAGGTCGCGGTCTGCCCGCCCGCCCACGCGGTGTTCTTGACGACGTACTTGAACTTCATCATGTCGTCGCCGGAGTGCAGCAGGGTGTTGAACTTGTAGTTGATCTCCTGCTGACCACCGGAGGCGACCTCGTGGTGGCTGCGCTCGACGGTGAGGCCGACGTCCTTGAGGATCAGGCAGATGCGGTCGCGCAGGTCGGCGAAGTGGTCGACCGGCGGCACCGGGAAGTAGCCGCCCTTGCTGCGCGGCTTGTAACCGAGGTTGCCGCCCTCTTCGACCCGGCCGCTGTTCCACACGGCGGCCTTGGAGTCGATGAAGTAGTAGCCCGCGTTGGCCTTGGTCTCGAACCGGACGTCGTCGAAGATGAAGAACTCGGCCTCGGCCCCGAAGTAGGCTGTGTCGGCGATGCCGGTGGACTTGAGGTAGGCCTCGGCCTTGGCGGCGATGTTGCGGGGGTCGCGGCTGTAGGGCTCGTCGGTGAAGGGGTCGACGATCGAGAAGTTCATGATGAGGGTCTTCTCGGCGCGGAACGGGTCGAGGTAGGCCGTTGCCACGTCGGGCAGCAACTTCATGTCCGACTCGTGGATGGCCTGGAAGCCGCGGATCGAGGAACCGTCGAAGGCCTGGCCGACCGTGAAGAAATCCTCGTCGAGGGACTCGGCGGGCACGTTGAAGTGCTGCATGATGCCGGGCAGGTCGCAGAAGCGAATGTCGACGAACTTGACGTCCTCGTCCTTGATGTAGGCGAGGACGTCCTCAGCGGAGCTGAACAAGGGAGCCTCCTGAAGCGGTGGATGGGCCATGCGCCGGCCCGGTGCGTTGTCTCCACGCTACGTCGGCGCGATTAACCGTCCATGACCCGGATGTTTCGCCGGTGTTACGGGCCGACTTGTCTCGCTGGTCGAGATTGGAGGGCCGGCGCGCCCGGGCGGGTAGGGTTTCGGCCAGGCCCACACCGTTTCTCATCGTCGGAGGTATGCCGTGAAAGCCGCTCCCGAGCGTCAGTTGCGTCTGCTCGACCTGCAGGCGATCGACACCCGGGTGGCTCAGATCGCGCACGCCCGGGCCCACCTGCCCCAATTGGCCGAACTCGCCGACCTGGGCCGCAAGGCCGGGTTGCTCGATGACCAGTTGATCCGAGCCCGCACCGAGTTGGACGATCTGCAACGCGACATCGCCAAGGCCGAAGCCGACGTCGCCCAGGTGCGGGCGCGCGCCGCCCGGGACCAGGCCCGGCTCGACGCCGGCACCGGTACCGCCAAGGAACTCCAGGCCATCCAGCACGAGCTGGAGTCCCTGGCGCGCCGCCAGAGCGAACTCGAGGATGTCGAGCTTGAGGTCATGGAGCGTGCCGAGGCCGCCGCCTCCGACGTGGCCGAACTGGAGCGCGGGATGGCCGAGCTGGCCACTCGGATCGCCGCGCTGGAGGCCGACCGCGACGCCCGCCTGGCCGAGCTGGCGGCCGAAGAGGCCGAGGTGACCGTCCCGCGGCATACGTATGCCGAGCAGATCGGCCCGGACCTCATGGCCCTCTACGACAAGATCCGGGCCACAAGCGGCATCGGGGCCGCCGCCCTCAGCCGGCGCCGCTGCCTGGGGTGCCAACTCGAACTCAACCAGGTCGACCTCGACCGCATCCGCGGTGCCGCGCCCGATGAGGTGCTCCGCTGCGAGGAATGCCGCCGCCTCCTCGTCCGCACCCCGGAATCGGGGCTCTGACCCGTGGCCCGCCCCGCCGGCACCCGCACACTCACCGTCGAAGCCGACGGCGGGTCGCGCGGCAACCCCGGAGTGGCCGGGTACGGCGCCCTGGTGCGGGACGGGCGCACCGGGGCCCTGCTGGCCGAACGGGCCGAACCGCTCGGTCAGGTGTCGAACAACGTCGCCGAGTACCGCGGGCTGATCGCCGGGCTGGAGGCCGCCGAAACCATCGCCGCCGACGCACGCGTCACCGTGCGGATGGACTCCAAACTGGTGGTCGAGCAGATGTCCGGGCGGTGGAAGATCAAACACGAGGACATGCGTCGGCTCGCCGCGCAGGCCCGTGAGATCTTCGCCCGGATCGAGGCCGCCGGCGGGTCGGTCCGGTTCACCTGGATCCCGCGCGCGGACAACAAGGCGGCCGATGCCCTGTCCAACCTCGCCATGGACGGCGAAACCATCGACCGGGTCTTCGGTGGCGAGGCCTCCGTCGAGGACCTTCCGGCCCCGGACCCTCGCCCGTCCCGCGGCCCAGGAGCGGCCGCGACCGGAGCCGGGGAGCGGCCACCTGGGCCCGGCCGGGGCGCCCTGACCAGGATCGTCGTCGTGCGACACGGCGTCACCCCCTTCACCGAGGAGGGGCGCCTCGACGGTCGCGGCGGGGCCGACCCCTCGTTGTCCGAAGCCGGGCAGGCCCAGGCCGCTGCCGCCGGCCGGGCGTTGGCTCACCTGCTCGGCGGGCGCCCCGCCCGGATCGTCACCTCCTCCCTCGCCCGCGCCCAGGAGACCGGCGCCGCCATCGCGCACGCCACCGGGCTGGAGACCACCATCGAGCCCGACTTCGACGAACAGGACTTCGGCGTCTGGGACGGTGCCCTCATCACCGACCTGCTCCACGACCCCGACCACGGGTTCGAACGGATGCGCCTCGACCCCGACTACGCCCCCGAGGGCGGGGAGACCCGCACCCAGTTGGCCGAACGGGTGCTGCCCGCCTGGGACCGGCTCGTCGCCGAGGGCGGCACCGCGATCCTCGTCTGTCACCGGCTGGTCATCCTCGTCCTGCTCGTCCACCTCTTGGGTCTCGACGACGACAAGGCATGGCGGCTGGCGATCGCCCCCGGCTCGCTCACCGCGGTCGAGATCTGGGAGAACGGCGACTATCAGTTCGCCTTCGTCAACCGCACCTGAGCAGCCGCGGAGCGGACGCCTCGGCTGGGTGGGGAGCGCGCGGCATACCCTGTCCGCCATGACGTATGCCGCCGATGTCACCCCCACCCAGGCGTATGCCGCCGTCACCGGACCCGAGCGCGGTGTCCTCGTCGATGTGCGCACCCGGGCCGAATGGGCCTATGTCGGGGTGCCCGAGGTCCCCGAGACGGCGCCGGCGCTGCTCCTCATCGAATGGCAGAACTACCCCGACGGCACCCGCAACGCCGGGTTCGTCGATGCCCTGCGCGCCGCGGGGATCGAGGCCGGTCGCCCGCTCTACTTCCTGTGCCGCAGCGGTGCACGCTCCCAAGGCGCCGCTTCGGCGGCGACCGCGGCCGGGTTGGGGCCGGCATACAACATCCTCGACGGGTTCGAAGGTCCCCTCGACGCCGCGGGGCACCGGCTCGTCGCGGGCTGGAAGAACATCGGACTGCCCTGGCGGCAGGGCTGAGCATGGCCGGGCAGCAGTGGGCCCCGCAAACGGTGGCGGTGCGAGGAGGGCTGCAGCGCAGCGGTTTCGACGAGACGGCTGAGGCGCTCTACCTCACCTCGGGGTTCGTCTATGGGTCGGCGCAGGAGGCCGAGGCGGCGTTCAAGGACGAGATCGACCATTACATCTACAGCCGCTACGGCAACCCGACGGTCAGTGTGTTCGAGGAGCGGCTGCGCCAGTTGGAGGGGGCGCCGGCGTGCTACGCCACCGGGTCGGGGATGGCCGCGGTCTGGGTCGCGCTCGCCGCGTTGTGCGGCGCGGGGGATCGGGTGGTGGCCTCGCGGGCCTTGTTCGGGTCGTGTTTCGTCATCGTCGATGAGATCCTGCCGCGGTTCGGGGTCGAGACGGTGCTGGTCGACGGGACCGACCTGGCGCAATGGGAGGCGGCGCTGTCGGTGCCGACGACTGCGGTGTTCTTCGAGACGCCGAGCAACCCGATGATGGAGTTGGTCGATATCGCCGCCGTGAGTGCTCTGGCGCATGCGGCCGGGGCCAAGGTCGTCGTCGACAACGTTTTCGGGACCCCGGTGTTTTCGCGTCCGCTCGCCCACGGTGCCGACATCGTCGTCTACTCGGCGACGAAACACATTGACGGCCAGGGGCGCACGTTGGGTGGCGCGGTGCTCGGGCCGGCCGATTTCATCGGCGGGCCGGTGAAGAACCTCATGCGGCATACCGGGCCGTCGTTGTCGCCGTTCAACGCCTGGGTGCTCACTAAGGGGTTGGAGACGCTCCGGTTGCGGGTCGAGGCGATGCATCGAGGCGCGCTGACGGTGGCGGGGTTCCTCCAGGAGCGTCGCGGGGTGCGGCGGGTGCTCCACCCGTGGCTGCCGACCCATCCGCAGCACGCGTTGGCGCGGCGCCAGATGACGGGTGGGGGGACGGTCGTGACCTTCGAGGTGGACGGGGGCAAGGAGCAGGCTTTCGCGCTGATGAACGCCCTGGGCCTGATCGACATCTCCAACAACCTCGGCGACGCCAAATCGCTGACGACCCACCCTGCGACGACGACCCACCGCCGGTTGTCGCCGGCGGACCGGGCCGCGGTCGGCATCCAGGACGGCACGATCCGCCTCAGCGTCGGTCTCGAAGACCCGGACGACCTGGTCGCCGATCTCGACCAGGCGTTGCGCGTCGCGGGGTGGTGACCCGTGCCTCGGCTGCTGGTGGTCCACCACACGGTTTCCCCGGCGCTTGATGAGGTGGTCGAGGCCGGGTTGGCGGGGGCGCAGCATCCCGAACTCGTCGGTGTCGAGGTCGTCACCGCTGCGGCCTTGACGGCGAGCGCGGCCGAGGTCCTCGCGGCGGACGGCTATCTGCTGGTCAGCCCCGCGAACCTCGGGTACATGGCGGGGGCGATGAAGCACTTCTTCGACACGATCTACTACCCGTGCCTGCGGGAGACCGTCGGCCGTCCGTATGCCGCGATCGTCCACGGCAATAACGACACCACCGGGGCGGTCCGGTCGATCGAGCGCATCGTCACCGGGTTGGGCTGGTCGCCCGTGGCGCCGGCTCTCGAGGTCACCGGTGCCCCGGATCGGGCTACTCGGGAGGCCGCCTCGGAGGTTGCCGCGACGCTGGCCGCGGTCATCCTGGGCGAGGTCTGAGCCGCCGGTTTCTGGCGCCTTGCGGTGGGAAAGGTGCGGTTCGCCGAGGAACGGTCGGGGTGCGAAGTGGACCTAGGACGGTTCAGGCGGGAAAGGGGTGACGGGTGGGGTGATCGACAGGCGCCAGGGGTGGCTGGGTCGCGTCGGGGCAGCCAACGCGACCTCGAAGCGGGGGGCCAAGGACTGAGCCAACGCCTCGGGGGTGCGCGGTTCCTCGGCCAGGGAACACAAGGCAGCGGCCACGAGGCCGCGGGTGTGCTTCGCGTGATGGGTCGCGCCGGGCACCTGGACTTGCACCCAGCGGGAGGCCACTCCACCGCTCGGGGTCCAGGCGGCGGCATACGTGCTCGACCGGCAGTCCACGACGAGCCCGCGCCCGGCGGCTGCGGTCAACACCGGGTCCAGGACCGGGCGCCAAGTCGCCGCCAACCCGCCGACCCCGGGCAACCGCACGCCCATCGACAACCGGTAGGGCGCGATCCGATCGGTCGGGCGCACCGCGCCATACAGCGCGGAGATCACGACGAGCCACCGGTTGGCGCGCCGCCGGGCGGCGGGGGAGAGCGCGGCATACCCCAGGGCGTCGTAGAGCACCCCGCTGTACACCCGGAGCGCCGCTGCGGCCGGCGCCGTCGCCAGGCGCGTGTTGCGGGCGATCTCGGCGGACAACGTGGGCGAGACCTTGAGGAGGGCCGCGGCGTCCGGCCGCGCGCTTACCTGCGCCACAGCAGCGGCGACGGCGTCCCGGGTGGGGGCCAACGCGGGGAGCGACAGCGCCGCCGGGTCCATCGGCCGACCGCGGAGCGGCTGGGTCTTGCCCTCCGAGGGCGGCAACAGGATGAGCACGCCCCCAGGGTAGGCGGCGCTGTTAGGTTGAGCGGCATGGCGCAACCGGCCCTCACCCTCACCGCCACGGATGCCGCCCTGGTGGCCCGGTTCGCGGCGGTCCGCCAGGAGTATGCCGTCGCCGCCCCCTTCCCTGCGGACGTCCTCGCCGAGGCGAGCCGGGCCGCGGCTGCCCCCGACCTCGGCCAGCGCCGCGACGCCACGGAGGTCGCGTTCCTCACCCTCGACCCGCCGGGGTCGATGGACCTCGATCAGGCCCTCCACATCGAACGTGCCGGCGCCGGGTTCCGGGTGCGCTACGCCATCGCCGACCTCAGCGCGTTCATCGCGCCGGGCGGAGCCCTCGACACCGAGGCCCGCCGCCGCGGGCAGACGATCTACTGCCCCGACGAGCGCATCCCGCTCCACCCCGGGGTGCTGTCCGAGGGGGCCGCCTCGTTGCTCCCCGGGCAGGTGCGCCCGGCCGTGCTCTGGGACCTCACCCTCGACGCGACCGGTGAGGTGACCTCGGTCCACGTCGAGCGGGCCCTGGTGCGCAGCCGCGACCGCCTCGACTACCCCGGGGTCCAGGGTGCCCTCGACGCCGGCGTCGCCGACGAGCGCCTCACCCTTCTGCGCGAGGTCGGTCGGTTGCGGATGGCCCGCGAGATCCGGGTCGGCGGAGCCCACCTGCCGTTGCCCGAGCAGGTCGTCGAGCGGGATGACGAGGGCCGGTATGCCGTCCACTTCCGGCCGCCGCTGCCCGCCGAGGACTGGAACGCCCAGATTTCGCTCATGACCGGCGTGGCCGCCGCCGCCCTGATGAGCCGGGCCGGAGTCGGGGTGGTGCGGACCATGCCGCCCGCCGACGCTTCGGCCGTGGACCGGTTCCGCCGGCAGGCCGCGGCGCTCGGCGTCCCGTGGGCCCCCGAGGTGACCTACGGCGCCTTCCTCGCCGGGCTCGACCGGGACGATCCGCGCCAGTTGGCGCTCATCTACGAGGCGGGCGGGCTGTTCCGTGGCGCCGGGTATGCCGTCCTCGGCGGTGGGTCGGACGCCCTACCCCTCCACGCCGCCCTCGGGAGCACGTACGCGCACGTCACGGCCCCGCTGCGCCGCCTCGTCGACCGGTTCGGGCTCGAGGTGTGCCTCGCCATCTGCGCCGGCGAAGACCCGCCAACCTGGGTCGAGGAAGCGCTGCCCACCCTGCCCGGGCTGATGGCCGGGTCGGATCGCACGGCGCGCGCGGTGTCGCGGGCCTGTGTCGATGCCGCCGAGGCCGCCGTGCTCAGCGCGCGGGTCGGCCAGCACTTTCCCGCCGTCGTCGTCGAGTCCGGTCGTCGGGGCCTCACGGTCCAGGTGCTCGAACCGGCGGTCGTCGCCGGGGCGAGCGGCAGCGCCCGCGTCGGCGAAAACGTGACCGTCCGGCTCGCCGAGGCCGAGGTCGCGACGAGCACCGTCCGGTTCGCCGTCGAGGGCGAGCCGGAAGGCCGGTGACCCGGCCGACGCAGGGCGCACCGTTGTGCGGGGGGCGGCGGGTCGGCATACCGGCGGGGACGAGCCGAACCCGTAGACTGGACCACGGATGAGTCGGCCAGACGGTCGCGTCGGTGCGCAATCACCGCCGAGGAACGTCCGGGCTCCACAGGGCACGGTGGTGGATAACGTCCACCCGGGGCGACCCGCGGGACAGTGCCACAGAAAGCAGACCGCCTCCGGTTCGCCGGAGGTGAGGGTGAAACGGTGGTGTAAGAGACCACCAGCGGCCGGGGTGACCCGGTCGGCTCGGTAAACCCCACCCGGAGCAAGTTCAAACAGGATGCGTTCGAGGGCGGCCCGCCCGAGCATCCGGGTAGAGCGCTAGAGGTCGTCGGCAACGGCGACCCGAGAGGGATGACCGTCGCCTCCTGGCCTGCCGGCCAAGGGGTTACAGAACCCGGCGTATCGGCCGACTCATCCGTCAGTACCAGTGTGGCGACTTCGACTGCCAGAAGGACCAGGCCTGGCACGGGCTGCCGTAACGGCCCTTGATGTAGGTCAGGCCCCAACTGATCTGGGTTCGAGCGTTCGTCAACCAGTCCGACCCCGCCGAGGCCATCTTCGACGCGGGCAGCGATTGGGGTATGCCGTAGGCCCCCGACGAGGGGTTGCGCGCCGCCCAGTTCCATCCGCTCTCGCCGTTCCACAACGATTGCAGACAGCCCCATTGGTCGCCGCCGAACCCCCAGTCGCCCATCATCGAGCGGGCTGCCGCCTGCGCCTCGGAGGGGCTCAGGCCCCCGCTGGGCTGCCATCCGCCACCGCCGGCGGAGCCGGACCCACCGCCGGCAGAGCCGGACCCGCTGTTGGCTGCCTGTTCGGCAGCGGCCCGTTGGGCGGCCTCGCGTTCGGCGGCGAGCCGGGCCGCTTCGGCGGCGAGGGCATCCTGGCGCTGCTGAGCAACCGACGTGGCGACCCCGGTGAGGCGAGCCAGGTCGGCGATGGCCGCTTGCTGTTGGCGCTGGACGACCGCCGCCCGCGCGGAAGAGGAGTCGACCTGGCGTTGGGCATCAGCCCTGGCTTGCCGGGCGGCGACGGTCGCAGTTTCTTGCTGGGACCGGGCTCGATCGGCCCGGCGCTGGTCCTCCGCCGCGATGCCAGCGGTCATGGTGGCTCGGTCGAGCACGGCCTGCCGCTGAGATCCGAGCAGGTCGAGTGCGGCGGCCTTGTCGGCGATCCGCTGCGGGGCCCCTCCGTCGAGGAGCATGCTCCACGTGCCGTCGAGGTTCTGGTCCTGCCAGAGCAGGGCAGCCTGGCGCCGAACATCCAGGGACGCCTGGGCCGCGGTGGAGCTGCTCGCCGAGGCAACAGCCGCGGCTGCTTGGGCCGAGTTCGTCGCCTGGGTCAACGCGGCCTCGGCACGGTCCGCCGACTGGGCGGCCTCGGCAACGATCCCCTGGAGCCGGAGCAGTTCGGTCGCCGCCGCCTGATACGTCGCGTTGGCGCGGTCGAGAGCGGTGCCGGCCTGGGCGGCGGCGGCACGCGCCGCGTCGACATCGGCCTGACTAGGGACGACATCGCTGGGCAGGGCGGTCATGGCCGGTGCCGCGAGGGCCCGAGCGCCGGGGGCCGTGTCGAACAGGCCCGTCGAGATGGGGGTCACCGTGATCGCGACCGCAACCAGGGCCGCGCGCGCGATACGCGGCCGGGCACGCACCGCGCGCGGCAGTGCCACGTGCCGACTCATGGTCGACCCCTCTCCTCAGCGACTACTCGCCCCACGCTACGTCAGTGCAACCCATCTGTCACTGACGTCACAGGAGGGACGTGGGCGCGTCGCGCCGCTATGTTGAGCGCATGGACCTGACCCACATCGGCCACGCCTGCGTCCTCGTTGAGACCGCCGATGTCCGCATCCTCATCGACCCAGGCGGTTTCGCCGACGATTTCACCGGCGTGCGCGACCTCGATGCCATCGTCGTCACCCATCAACATCCCGACCATCTCGACGTCACCCGGCTGCCCGCCCTCGTGCGCGCCAACCCAGGGGCCAGGGTCCTGTGCGACCCCCAGAGCCAGCCGGTGCTCGCCGGCCTCGGGATCGCGGCCGACCTGCATCCCACCGACGGCACCACCGTCGGTGCCGTCACCTTGACACCCGTGGGGCACCTCCATGCCCTCATCCACGAGGACATTCCGCGCATCGCCAACGTCGGGGTGCGCATCACCGCGGAGGGAGAACCCACCTTCTTTCATCCCGGGGATGCCCTCGACGCCGAACCCGGCGATGTCGACGTCCTCGCCTTCCCGCTCAACGCACCGTGGCAACGCAGCCGGGAGATGACGGCGTTCCTTCGCCGTCTCGCCGCCCCGCACGCGTTCCCCATTCACGACGCCCTGCTCTCCGAGCTTGGGCGCGCCCTCTACCTCTCGCAGGCGGGCAGCCTGGGCTGCCCGGACACCGACATCCGAGACCTCCGCGGCGCCGGACCGGTCACCTTCGGGTGAGGCCGCCGGTTCCTAGGCCGTATGCCGTCCGCGCTCCCCTTGGGCATCGGCGGCCAGGCGCGCGGCCCCGATGATGCCCGCGGTGTTGGCCAGGCTCGCGGCCACCAGGGGAGTGCGGCACTCGATGAGCGGGAGGAACTTGTCTGCCCGCCGGGAAATGCCCCCACCCACGACGAACAGATCGGGCCAGGTCACCGACTCCAGGGCCTGGTAGTAGCGGCTCAGGCGGGCGGCATACTCCCGCCACCCCAACGCGTCGCGGTTGCGGGCCGAGGCGGCGGCGCGGCTCTCGGCGTCCTGCCCGTCGACCTCCAGGTGGCCGAACTCGGAGTTGGGGACGAGCACCCCGTCGTAGAGCATCGCGGTGCCGATGCCGGTGCCCAACGTGGTGACGATGACGAGCCCGGAGCGCCCCGCCGCGGCGCCGTGCTGCAACTCGCCGACGCCGGCGGCGTCGGCGTCGTTGACGACCACGATGTCCCGGCCGAGGCGCTGTTCGAGGAGATCCTCGATCGGGCAGTCGATCCACGAGGAGTCGATGTTCGCCGCCGTCTTGACGACTCCGTGCATGACGACCCCAGGAATCGTCACCCCGATCGGTGCGCCCGGCCCGATCTCGTCGGTGAAAGCGTCGACAATCCGCGCGATGACATCGGCGACCGCCGCGGGCGTCGAGTGCTCGGGGGTGTCGATGCGCAGCCGTTCGGTCGTCAGGGCGCCGGCGTCCAGGTCGACGGGGGCCCCCTTGATGCCGCTGCCGCCCACGTCGATACCCAACGGGAGAGGGGTGGTGACGGTCATGGGAACTCCTTCGGCGGGCTAGGGCAAGGTGAGGATTTCGTTGGCGGTCTCGGTGATGAGGATCGTGTGCTCGAACTGGGCGGATCGGCGTCGATCCTTGGTCACCACCGTCCAACCGTCGTCCCACATGTCCCATTCGTGGGTGCCCAGGTTGAGCATCGGTTCAATGGTGAAGGTCATCCCGGGCTCGATCACCTGGGCGTACGCCGGGGCGGTGTCGTAGTGCGGGATGACCAGGCCGGAGTGGAACTCGGTGCCGATCCCGTGCCCGGTGAAGTCGCGCACGACCCCGTAGCCGAAGCGGCGCGCGTACGACTCGATGACGCGGCCGATGATGTTGATCTGGCGCCCCGGGAGTGCGGCCTTGATGCCCCGCATCATCGCCTCACGGGTGCGTTCGACAAGCAGGCGAGACACCTCGTCGACCTCGCCGACGAGGTAGGTCGCGTCGGTGTCGCCGTGGACCCCGTCGAGGTAGGCGGTGATGTCGATGTTGACGATGTCACCCTCCTCCAGCGGGCGGCTATCGGGTATGCCGTGACAGATCACCTCGTTGACGGAGGTGCACAACGACTTGGGGAACCCCTTGTAGCCCAGCGTCGATGGGTAGGCGCCATGGTCGAGGAGGAACTCGTGCCCCACCCGGTCGATTTCGTCGGTGGTGACGCCAGGGGCGATGACCGACGCCGCAGCCGCGAGGGCCTGGGCCGCGACGCGGCCGGCGACCCGCATCTTGGCGATCGTCTCGGCGTCTCGCACCTCCGAGCCGCCGCTCTTGACGGGGTCCTCGCCGTCGACATAGGGCGGACGGGCGATCGTCGAGGGCACGAGCCGCCGCGGCGAGATCAGCCCCGGTTCGACACGGGCGCGGTGGGACGGCATACGGTGGAGTCTAGGCAGGGAACCCGGCCAACCCCCACCGGCGGGGTCGAGACGAAGGAGCACACCGTGGCCTACTGGTACAACCTCGGGACCGGGGCAGTCGAAACCGACGACACGCGCGGCCAGGGCGCGGACGTCCTCGGCCCCTACGGCACCGAGGACGAGGCTCGCCGGGCCCTCGAAACTGCCCGGGAGAACACCGAGCGCTGGGACGAGGAAGACCGCGAGTGGGACGAGCGGGGCGCTGCACCCAAGGACTGAGGTGCTCTCGACCCGGGCCGGCTATGCCTCGAAACTGTGCTCGGGGCCCGGGAACGTGCCCGCCGCCACGTCAGCGGCATACGCCATCGCGGCGGCCTCAAGATCGCCACGCAGGTTCGCGTACTTCTTGACGAACCGCGGCGCCCGCCCACCCCGCAGCCCGGCCATGTCCTGCCAGACCAGCACCTGGGCGTCGCACTCCGGCCCGGCCCCGATGCCGATGGTCGGGATCGAGAGTTCCTGCGTCACCCGGGCCGCGGCCGGGGTCGGCACCATTTCCATGACGACCGCGAAACACCCGGCTGCTTGGAGCGCGAGGGCGTCGTCGAGGAGCCGGTCGGCGGCGTCACCGCGGCCCTGGACCCGGTAGCCGCCGAGTACGTGCTCGCTTTGTGGGGTGAACCCGATGTGGCCCATGACGGGGATGCCGGCCCGGACGAGAAGCTCGACCTCGGGCACCATCGCCTTGCCCCCCTCGAGTTTGACCGCGTGCGCCAGGCCCTCCTTCATGAACCGGGTCGCGGTGGCCAGCGCCTGCTGCGGGCTCGCCTGATAGGACCCGAAGGGCAGGTCGGCGACGACCATGGCGTGCTGAGCGGCGCTCGTCACCGCCCGGCACAGCGGGATGAGGTGGTCGACGGTCACCGGGACCGTGGTCTCGAAGCCGTAGACGTTGTTGCCGGCCGAGTCCCCGACGAGGAGCACCGGGATGCCGGCGTGGTCGAAAATCTCGGCCGTGTACATGTCGTATGCCGTGAGCATCGCCCACTTGCGACCCTCGGCCTTCATGGCGAGCAGGTGCGGGATGCGCACCCGTCGTTGCGGGGCGGCCTGGGCGCCGGTGCCGTAGGGCGCGGTGGTTTCAGGGGCCGGGACGGCGGCGGTGCCACCGGAGGTGTCGGTCATGGCCCAAGGCTATCGACGTGACCCCGTCTGTGGGTCTTGTGGGACGGCGGGGTGAGGACCAGCGGCCGCTCGGCATCGATGGGGGGTGCTAGATGGCCATTCTCTGACCAAGAATTTACTCGTTCGGGCCTTTTCTCATCCGGCGAACGGTGGTTGGGTCGTGTTCGGCGCCCGTTATCTGACCGTAGGGGTGCCGTGATCCAACGGAGGAGAACTCGTGACACATCGATTCCACCGGGGAAGCCTGCGGGTCTTGGCCGGCGCGGCCACCGCCGCCTTGGCCCTCACCCTGACCCCTCAAGCCCCGGCCTCGCCGCCCGCCGCCGACGGCGCGCCCCCTGCCAAAGACGTCGCTACCGCGGGCTCACGCGACGACCGATCTCACCCCCTCGGTGACCAACAACGGGAGCGGCGCAAGGCGGCAGCCGAGGCGCTGGCGACCGGCACCGCCAAGTTCGTCGGGACCGGACGCAACCGCACCATCGACCTGGGCAACTCCGCGGCCAACAAGGGCAAGAACAAGTACGTGTGGTACCCCACGGACCGTGAGGAGTCGATCTTCACCATCCTCTCCGAGTTCGGTGACCAGACGAAGTACGGCGGGGACGCCGGGCCCTTGCACAACCAGATCCCGGCCCCGGACCGGACGACGAACAACTCGACCTACTGGCTCTCGGACTTCTCCAAGACGCACTACCAGCAGATGATGTTCGGCAGCGGGGAGTCTTTCAAGGACTTCTACCTCAAGCAGTCCAACGGCCGTTTCCTCGCCAAGGGCGACATCAGCGACTGGGTGAAGGTTCCCTACAACGAGGCCCGCTACGGCAACAACGACCACGAAACCGAGGGCTACTGGGCCTACGTTACGGACACCGTCACCGCGTGGTACAACGCGCAGAAGGCGGCCGGCAAGAGTGATGCCGAGATCACGGCATACCTCAAGCAGTTCGACCAGGTCGACCGCTACGACTACGACGGAGACGGCAACTACAACGAGCCCGACGGCTACATCGACCACTTCCAGGCCATCCACGCCGGGGAGGGCGAAGAGGCCGGTGGCGGCGCGCAAGGCGATGACGCCATCTGGTCGCACCGCTGGTACGTCAACGCGGACAAGGTCGGCGTCACCGGCCCCGCAGCCAACCCCGCCGGGGGTGCCCAGATCGGCAACACCGGTATTTGGGTCGGTGACTACACAACCGAACCGGAAAACGGCGGCCTCGGTGTGTTCACCCACGAGTTCGGCCACGACCTCGGCCTCGCGGACTACTACGACACCGCGGGCGGCGACAACGGCACCGGGTTCTGGACCCTCATGTCCGCCGGTTCCTGGCTGAGCAAGGCGGGGGCCAACGACATCGGCACCGCCCCGGGCTACCTGGGTCCGCATGAGAAGTTGCTCCTCGGCTGGCTCGACTACAAGCGCGCTCCCTACCGCGTCGATGACAACTACTGGATCGGTCCTGCCGACCGAGATGGCAAGAACCGACCGCAGGCGCTTCTGGTGAACCTGCCCGACAAGTCGGTGACGACGACCTACAACACTCCGCACAGCGCGAGCAACGAATGGTGGAGCGGCGCGGCCAACGACCTGCGCTCCTCGCTCACCCGCACCGTCGACCTCACCGGCAAGTCGTCGGCGTCGCTGGGCGCGTGGCTGTGGAACGACACCGAAGAAGGCTATGACTGGCTCTTCGTCGAAGCCTCCGGTGACGGCGGCGCGACCTGGACCGTCCTGGAGCAAATCAGCGGGCGCTCGCGAGAGTGGGTTCAGAAGTCCTGGGATCTGTCGGCATTCGCCGGCAAGTCGGTGCAGGTGCGCTTCCGCAACACCAACGACGGCGGCCTCAACTACGCCGGGTCCTTCCTCGACGACATCAGCGTCAGCGCCAACGGCGCCACCGTCTTCAGCGACAACGTCGAGAACGGCGACAACGGCTGGACCGCGGTCGTCTACTCGCGGATCAACGGCTCGGTGACGACGAAGGCCACGCAGTACTACCTCGCCGAGAACCGGGTGTATGCCGGGTACGACGCCAACCTCAAGAGCGGCCCGTACAACTTCGGCTGGGGCACGACCAAGCCCAACTGGGTCGAGAAGTTCCCCTACCAGAACGGTCTGCTCGTCTGGTACGTCGACAACACGCAGAAGGACAACAACACCTCGGCCCACCCGGGCAGCGGTTGGGCCCTGCCGGTCGACGCCCGGCCGACACCGATCGCGTTCCCCGACGGCCGCCTCCTGGGCAACCGGCGCCAGGTCTTCGACGCGACCTTCGGGCAGGAGGCCACCGACCCGGTGACCTTCCACCGCAACGGCGTGGCCGTTTCGGTGCCCGCCCAGCCGGCGATCCCGACGTTCGACGACGCGAACCCGAACCGCTACTGGTCCGCGGCGAACAAGATGAATTCGGTCAAGGTCGCCGGCACCGGCACCAGCATCACCGTCCACCAAACCAAGGGCGACGAACTGTTGCTCAAGGTGCGGTTCACCAAGTGAGCACCGGCCGGCCGGGTCTGCCGACCCGGCCGGCTCGCCAGCGCTAGTTGGGCCCGCAGGCCCGCTCGGCGGCATACCCGAAGGCCCCGCACCCAGCCCGGGTGCGGGGCCTTCGGACGTCGGTAACCCACGCGAAACACGGATGGGGAAAGATGCCGATCATGGATCGTCAGCAGGAGTTCGTCCTCCGCACCATCGAGGAGCGGGACATCCGCTTCGTGCGGTTGTGGTTCACCGACGTCTTGGGGACCTTGAAGTCGGTGGCGGTCGCGCCGGCCGAACTGGAGGGGGCCTTCGACGAGGGGATCGGGTTCGACGGGTCGGTCATCGAGGGGTTCGCGCGGGTCTACGAGGCCGACATGCTCGCCAAACCCGACCCGGCAACCTTCCAGGTGCTGCCCTGGCGGGGGGAGAACCCGGGGACCGCGCGGATGTTCTGCGACATCACCTTGCCCGACGGCACCCCGAGCCTCGCCGACCCGCGCAACGTCCTCCAGCGGGCGCTCGCCAAGGCCGCCGACCTCGGCTTCACCTTCTACGTGCACCCCGAGATCGAGTTCTTCCTGCTGCGCGATCAGCCCGGGCCCGGCGGCATCCCGGTGCCGGTCGACCAGGCCGGCTACTTCGACCACGTCCCGCACGGCACCGGTCACGACTTCCGGCGGGCCGCGATCACCATGCTCGAGGCCATGGGCATCTCGGTGGAGTTCAGCCACCACGAGGGCGCGCCGGGCCAGAACGAGATCGACCTGCGCTATGCCGACGCCTTGTCGATGGCCGACAACATCATGACCTTCCGCACCGTCGTCAAGGAGGTCGCCCTCGAACAAGGGATCCTCGCGACGTTCATGCCCAAACCGTTCGCCCAGCACCCGGGGTCGGGGATGCACACCCACCTGAGCCTGTTCGAGGGGGACCGCAACGCCTTCCACGAGCCGGGGGCGCCCTACCAGTTGTCCGCGATCGGGCGCCAGTTCATTGCCGGCATCTTGCGGCACGGGCCCGAGATCACCGCCGTGACCAATCAGTGGGTCAACAGTTACAAGCGGCTCTGGGGCGGGGGAGAGGCGCCGGCGCACCTCACCTGGGGCCACAACAACCGCTCGGCGATGATCCGGGTGCCGATGTACAAACCCAACAAGGGCAACAGCACCCGGATCGAAATCCGCACGATCGACTCGGCCTGCAACCCGTATCTCGCCTTCGCCGTCATCTTGGGCGCCGGCCTGAAGGGCATCGAGGGCGGTTACGAGTTGCCGCCGGAGACTGAGGACGACGTGTGGAGCCTCACCGGGCTCGAACGTAAGGCGATGGGCATCGAACGGCTGCCCACCTCCTTGAACCGCGCCATTTCGGCCATGGAGAGCAGCGACCTGATGGCCGATATCCTCGGCGAGCACACCTTCGAGTTCTTCCTGCGCAACAAGCGCCGCGAATGGGAGGACTATCGCGCCCAGGTGACCGCGTTCGAACTCGACCGTTACCTGCGGCTGTGAGCGCGTTCCGGACCGAGAGCATCCCGGGGGCCCTGACCCGGTTGGGGTTCGTCGACGCGCGCCGGGCGTTGACGCTGCTCGGGGACCCGGTCCTGGAGAGTGTCATCGTCCGCCGGGACGCGATCGAGGACGACGGGCTGGCCCGGGCGTTGGCGCAGACCGCCGACCCCGACCAGGCGCTCCTCGGCGTGGTGCGGGTGTTGGAGTCGGTATGCCGCGAGCCGGGGTCGCGCTTGCGGGCGCCGCTGCTCGACGTGGTGCGGACCTCGGGGGCGGCCCGCGACCGGTTGCTCGGCGTGTTGGGCACCTCCCTGGCCCTCACCGACCATCTCGTGGCCCACCCGGAGCAGGGCCTCGACCTGGTGTCGGCGACCTCGCTGACCGTCGCCGAGCGGCGCGAACGGTTGGTCGACGCGGTGTTGGCGGCCGCGGCATACGACGACGGTGCCAATGGCCGAAGCGGCGGGACCGGCCCGACCCCGGAGGACGTGCTGCGGATCGAATACCGGCGCCAACTCGTGGGGATCGCCGCCCTCGACGTCGAAGCCGACGACCCCACGGTGACGGTGCCCGGGACGGCCGCCGCGCTGGCGGCTCTCGCCGAGGCCGCCCTGGAAGCGGCGCTGGCGCTGGCCCGGCACCGGATGGGTGAGCGGGCCGGCGCGGCCCGGCTCGCGGTCATCGGCATGGGCAAGACCGGGGGGCGCGAACTCAACTACATCAGCGATGTCGACGTCATCTTCGTCGTCGAACCGGGGACGGGGGCCAGCGAAGCCGACGCCATCGCGGTCGGCACCGACCTGGCGACGGCCCTGATCCGGGCCTGCTCGGTGGCGACCCCCGCGGGTTCGCTGTGGCAGGTCGACCCCGCGTTGCGCCCCGAGGGCAAGCAGGGGCCGCTGGTGCGCACGGTGGCCAGTCACCGGCGCTATTACGAGCGGTGGGCCAAGACGTGGGAGTTCCAGGCGCTGCTCAAGGCGCGCTGCGTGGCCGGTGACGCGGACGTGGGCCGGGCCTATCTCGACGCCCTCACCCCCATGGTCTGGCAGGCGGCGAGCCGGGACAACTTCGTCACCGATGCCCAGGCGATGCGCCGCCGGGTCGAGGAACACGTCCCTGCCGGGGAGGCCGAGCGGCAGATCAAACTCGGCAAGGGCGGGTTGCGCGACGTCGAGTTCTCCGTGCAACTGCTCCAATTGGTCCACGGCCGCGCCGACGCGAGTTTGCGGTCCGGATCGACCCTGCCGGCCCTGGAAGCCCTGTCACGCGGGGGGTTCGTCGGGCGCGAGGATGCGGCGGCACTGGCGCGGGCCTACCGGTTTTTGCGCACCCTCGAACACCGGATCCAGATGCAGCGGATGCGGCGCACCCATCTCATGCCGACGGCGGAGGCCGATCTGCGGCGCCTGGGCCGGGCGCTCGGACATCACTGCGACCCGGCCGGTGAGATTGTGCGCCAGTGGAAGGCCACCGCGCGCGAGGTACGCCGCCTGCACGAGCGCATCTTCTACCGGCCGCTGCTCGCGGCCGTCGCCCGGTTGTCCGAGAGCGACGTGCGGCTCTCCCCGGACGAGGCGCAGGAACGGCTCACGGCCTTGGGGTTCCGTGACCCCAAGGGGGCATTCCGACACCTGGGGTCGCTCACCGAGGGGGTGAGCCGGCGGGCCGCCATCCAGCGGCAGTTGCTGCCGGCGATGCTCGGCTGGTTCGCCGACGAGGCCGACCCCGATGCGGGCCTGTTGGCGTTCCGCCGGATCAGCGACGAGTTGGGGACGACGCACTGGTATCTGCGGTTGTTGCGCGACGAGGGGCGCGCGGCCGAACGGCTCGCGCACACGCTGGGGCGGAGCCGGTTTGCCGCCGACTTGTTGGAACAGGCCCCCGATTGTGTGCAGTTCCTCGGCGAACGCTCGGGGGTGCAACCGCGGTCCCGGGCCGAGATCGCCGGGCGGATGCGGGCCGCCGCGGGCCGGCAGCGCGAGTTGGAAGCGGCGGTGCTGGCGGCCCGCACGATCCGGCGCGCCGAACTGTTCCGGTTGGCGGTCGCCGACCTCGAGGGACGGTTGAGCGTCGAGGAGTCGGGCGCGGCGCTGACCGATTTGGCGGCGGCGTTGCTCGACGTGACCCTCGAGGTCGTCATCCGCGCCCAGGAACGGGCGACCGGGCCGCTGTCGACGAGGCTGCTCATCGTGGGGATGGGCCGGTTGGGCGGCGGCGAACTGGGGTACGGCAGCGACGCCGACGTCCTCTTCGTCCACGACCCGCTGCCGGGGGCGGATGAGCACCGGGCCCAGGACGAGGCGCTCGACATCGTCCGTGAGGTGGTGCGGGTGCTCGGGCTGCCCGGCCCCGACCCCCGGTTGGACATCGACGCGGGGTTGCGTCCCGAGGGCAAGAACGGGCCGATCGTGCGATCGCTCGCCTCGTATGCCGCCTACTACGAGCGTTGGTCCCTCGTCTGGGAGGCCCAAGCCTTGCTGCGCGCCGCGCCGCTGGCCGGGGACACCGAGGTGGGGGCGCGGTTCGTCGCGCTCGTCGATCCGATCCGGTGGCCGTCGGCCGGGTTGACGCCGGTGCAGGTGCGCGAGATTCGCACCCTTAAGGCACGCATGGAGGCCGAGCGGTTGCCGCGTGGTGCCGACCGGAAGACCCATTTCAAGCTGGGCCACGGCGGGTTGTCGGACGTCGAGTGGTGTGCCCAGTTGCTCCAGTTGCAGCACGGTCATGCGCATCCGGAACTGCGGGGCACGGGCACCCTGGCGACCTTGTCCGCGGCGGCGACCCTGGGCCTGATCGACGCCGCCGATGCCGAAGAGCTTGCCCAGGCCTGGACGCTCGCCTCGCAACTGCGCAACGCCGGGATGCTGCTGCGCGGCCGGGCCCTGGAGTCCCTACCCTCCGACGTGCGCGAACTCGAAGGGCTGGTGCGGGTGTTGCGCCGTGAACCCGGCTCCGGCCAGGCCCTCGACGAGGAATACCGGCGGGTCACCCGGCACGCGCGGGCGGCATACGAGCGCGTCTTCTTCGACGGCTGACGCACCGGCCGTCAGCGACCCCGGCTCACGACCGCCCGCCGCGCTCCTCGGCGATGCTGTTGCCGCCGTCGACGACGAGCACCTGCCCCGTGATGTATGCCGCGCCCGGGCTGGCGAGGAACGCGACCGCTGCCGCGACCTCCGCCGGGGAGCCCGACCGCCCCACGGGCGTGCTCGTTGCCTCGGCTGCTTCACTCGCGGTCTGCGAACCGGTCGCGATCCAGCCGGGTGCGACGACGTTGACGGTCAGGCCCGTGGCGGCCTCGTCGACGGCCAGCGCCCGGGCGAGACCGACGAGTGCCGCCTTGGCCGCGGCATACGCCACTTCGGCGCGCATCGCCATGACCGGGCCGGTCACCGAGGCCACCATGACGACTCGGCCGTGGTCGCTCACGCGCAGCAGTGGGAGCGCGGCCCGGGTGAGCAGGTAGGCGGTGTCGAGGTTGCGGGCCAGGGACCGTCGCCAGGTGGCCGGGTCGGTGGCCTCGAGGGTGCCGCCGAAGGTGTCGGGGGTGCTGGCGCTGACCATCCCCGCGTTGTTGATGAGGATGTCGAGGCGCCCGAATCGGTCACCGGCCAGGGCGATCGTGGCGGCGGCGTCATCGGGCTCGGTGAGGTCGGCGACGATGCCGTGGGCGGTGATCCCGGCGGCGGCGAGGTCCCGGACCCGGTCGTGGATGCGGTCGGTGGTGGCCGTGACCACCAGGCCGGCGCCCAACTCGCCGAGCAGTCGCGCGGTCGCGAACCCGATCCCGGTCGGCGATCCGGCACCGGAGACGACGGCGACCCGCCCCCGCAGGTCGAAGGGGGCGGGCAGCAACGGGCGCGGCATGAGTGGCAGTATGCCGCGCCCGCCCGCGATGGCGGGCGAGACGGCATACCGGGGCGTCGGCACCGAAACCTAGACTGACGGGCATGCTCTCCGTCCTCGACCTTCGCGGCCGCATGCTGAGCGTGCGTGAGTTGCGCCGCTCCCTGCCCCGCGCCGAGTTCGACGTCGACGCGGCCCTGGCGACGGTCCGGCCCATCGTCGACGACGTCGCCGCTCGGGGGGCGAGCGCGCTCTACGACGCCGCCGAGCGCTTCGACCGGGTGCGGCCCGCCCGGGTCCGGGTGCCCGCCGACGTCATCACGGCTGCGCTCGCCGGCCTCGACCCCGACGTGCGGGCCGCGCTCGAGGTCGCCATCGAGCGCGCCCGGATCGTCCACGCCGATCAGCGGCGCACCGAGACCACCACCCGCGTGGTCGACGGCGGCACGGTCACCCAGCGGTGGGTACCCGTCGAGCGGGTCGGCCTCTACGTCCCCGGCGGCCTGGCCGTCTATCCGAGCAGCGTCGTCATGAATGTCGTGCCCGCCCAACTGGCGCAGGTCGGGAGCCTGGCCGTCGCCAGCCCCCCGCAGGCCGACCACGGCGGCTGGCCGCACCCGACAATCCTCGCCGCCTGCGCCCTCCTCGGCGTCGACGAGGTCTACGCCATGGGCGGGGCCCAGGCCGTGGCCGCCTTTGCCTACGGGTTCGCCGAGGAGGCGAGCGGGCCGGCGGCCGGTGGCTACCCCGCCTACGAATGCGCCCCCGTCGCCCTGGTCACCGGGCCGGGCAACATCTACGTCGCCGCCGCCAAACGCCTCGTCCAGGGCTTGGTCGGGATCGACGCCGAGGCCGGCCCCACCGAGATCGCCATCCTCGCCGACGACACCGCCGACGCCGCGCACGTTGCCGCCGACCTCATCAGCCAGGCCGAACACGACCCGTTGGCCGCCAGCGTGCTCGTCACCGACGCCCCCGGCCTCCTCGACCGGGTCGAGGCCGAACTCGCCACCCGGGTCGCCGCCACCAAACACCACGAGCGGGTCACCACCGCGCTCACCGGCCCGCAATCGGGCGCCGTCCTCGTCGACGACGTGGCCACCGGCGTCGCCGTCGTCAACGCGTATGCCGCCGAGCACCTCGAGATCCAGACCGCCGACGCCGCTGCGGTCGCGGCCGGCATCCGCAACGCTGGGGCCGTCTTCGTCGGTCCCTACGCCCCGGTGAGCCTCGGCGACTACGCCGCCGGGTCCAACCACGTCCTGCCCACGGGCGGGAGCGCCGTCCACGCGAGCGGGTTGTCGGTGCAGTCCTTCCTGCGCGGCGTCCAGGTCATCGACTACTCCGCGGGCGCGCTGCGCGAGGTCAGCCACCATGTCGTCACCCTCGCCCGCGCCGAGGACCTGCCCGCTCATGGGGAGGCCATCCTCGCCCGGCTGCCCGAGGGCGAGTAGACCCATGCGCTCCGACATCGAGGCCCTGCTCCGCCCCGACCTGCGCGGCCGGTCCGCCTACGGCGCCCCCCAACTCGACGTGCCGGTCGCCCTCAACACCAACGAGAACTCGTATGCCGTCCCGCCCGTCGTCGTCGCCGCCATCACCGACGCGGTGGCCGCCATCGCGGGCGGGTTGAACCGGTACCCCGACCGGGAGTTCACGGCCCTGCGCAGTGCGCTCGCGGCATACCTCTCCCGCTCCGGGACCGCGGTCGGGAGCGAGGCGGTGTGGGCCGCCAACGGTTCCAACGAGGTCCTTCTCCACCTGCTCCAGGCCTTCGGTGGGCCCGGGCGCACCGCCCTCGGTTTCACCCCGGCCTACTCGATGCACCCCATCATCACGACGACGACGGGCACGACCTGGGTCGACGGGATGCGGGGCCTGGGCGCCGAGGGCCGGTTCGACCTCACCGCGGCCTCGGCAGCCCAGCAGGTGACCACCCATCGACCCGACATCGTCTTCTTGTGTTCGCCGAACAACCCCACGGGGACCGCGCTCGGTCTCGACGTCGTCGAGGCCGTCTACGCCGCGGCGCCGCACGCGCTCGTCGTCGTCGACGAGGCCTATGCCGAGTTCGCCCGGGTCGGCACGCCCTCGGCCCTCACCCTGCTCGCGGGCCGGCCCCGACTCGTCGTCACCCGGACGATGAGCAAGGCGTTCGCCCTCGCCGGTGCCCGGCTGGGCTACCTCGCCGCCGACCCCGACCTCGTCGACGCGCTGCGTCTGGTGCGGATGCCCTATCACCTGAGCAGCCAAACCCAGGCGGTGGCCCTGGCCGCTCTGGCCCACACCGACCTCATGCTCGACACCGTCGAGGCGATCAAAGCCGAGCGCGACCGGATCGTCGCGGCCCTGCCGTCGATGGGGCTGACCCCCGTGCCCAGCGACGCGAACTTCGTCCTCTTCGGGCACCTCACCGACGCCGCCGCGACCTGGCGCGCCCTCCTCGACGCCGGGGTGCTCGTCCGCGATGTCGGGGTACCCCACTATCTTCGTGTCACAGCCGGAACGCCGCAGGAGACGACCGCTTTCCTCGACGCGCTGGCCCCGCTGGCCCCGACTCACCGCTTGGAGGCACCGTGACCGAGATGTCACCGCGCAGGGCCACTGTCCGGCGGGCCACCTCCGAAAGCACCGTCGAGGTGAGCATCGACCTCGACGGCACCGGTCGCGGCGAGGTCGAGACCGGGGTCCGTTTCTACGACCACATGCTGCTGTCGCTGGCCAAGCACGCGCTCATCGACCTCACCGTGCGGGCGAGCGGGGACGTCGACGTCGACGCCCACCACACCGTCGAGGACGTCGCCATCGTGCTCGGCCAGGCGCTGCGCGAGGCGCTCGGCGACAAGGCGGGCATCGCCCGCTTCGGTGATGCGACGGTGCCCTTGGACGAGGCCCTCGCCCAGGCGGTCGTCGATGTCGCCGGCCGGCCCTACGTCGTCCACACCGGCGAACCGGCCGGCCAGGAATACGTCCTCATCGGCGGCACCTACGTCGGGTCCCTGACCCGCCACGTCTGGGAGTCGTTCGCCGGCAACGCCGGAATCGCGCTGCACGTGCGGGTCCTCGCCGGCCGCGACCCCCACCACATCGTCGAGGCCCAGTTCAAGGCCGTCGCCCGGGCGCTGCGGGCCGCCGTGGCCCGCGACCCGCGGGTCGACGGCATACCCAGCGCCAAGGGTTCCCTCTAAGGCGCCCGCCCATGGCCACCCCGCGGCGCCCTCGCCCTCCCGCACCCGATCCCGGTCACGGCCTCGTGCTCGTGCGGGGCCAGGCCCAGGCGTCGGCGCGGTGGCTGCGTCGTGGGCTGGTCGCGGCGGCTGTTGTGCCGTTGCCCGGGTGGACCGGCGTGGTTCTCACCGAGGAACGCGCCCGCAGCCAGGCGCCCTACGATGTCGGGCTGGAGGTCTTGGCGGCGCGGCCGACCCCGCGGGGGAGCCGACCGTCCATCGGTCTGTTCGTCCTCGACGGGCGGGCCGTCGTCACGGTCCAGCCGCGCGGGTGGCGGGCCGATCAGCGCTGGCTGATCTGGGAGCCCGGGGTGGGGGTGCGCCGCATGCCCGACCTGCGCGTGTTGCCGGCGGCCCTCATCGTCCAGGTGTCCGGAGCGGCCCGCCGGGGGGTGAGTGCCGCGGATGTGGGCGCGCACTTCCGCGAGGTCGACGGCATACCGCTGGAGCGTCTCGTGGGGCTGCTGCGGCTCCTCGGGTTGCCCGGCGAGGATTTGTTGCGTCACGGTCCGCTCGCTGGCGCCGCGACGGTCGAGCCGTCGGCGCAGGCGGTCCGGGTCTTTGATGCGCTGGCTGCGGGTGAAGACATGGAGGAGCAGTCGTGAGCGCGCGGGTGGTGGTCCTCGACTACGGCAGCGGCAATGTGCGGTCGGCGGTGCGGGCGCTCGCCCACGTCGGTGCCGATGTCGAGTTGACCGCCGATCCCGAGGCGGCGCTGCGCGCCGATGGGCTGTTCGTGCCTGGGGTGGGCAACTTTCACGCGTGTGCGGCGAGTTTGCGGGCGGCTCGCGGCCCGTTGCTCATCGGTCGGCGGCTGGCGGGGGGGCGACCGGTGCTCGGGGTGTGTGTGGGCATGCAGGTGCTTTTCGAGGGGTCGAGCGAGCCGAGTGATCGTCTCGAGCCCGGACTTGCCGAGTGGCCGGGCACCGTGGACCGGTTGCGGGCGCCCGTGGTGCCGCATATGGGGTGGTCGCCGGTCGAGGTGGGGCGTGGGTCACGGCTGTTCGCCGGGATCGAGGGTGAGCGGTTCTATTTCGTCCATTCGTATGCCGCCCACACCTGGACGCTGACGCCGTCCGGTCCCACCTTCGCTGCGGTGGCGCCGATCGTCACCTGGGCCGAGCATGGCGAGCGTTTCGTCGCCGCCGTCGAAAACGGCCCGCTCACCGCAACCCAATTCCACCCCGAGAAGTCCGGGGAGGCCGGGCTGCACCTGCTTGCCAACTGGGTGCGCAGCCTCTAGGCCCGAGCCATAGCCATTGCGTCGTCGTCGATCGTTGACCCCCTCCCAAGGAGTTGCCCCATGGAATCCCCCGCCCTGACCCTGTTGCCCGCCGTCGATGTCCGGGACGGCCGTGCGGTCCAGTTGCAACAGGGGGTGGCTGGCAGCGGGTGGGTGTTCGGTGATCCGGTCGACGCGGCCCTGGCCTGGCAGGAGCAGGGGGCGGCGTGGATTCACCTCGTCGACCTGGACCGGGCCTTCGGCACCGGCAGCAACGCCGACCTGCTCGCCCGGATCGTCGGGGCCCTCGACATCGATGTCGAAATGAGTGGCGGCATCCGCGACGATGCATCGCTGGCCGCCGCGTTGGCGACCGGGTGCCGGCGCGTCAACGTTGGCACCGCGGCCTTGGAGGACCCCGAGTGGACGGCCCGCGCCATTGCCGAGCACGGGGACCGGATCGCCGTCGGCTTGGATGTGCGCGGCACGACGCTGGCGGCGCGCGGCTGGACCCGCGACGGTGGCGATCTGTGGGAGACACTCGCGCGCCTCGATGCCGAAGGCTGCGCGCGCTATGTCGTCACCGATGTCCACAAGGACGGCATGTTGGCCGGTCCCAACGTCGAGTTGCTCCGCGCGGTCTGCGCCCGCACCGACCGCCCCGTCATCGCCTCCGGCGGCGTGTCGACCCTCGCCGACCTGGAGGTGCTGCGCACCCTCGTCCCGCTCGGTGTCGAGGGGGCGATCGTCGGCTCGGCGCTCTACAAGGGCGCGTTCACCCTCCCCGACGCGCTCGTGGTCGCGGGCGGCTGAGCTCGCCATGGCCAATCCGCGCGAGCATGCCCATCACCCGCACCACGTCCCGGGGCACGAGGCCACCGATTCGGCCGGCGAGACCTGGGGCGGGCGGGTCCTGTCCCCGAGCGGTTTCGAAACCGACTCCGGAGGCGCCGATCCGGCCTTGGTCGCGGCGCTGGCCGGCGACGACACGAGTGTGATGAGGGCGGTGGCGGCCGGGCGGTTCCTCGTGCCGATCGTGCCCGAGCCGGTCGTCGTGGACGACAGCGGGGCGTTGCCCGTGGACAACCACGTCGACATGGCGACGGTCACGCTCGTCGCGCCGGACGGGCAGCGGGCGCTCCCGGTGTTCACCGGGTTGGAGGCGCTCGCGGCGTGGGACCCGGCGGCGCGTCCGAGTCCGGTCACGGCCGACCGGATGGCGCAGGCGGCCATCACCGAGCGCTGCGACGTCATCGTCATCGACGTGGCCGGGGCGGCCAAGGTGTTGCGGCCGAGCATGGTGTGGGCCCTGGCCCAAGGCCGAGCGTGGCAGCCCCCGGCGACCGACCCGTTCGTGGATCGCAGCGTGGCTACCGCGGTGCGCCCCGAAGGGGACGTCACGGCATACGGGCTGGCGGATGCCCCCGGAGGGGTGCTCGTCGTCGAACTCACCCTGCGGCCAGGCCTTGGAGCCGGGGAGGTCGAGGCGCTCGCGACCCGGGTGGGGGAGCGGCTGGCCACCGACGGCGAGTTGCGGGCCCGCATCGACGGGCTGTCGTTCCGGTTGCGGTGAGCTGGGAACTGGGCGGGTCGGGTCGGCTTCCCGTGGGAAAGGGGCACTTCGCACGCGGACTGTTGGGGTGCGAAGTGGACGTTGGGCGGTTCAGGCGGGAAAGGTGTGACGGGGGAGGTGCGCGTCTTGGGGGTATGCCGGGCGCTCTGGTAATCTGAGCGTTCGACCTGCCGTGGGCCTGGCTCGCGGCGTGCAAGAGAAGTCCGCTTCCACCCGCGTCGACTGTGACGGTCGCCGGGTCATCCAAGGGTCGGGCCGCATGGCCGGGCGCTCAATGCGCCAGGGTTTGTGCTGCCCGGTGTCGCTTCGACAGGCTCCTCGCGCATTCGGCCCGAGGAGCCTTTCTCGTGTCGCGGGTCGTCGATGGCGCACGAAGGAGATTCACATCAGCGACCCTCGCATCAACGACCGCATCCGGGTGCCCGAGGTGCGGTTGGTCGGCCCCAACGGAGAACAGGTCGGCATCGTCCGGATCGACGTGGCGTTGCAACTGGCTGCCGAAGCCGATCTCGACCTGGTCGAGGTGGCTCCGATGGCCAAACCCCCCGTGGCCAAGCTCATGGACTTCGGCAAGTACAAGTACGAAGCCGCCATGAAAGCCCGGGAGGCGCGCAAGAACCAGGTCAACACGGTCATCAAGGAGATCAAACTCCGGCCCAAGATCGACCCCCACGACTACGGCACCAAGAAGGGCCACGTCGAGCGCTTCCTGCGCGGCGGGGACAAGGTCAAGGTGACGATCATGTTCCGCGGGCGGGAGCAGTCGCGCCCCGAACTCGGGTTCCGGCTGCTCCAGCGCCTCGCTCAGGATGTCGCCGAACTCGGGGTCGTCGAGTCCGCCCCCAAGCAGGACGGGCGCAACATGATCATGGTCATCGCGCCGACAAAGAAGAAGTCCGAGGCCCGCGCCGAACAGCGTCGACGTCGTGAGGACCAGGGCGCGACGGCGGCGAGCACCACCCGGCCCGAGGCGACGGCGGCGCAGCCGACGCCAGTGGCCATCCCGGCGGCGCCCCCGGAGACGCCCAGCCCCGCGCCGGCCCCGGCGCCGGCCACTGCCCCCGCCGCGCCCACCCGGGCGTCGGCCGCACCGGCCCCGCGCCCCCCGCGTCCGAGCGCTCCGGCCACCAAGGCACCCACCCCCAGGCCCTCGGCCAGCCCCGCACCGGCCCCGAAGCCGGCGCCAGTACCTAAACCGACACCGACCAAGGCCGCGGCGCCCACGCCCAAGCCTGCCAAGATCCCGGCACCGAAGCCGCCGACGCCTCGGGCCCCCACGGCCGCGCCGACCCCCGGCCCGCGACCGGGCCCTCGGCCCGGAGCCCGCCCCGGGCCGAAGCCCTCGGCCCCCCGCACCTGACGCATCACACCGCAAGCGAAAGAGAAACCCCATGCCGAAGAACAAGACCCACAGCGGCGCCAAGAAGCGCTTCCGGGTGACCGGGTCGGGCAAGGTCATGCGCCAGCAGGCCGGCCACGTCCACAAGTTCCACGAGAAGACCCCGCAGAAGGCCCGGGCGCTGAGCAAGGACCTCGAGGTCGCCAAGGCCGACCTGCCCAAGATCAAGAAGATGCTCGGCCTCTAAGCCGCGCCACCACCACAGTCGACTAAGCACCACAAGCAAGGAGTACTCACGTGGCACGCGTGAAGCGGGCGGTCAACGCCCAGAAGAAGCGCCGGGTTGTCCTCGAGCGCGCCAGCGGTTACCGCGGCCAGCGCAGCCGGCTCTACCGCAAGGCCAAGGAGCAGGTTCAGCACAGCCTCGGCTACGCCTACCGCGACCGCCGGGCCAAGAAGGGCGACTTCCGCCGGCTGTGGATCCAGCGGATCAACGCCGCGGCCCGCGCCAACGGCATGACCTACAACCGGTTCATCCAGGGCCTCAAGGCCGCCGAGGTGGAGGTCGACCGGCGCATGCTCGCCGAACTCGCCGTCCACGATGAGGCCGCGTTCGCCGCGCTCGTCGAGATCGCCAAGGCGCACGTCCCGGCGGCGGCCGAGGCCGCCACGGCCTGACGAGTCATCCGGGGCCCGACGTGCTGACCAACCCGAACTCCGATCGGGTCCGGTCCGTGCGTGGCCTCGCCCAGCGGCCGGTGCGGCGACGCACCGGCCGCTTTCTCGTCGAAGGCCCCCAAGGAGTGCGCGAAGCGGTCCGGTATGCCGCCGATCGCGTCGTCGACATCTATCTCACCCCCGAGGCCGCCGCCCGGTATGCCGCGGACATCGTCGACCCGGCCCGCGCCGCCGGGCTGTGGCTTCACGAAGCAACCCCCGAGGTGCTCGCCGCGATGGCCGACACCGATGCCCCGCAGGGAGTCCTCGCCGTCGTGGAGACACACCACGGGTCGCTCGTCGAGGTGCTCACCGCGAGGCCGTCACTGTTGGTGTTCCTCACCCACGTCCGGGACCCGGGCAACGCCGGCACGGTGATCCGGGGGGCGGACGCCGCCGGTGCCGACGCGGTCCTCGTCTCCTCCTCCTCCGTCGACATCCACGCCCCCAAGGTGGTCCGGTCGACGGCGGGCTCGCTCTTTCACCTCCCCATCGTGACCGGCCTCGACGTGGAGGCGACGCTGACCACCCTGGCAGCGCACGGCATACGGACCTTGGCGGCCGACGGAGCCGGCACCACCCTCCTGCCCGACGCCGACCTCACCACCGCCCACTGCTGGGTCATGGGCAACGAGGCGTGGGGGTTGCCGCAGGGCATCCGGGCGCGGTGCGACGACGTCGTGCGGGTGCCGATCCGGGGCAAGGCCGAATCCCTCAACCTCGCGATGGCCGCGACCGTCTGCCTTTATGCGTCCGCGGGGGTCGTGCGTTTTTCCTGAGGCGTCCGGGAGCGGCTCGCTACGCTGTGGCTGTGTCCGACCTGTCCCGCATCGACCCGGACATGGCCCATGCCATTTCCGAGTTGCTGCCCGACGGGTTGGTGACGGCCGTCGGACCCGAGGGCCTGGTGACGCGGATCAACAAGCCGGCCCTGCGCTTCGTCGGGATCCCCGAGGCGGAGATCATCGGCCGGCCGCTGGCCGAGGCGTTGCCGTTCGTCGATCTCGCCGGCCGGCCCTGGTGGCCGCAGGCCAGCCCCTGGCGGGGTTTGGAGACCCGGACCGGCCACCGGGAGAAACTGCTCCTGCTGCCCAACGGGTGCGACGTCCTCGTCACGGCCCGCTACCTGCGGATGACGCACCTCGGGCCGGTCGTTGCGGTCCTCCTCGGGCTGCGCTCTGGTGAGACCCGCCGCCGGGCCGAGGCCGGGCAAGCGGCGGTCATCTCGACCATCGCCCACGAATTGCGCTCACCGCTGACCGGGGTCAAGGGGTTCTCCGCCACCCTGCTGCGGCGGTGGGACCGGTTCACCGACGAGCAGAAACGGCTCATGATCGAGACCATCGAGGCCGACGCCGACCGGGTGACCCGGCTCATCACCGAGTTGCTCGACGTGTCCCGCATCGACGCCCACCGCTTGCAGGTGCACAGCCGCCCGGTGCCCATCGCGCCCCTGTTCGAGCGGCACGTCGGCCGGTTCGCCGCGACCGGTCACGACGGCACGTTGACGATGGACGTGCAGGTCCCTGAGGTGTGGGCCGACCCTGATCGCCTCGAACAGATGCTCGTCAACCTCGTCGAGAATGCGGTGCGGCATGCCCGCGGACGCATCGAACTGGCCTCGGTCCCCGGGCCCGAGGGCACGGTCGACATCCGGATCGACGACGACGGGCCCGGGGTGCCGCCCGATCGGCGCGAACTGCTCTTCGGCAAGTTCTTCCAGGGGCGGGCACCGGGCAGCACCGGCTTGGGGCTCTACATCGTGCGCGGCCTGGCCCATGCGCAGGGGGGCACCGTCGTCATCGAGGACAGCCCGCTGGGCGGTGCCCGGTTGCGGATTCGGTTGCCCGCGGTGCGCCCGCTCACCCCCGATTCGAGGTAAAAACGCCGGGGAATCCGTGCGGTAATACCTCGAATCAAGCGCAATCGGGGCACTGGCCCCAATAGACGACCTCGGCCTCGTCGATGGTGAAGCCGAAATCGTCGACGACGTCGAGGCACGGGCGGCGACCGGCCGCGCAGTCGACGTCCTCGATCCGGCCGCAGGTGCGGCATACGAGGTGGTGATGGTTGTCGTGGGTGTGGGGTTCGTACCGGGCGGGGGAGCCGGCGGGTTCGATGCGGCGGACCAGACCGGCGTCGACGAGCGCCTTGAGGACGTCGTAGACGGCCTGGGTGGAGACCGAACCGAGCCGGGCTCGCGTGGTGGCGATGAGGGTGTCGGCGTCGGCGTGCCGGTGCTCGCGCAGCGCGGCGAGGACGGCCACCCGAGGGGCGGTGACGCGCAACCCGGCCGCTCGCAACAGGGCGCTGGGCTCGTCGATGCGGTGGGCGTGGGTGGTGTCGGTCACCTCGGCTCCTGCCATCGCCACCCCGGATTCTGGACCGGAGTGTTTTATGGAATGAATCCATTCTAGGTGTCTGGTGCTCGGGTGTCGAGCCTGGCGACCGCGGCGAACGTGTGTCGGTGGGCTCTGACACCATGGGCGGGCCATGTTCACCGCCTATCGCCCCGTGCTCGCCGTGCCGGCCGTCCGGCGGGCCATCGGGCTGGGGTTTCTGGTCCGGATGCCGCTGTTCACCCTCGGCGTCGTCCTCACCCTCCACATCGTGGGCACCTTGCATCGCTCGTATGCCGCGGCCGGCGTCGCGACCGCCGTCCTGTTGGTCGCCATCGGGGTCGGGGCGCCATGGCGGGGGCGGCTGCTCGACCGGCACGGGCTGCGCCCGGTGTTGGTGCCGGCGATCCTGGCCCAGGTGGTGGCCGCAGCTGCCGTGCCCTGGGTGGGCTATGCCGGCCTGCTCGTCGTCTGTGCGGGCTCGAGCCTGTTCACTGTGCCCGGGCAAGCGGTCATCCGACAGGCCCTCATGACGGCCGTTCCGGAGGAGCAGCGCCGTACCGCCCTATCCCTCGATGGCATGGTCCTCGAACTGTCCGCGGCGATCGGCCCGGCCATCGCGGTGGCAGTGGCCGCCGCCTGGCAGACGACCGGGATGCTCGTCTTGGTGTCTCTGCTATTCGCCGCGGGCGGGGCGTTGCTGTGGTGGGTGAACCTGCCGATCACCACCGCGGGGGCCGTGGGTCCGCATGTGCCCCGGCGGGTGTGGTTGCGGCTGCGTTTCCTGGGCATCGTCGCGGCCTGCGCCGTGGCCGCCGTCATGCTCTCCGGCACCGAGTTGGGGATCGTCGCCGTGGTGCGCTCGCATGGCCGACCTGGGCTCGTCGGCGTCGTTATGGCGGCCTGGGCCGTGGGTTCGCTCGTCGGTGGCGCGCTCTACGGTGGCCTGCACCGGTCCCTCGATCTGCGGGTGCTGCTGGCCGCTCTGGCCTTACTCACCATGCTCCCGGCGTTCTCGGTCGGGCTCTGGTCGCTCGGGGCGTGGGTGTTCGTCGCCGGGATCGCCTGCCAGCCCGTCATCACCGCCGGTGTCGAAGCGCTGAGTCAGGCCGTGCCCGAGCGGGCTCGTGGGGAAGCCTTGGGCTGGCACAGCGCGGCGATGACCTCGGGGAGTGCCGCCGGTGCGCCCTTGGCCGGCCTGGCGGTCGACGCCGCCGGCCCGCCCTGGGCCTTCGCGTCCGTCGCCGTCCTCGGGCTCGTCGTCGCGGTGCTCGGCGCACTGAGCGCCCGAACGAGATGGGGGAGGTAGCCCCGGCGCTGCCGTCCCGGCGCTGGGGACGGCGCGCCCTCTTCGTGTATCGTTTGATACATGAAGCAGGTTAAGGTCGCGAGCACCGTCGATGCCGGCACGCTGTGGCAGGTGGTGAGCGACGTGACTGCGTGGCCCGACCTGGTGCCCACGTTCACGTCGGTGGCCCTGGTCGACGGGCGGCCGGGCGAGCGGGCCGGCGCCCGCTACCGGGTCGCTCAACCCGGGTTGCCCTCGGCGGTGTATGAGGTGACCCAGTGGCTGCCGGGCCACTCCTTCACCTGGGTCGCGCGCTCGCCCGGGCTGACGAGCACGGCTCGCCACGAGATCACCGAGACCCCCACCGGTGCCGCCCTGGAGTTGACGCTGGCGTGGTCCGGTGTCCTGGCGCCACTCGTCCGCGCCCTCGTCGGCCCCCGCGCCGGGCGGCTCATCGCCGGCGAGGCCGCGGCGATGGTCGCCGAAGCCGAGCGCCGTGTCCGCGGCGCGTGAGGATCTGCTCGCCCGGGTCGTCGACTACTACGCCCGCAACGGCGTGCGCGACACGAGTCTGCGGACCCTCGCTGCGGCGATCGGCACCAGCCAGCGGATGCTCCACTACCACTTCGGCTCCCGAGGGGATGTCCTGGCCGCTGTGATCGAGGCGATCGCCGGGAGCCAGGCCGACCAGATGGCGGCGTTGTTCGCCGACGATTCCGACCCGCTGGCGGCCGGTCGACGCAACTGGGTGGCCACGGCCGAGGGTGCCGATCGCTATGGCGCGCTCTGGTTTGAACTGGCCACCCACGCGATGCGTCGGGAGCCGTATGCCGCCCATCTCGGCGAGGTCATGGTCGCCGCCCAACTGCGCGCCTTCACCGCCGTCTACGAGCGCTACGTGGACCCGAGCCGGGCGCGTCGCCTGGCCCGGGTCACCGTTGGCGTCGGACAGGGGCTCCTCTTCGACCTGCTCGTCGACGGCGACCGGGAGGGCGCGGACGAGGCGGCGGCCGAGTTCGCCGTGCTCGTCCGCACCGCCATCGAGAGCGACGGTGGCCCGCCGGCCGCGTCCACAAGCGGTTGAGCCCGCGCGTCCACGGGCCGTCGGAGGCGCCACCACGTCCTCGACGCACCGGTAGAGTGGGCGCCATGCCGAGCCCCGCCGCCCCCTGCACCGTGCGTGCCGTGCGGCGATTTAGCGCGCCCTCGGGCGTGGGGCCTGCCGCCCGCTGAGGCGACGGCACGGCATACGACCTCGTCCGGGGGCACCCCAGCCTGCTCCGTCCTGCCCGTGAGAAGAAGAGACATGTCCGGACCCAACACCAACTTCGACCCGGTGGCGGTCGCCGCCCTCGACCCCGCCGCGATCGAGGAGGCCGTGGCAGCCGCGCTCGCCGCCGCCGCCGACGCCACCGACCTGGCCGCCCTCAAGGTCGCCCGCACCGCCCACCAGGGCGACAAATCCCCCCTTGCTCTGGCCAACCGCGAGATCGGCGCGCTGCCGCCGTCGGCCAAGGCCGAGGCCGGCAAACGGGTGGGGCAGGCCCGCGGGCGGGTCTCGCAGGCGTATGCCGTCCGCCAGCGTGAGCTCGAAGCCGAGCGCGACGCCCGCATCCTCATCGACGAGGCCGTCGACGTCACCCTGCCCACCGGCCGGCGTCCGCTGGGCCGGCGCCACCCCACCGAGTTGATGAGCGAGCGGATCGCCGATGTCTTCGTCGGACTCGGCTGGGAACTGGCCGAGGGCCCCGAGGTCGAGGCCGAGTGGTTCAACTTCGACGCCCTCAACTTCGACGCCGACCACCCGGCGCGACAGATGCAGGACACCTTCTATGTCGACCCGCCCGACGGGGGACTGGTGCTGCGTACCCACACCTCGCCGGTCCAGGCCCGCGCGCTCCTGGAGAGGGGCGTCCCGCTCTATATCGCCTGCCTGGGGCGGGTGTTCCGCACCGACGAACTCGACGCGACCCACATGCCGGCCTTCCACCAGGTCGAGGGGCTCGCGGTCGATGAGGGCATCACCATGGCCCACCTCAAGGGCACCCTCGACCGGCTGGCCGCCGAACTCTTCGGCGAGGGCATCACGACCCGGTTGCGGCCCTCGTTCTTCCCGTTCACCGAGCCGAGCGCCGAGATGGACCTGCGCTGCTTCGTCTGCCGCGGGGAGGACCCGGCCTGCCGCGCCTGCAAGGGCACCGGCTGGATCGAGTGGGGCGGGTGCGGCATGGTCAACCACAACGTGCTGCGCGCGTGCGGGGTCGACCCGGAGCGCTATTCGGGGTTCGCGTTCGGGATGGGCATCGACCGGGCCCTGATGTTCCGCACCGGCGTGTCGGATATGCGGGACATGATCGAAGGTGACGTGCGCTTCGACGCGCAGTTCGGGATGGAGATCTGACATGCGCGTTCCCGTGGATTGGCTCGCCGAGTATGCCGCCGTGCCCCCCGGCACGACCGGCGCCCAGATCGCCGCCGACCTGGTTGCGGTCGGGTTGGAGGAGGAGGCGCTGCACGGTGGCGGGGTCACCGGCCCGCTCGTCGTCGGCCGCGTCCTCACCAAGACCCCCGAGCCGCAGAAGAACGGCAAGACCATCAACTGGTGCAGCCTCGACGTGGGTGAGGCCAACGGCACCGGCGACCCGCAGTGGGTCGTCTGCGGCGCCCACAACTTCGAGGTCGGCGACCTCGTGCCGGTCATCCTGCCCGGCGGTGTGCTCCCCACCCCGCAGGGGCCGCTGACCGTGTCGGCCCGCAAGACGTACAGGCACGTGTCGGCCGGCATGATCACCAGCGAGCGCGAACTCGGCCTCGGTGACGACCACGACGGGATCATCGTCCTCACCCGCCGGTTCGCCGGCGACACCGACCAACTCGCCCGCCTGGTCCCCGGCGCCGACGCCATCGCGATCCTCGGCCTCGACCGGGAAACCGTCGAGGTCAACGTCACCCCCGATCGTGGCTACTGCTTCTCGATCCGCGGCATCGCCCGCGAATACGCCCACGCGACCGGCGCGGCATACACCGACCCGGTGCTCGCGCTCGCGGCTTCGGCCCCGCCGGCCAACGATCGCGGGTATGCCGTCCGGCTGGCCGACGAGGCTCCGATCCGCGGGCGGGCCGGCTGCGGGCGTTACGTCGCGCGGATCGTGCGCGGCATCGACGTCGCGGCCCCCTCACCGACGTGGATGAAGGCCCGGCTCACCGAGGCCGGGATGCGACCGATCAGCCTGCCCGTGGACGTGACCAACTACGTCATGCTCGGCCTGGGGCAGCCGCTGCACGCCTTCGACCTGGCCCGGCTGGGTGCGGAGATCGTCGTGCGCCGGGCAGCGCCGGGGGAGCGCATGACGACCCTTGACGACGTCGACCGGGCGTTGTCCCCCGAGGACCTGCTCATCACCGACGGGGGCGGCGCCCCGATCGCCATCGCCGGCGTCATGGGCGGGGCGAGCACCGAGGTCACGGAGTCGACGACCGACGTGCTCATCGAGGCGGCCCACTTCGACCCGGTGACGGTGGCGCGCTCGGCGCGTCGGCACAAGTTGCCCTCGGAGGCCTCCCGTCGTTTCGAGCGGGGCGTCGATCCGTTGCTGGCCCCAGCCGCCGCCGAACTCGCCGTCCACCTGCTCGTCACCTATGGCGGCGGCACGGCCGACGCGGGCGTCACCGACGTGGGCGACCCTTGGGTTCCCGAGGTCATCACCCTCGATCCCGCCTTCCCGGGCCGCTACGTCGGGGTTCCGTATGCCGCGGCCGACGTCGCGCGCATCCTCACCGAGATCGGGTGCCGGGTCGAGCAGGTCGAGACCGACCCGGTGGACGGCGACGCCGGCGAAGCCTCGGAGTTCCTCGTCACCCCGCCCTCGTGGCGTCCCGACCTGCGCACCGCCCCCGACCTCGTCGAGGAGGTGGCCCGCATCGACGGCTACGAGCGGATTCCCTCGGTCGTGCCGACCACCCCGGGTGGCCGGGGTCTCACCCACGCCCAGTCGGTGCGTCGGCTGGTCGCCGATGTCCTGGCCGCCCAGGGCCTGAGCGAGATCTGGAGCGCACCGTTCGTCGGGGAGACGCGGCATACGGCCTTCGGCTGGGATGCCGCCGCCACCCGGGCGCGCACGGTGAGCATCGCCAACCCGCTCTCCGACGAAGCGCCACTCATGCGCACCAGCGTGCTGACCACCATGGTCGATGCCCTGGCCCGTAACGTCAGCCGCGGCGCCAAGGATGTCGCGCTCTTCGAGATCGGGCTGGTCGTCGACCTCGACGGTCCGCAACGGTCCGCCCCCACCGAGGAGGTCGGGGTACACCCGGCACTGGAGGTGCTCGAGGCGATCACGGCCGCCGTGCCGCGCCAGCCGCGACACCTCGGCCTGCTGCTCGCCGGGGACCGGGACCGCGCCGGCTGGTGGGGCCCGGGCCGGGCCGTCGATGTCCACGACGCCGTGGCCCTGGTCCGCAGCCTGGCCGCGGCCCTGGCCGTCGAGGTCGTCGTCACCGCCGACAACCCGATGCCCTATCACCCCGGCCGTTGCGCCCGGGTGACCCTGTCCGACGGCACTCTCGTCGGGCACGTCGGCGAGTTGCACCCGCACGTCATCGCCGCCCTCGGGGTGCCACCGCGCACCGTCGGCGGGGAACTCGACCTCGATGTTCTCACCGCCGCGTCCGAAGCGACGGTGACGGCGCGCACGCTCGTGACGACCCCCCTCGCCTACACCGACCTCGCGCTCGTCGTCGACGAGGACATCCCGGCGGCGGCGGTCGAGGAGGCTCTGGTCGCCGGGGCCGGCGAGCACCTGGAGTCGGTCACGCTCTTCGACGTCTACCGCGGCGACCAGGTGGGAGAAGGCAAGAAGTCGCTCGCCTACCGGCTCACCGCCCGCGCGCCCGAACGCACCCTGCGCACCGAGGAGGTCAGTGCCCTGCGCGACGCGGCGCTCGCGCAGGCGGCGTCGCGGCTGGGTGCGGTCCAGCGGGCATGAGGGTCGCGGTCGTCACCGGCGCGTCGCGCGGTATCGGCGCCCACGTCGCCGATGCCTTGGCGGCGGCCGGGTATGCCGTGGAGCGCGGCTCGAGCGCGGTGGCGCCGGTCACCGACCGGGCCGCGCTCACCGCTTGGGTCGAGCAGATCCTGGCCCGGCATGGGCGGATCGATCTGCTCGTCAACAACGCGGGGATCATCGACGCCGAGGTCGACCTGCTCGATTCGGACCCCGACCAGTGGCGGGCGGTGATCGACGTCAATGTAGTCGGCCCCTACCTCATGACCTGGCTGGTTGGGCGGGCCATGCGCGCCCAGGGCCGCGGTCGGATCGTCAACCTCAACTCGGGGGCCGGCGTGCGCGCGGGCGCTGTGGCCACGGCATACAACGTGAGCAAGACGGCGTTGGCGCGGCTCACCGGATCGACGCACCTGGTCGGCATCCCCACCCTCGACCTCATGCCCGGGGTGGTGCGCACCGACATGACGACCGCCATGGACGCACATCGGGACCGCACGGAATGGACCGCGCCGCACGCCGTGAGCGACCTGGTCCTCGCCTTCGCCGACGGACGCCTCGATGCGTGGTCGGGCCGATTCGTGCGCGCGGGGGTCGACACCGTCGAATCCTTGTGCGCCCGGGCCGCGGCCGGTCCGCTCGGCGACTTCGACCGGACCCTCGTGCTGCGCGGCTACGGCGAGGAGGACCCCCTCACCTCGTAAACAATCGACCAATAGGTGGATTGTTTACCAAGGCGGACCCTCTCAACTCGTAAACAACCCACCAATAGGTGGATTGTTTACCAAGGCGGACCCTCTCAACTCGTAAACAACCCACCAATAGGTGGATTGTTTACCGAGGCGGTGCCCCCGCACTCGTGGGGTCGGGGTGATCGATCCCGAGGAACTTGTCGAACCACCTGCGCCGCCACAAGGTCCGCAGGAGGAAGAACCACACGATCAACGCCCCCGCGTAGACCTTCCACTCGGGCGCGCGAAACCCCGGTGTGACCATGCCGAAATAGCCGGCGAGCGCATCGACGCGGAGCACGACGAGCATGACGACGGTGAGGACGAGGGCCAGCCACGCCGGCCGCTTGTCGGGCGAGACCCGCTCCACCCACCCGGTGAAGAACCGGGCCGGTGGCTCGATGAAGAGCAGCAGTCCGAAGGCGGCGAACGTGACGAAACTCGACAGGGCCGACTGAGCCACGATTGTCGCCGTCGCCGTCTCGAATCCGGGGTCCCCGAAGTTGAGCCCGGTGTAACTCGACCATCGTTCGACGGCACGCGCCGGGACATGGCTCGAGGTGATGCCGTTCTGGATGAGTTTGTAGAAGTAGGCGTAGATGACCGTGCCGATGATCGCCGTGACGATGCCGGCCGGAAGCACGAACCGCGCGAGCCGCCGCAACAGGTCCGGCACGGGGGGCTCGGGGCGAGCCCACCGCGTGAGCAACAGGCTGGGAATGCCGACGGTGAAGACCGTGAGCGCGACCTGGGACGGTTCGTAGGGGAAACCCAGCCCGATCATCGACACGAAGACGATGGCGAGGATCGAGGTGAGGACCCGGGCGATGAACAGATAGAGCGAGCGGGTCAGGGCCGCGTTGATCCGTCGCCCCTCGACGAAGGCCGGCGACAACGCGCCGAAGGAGTCCTGCAAGAGCACGACATCGGCGACGTTGCGGGTCACCGGCGACCCCGACTCCATCGCCACACCCACATCGGATCGCTTGAGTGACAACGCATCATTGGTGCCGTCGCCGAGCATGGCGACGTATCGGCCGCGTTGCTGGAGGGCCCCGACGAGGCGCTCCTTGTGCGCCGGAGTGGCCCGGCCGAAGATCGTCGCCGAGACCGCGGCGTCGGCGAACTCGCCGTCGCTCATCGCATCCAGTTCGGGCCCGGTGACCAGGTGCAGGTCGCGTCCCAAGCCGGCCTGGCGGGCCAGCGCGGCGACCGTGCGGGGGCTGTCACCCGAGATGATCTTGAGGTCGATCCCGGCGTCCTGGAGGGTCTTGAGGGTGGTCAGGGCGTGCGGGCGCAGTTCGTCGCGCAGCGCCACGAGCGCCAGCGGGGTGAGGTCGCGGGGGGTGTATGCCGCCTGCTCACCGTCGTGCTCGGGTGCCACGATCCCTTCGGGCGAGGTGGCGACGAGGAGCACCCGCAGCCCCTCGTCGGCCCAGGCATCGAGCCGGGCCGAGCCCTCACCCGTGTCGGCAAAGAGGTCGGCATCGGCCCCGTCAACAATCCCCCTATTGGTCGCTTGTTGACGGCCGCCAGTGACGTCGGTGAACGGGTTGGCGTCGGCGCGCAGGAGGGGCGCCAGGATTTCGGGGGCCCCGAGGACGACGGTGCGCCACGGCACGGCGTGTTCGCCGAGCACCCACGAGGGCAGTGACTGGGCCGACCACTTGGTCGCCGACCGGAAGGGCACCTCGACCGCGTCCTCGGTCTCCTCGCCGGGCAGCCCCGCCGCGAGGGCCCCCGAGGTCGCGTTGGGGCTGCGGCTGGAGCGCGCGAACGTCCCCAAGAGGTGGCGCACGGCCTCCTCGTCGGCCCCGCCGAAGGTCAGGACGTCGGCGACCTCGAGGCGGTTGGCGGTGAGGGTCCCCGTCTTGTCCAGGCACACGGTGTCGACGTTGGACAGGCTTTCCACGGCGTTGGTCTGCTGGACCAGGGCGCCGCGCTTGGCGATGGTGGCCGCGCCCGCGGCATACGCCAAGGCGATGACGAAGAACAGGCCGTAGGGCACCTGGCCGGACAACACGGCCGACACCTGGACGATCTTGGTTGCCGAGAACGAGTTGAGGACCGCCTGGAACAGGATGGCGAAACTCATGAGCGCAACGAGCAGGGTCACGCCCCGGACGACGACGTTGATCCGCTGTTGGAGCGGGGTTTTGCTCACCTTGAACTCGCGCGCACTCAAGGTCAGGGTGCTCGCGTAGGTGTTGTTGCCGACGGCGGTGGCGCGGTACCAGCCCTCGCCGGTCGCGCAGAAACTGCCCGAGTGGACGGTGTCGCCGGCGCGTTTGGGGATGACGTCGACCTCACCGGTGAGCATGGATTCGTCGATGCCCAGGCTCGAGCCGTCGAGGACCTCGCCGTCGACGAGGACTTGTTCCCCGGGGGTGAGCGAGATGACGTCGCCGAGGACGATGTCGGCGGGCGCGACGGCGGTGGCCTGCCCGTCGCGGGCGACGGTCGCCGGGTGGACCGCGAGGAGTTGGATGGCGTCGAGTTTGCGTTTGGCCCGCACCTCCTGGGCGAAGCCGATGAGGGCGTTGACCAACCCCAGGCCCACACTGGTCGCGGCGTCGTTCCAACGGCCGAGGACGATGAGGGCCACGCCGATCGCGAACAGGATGTTGTTGAAGAAGTTGAAGAGGTTGGTGCGGGCAATCGACCAGAGAGAACGGGAGGGCGGCGCAGCGGCGGCATTGGTCGCGCCGGCGACCTCCAGCTCGCGGACCTCGGTGGCGCTCAGGCCCGGCGGTGTGGTCACGGGGGCACCCTAGCGCCCGCTCCCATGAGCCGGATATGAGCCGCCTGTGAGTCCAACCCTTTGCATGGAATTGCTTTAAGATGTAAGACTATGCACATGGTTCGGGTTGCCGTCGCCGGAGCGAGTGGGTATGCCGGGGGCGAGATCGTGCGCCTCCTTCTCCAGCATCCGCAGGTGGAGATCGGCGCGCTGACCGCCTCCGCCAATGCCGGTATGCCGCTCGCCGCAGTCCACCCGCACCTCACCCCGCTCGCCGACCGAGTCCTGCTCGACACGACCCCGGAGACGCTGGCCGGCCACGACGCCGTCTTCCTCGCCCTCCCGCACGGGCACTCCGCGGCCCTGGCCGGCGCGCTGCCCGACGACCTCGTCGTCATCGACTGCGGCGCCGACTTCCGGTTGACCGACGAGGCCGCGTGGGCCGCCTTCTACGACACCCCGTATGCCGGGTCGTGGCCCTATGGGTTGCCCGAACTCCTCCGCGCAGGAGGGACCCGCCAGCGCGCAGCTCTCGAGGGGGCGCGCCGGATCGCCGTTCCCGGCTGCTACCCGACGGCGGTGAGCCTGGCGTTGGCCCCCGGGCTGGTCGCCGGAGTCCTCGAACCCACCGGGATCGTCGTCGTGGCCGCCTCCGGCACGAGCGGGGCCGGCAAGTCCCTCAAACCGCATCTGCTCAGCGCCGAGGTCATGGGCGCGATGAGCCCCTACGGTGTCGGCGGGGTGCATCGGCATACGCCCGAAATCGAGGCCAACCTGAGCACCTGCGGCGCCGGCGAGGTCGTCGTGTCCTTCACGCCCACCCTGGCGCCGATGCCGCGCGGCATCCTCGCGACCTGCACCGCCGTCGCGGCCCCCGGCGCCACTGCCGCGTCGGTGCGGGAGGCGTGGGCGGCGGCATACGAGGGCGAGCCCTTCGTCCGGCTCCTGCCTGAAGGTACCTGGCCGAGCACGGCGAACGTCCTCGGCGCCAACACCGCGCATCTCCAGGTGGCCCTCGACGAGCGCGCCGGGCGAGTCATCGCCGTCGCCGCCATCGACAATCTGACCAAGGGCACCGCAGGGGCTGCGGTGCAATGTCTCAACCTGGCGCTCGGCATGCCCGAGACGCTGGGCCTACCACGAGCAGGGGTTGCACCGTGAAACTACATCTGATGACTCACCCGGAGGAGTTGCTCGTCGTCCGCCTCGACGCCGGCACCGAACCCCAATGGGACTGGCGGCGAGGGCCGTTCGCGACCTTGACGTTCACCGAGACGGAGACGTCGGTCATCACCATGGCCGAGGGGGTGCCGTCGGGGCTGCCCGTCGAGGGGCCGTTCCGGGTCGTCGAGGTCGCCGGCCCGCTCGCCTTCGGACTCTGGGGCGTCATGTCGGACATCCTCGCGCCCCTGGTCGCCGCGCAGATCAGCGTGCTCGCCATGTCGACCTACGACACCGACTGGATTCTCGTGAAATCCGACCAGTTGGCCGCCGCCAGGGAGGCCTGGCGCAAGGCCGGACTCATCGTCACATCGACATCGCTGCTGGGAGAGCGCCCATGAGTGTCACCACCCCACGGGGTTTCCGAGCAGCCGGGGTCACCGCCGGGCTCAAGGCGAGCGGCCGGCCCGACCTCGCCCTCGTCGTCAACGACGGACCGGGGTATGCCGCGGCCGCCGTGTTCACGAGCAACCGGGTCGAGGCGGCCCCGGTGACCTGGTCGCGCCAGGTGCTCGCCGACGGCCGGGTCGATGCCGTCGTGCTCAACTCCGGTGGCGCGAACGCCTGCACCGGGCACCAGGGGTTCCAGGACACCCATCGCACCGCCGAACTGGTAGGCGCGGCCCTGAACGTGGGTGCCGGCGATGTCGTCGTGTGCTCGACCGGGCTCATCGGGGAATTGCTGCCGATGGAGCGCATCGAAGCCGGCGTCGAGATGGCGGTCGCCGCGTTGGACGGCGACGGTGGGGCGAACGCGGCCGTAGCGATCATGACGACGGACACGGTGCCCAAGGAGGCGGCATACCAGGGTGAAGGCTGGGCCGTCGGCGGCATGGCCAAGGGGGCCGGGATGCTCGCCCCCGCCTTGGCGACGATGCTCGTCGTCCTCACGACCGACGCCGACGTGACCGGGCTCGACCTCGATGCGGCGCTGCGGGCGGCGACGGCGGTGACCTTCGACCGGATCGACTCCGACGGCTGCATGTCGACCAACGACACCGTCGTCCTCCTGGCCTCGGGAGCCTCGGGAGTAGCGCCGACCCAGGCCGAATTGACGGCTGCGGTCACCGACGTGTGCGCCTCCCTCGCCCGGCAGTTGATCGCCGACGCCGAAGGTGCCCACCACGACGTCGCCATCGAGGTTCGCACCGCCGCGACCGAAGCCGACGCCCTCGAGGTAGCGCGCGCCGTCGCCCGCAACAACCTCGTCAAGTGCGCGATCTTCGGCAACGACCCCAACTGGGGACGCATCCTGGCCGCGGTGGGCACGACCGCGGCGGCCTTCGAGGCGAGCGCGCTCGACGTGACGATGAACGGCATACCGGTATGCCGCGGCGGCGGCGTCGGTGCCGACCGCTCCCTGGTCGACCTCAGCGGGCGCGAGGTGCGGATCGCCATCGACCTGCACGCCGGGTCCGCGAGCGCCACGGTCTGGACCAACGACCTCACCCACGACTACGTCCACGAAAACTCCGCCTACTCCACCTGACCCCACCGCGTGCCCCGGGCGCGCCCGACCAAGGACCCGAACACCACCGATGCCCGACACCGCCCATCAGACTCTCCGCGGCGCGATCGACGCCGCCGCCCTGCGCGTCGCCCAGGCCAAGGCGACCACCCTGGTGGAGGCCCTTCCGTGGCTCGAACGGTTCCGAGGGGCGCTCGTCGTCGTCAAGTACGGCGGCAACGCGATGATCGACGACTCGCTCAAGGCCGCCTTCGCCCAGGACATCGTCTTTCTCCGGTATGCCGGGTTGCGCCCGGTCGTCGTCCACGGTGGCGGGCCGCAGATCAAGGCGATGCTCGACCGGTTGGGGCTGGTCAGCGAGTTCCGGGGCGGGTTGCGGGTGACGACACCCGAGGTCATGGAGGTCGTGCGGATGGTGCTCACCGGGCAGGTGGGCCGGGAACTCGTCGGGCTGCTCAACCAGCACGGGCCGCTCGCGGTCGGGCTCTCGGGAGAGGACGCGGGACTGTTCGCCGCGCAGCGGCGTGGGGTCGTCGTCGATGGAGAGCATCACGACCTCGGGCTCGTCGGCGACGTGGTGTCGGTCGACCCCGCGGCCGTCATGGACCTGCTCGACGCCGGGCGCATCCCGGTGGTCTCGACGATCGCGCCGGAGATGAGCGGCGACACGCAGGTGCTCAACGTCAACGCCGACACGGCCGCGGCGGCCCTGGCGGTCGCGTTGCAGGCGCGCAAGTTGGTCGTCCTCACCGATGTCGACGGGGTGTATGCCGCCTGGCCCGACCGTGATTCGCTGCTGTCCAGGCTCTCGGTGGCCGGGGCCAAAGAACTCCTGACCCGGGTCGACGAGGGGATGATTCCCAAGTTGGAGGCCTGCATCCGGGCCGTCGAGGAGGGCGTGCCCCAGGCGCACGTCGTCGACGGACGCAAGCCGCACTCGTTGCTGCTCGAGATCTTCACGTCCGAGGGCATCGGAACGGTCATCGAGCCCGACGACGAGGAGGTGTCGGCGTGAGCGTGGGATCGGAGTTGCTCGACCGCTATGAGCACGCGGTCCTGGGGGTGTTCGGGCGCCCGGCGCTCGTCCTCGACCACGGCGAGGGTGCCTGGGTGTGGGATGTCGACGGTCGCCGCTACCTCGACCTGCTCGGTGGGATCGCCGTCAATGCCCTGGGCCATAACCACCCGGCCCTGGTCGCCGCGGTGAGCAAGCAGGCCGGCGAACTCGTCCACATCTCCAACTTCTTCACCTCCCGGGCCCAAATCGCCCTCGCCGAGCGGCTGCTGACCCTGGCCGACGCGCCCGCCGGCTCGGCGGTGTTCTTCGCCAACTCGGGGGCCGAGGCCAACGAGGCGGCCATCAAACTGGCCCGCCGGACCGGTCGCCCGGGCCTGGTCGCCCTCGAAGGTGCCTTCCACGGGCGGACGACGGGGGCGCTCGCGCTGACCCACAAGGTCGCCTATCGGGAGCCCTTCGAGCCGCTCCTGCCCGGGGTGACTCATGTGCCGCCCGGTGATCTCGACGCGCTCGACGCGGCGATCACCGAGGAGACCGGGGCGCTGTTCCTCGAGCCGATCCTCGGTGAGGCGGGAGTGGTGCCGCTGGAGGCGGCATACCTGCGCGGTGCCCGGGAGATCACGGCGAGCCGGGGGGCCCTGCTGATCGTCGACGAAATCCAGACCGGGGTGGGCCGGACCGGCGCGTGGTTCGACCACCAGCGAGCCGGCATCGTCCCCGACGCGATGACCCTGGCCAAGGGCCTCGGCGGTGGGGTGCCGATCGGGGCGCTCGTGGCCTTCGGGTCGGCGGTGGCGACCTCGCTGACGCCCGGTCAGCACGGGACGACGTTCGGGGGGAACCCGCTCGCCGCGGCCACCGCCCTCGCTGTCCTGGACACGATTGAGAACGAGGGGCTCCTCGCCCATGCGACCGCTGTTGGGGAGTACCTCGCCCGGCGGGTCGAGGGTCTGGGGCACCCGCTGGTCGCCGGGGTCCGGGGAAGGGGCCTGTTGCGGGCCATCGTGCTGACCGAGCCGGTGGCTCCGGCCGTGGCGGCGCTCGCGCGCGAGGCCGGGTTCCTCGTCAACCCGGTTGCGCCCGATGCGCTCCGGTTGGCGCCGCCGCTGGTGGTGACGACGGCCGATCTCGACCTGTTCGTCGACGCTCTCCCCGCCCTCCTCGACGCCGCCGCCGAGTCCGAGGGCCACTAGCGCCGCTCGGCTGCGAGCCGTTTCGTGTCCACCTCGGCCGACGTAAGTTACCGTGACGAGATGACCAACCCCAGCTGTACTGAGCGCGATGGTGGGGCCTGCGAAGGTCAGGCTGACGGCGTGGCCGAAGCGGGGCACCTTGAGACCCAGTTACAGCGTGAATTGGGCTTCCTCCCAATGCACGTCCCGGACGAGTTCTTCGTGCCGCTATCAGGGGACGAATTGGCTGCCTGGGAAGCGCCATGGCGTGACCCATGACCACCCGATCGCTCTCGGTGAATTTCGGCGTGCCCGGGGCGCGGGATGCCGATGCTCTCGAATCTCGCATCGGACCGTCCTGACCGATCGCAGGGAGCCGCGACGTCTTCGGGTGGCCGCGGCGCGCTGCCTCCACCGTCGACGGGGACCGTAGTGGTTCGCTGCCCATGAGCCTCACATACCGGCGACTGCAAGAGTACTCAGAACCCTGTATGATCATGCAATGATCGTGCGCCACCTCCTGCGTGATGACGACCTCACGGCGGCCGAGCAGGCCGAAATCCTCGCCCGGGCGGCCCGAATCAAGGCTCATCCCTTCACCGACCGCACCCTCGCCGGCCCCGAGGTCGTCGCTGTTCTCTTCGACAAGCAGACCCTGCGCACCCAGGTGTCCTTCTCGGCGGCCATCGCCCACCTCGGCGGGTTCCCCATGGTCATCGACGGCAAACTGGCCGCCATCGGCGTGCGCGAATCCATCGCCGACGTGGCGCGGGTGCTCGGTCGCGAGGCCGTGGCCATCGTCTGGCGCACCCACGGCCAGGACCGCATCGAGGAAATGGCCCAGTTCGCCCAAATCCCCGTCGTCAACGCCCTCACCGACGACTTCCACCCGTGCCAGATCCTCGCCGACCTGCTCACCATCCAGGAACACCGCGGCCCCCTGCCCGGCCTCACCCTCGCCTACGTCGGGGACGGCGCGAACAACATGGCCCACTCCTATCTCCTCGGCGGTGCGCTCGCCGGGCTGCACGTGCGGATCGGAACGCCAGCGGCATACCAACCGCGGGCCGACATCCTTGAGCGCGCCCGCCACCTGGCTGCCGAACAGGGCGGCTCCATCACCGTCACCGACGACCCCGTCGCGGCCGTCGACGGCGCCGACGCCGTCGCTACCGACACCTGGGTTTCCATGGGTCAGGAGGACGAGGTGGACACCCGCAAGGGCGAGGCCAGTCCCTTCGCTCCGTATGCCGTCACCGCCGACCTCATGGCGCGCGCCAAGCCCGACGCGATTTTCTTGCACTGCCTGCCGGCCTACCGCGGCTACGAGGTCGCCGCCGAGGTCATCGACGGGCCACAATCGGTGGTTTGGGACGAGTCCGAGAACCGACTGCATGCCCAAAAGGCGGTCCTCTCCTGGCTGGTCGAACAGCATCGGGACGCCGGCTGATGACCGTCTCCACCTCGCGGGTGGCCCGTCAGCAACGCATCGTCGAAATCGTCTCGACCCAGCCGGTCCGCTCCCAGACCCAACTCCTCGACCTGCTGTCCGCCGACGGCATCGACGTAACCCAGGCGACCCTGTCGCGCGACCTCGTCGACGTCGGCGCCGAAAAGGTCCGGGTCGGGAAGAACCTCGTGTATGCCGTGCCCGCCGAGGGCGGCGACCGCACCGTCCGCGCCGCTCCCGACGCCGAGGCCGTCACCTCCCGCCTCATGCAGCGCTGCCACGAACTCCTCGTCTCCGCCGAAGTCTCGGCCAACCTCGTCGTCCTGCGCACCCCGCCGGGGGCAGCCAACTTCCTCGCCTCGGCCATCGACCACGGGCTCGTGCCCGGGATCATCGGGACGATCGCCGGGGATGACACGATCATGGTCATCACCACCGGCGAACCCGCCTCCGTGGCCGTCGCCGAACGTCTCATGTCCTATGCCCGAAGGGATCATCCGTGACCTCGCCCGCAGCACCAGCCGCCGACCTCACCGCCGAGGGGCAACGGGTGAGCCTCTGGGGGGGCCGGTTCGCCGGCGGGCCCGCCGACGCGCTCGCGGCCCTGTCGAAATCGACGCACTTCGACTGGCGGTTGGCTCCCTACGATCTCGCCGGGTCACGTGCCCACGCCCGGGTCCTGTATGCCGCTGGCCTGCTCGACGAGCCCACGCTCGCCGCCATGCTCGCCGGGTTGGACCACCTGGGTGCCGATGTTGCCTCGGGCGCCTTCGTCCCCGCCGAGGATGACGAGGATGTGCACACCGCCCTGGAGCGGGGCCTCATCGACCGGGTTGGGGCCGAGGTCGGCGGGCGACTGCGCGCGGGCCGCTCCCGTAACGACCAGATCGCGACCCTTTTCCGGATGTACCTGCGCGATCATGCCCGCGTCGTCGCCGGGCTCGTCCTCGATGTCGTCGATGCCCTGCTCGCCCAGGCCCGCGCCCACGAGGGGGTGGCGATGCCGGGCCGCACCCACCTCCAGCACGCTCAGCCGGTGCTCCTCGCTCATCACCTGCTCGCCCACGCCTGGCCGTTGCTGCGCGACGTCGAGCGGCTGCGGGACTGGGATGCCCGGGCCGCGGTCTCGCCCTACGGGTCGGGGGCGTTGGCGGGGTCGTCCCTGGGCCTGGACCCCGAGGCGGTCGCGGCCGACCTGGGGTTCACCGCGGCGGTCGAGAACTCCATCGACGGCACCGCCGCGCGCGACTTCGTTGCCGAGTTCGCCTTCGTTACCGCGATGATCGGCGTCGACATCTCGCGCCTCGCCGAAGAGGTCGTCCTCTGGGCGACCAAGGAGTTCTCCTTCGTCACCCTCGACGACGCGTACTCGACCGGGTCGAGCATCATGCCGCAGAAGAAGAACCCCGACGTCGCCGAACTCGCCCGCGGCAAGGCCGGCCGGCTCGTCGGCGACCTCGCCGGGCTGCTCACGACCCTGAAGTCCCTCCCGCTGGCCTACAACCGCGACCTCCAGGAGGACAAGGAGCCGGTGTTCGACGCCGTCGACACCCTCGAGGTGCTGCTCCCGGCGTTCTCCGGCATGATCGCCACCCTCACCTTCCACCGCGAACGCCTGGAAAGCCTGGCCCCCCAAGGGTTTGCCCTGGCCACCGACATTGCCGAGTGGCTCGTGCGCCAGGGGGTCGCGTTCCGGGTCGCCCATGAGGTCGCCGGGGCGTGCGTGCGTGCCTGCGAGGACCGCGGCATCGAATTGTGGGACCTCACCGACACCGACCTCGTCGCCATTTCCCCGCACCTCACGCCAGGGGTGCGCGAGGTCCTCTCGGTCGCCGGCTCGCTCGCCTCCCGCGACGCCAAGGGCGGCACCGCACCGGTGCGCGTCGCCGAACAATGGGCCCGGGCCCAGGAGACCGCATCGGTATGCCGCGCCTGGGCCTCCCAGCCGGTCCTCGCCGCCCGCTGACCCCGGCATAGCCCGGTCGATGAGTGCGGCGGCACGACTGCCCCGGGCGTTCTTCGAACGCCCCGTCCTCGACGTCGCGCCGGACCTGTTGGGTTGTGTGCTCGTCCGTGGTCGCGTCGCGCTGCGACTCACCGAGGTCGAGGCGTATGCCGGCCACGGTGTCGACCCGGGCTCGCACGCCTTCCGCGGGCGCACCCCACGCACCGCGGTGATGTTCGGCCCGGCCGGGCATCTCTACGTCTACTTCACCTACGGCATGCACCATTGCGCCAACGTCGTCACCGGCCCGGAGGGGGAGGCCGGAGCGGTGCTGCTGCGGGCCGGGGAGATCGTCGGGGGCCATGACCTCGTGACGCAGCGTCGCCCCCGGGCGCGACCCCGGGACGTCGCCCGGGGCCCGGCGCGGCTCACCACTGCGCTAGCGCTCACCCGTGATGACGACGGGCGCGATCTCTGCGGCCCACCGGGGGAGCAACGCGCCGAGGGGGAGATCTGGCTGGTCGCGCCCCCCGAGCCGGTCGATGCGTCCCGGATCCGCAGCGGGCCACGCGTCGGGGTGAGCGGGCCGGGCGGGGACGGCGCGGCATACCCGTGGCGGTTCTGGATCGACGGCGAACCGACGGTCTCGCCCTACCGGCCCGGACGGACCAAGAGTCGTGCGTCCCTCCCCGACGAGGTCAGCGGTGCAGGCGCAACTCACCCGACGGGGTGAAACCCGCCGACTCGTAGAGCCCGCGACCGTCGTCGGAGGGCTGGAGGGTGATGACGTCGACACCCCGGCGCTCGCATTCGGCCAGGGCCGTCTCGAGGAGCCGACGGGCGATGCCGTGGCGCCGATGTGCCGGGGCGACATAGACGTTGATGACGAAGGCCCGGCGTTCGTTGCGGGTGTGCATGTTCGGCGGCAGGTCGAGCCACACGATGCCCAAGCCCCCGACGACCGCACCGTCCACCATGGCGAGAATGCCGTGGAAGAGGTCGTCGGCCAAGGCCCGCACCAGCCACGTCCGGGCCGGATCGCTCGCGGCGCTCACCTCATCGGCGGCATACCCCATGTCGAGGAACATGGCATCGCGCTGGTAGGTGAGCACATCGACATCGGCGAGGGTCGCCGCGCGCAACTCCACGGACATGGTCATCGGACTCCTTCGTGGTCGGCACCGGAGCGAGTGGCCACCACCAGGGTCAGCCCAGGTGGAGGGCCTTGGCCTGGTCGCGCAACTCTTCGCGGAAGTCGGGGTGGGCGATCTCGATGAGCATGGCCGCCCGGTCGCGCAACGAGCGACCCCGCAGCCGGGCCACGCCGAACTCGGTCACGACATAGTCGACGTCGTTCTTGCTCGTCGAGACGTGCGCGCCGGGCGTGAGGTTGGCCACGATCCGCGACACGGTGCCGCCCTTGGCCGTCGAGGGCAGCGCGATGAACGACTTGCCGTCGTGCGACAGGTTGGCCGCGCGCACGAAGTCGGACTGGCCGCCGGTGCCGGAGTAGGGCAGCGGCCCGATGCTTTCGGCGGCGCACTGCCCGAGGAGGTCGACCTGGAGAGCGCTGTTGATGGAGCGGAGTCGATCGTTGCGGCCGGCGACCCACGGGGAGTTGGTCTCATCGGCCGGGTGCATGCGGACGCCGGGGTTGTGGTCCATGAAGTCGTAGAGGTCACGAGTGCCGAACGCGAAGGTCGCCACGACAATGCCCCGGTGGACGTTCTTCTTCCGCCCGGTGACCACCCCCGCGCGCACGAGGTGGAGGCAGCCCTCACCGAGCATTTCGGTGTGCAGCCCTAGGTCGTTGCGCGTCGTCAACTGTGCGACAACGGCGTCGGGAATGGCGCCGATCCCGATCTGCAGGGTGCAACCGTCCGGGACGTGCTCGGTGATGTGCCCGGCGATCGCGGTCTCGACCGGCCCGATCGGGGTGGCGGCACTTTCGGGGAGGGGCCGGTCGTCTTCGACGATCCCGCTCACCTGCGAGATGTGGACGTGGCAGTCGCCGTAGCAGAAGGGAACCTGGGGGTTGACCTCGAGAATGACGACGCGCGCCTTTTCCAGGGCCGCCATCGTGTAGGCGGGGGACAGACCGACGGAGAAGAACCCGTGCTCGTCCATCGGGGAGGCCAGGGCGAAGAGGACGTCGCAGGGGAGCGTGCCACGGCGCAGCAGTCCCGGGATCTCGCTGAAATGCAGCGGGATCACATCGACCCACCCCTCGCGTGCCCCGGTGCGGCTCGGTCCGCCGAGGAACCAGGAACTGTGGCGCAGGTGATCTGCGGTGCCCGGGTCGAGGTAGTCGGCGGGCCGGATGGGGAGCAACTGCGAGACCGTCACCCCCCGCAGGGTTTCACGCTGTTCCGACAGCGCCTCGATGAGGGCCGGCGGTTCGCCGGCGGCGACGGGGAGGACGACGGTGTCACCGTCGCGGATCCAGGTCACGGCCGTCGCCGCATCGGTCAGTTTGGTCAGGTACTCCGTTCGCGCGGACATCGGTGTCGTTTCGTCAGTGGGGTGGTGGGGCCAAAGCCATCTCTCAGCGTATGCCGTTGGGCCGGTAGCAAATGGCCGTCGTACCTCCGTGGCGATGTGGCATTTGCCACCGCGGGAGTTCCCGGGGCAACCTCAGCGCGCGGTCACGGCCGTCGCCCCGTATGCCGCGAGCTCGGCGCCGATCCGGGCCTTGACATCCGCGGGGGCGAAGGACACGTCGATCGCGGTCTGCGCGAGCGCGACGAGCCCGCCGGTGTCGAGGTCGAGCAGGTCGGCGGCGATCGCGTACTCGCGGTTCAAGGTGGTGCCGAACATCGGTGGATCGTCGCTGTTGACGGTGACGATGACGCCGGCGTCGCGCAGGACCCGGATCGGGTGGTGCTCGAGCCGCTCGACGACCCGGGTGGCGATATTCGAGGTGGGGGAGATCTCCAAGGGGATCCGATGCTCGACGAGATGGGCCACCAACGCCGGGTCGGCGGCGGCGGCGATGCCGTGCCCGATCCGCTCGGCGCCGAGGTCCGTGAGGGCTTCCCAGATGCTCTGGGGGCCCACGGATTCGCCGGCGTGCGGCACCGAGTGCAGGCCGGCGGCCCGGGCGCGGGCGAAGTGCGGCGCGAACTGCGCGCGCGGCACCCCGATTTCCGGCCCGCCCAGGCCGAACCCGACGAGCGAGCCCGGCCCGTGCTCCACGGCATACGTCACCGTCGCATCGGCCGAGGCGAGGCCGGCCTCCCCGGGGATGTCGTAGATCCAGCGCAGCACGACCCCGAGGTCTCGTTCGGCGGCGACCCGGGCGTCCTCGATGGCCTCGGTGTAGGCCTCGATGGGGATGCCCATCCGCACGCTCGTGTAGGGCGTCATCGTCACCTCGGCATACCGCACCCGCTGGGCAGCAAGGCCCTCGGCGACCTCGTAGGTGAGCAGCCGGATGTCTTCCGGGGTCCGCAGCAGGGACACGGTCGCGAGGTAGACGTCGATGAAATGCGCGAAGTCGGTGAAGGTGAAGAACTCCCGCAGCGACTCCACCTCTTGAGGGACCCCGGCATCGGGGTGGCGGGCAGCGAGCCGGGCCACGGTTTCGGGACGCGCAGACCCCACGTGGTGGACGTGCAACTCGGCCTTGGGCAGGCCAGCGATGAAGCCGGAGTGGTCGGATACCGCGGTGCTCACCGGGGCAGTCTGCCCCACCGTACCTAGATCACGCCGAGGGCCACCATCGCGTCGGCCACCTTGATGTATGCCGTGAGGTTGGCGCCCACGACGTAGTTGCCGGGCGCGCCGAACTCGGCTGCGGTCTCGATGCAGCGGTCGTGGATCGAGGCCATGATCGTCTCCAACCGGGCCTCGGTGGCCTCGAAGGTCCACGAGTCGCGGCTCGCATTCTGCTGCATCTCCAGGGCGCTGGTGGCGACCCCGCCGGCATTCGAGGCCTTGCCCGGCGCGAAGAGCACGCCCGCGTCGTCGAACACGTTGATCGCCTCGGGGGTGCTCGGCATGTTGGCGCCCTCGGCGACCAGTTCGACCCCGCCGCGGATCAGGGCGAGCGCGGCAGCCTCGGGGAGTTCGTTCTGGGTCGCACACGGCAACGCCACCTGGCACGGCACCTCCCAGATCGAGCCGTCGGTGATGTGTCGGACCGAACCGCCGCGCTCGGCGGCGTAGTCGGAGAGCCGGCCGCGCCGCACCTCCTTGATTTCCTTGAGCAGGGCGATATCCAGCCCGGCCTCGTCGACGACGAAGCCGTTGCTGTCCGAGCAGGCAACGACGGTGCCACCGAGTTGGTGGACCTTCTCCACGGCATACAAGGCGACGTTGCCCGAGCCGGAGACGACGACCCGTTTGCCCTCGAGTGACTGGCCGCGCTCGGCGAGCATCCGCTGGGCGAAGAACGCGGTGCCGTAGCCGGTGGCCTCGGTGCGCACCTGGGACCCGCCCCAGGCCAGACCCTTGCCGGTGATGACACCGGACTCGTAACGGTTGGCGATCCGCTTGTACTGCCCGAACAGGTAGCCCAACTCGCGGCCGCCGACACCGATGTCCCCGGCGGGGACGTCGGTGTACTCGCCGATGTGGCGGTAGAGCTCGGTCATGAACGACTGGCAGAAGCGCATGATCTCGGCGTCGCTGCGGCCTTTGGGGTCGAAGTCGGACCCGCCCTTGCCGCCGCCGATCGGCATCCCGGTGAGGGCGTTCTTGTAGACCTGCTCGAAACCGAGGAACTTGATGATCGAGAGGTTGACGCTGGGGTGGAAGCGCAACCCGCCCTTGTACGGCCCGAGGACCGAGTTGAACTCGACCCGGAAGCCACGGTTGATCCGGACCTCACCGTCGTCGGTCACCCACGGCACCCGGAAGATGATCTGCCGCTCGGGTTCGCACATGCGCTTGAGGACCGACCACTGGGTGTACTCGGGGCGTTTCCCGGCGATCGGGGTGAGGCTGAGCATCACCTCGTAGACCGCCTGGTGGAACTCCGGTTCGCCCGGGTTGCGCTCGAGAACGATCTCGTACTGGGCCTGCATGTTGGGGTGGAGAGCGTCGAGGGTCATATGCCACCGTGGCACGTGGGGCCGGTATGCCGCACCCACGCCCACCGTGGGCTTGGTCTCAGCCCGCTGTGGCCCAGATAGTGGACGTCCGGGGTGACGTGGTCCGTCGGGCGGCTCAGCCGGCGAGCGCCTCGCGGACGGCCCGGGCGCCGAGCGGGGCGAGCGCGTGGTGCCGGGGCGTGTAGTACCAATGGGCGAGCAATCCCTGGGTCCCGGCGAAGGCCCGGCCCCAGGCCCAAGAGTCGTCGTCGGCGTCGACGAGGGCTCGGAAGCGATCCCGGCCGGCCCGATCGAGGACCCACCAGGCGGGGGTGAGGTCCCACGCGGCATACCCGGTCGTCAGGGTGCCGAGGTCGAGCAGGCCGACGATCCGGCCCTCTCGGGCCACGAGATTGCCGGGGATGAGGTCGGCGTGGAGCAGGACGGGGGTGGGATCGGGTTCGACGGCCAGGGCGGCGTCGATGAGGGGGGTGAGCGGCGTGGCATCGAGCGGGCCGGCGAGGGCGTCGCGGGTCTCGTCCAGTGCGCGCAGCCGGTCGCTCAGGTGCCCGCCGCGCCCACCCCTTGGCCAGTGCGTGACCGGGATGGCGCCCAGGTCGATGCTGCGGAGGGCGAGGACGATCGCGGCCAGCGTCTCGGGCCAGCCGTCGGTGCGCCCGCCGTCGAGCACGGTCGCCGCGGCGTCCGCCCCGGGCACCCACCGGGTGATCGCCCACCGATAGGGGTATGCCGCCGCCTCCCCGAGGCGTCCGGTGTCCTCCTCGGGGACACCGGAGTAGACCACCTCGGGAACCTCGACGGGAAGGGCGTCGCCCAGCCGGGGCCACCACGCGATCTCCTTGACGAGCCCGGCCTCGGCATCGCCATCCCGGGGCAGCCGGACGATGAACTCCTCGCCGAGGGCGAAGGTGCGGTGCTCGGTGCCGGACGTGTGCAGCCGACGCAGCGGGAGTCCGGCCCACTGAGGGCACTGATTCGCCGTCAACCGGCGCGCGATGCTGAGTGGCACGCTTGCCATCCCAGCGCGTGAGTGCCGTGCGAGGCAACCGGGCTGTCGTGGCAGGCTGGGAGGTGCCTGGCACCGTCAGGCGCGCACCCGGCATACGCCCTCGGTGACGACCACCTCGAACGCAAGGACGACCCGACCGTGACCAACATCTTCGACGAACTGCAGTGGCGTGGAGCGGTGGCGCAGTCCACCGACGAAACCGCGCTGCGCGAGGCTTTCGCCGAGGGCGTCGTCACCGTCTATTGCGGTTTCGACCCGACGGCACCATCGCTGCACTTCGGCAACTTCGTCCAACTCGTCGCGCTGCGACGGATGCAGCGCGCCGGGCACCGCGTCATCTGTCTGGTCGGTGGCTCCACGGGGCTCATCGGCGACCCGAAACCGACCAGCGAGCGAGTGCTGCGGACCAAGGAGGCCACCGCGGCCAACGTCACGCGCATCAAGGACCTCGTGCGGCCCTTCCTCGACTTCGACGGCACCGACCCCGCGTGCGCGCATCCGGCGATCCTCGTCGACAACCTCGACTGGACGGCGCCCATGTCGGCCTTGGACTTCCTGCGCGACATCGGCAAGCACTTCCGGGTCAACCAGATGATCCGCAAGGAAGCGGTCGCGGCGCGCCTGGAAAGCCAGGAGGGCATCTCCTACACCGAGTTCAGCTACCAGTTGCTCCAGGCGCTGGACTACCTCGAACTGCACCGCACGCACGGCTGCGTGCTCCAGATCGGCGGCTCGGACCAGTGGGGCAACATCACCGCGGGCGTCGACCTCGTCCATCGCGTCGAGGGCGCGACCGTTCACGCGATGACCTCCCCGCTCCTCACCGACAGCGCGGGCGTGAAGTTCGGCAAGTCGGAGGGCAACGCCATCTGGCTCTCGGCCGACATGACCAGCCCCTACGCCTTCTACCAGTACTTCCTCAACATCGAGGACGCCTCCGTGGTGGCGTTGCTCAAGGTGTTCACCGATCGCAGCCGGGAGGAGATCGCCGCCTTGGAGGAGGCGGTGGCGGGCGAGCCGTTCCGCCGGCTGGCGCAGAAGACGCTCGCTGCCGACATGACGACCCTGGTGCATGGGGCCGCGGCGACCGCAGCCGTCCAGGCCGCCTCCGAGGCCCTGTTCGGCAAGGGCGACCTGCGGACCCTGGATGCCGCGACCCTGCGGGATGCCACCGCAGAGTTGCCCGGGGGAGAGGTGAGCGAGGGTATGCCGCTTGCCGAGGCACTCGTGGCGGTGGGCTTGGTGGACTCGCGCAACGCTGCCCGTCGGGTGATCGGCGAAGGCGGGATCTCGATCAACGGGGCCAAGGTGTCCGAGGCCGAGGCCACGCTAACGGGGGATGACTTCTTGCAGGAGAGCGTCGTCGTCGTTCGTCGCGGCCGCCGGTCGCTCGCCGCCGGTCGGCGCGCCCCAGGCACCCTCCCATCAGATCTTTAACCATCTGCTGCACAGGAAGATACGGGCCTCCTGTCAAGACCCGAACGACCCGGCGGCGGAGCGGATTTGGCGAACTGGCCAAAGGTGATCTAGTGTTCTTCTCGTCAGCCCGACAGGGAGGAACGGACGCCAAGCGGCGAGTCAAGAACTCGCTCCAAGCAGGCCGGTCCCCGGGACTGACCCACCGCGACAAGTACGGTCACACCGGACTTGGTGCAGCGCCCAACTGCTGCTAAAGTGGATGGCTCGCAGCAAACCAAGCGCGCGACACCAACGATCTACACGATCTGCGGATTTGACGCCCAAGAGTTGATGCGGTAAGTTGGAATGGTTGCCCCGGAGCCGGACCGAAAAGGTCAGGTGATGGTGTGCGTCCGAACCTTGAGAACTCAACAGCGTGTCAAAAATCGATGCCAATAACCTCGTCTCGAGGCGGCTCAAGAATGCGCATCACCGATGCCGTGACAGAGCCCTTCGAACGAAAATCCTTTGGTTGACAACGATCATCTAGCAAATGCTAGTTGTTCATGCTCAGCCAGTGAAACAACCCTTCGAGGGTAAAGATTTCTCGTGAGCGATCACGAGAGTCAAACATCAACGGAGAGTTTGATCCTGGCTCAGGACGAACGCTGGCGGCGTGCTTAACACATGCAAGTCGAACGGTGACGAGGAGCTTGCTCCTCCGATCAGTGGCGAACGGGTGAGTAACACGTGAGTAACCTGCCCCAGACTCTGGGATAACAGTTGGAAACAGCTGCTAATACCGGATACGAGACGGAGAGGCATCTCTACCGTCTGGAAAGTTTTTCGGTCTGGGATGGACTCGCGGCCTATCAGCT
>JAKOPT010000089.1 GCA_029778715.1 Actinomycetes bacterium | reverse complement strand
GGGTTATGCCGCCGGTGCAACGACACCAAAGAACAACCCGGCTGGCACGTCACCCACCACCAGGAACGCCCAGACACCGAGACGGACACCACCCGGCACGCCGGCATCGACCCCACCCCGGATGAGCAGGCTGGGGTCACCCGACGTGTCACCTGGACCACTCCCACCGGACACACCCACACCACCAGCCCACCACCCCTACTCGGACCCGGCTGGCACCCACCCCAACCAGCCCCCGCAGACGAGGAGGCTGACGACGGACCCGGCACCCGCAGCCCCGGCTGGCGTGCCACCGTCAACCCCAACCAGGGCGAAGAGGCGGGCGCCATCCAGAACGTCACATGGACTACCTCCACCGGAGACACCCATGAGCCAAGCCCACCGCCCATGCTCGGACCAGGCTGCCACCCGCCCCCTCATCTCGCCGACGACGGGCCCCTGCTATCAACCCTCGTCGACATCATCTGGACCCCGAACAGCAGCCTAGAAATACACCTCGACGCAGACGCCGCCTAGTGGGAGTCGTTCGGGCCCTGTTCAAGCCTGGACGAGAGTCGGCCGGGGAGAACTGTCGTGCCTGTGACGTTGGTTGCTGCGGTCAGAGGCGCCCCAGCGCGGCTGAGCTCATCGCTGAGTCCTGTCGGGATGCCGTGCCCCAGGGAAAGCGATGATCATAGGCGATCCGAAGGACGGGGATCGCTCTGACCAGCGCCAACCCGGACTTGCTGCCCCGAAAGGTGCTATTGATCAGTGCTCCCCTAACCCGGGGGGAGCAACGGCATACCCCATCGGCCACAACCCAAGGAGCAGACTCACGCCCCGGACGGGGTGCGCGCCAGCGTGTCGGCACACACCGCGGCGATCCCGGCGATCACCTCCGGAGGTCCGAGCACCTCGCCGCGGTGGCCCAGGCCCGCGAGCAGGGCCACGGCGGGCTCGAGTTTGGCCGAGGCAGTCACGAGAAGCGAACCGTCGGGCTGCTTGGCCACGGACCGCACCGAACCCGCCAGCCCGGCGAGGTAGCGGACGACACCCCGATGCGCCGGCGTGGTCCGCACCTGGACCACGAGATCTCCCCGCTCTCCCCAGTCCCGGCGGGCGCGCTCCCAGGCGGTGACGACGTCGGTCCGGGCCGCGCTGTGCTCCCCGGTCGGCTGGACGCGGGTGACGCGGTCGACCCGGTAGGTGCGCTGCTGGCCGTCATCGCGGTAGCCAAGGAGATACCACGTGGGGCCGGCGAGCACCAGACCGATCGGATCGACCCGGCGACGCCGAATCGGCTGCCCGCGAGCGGCATACTCCACCTCGACGACAAAGCCGTCGGCGCACGCCCCGGCGAGGTCGGCGAGCAGCGGCGGGGTCGGCGCGGGCTCGCCCCAGCCCTCGGGCACGATCGCCAGCCAACGGCTGAGGTCCCCGATGCCCCGCACCGAGGTGTCGGTGAGGGTGCGCTCCAGCTTGGAGCGAGCCGAGCGGAATTGCGCTCCCTGACCGATCGCCTCGGCGGCCCGCTCGCCGCCCGGGATCGCGAGCGCGGCCACCTCGGCGGGCGTGAGCCCGGTGGCGTCCGGCCGGTACCCCGGGAGGAGGGCGAACCCACCGCCGCGGCCGGGCACGGCATACACGGGCACTCCGGAGAGGGAAAGCAGGTCGAGGTCGCGCAGGATGGTGCGCCGCGATACCCCGAGTCGGTCGGCCAACTCCTGCGCGCTCAGCTGGCCGTGGCGACGCAGCAGGGAGACGAGAGCGAGGAGACGGTCGGCGCGCATGAACAAAGTCTCCCCGAAAAGGTGACAATCAGTGGCACCTTTAGCCGGCAGGCTGGGCATCAGCGGTCGACACCGGGTCGGCCACGACGCTCAAGGAGTCCTCATGACCTCGTCCGTTCCCGACCTGCGCCGCCCGCTCGCCGAGGCCAGCACGTGGTATGCCGCTCTCGTCGCCGGCACTCGCGACGACCAACTCGCCGCCCCCACCCCGTGCGTCGACTACGACGTGCGCACTCTGATGGCGCACATGTCGGTCGTGCTCGACAAGATCACCGGCTTCGGCAGCGACCACAAGGATCTGTATGCCGATCACGACGCCAGCCCGGAGGAGCAGGCGCGGGCGCGCGAGGACCGGGCCGCGGCCGTGGTCGACGGGCACACCCCGCAGGAGCGAGCCGACGCCGTCCGGGCCCAGGTCGCCGCGGCCGAGTCAGCGTGGACCGACGACACCCTCACGACCCGGATCCAGCTCGGTTGGGGACCGATCCTGCCCGGTGGGGTGGTGACCGCCATCTACCTCATGGAGGTGCTCGCCCATGCGTGGGATCTGGCCACGGCCACCGGCCAACCCGCCGAGGCACCGGGCCCGCTCGGCGCCATCGGGTACGAGACCGCCCGGCAGACCCTGCCCGCCGGCGAGACACGCGCGGGCTTCCCGTTCGACGACCCGGTCGAGCCGGCCGCCGACGCCGGTCCGACGGAGAGGATGGCGAACTGGACCGGTCGGGTGAGCCGCCCCTCGCAGGCCTGACGTGCACGCGGCGGTCAGGGAGACGGCATACAGTCGTGCGTCATGACGACGACTCCAGCCCTGTCCCTGCCCGCCGCCGGCGCGCCTTTCGAACGCGTCGACCTGCCCCTACGCGAGTTGCGTGACGACGACATCCTCATCGACATCGCGTATGCCGGCATCTGCCATTCCGACATCCACACCGGGCGCGACGAGTGGTTCCCGGCGCACTACCCCCTCACTCCCGGGCACGAGATCGCCGGCACCGTCGCCGCGGTCGGCCCCGGTGTCACCCGCCACCAGGTCGGGGACCGGGTCGGTGTCGGCTGCCTGGTCGATAGTTGTGGCGAGTGCGAGTGGTGCAAGAACGGCCAAGAGATGTTCTGCACCAAACCCGCGGTCGGCACCTATAACGCCCAGGGGTACGACGGGGAGTGGACCGCCGGCGGGTACGCCCAGCGGGTCGTCGTCTCCGAGCGGTTCGTGCTGCGCATCCCGGACGCGATGGGGCTCGACGTCGCCGCTCCGCTCCTTTGCGCCGGGATCACGACCTACAGCCCGCTGCGACGATGGGGGGCCGGCCCGGGCGTCAAAGTGGCCGTCGTCGGCGTCGGCGGGCTGGGGCACATGGCCGTCAAGATCGCCGCCGCCATGGGCGCCGAGGTCACGACCATTTCGCGCAGCAACGCCAAGGCCGAGGATGCGCTCGCGCTTGGGGCCCGCGCCCATCTCGCCACGAGCGCTGAGAACGCTCTGAGCGAGGCGCGCGGCTCCTTCGACCTCATCGTCAACACGGTGAGCGCCGAATTGCCGATGGACAGCTACCTTCGGCTGTTGCGCCCCAACGGCGTGATGGCCAACGTCGGGCTGCCGATGACGCCCTACTCGGTGTTCCCGTGGGGGGTCATCGGCGGCAACAAGGTCCTCACCGGCTCCCAGATCGGCGGCATCCCCGAAACCCAGGAGATGCTCGACTTCTGCGCCGAGCACGGCCTCGGGGCCACCATCGAGATGCTCGACGCCTCCGACCCGGCCGCCGTCAACGACGCCTGGGACCGGGTCGTCGCCGGGGACGTGCGCTACCGCGTGGTCATCGACACGAGCACGATCAGCGCGGGCTGACACGGTCACGGGTGGACCGAGTTGCTCCGCGCACCGAGGTCGTCACCCGTGGGGTGAGGTCGTCACCCGTGGGATGCGGTCGTCACCCGTGGGATGCGGTCGTCACCCGTGGGGTCCGGCTGTCAACAATCCACCTATTGGTCGATTGTTGACAGCCGGGTTGGGCTGGTGCGGGGGCGAGGCGCCAGCGCACCGATGACGGCCGCCGTTCGTGCTCGTGACGGCTGCCGTTCGTGCTCGTGACGGCTGCCGTGCGGGCGACGCGGTTCGGGCTACGCGGACGCGGTGTCCTCGGCCGGCCGACCGCCGCGCGTGCGACGACGCCGACGCGGCGAGCGCCCCGCCGTGTCCGAATTGTCTGCCGCGCCCTGACGGCCGCCACTTTCCGCACCGGAACCGTCACGGCCCGAACCACGACGACCCGACCCGCCCCGGCTGGCATCGCGATCGGAGGCGCCCCGACCCGACCCGGAGCGAGCAGGCCCGCCACGCCCGCCGCGCGCCCGGCCCTTGCCTGCTGATTTGCCGGTCTCGCCGAGGTCTTCGAGAACCTCGGCCGCCAACCCGGCGCGCGTCTGCTGAGCCTTGGGCAACCGGCCCTTGGCCTCGCGGGGAATGTCGAGATCGGCATACAGATGATCCGAGGAGGAATACGTCTCGGCCGGCTCGGGAATCCCCAAATCGAGAGCCTTGTTGATGAGTCCCCACCGCGGCATATCGTCCCAGTCGACAAAGGTCACGGCCACCCCGGTGTTGCCGGCGCGACCGGTGCGACCGACCCGGTGGACGTAGGTTTTCTCGTCCTCGGGGCACTGGTAGTTGATGACGTGGGTGACGTTTTCGACGTCGATGCCGCGGGCGGCGACATCGGTGGCGACGAGCACGTCGACCTTGCCTGAGCGGAAGGCCCGCAGCGCCTGCTCCCGCGCCCCTTGCCCCAGGTCACCGTGGATCGATGCCGCCGCGAACCCGCGGTCGGTCAGTTCGTCGGCGACCTTGGCCGCGGTGCGCTTGGTGCGGCTGAAGATGATCGTCAGGCCGCGCCCGCGCGCCTGCAGAATGCGCGACAGCATTTCGGTCTTGTCCATGGCGTGCGCGCGATAGACGAATTGGCTGATCGCCTTGACCGTCTGGCTGGTGTCGCCTTCGCTCTCGGACATGGCCCGAATATGCGTCGGCTGCCCCATGTAGCGCCGTGCCAACGCCACCACCGCGCCCGGCATGGTTGCCGAAAACAGCATCGTATGCCGCGTCGCCGGCGTCAGCGACAGGATCTTCTCGACGTCGGGCAAGAAGCCGAGGTCGAGCATTTCGTCGGCCTCGTCGAGGACGACCGTGCGGACCTTGGACAGGTCGAGGTGGCCCTGCTTGGCCAGGTCGATGAGCCGCCCGGGGGTGCCGACGACGACCTCGACGCCGCGCCGCAACGCCTCCACCTGCGGCTCATAGGCTCGCCCGCCGTAGACGGTGAGGACCCGGATGCCGCGCCGTGCACCGGCGCGCTCCAAGTCGCCGGCGACCTGCACCGCCAACTCACGGGTCGGGGCGACGGCAAGCGCCTGCGGCTTGCCCGCGGTCGGGAAGCCGGCCCACTCGGCATCACTGGGCGAAACGACCCCGTTGAGCAGCGGGATGCCGAAGCCGAGGGTCTTGCCGGTGCCGGTCTTGGCCTGACCGATGATGTCGTGACGCGCCAGGGCGACCGGCAGAGTCATGGACTGGATGGGGAAGGGCGTGACGATGCCGATATCGGCCAGGGCCGTGACGATGTCGGGGTGAATGGGGAAGTCGGCGAACGTCGGCGCCTCGGGCGCCGCGGTGACTTCGGGCGTGGGGTTTTCGGACATGGAAACGTCGGACATGGGCATCTTCCTGCAACGATCGACGGCGCGCTCAGCGCGCCTTGCGTAGGGCCGATCGGAGGTCTGCGGCGCGTCACGACCGTCAAGGTCACGACTGCGCGGGGGAAGGGGTCATCGTGCCGACCGGGCACCGTGGACCCACCCAGTCTACCCCGCGGTTAGGCTGCGGCCATGACGCAGCCGATCGTGCCCCCCGCCGCGGACCCCGCGGGCCGTCACGAGATCGGCGCCGCGGCACCGGCCGCACGGCCAGGTGAGCCCGCGGCATACGCAAACGCCACCGGTATGCCGCCCGCTGACAGTGCCGCCGTCACCGATCTGCTCGGAGTGCTCGCCCACGGGGCCCTCATGGGTGCGTTGCGGATGGCGGCCGATGCCGACCTGGCGCCCACCTTGCGACTCAAGGCGTCGATGGCGACCCTCGCGTTCGGGGAGTTCCGGCATTACGAAGACCTGGCCCGGGAACTGCAGGGGCGCGGCCTCGACCCGGACACCGCGATGCAACCCTTCGTCGCGCCGTTCTCCGCCTACCACGAACGCACCCGGCCCAGTGACTGGCTCGAGGCCCTGGTCAAGGCCTACGTGGGCGAAGGAATTGCCCGCGACTTCTTCCGCGAAATGGCCGACTTCGTCGATGCGGCCATGGGCGCGACGATCGCGGCGGTGCTCGCCGATCGCGACCAGGCCGAGTTCGTCGTGCCGCTCGTGCAGGCGGCGACCGCGACCGACCCGCGGGTGACCGGGCGGTTGTCCTTGTGGGGCCGCCGCCTGCTCGGCGAGGCGCTCTCGCAGGCACAGGCGGTCGCCGCTGATCGGGACGCCCTGGCGAACCTGCTGGTCAGCGGCGAGGCCGACCTCAACCGGGTGGGTGAGATGTTCGCCCGGCTCCGGGACCGGCACCAGGATCGGATGCGCCGCCTGGGCCTGACCCCGTAGGCCGGCGGAGCCGGCGCCCCGGGCGGGCAGTCGATCAGGTCAGGCCGAAACCGACGCGCCCGCGCTCGCTCTCCCCGATGAGCACCCAGCCCAGGGTCCGCCCGGGCACGAGCAACCGCCGGCCCTTGGTGTCGGTGAGCGACAGCAAGCCGTCGGGGGAGGAGACGGCCGCTTCGACGGCGGCGGCCACGTCCTGGGCGCTCGCGTCGGTTTCGATGGTCAGGTCGCGGGAAACGTTCTGGACGCCGAGGGTGACTTCCACGTCACATGTCCTTCCGGTGGGGGCCCGAGCGGTCGGGCCGGGCAAGTTGTCGTTCAGGCTAACCGCGCGCGGCCTCGGCGCCTTCCCCGTCCACCTTGGGGAACGAGCCGAGCCCGCGCCAGGCCAGCGCCCCGATCAGTTGGGCGGCCTGCTCCCGGTCGAGCTGCCCGTTTTGACCGAGCCAGTGCCGGGCCGTGATCTGGGCCATCCCCGCTAAGCCGACCCCGAGGAGGAGGGCCGACTCGTCGTCGATGCCGGTGTCGGCCGAGATGACGTCGGCGAGGGCTTCGGCGCACGCGAACTCGACGCCGTCGAGGCGGGCGCGGACCTGGGGCACGCTGGTCAGATCCGATTCGAAGATCATCCGGAACGCCGCACCCTCGTCGGCGATGAATTCGTAGTAGGCCCCGATGGTGGCGGCCACCCGGTCGGTGTTGTCGTCGGCCGGACGGCGCAGGGCGTCGCGGACGAGCCCCTCGAGGGTGTCGCAGTGCTGGTCCAAGAGCGCGAGGTAGAGGTCGAGTTTGCCCGGGAAGTGCTGATAGAGCACCGGCTTCGAAACCCCGGCGCGGTCGGCGATTTCGTCCATGGCCGCCGCGTGGTAGCCCCGCTCGACGAACACCGACTGGGCCGCGTCGAGCAGTTGCGTGCGGCGTTCGGAGCGTGGCATCCGCTGGCCGCGCTGGGGCTGGTTCGTCATGGTGCTCCTCACGGGTCGGTCGAGCGCTGCCGGTCATCCTACGGAGAAACTCGGGTATGCCGCGGGCCCTTGTCGCCGTGGCTCATTCGGTATGCCGTGGCCCGCTCGGTAGGCGGCGGCTGCCCGCCGCCGGGGAGGCGCCGTGCCAACTGCGCCAGAGCGCGGCATACGAACCGCCCGCCGCGATCAACTCAGCGTGCGTGCCCAACTCCTCGATCCGCCCGTCGGCCATGACGCACACCCGGTCGGCGTCATGGGCGGTGTGGAGGCGGTGCGCGATCGCCACAACCGTGCGGCCGGCCACGACGGCGGCGAGGGAGCGTTCGAGGTGCCGGGCCGCCCGCGGGTCGAGCAGGCTCGTCGCCTCGTCCAGGACGAGGGTGTGCGGGTCGGCGAGGACCAGCCGGGCCAGGGCCAGTTGCTGGGCCTGGGCCTCCGACAAGGGATGAGCGCCGGACCCGACCCGGGTGGCCAACCCCTCGGACAACGCGCGCACCCAGCCGTCGGCGTCGACCGCCGACAACGCGGCATACAACTCGGCATCCCCAGCCGACGGCCGGGGGAGGCGGAGATTGTCGGCCACGGTGCCGACGAAGACGTGATGTTCCTGGGTGACGAGGGCGACCTCACCGCGCAACGTCGGGAGGTCGAGGTCGACGAGGGGCACCCCACCGCAAGTGACCCGTCCCCGGGAGGGCGCGTCGATGCCGGCGAGCAGCCGGCCCAGGGTCGTCTTGCCCGCGCCCGAGGGGCCGACGATCGCGAGTCGTTCGCCAGGGCGCAAGGCCAACGACACCGAATGAAGGACGTCGTGGCCGGCGCGGTAGGCGTAGGACACGTCGGCGACCTCGAGGTCGTCCCCGGCGGGCAGCAACCCGCTGGGCTCGCGATCGGGGGGCACCTCACCGACCCCGAGCAGTCGGGCGTATCCCGTGGCCGCCACCTGGATCTCGTCGAGCCAGCCAACCACCTCACCGATCGGGTCGATGAGTTGTTGAGCGTAGAGCGTCACGGCCACCGCGGCCCCCACGCCGATGACGCCCTCGAACGAGAGCCACCCGGCCCACAGGGCAGTGGCCGCCACCAGCGCGCCGAAGGCGACATCGCACCAAGGGAAGAACCGCATCCGAATCCGCAACGTCCAGTGTTCGGCCGCCTCGGCCCGCGCCAACGCCTCCCGGTATGCCGCCCCCCGGGCCGGCATCCGGCCGAGCGCGTCGAGGGTGCCCAGCCCGTGGCCGGTTTCGGCCGCGACCCCGGCGAGAGCGGCATACGTCGCCCGCTCCCAGCGGTACCCGGGGAGGGCGCGCCGCAGGTAGACCCGCAGGGGCACCGCGAGGATCACCGGCGCCACGACGAAGGCCAGCACCGCCGCCGGGGCCGTCCACAGCGCCGTGACGAGGATGGCCACGATGGTGGTGCCGGCGACGAGCAACTGGGGCAGCCCGGTGCGCACCACGAACGCCAGCGCCTCGACGTCGCCGGTCGTGCGCGCGACGAGGTCGCCGGTGCCGGCGCGCTCGAGGAGCGAGAGCGGCAGCCGGACCGCGCTGGCCACGAACTCCTCCCGCACCCGCGCGAACACGGTCTCGGCCAGCACGAACGCCGCCCGGCGCGCCAACCAGGTAAGGACCGTCTGCACGAGCAAGGCCACGCCGAGCAGGACGAGCAGGTGGGTGACCCGGTCGGGGCGGCGGGCGTGGGTGACTTCCTCGACGAGTTGGCCGATCACCCAGGGCGCGGCGAGCGCCGTCAGGGCCGCCAGGGCATGCCAGCCGAGGACCCCGGCGAGCGGTCGCCGGTGGTGCCGGATGAGGGCCGCGGTATGGCCGCGCACGGTCGCCAGGCTGGCCACCGGGAGTTGGCGCCGGGTGTGGTCTTCGGTGAGGGCGGCCGGTGCTTTCACGTCGCCTCCCCGCGCGTGACGATCTCCCGGTATGCCGTGTGCTCGCGCACCAGGTCGGCGTGCGTTCCCCGGGTGGTCGCCCGACCGTCCTGAAGCAGGACGACCTCGTCGGCGGCCTCCAGCACCAGGGGGCTCGCGGTCGTGACGACCGTGGTCTGGCCGGCGCGGGCCTCCTTGAGACGGGTCACGATGCGGGCCTCGGTGTGGGCATCGACGGCACTGGTGGGTTCGACGAGGAGCAGGATCGGACGCTGCGTGAGCAGGGCTCGGGCCAGGACGATCCGTTGCCGTTGGCCACCGGAGAGCGACCGGCCGCGTTCTTCGAGGTGGGTGGAAAGCCCCTCGGGCAGGGCATCGAGGACGTCCTCGGCGTTGGCGACATGGAGGGCGTCGAGCAGTTCGTCGTCGGGGCGGCCGGTGGCGAGTTCGGTGCGGAGCGGGCCGGAGAAGACGTCCGGGTGGGCCGGGCTGACCAGGGCACGTGAGCGGACCTCGCCAATGGGCCAGTCGTCGATGGGCATTCCGGACCAGGTGACACCATGCCGACCCGGCGCCGTCCGGCCCAGGCGCTCGAGGACCTCGGCGGCATCCTCGGGTCGGGCGCTGACCAACGCCGTGAACGAACCGATCACGATCCGGGTCCCGCTCACCGGGTCGACGAGTTCGCCCGCCGCACCGGCCGTCCACAACCCACCAATTGGTCGGTTGTTGACAGGGTCGGCCGTGCACAACCCACCTATTGGTCGATTGTTGACGGGGTCGGCCGTGCACAACCCACCTATTGGTCGATTGTTGACAGGGTCGGCCGTGCACAACCCACCAATTGGTCGGTTGTTGACAGGGTCGGCCGTGCACAACCCACCAAACGGTCGATTGTTGACGGGGTCGGGGGAGTCGGGGGACTCGGGGTGATCGGGCGACACGGCCAGGATGCGGGCGATGCGCCGTGACGCCACTCGAGTGGCCGTGAGTTTCTCGACGAATTCCACCGCCGTCCGCAGCGGGGTCGTCAAGAACGCCGTGTACCCGAAGAACGCCACCAGTTGGCCCGCGCTGATCTCCCCGGCCAACGCCAGCCGGGCCCCGACCCCGACGACGACCAGCACGAACACCCCGGGCAGCAGCACCTGGGCCGCCTCCAGCAGCGCCTGCACCCCAGCCAACCGCACCCCGGAGGCGCGCACCCGGGCCGACTGCGCGGCATACCGGCGCAAGAACTCCTCCTCCCCGCCGATACCGCGCAACACCCGCAACCCGGCCACGGTGTCGGTGCCCAGCGCAGCAAGCGCCCCGAACTCGGCCCGCTGCGCCTCCTGGCGGCGGCCGAGGGCCCGAACGACGAGCGCGAGGGAGGACATGAGCAGGGGGCCGCCGAGGAGCAACACCAAACCGAGCGTCACCGAGGTCCGCAGCAGGATGGTCGCCACCACCACGAACGCGGCGAGCGCCCCCGAGAAGCGCGCCGACACATCGAAGACCTGCCCCATCCGCCCGAAGTCCGTGGTGATCGAGGTGAGCACCTCACCGGCGGGCACCTCACGGGTCAGGGCCGGGCCGGCCCGCCGGATGCCGTGGTCGGCGACCAGGTTGGCGCGGAACGAGGCGTGTAGCCAGTTGCGGACGGCGAAGAAGTGCCGCGCCGTCGCGAGCACCCCGATGACGACCCCCAAGCCGGCGATCACGGCGCTCCACAGCAGCAGCCCGCCGCGGTCGCGGGGCACGATGCCCGCGTCGATGGCCTTCCCGATCGCCGCCGGCTGCATCGCGATGGCGACCATCCAGGGGGTGCCCATGAGGATGCCGCCGACGATCGTGCGCCACTGCCGCCGCGCCAGCCACATCAGCAGCCGGTCGCCGTCGGCGGGCGCGGCGTCGAGGTCGGCCGCGGAGACGGCATACCGAAAGGGGGGTGTGCGCATGGTTTCGCCACCGTATGCTGCCCGCCCACCGCGCCGCGACCGCTTTTCCCCGGGAAGTAGGCTGATCGGGTGCTCCGAACCGCCCTCAAACCGCGCTGGCTCGGGCTCCTCGGGGTCGTCGTCCTTGTGGTGATCGCCTTCGTCCAACTGGGGCGCTGGCAACTGGGCGTGGCTCAGGACAAGGCGCTCGCCGAGCAGTTGGCGGCGGCTAAGGGGTTGCAGTCGGTCGAGATCGGCACCGTGCTGCAGCCGCATCGGCCGTTCCCGGGGGCGTTGTCCGCGCGCCCGGTGACCGCGACCGGGCAGTATGCCGCGGCCGAGCAGGTCCTCATCCCGGACCGGCGCCTGCACGACCAGCGCGGGTATTGGGTGGTCACGGCGCTCCACACGCAGGCCGGGCCGATCCTGCCGGTGCTGCGCGGGTTCGTCACGTCGGCCGACGCGGTGCCGGCCGCGCCGCCCGGCACGGTGACGATCACCGGGGGGCTGGCCCCGGGCGAGTCGCAGTTGAGCGGCGACCCGTTGCCGGCCGGACAGTTGCGCAGCCTCGACCTGGCGACCCTGGTCAACATGTGGCCCGGCGACCTGTACAACGCGTTCGTGTTCCTCGAGAACGAGGTCCCAGGGCCCGGTCCTGAGGCCGCGGTCGCCGGCTCGCTCAACGGCCTGACGCACGTGCCCACCCCGACCGCCGCGCCCGGGCTCAACTGGCGCAACGCCGCGTATGCCGCCCAGTGGTGGGTGTTCGCCGCGTTCGCCTTCTGGCTGTGGTGGCGGATGGTGCGCGACGCCCACCGGGCGCGGGTGGCCGAAGTCGAGGCGTCCGGGGATGACGCGGTGGACCCGCGCGCGGACGGGGACGCGTCGGATGGGGACGCGACGGACCAGCCGGTCGGGGCCACCCCGCGCCCGTGAACCACCCGTACATAACCCACCTATTGGTCAGTTGTGAACGGGCGGGTGGTCAGTTGTGCACGGGACCCCTCGGATGGGTCGAAGGGTGATCCCCCCGGGCCCGTACATAACCCACCTATTGGTCAGTTGTGAACGGGCGGGTGGTCAGTTGTGAACGGGTGGCGAGGGGCAGACCCCACCGGGGCGCGCGGCATACCGGCCGATCGGGGACAATGGGCGGGTGCCGGATATCACCGATGTGCAAGGGGCGCGGTCGCGCCTGACGTTCTTCAAGGTCATGGCGTTCGTCGTCGGCGTGGGCCTGCTCGTGCTCGTCGCCGAGATGGTCTTCCAATACGTCCTCGGCTGGAACGGGCGGGGTGGCAATCACGCCAATCCGCTCGCGTGGTGGCCGCAGCCGCACGGGTTCGTCTACATGGTCTACCTCGTCTCGGCCGCGCTCCTGGGCTTCAAGGTGGGGTGGACGTTGCCGAAGATGGTCCTCGTCATGCTCGCCGGGTGCGTGCCGTTCCTGTCGTTCTGGGTCGAGCGGAAGGTGGCCCGCGAGATCGAGGGCCGGCTCGCGGCGCAGACCGCGACGGGCGCGCCGGGAGCCGCCGCCTCGGGGGCCACCTCGTGACCCACTCCACCCTCCAGGAGCGCCCGGTCGTCGTCGTCGACTTCGGCGCCCAATACGCCCAACTCATCGCCCGCCGGGTCCGCGAGGCCAAGGTGTTCAGCGAGGTCGTCCCGCACACGATGCCCGCGGCCGAGTTGCTCGCCAAGCATCCCGCGGCGATCATCCTCTCGGGCGGCCCGTCGTCGGTGTATGCCGCGGGCGCCCCGAGCCTCGACCCGGCCCTCCTCGAGGCGGGCGTGCCGGTCTTCGGCATGTGCTACGGCTTCCAGGCGATGGCCGCCGCCCTGGGTGGCGAGGTCGCCCAGACCGGGCTCTCGGAGTTCGGCGCGACCGAGGCGACCATCGCTGACACCACCTCGACCTTGTTCGACGGCCAGCCCGCGGCTCAGTCGGTCTGGATGAGCCACGGCGACTCGGTGTCGGTCGCGCCGGCCGGGATGCGGGTGACGGCCTCGACGGCCGGCGCACCGATCGCGGCCTTCGAGGATGACGAGCGCCGCCTCTACGGCGTCCAGTGGCACCCCGAGGTGCTCCACTCCGACCACGGTCAACAGGTCCTGGAGAACTTCCTCCACCGCGGCGCCGGGCTGCCCGGCGACTGGACCCCGGCCCACGTCGTTGAGGAACTCGTTGCCCAGGTGCGCGAGCAGGTCGGCGACAAGCGCGTCATTTGCGGCCTGTCCGGGGGCGTCGACTCGTCCGTGGCCGCCGCGCTGGTCCAGCGCGCCGTCGGCGAGCAGTTGACCTGCGTCTTCGTCGATCACGGGCTGTTGCGGGCCGGGGAGGCCGAGCAGGTCGAGGAGGACTTTGTCGCCGCGACCGGGGTCGACCTCGTCGTCGTCGACGCCCGCGACCAGTTCCTCGACGCGCTCGCCGGTGTCAGCGACCCCGAGGACAAGCGCAAGATCATCGGCCGCGAGTTCATCCGGGTCTTCGAACAGGCGGCCCGCGACATCGTCGGCGCCCATGCCGGGGCCGACGACCACCCGGTCGAGTTCCTCGTCCAGGGCACCCTCTACCCCGACGTCGTCGAGTCCGGCGGCGGCACCGGCACCGCGAACATCAAGTCCCACCACAACGTCGGTGGCCTGCCCGACGACCTCCAGTTCACCCTGGTCGAGCCGCTCCGGTTGCTCTTCAAGGACGAGGTGCGCCAGGTGGGTCTCGAACTCGGTGTCCCCGAGGCCATCGTCTGGCGTCAGCCGTTCCCGGGTCCGGGCCTGGGCATCCGGATCGTCGGGGCGGTCACCCGCGAACGCCTCGACATCCTGCGCGCCGCCGACGCCATCGCCCGCGCCGAACTCTCCGCCGCCGGGCTGGACCGCTCGATCTGGCAATGCCCGGTCGTGCTGCTGGCCGACGTCCGCTCCGTCGGTGTCCAAGGCGACGGCCGCACCTACGGCCACCCCGTCGTCTTGCGCCCGGTCTCCTCCGAGGACGCGATGACGGCCGACTGGTCCCGCGTGCCCTACGACGTGCTCGCCGCCATCTCCACCCGCATCACCAACGAGGTCCGCGACATCAACCGGGTCGTCCTCGACGTGACGAGCAAACCGCCGGGCACCATCGAGTGGGAGTGAGTCGTTAGCCCGTCGTGCACACCTTGCTCAGCGTCGTTGTCGCCCTCGCCGGGGCCGGTCTGGCCGGCTGGGGGTTCCTCCGGGCCCTGCGCCACCGGCATCGGGTCGCCGGCGGTGGGTCACCACGGGCGCGGCGCGCCGGGCTGATCGGGTATGCCGCTGGCGGCCTGCTCGCGCTGCTCCCCGACGTCGTCGCCGGGGTGGTGGTCGCGGCGTCAGCCGCGACCAACGACGCGGCGGCGGTGTTGGGCACGCTCGCCCTGTTCGTCTACCGGTGCGCCGTCATCCTCGGCTGGGGCATCGGTGCCGTCGTCCTCGCCGTGACCGGCCGCCGGTTCGTCACCGCGGTGTCCCGTGGGCTGAGTGGGGCCCGCGAGGCGCTGGACCGGATGCCGCGCCCCGGTGACCGACGCCAGGCCCGGTGGCGCCGCGAGGCCGGGCTCGAGGACTTCCCGCGAGAGTGGGCCGCACTCATCGACCACGACCGCGCCTTGGCCCGGCGGCTCCTCGACCAGGGCAACCACCTCGAGAGCGGTCTCGACGTCGCGGTCCTGCGGGACTACTCCGACCCGGTCACGGTGGCGGCCATGGAGGCTCTTGTCGAGTGCGACCGGGTCCGGACCCCAGGCCCGCCGCCGGGCACCCGCGACGTCCTGGCCACGGCATACGGGCAGGCCGTGGTGCGTTTCGAGGGCGCCGTCGAGGCCGCCGAGAAGAATGCACGCCGCGTCGGGTCCGGCTGAATCTCAGCGGACCCCGCGCGCACCGGACGCGGATGTCAACGGGTGGCGAGCGCCAGCAGCACGGCGAGAAGCGCGATCACGAGGGGGACAGCGATAGTGGCCACGAGGCAGCCGACCCCACCGCGCTTCTGCTTGGTGAAGCCGATGTTGCCGGTCGTGAACTGGTGGAGCGGGGCGGCATAGAAGACGGGGACGACCTGCCCGGGGTCGACCGTCACGTCGAGCGCGGCCTGACCGTAGGTGCGCATCCACTGCGCCTGCAACTCGATGTGGTTGGGGCCGGGCCAGACGGTGAGATCCTGCACGCCGTAACGCGTCGGGACCGAGTGGCCGTTGATCCGACAGGTCGGGACGATCATGTTCGACGTCATGGCGCTGCCCTGGATGGTGAGTCGGATGATGCCGGTGGCCGGTGCCTGCTCGTTCATACAAGCCACCGTACCGGGGCCGAAAATACCGCCCGGGCAGGTTCGCGTGGCACGCTAGAGGGCGGTGACCCACCGGTCGCCTCCGGCGTTCGCGCCCGGCCGCGACCGCGCGCCATCCGGGACGGCAAGCCGGCCATCGACGAAAGGTGAGGCTCGCTGTGTGCGGGATCGTAGGGTTCCACGGGCACGACGACCGTGCGCTGCTCCAGCGGATGAACGACGAACTGACCCACCGCGGCCCCGACGGTGAGGGGCTTTTCCTCGATGGGTTGGTCGGGCTGGGGCATCGCCGGCTCACCATCATCGACACCTCGGTCAGTGCCAATCAGCCGATGTTCAGCGCGGACCGGCGCTACGTCATCGTCTTCAACGGCGAGATCTACAACTTCCGGGAGCTCAAGGCGGAATTGGAGGGCCTCGGGCACCGCTTCACGACCCAGTCCGACACCGAGGTGATCCTCGCCGGGTATGCGCAGTGGGGCCAGGGGATCTTGCCGCGGTTGCTCGGCATGTTCGTCTTCGCCCTGTATGACACGCAGACGCGCGAGTTGTTCATCGGGCGCGACCGGCTCGGCATCAAGCCGTTCTATTACATCGAGGGCCCGATTCTCGCGTTTGCGTCCGAGATCAAGGCCCTCATGCTCGTGCCCGGGGTCGACAAGCGGGTCAACGCCGAGGCGCTCGCGCGCTTCCTCAAGTTCCGGGTCCACGACAGCGACGAGCAGACCTTCTACGCCGGCGTCAAACGGCTCATGCCCGGGCACTCGATGACGGTGCGGCCCGATGGGTCCAAGGTCATCCGCCGCTGGTGGAGTTTGGAGTTCAACCCGGAGTTCGCGCCCTCGAAGTCCGACGAGGAGTATGCCGAGGAGTTCGGGGCGGTCTTCGAGAAGGTCATGCACCGCCACCTCATCTCCGATGTGCCCCTGGGGTTCAACCTTTCCGGTGGCCTCGACTCCTCCGGTGTCGTCGGGGTGGGCGCGGAGCTGGTGCGCTCGGGGCGCGACGACACGCATACCGCGGGCAAACTGTTCACGTTCTCCGCGCTCTTCCCCAACGAAACCATCGACGAGAGCCGCTACATCCACGAGGTCGAGCGGTTCGCCGGGTCCACGCCGGTGTATTCCTACCCGAACCCCGACGAGTTCTGGGCCGAGATCATGAACTGGGTCTACACCCAGGAGGAGCCGACCATTTCCTCGGCGCCCTACGCGTACTACTCGGTGTTCCGGGAAGCGAGCAAGCACGTCAAGGTGTCGCTGTCCGGCAACGGCGGCGACGAGATCCTCGCCGGCTACCTGCCCTACTTCCGCACCTACCTGCAGAGCGCGGCGGGGGTGCGCGCCTACGGGCGGATGCTCTCGGAGGGGGTGCGCGGCATACCGGTGTTCTGGAAGCAGTACCTCCAGCGGATGGAGCAACTGGTCAAGGGCCAGGGGACGACGATGACGCCGTTCCTCGGCTCGTCGCTGCACGGGTTCAAGGACATCACCTTCGGCTACAGCCCCAACCTCAACGAGCGCCTCATGCAGGACGTCACCCGCTACTCGACGCCCAACCTGCTGCGCTACGAGGACAAGAACTCGATGGCGTTCTCGTTGGAGTCGCGGGTGCCCTTCCTCGACTCCGAACTGGTCGAGCACGTCTTCTCGCTGCCGATCGACCAGAAGATCAAGCGCGGCTGGACCCGCTACGTCTACCGCAACGCGATGAAGGGCAAGATGCCCGAACTCAACCGGTTGCGCCGCTCCAAGATCGGGTTCACCAACCCCGAGACGGCGTGGATCAAGCACAACGCGGCGCACATCAGGGGTGTCTTCGGGAGTGCGGCGTTCGCCGAGCACGGGCTGTTCGAGCAGCAGGCGCTGCTGGACTCCTTCGACCGCTGGCTCGCCGGCGACGAACGCATCGACTCCCTCGTCTACTGGCGGATCCTCGTCTCCCAGTTGTGGATCGAGAGGTACGGCCTCTCCGGCGTCGCCTGAGCGGGCGACCGGTATGCCGCCCGCGGCCAGCGGGCGGCGCACCGGAGGGTCGAGACCAGGTGAGCGGGCGGCATACCCTATGAGGCATGGCCAAGGAACACGCGCTGACCATTGACGTCGCCGGTGAACAGTGGGACCGGATCGGGATCAAGACCCACCTCATCTCGATCCTCGAACCCCTCGACCCGATCATCAAGGACCAGGTCGTGCCGCAGTTCCAGCCGGGGGACTGGATCGCCATCTCGGAGAAGGTCGTGACCATCTCCCAGGGCCGGGTGGTCCACATCGACGTCGTCAAGGCGAGCCCGCTGGCGAAGTTCATCGTCAAGGGCGTGAAGAAGTACGACAACGACATCGGCTACTCGCTGCCGGAGAAGATGCAGGTCGCCATTTGGCAGGCGGGCTACTTCCGGATGATCGCCGCTCTCGTCGGGGGCACCGCGACCCGGCTCTTCGGGCGGCACGGTGACTTCTACCGGATCGCCGGCAACCGCATCTCCGAGATCGACGGGTTCAACCCGGACGCCATCGCGCCCTTCGACAAGTTCGCCATGATCGGGCCCGCCGACCCGGCCGGCTATTGCCAGCGCCTCGAGGACACCTTCGGGGTACCCGCCGTCGTCATCGACGGCAACAACATCAACGTCGAGGTGCTCGGTGCCAGCCGCGGCCTGCCCGTCTCACCGCAGCGGGCCCGCGAGATCCTCCTCGACAACCCCATGGGTCAAGACGACGAGATGACCCCGATCATGCTGGTGCGCCGCCGCGCCTGATCGCGGTTCGCCTCGCGGTCAGGTCGCCGACGGGTCGAGGGGGCGCGAGCGGGAGGCGTCGCGCCGCAGGCTCACCGTCCACAGCAGCCAGCCGATGCCCCCGAGCGGTACCTCCATGACGTGGGTGATGACCGAAAAGAGCACCACCCCCGCCGTCGCGGCCGCCGGCGGCGCACCCCACCCGACCAGGGCGATGACGGTCGCTGATTCGGTGACTCCCAAACCGCCCGGGGTGATGCCCACCGCGGTGAGCAGCCGGCCGATGGCGAACGCGGCGAACAAGATGCCGAACGGCAACTCCACTCCGACATCGCGCATGATGAGCCCGAAGAGCACGAAGTAGAGCCCGAAGAAGCCGACCATGCCCAGCGTCATCTGGAGCCAACCGGTCCGCACGACGTCGGTGATCCGGGCGCGCAGGTCACGAACCAACTGGTCGACGCTCATCGTCGCGGCGCGGGCGCTGCGCCGGGTGAGCGGTCGGAGCATCCGGTCGAGGGCGCGGCCCACGCGCTGGGCCTGGCGTTCGCTGGCGATGACGGCCACGAGGATGCCCGCGACGATGAGCCCGGTGATCATCGCCCCGACAGCGGCATCGCGCAGCGTGGTGGGCAGGTTGCTGTTGCCCCACCACAGGGCGACGATCGCGATGATCGGCAGCGCGATCCGCGCCATGACGTTCCAGATGCCGGTGACGATGGCCATCGTCGATGTGGAGCGATTCGTAAAGCCCCACGAGCGGCACATCGCGTAGGTGGCCGCCAAACCCACGGCGCCCCCTGCCGGGAGCAGATTGGACACCGAGGACCCGCACAAATTGAGGATGAGCGCCCGGCCATGGGTGAGGCCGGGCAGGCCACCGGTCAACGTGAAGGTGTAGAAGTAGAGCCCGGCGAGCATGAGCAGTTGATAGGCCACGACGTGCCACCACGACACGACCCGGATGCTGTCCCAAATGTGGGCCCACGACGTGTGGGCGAAGAACGGCAACCCCCAGACGATGAGAACGACGGCCAGGACCAGGCCCAGGACGCTCTGGACGATCCGGCGCGGCGACCAGCCAGGGCGTCGGGGCGTCTGGTCCAGAGGCGACGTCACAAGAGCCCCTCCAGCACATCGGTGAGGATCGGCGCACCCGCGGGCCGGGATGGGTCGTGGAACCACTCATGCCCCAGCACCAGGCGGAACAACGGCCGCGGCATCCGGAGCAGAGCCGCGAGCGTGCGGTCGCTGTCCCCGCCGGTCGACTGGGAGACGTGGGCGCGCATCGAGGCCCGCTTGGCATCGATCTGGCCCCGGACATCGATGCGATGGGTGATCTCGGCGCGGGGTAGGTAGGCCCGCTCGAAGGTGCTGATGTCGAACTCCGGCGGGAACCGGTACACCCTCGCTGCCCACCGCAGCGCCTTGAGCAGGCTGTCGCGGGGCACCGTCGCCTCGAGCAACCGGGGTGTGCCGGCGATCTCCGCGGCCCGGCGGGCCACCTGGTGGACTCGGACATGGTCGCGGTGCCCGTACCCGCCGTTGCGGTCGTAGCCGAGGAGGACGTCGGCGCGCTCGGTGCGCAAGACCGCCGCCAACCGCTCGGCGGCCTCGTCGATGCGGGCCCGCACGAACCGGACCTGACCCACTGGGTTGGGTCCGAGAACCTCCCCATGGCCGCTGTCGGCATACCCCAACCATTCGACTCGGCTCACGCCCAAGGCGGCAGCGCTGTCGGCTGCCTCGGCGAGCCGCACCTCTCCAAGCCCGCCACGGCCGTGGAAGGAGGTCGCCGCCAACCCCAGCCCGCCATCGGTGGCGAGCACGAGCACCACTCGGTGCCCGGCGGCGGCGAGGGTGGCCATGGTCCCTGCCGTCAGCAGGGCCTCGTCGTCGGGATGGGCGTGGAAAGCCACGATCGTTGCAGGCGTCATTGGGGCCATCCTCTCGCATGGCAGGCTTGGTTCCCGTGAAGGTCGCCCTCCTTTCGGATTGTTATGCCCCGCGGTTGGGGGGGATCGAGGTGCAGACCCACGATTTGGCGCAGCAGTTGAGCGCTGCCGGCCACGACGTCGAGGTCTTCACCGCCACCGGCCGCCCGGGCGTGTCCCGCTCGTCCGTTCCCACCCTCGAGGACGGGCTCACCGTCCACCGGTTCGACCTCGGGTTGCCCGGCGGCATACCGATCAATCCGTTCGCGACGCGCGAGGTAGGGCGCCGCTTGCGGGCCGGGGAGTTCGATGTCGCGCACGTCCAGATGGGGGTCGTCAGCCCCTTTGCCGTCGACATGGCGCGGGTCGCGCTGCGGGCCGGTGTGCCGACGGCGGTCACCTGGCATTGCGTCATCGACGGCTCGGCACCGCTGCACCGGCTCCTCGGGTATGCCGACCGGTGGGCCCAGCGAGGCGCCGCCCTGTCCGCGGTGTCGGGGATGGCTGCCGACCGGGTGCGGCGGCTGCTGTCCCCCCAGCGTCGGGTCGCGGTGTTGCCCAACGGGATCGACGTGTCGCGGTGGCGCCCCCGCGCGGACCGGCCGGAGGTGCCGGTCGAGCCGGTGCGCATCGTCCTGGCCCAGCGCCTGGCCCGACGCAAACGCCCCGAGGCAGCCCTCGACGTGCTGCTGCGGGCCCGCGAGTTGACCCCGGCCCGGGTGCCGCTGCGCGCCGACCTCATCGGCGACGGGCCGATGCGGGGTCCCTTGCAACGCCGCATCGACGCAGTCGGTGCGGACTGGATCCGGCTGCCGGGCCGCCTCACCCGCCGCGACCTGCGGGAACGTCATTGGCGCAGTCACATTTTCGTGTCCGCCTCGCGCCTGGAAGCCTTTGGGATCGCGGCGCTGGAGGCGCGCACCGCCGGGTTGGCGGTCGTCGCTCGTACCGGGACGGGGCATCAGGACTTCGTGTTCCATGGGCAGACCGGGTTGCTCGCCGACTCGGACGAGGGGCTCGCCGCAGCGGTGGCCCAGTTGGCGAGTGAGCCGGCCCTGCTGCGCCGGATCCAGCGCCACAACCTCAGGGTGGCCCCGCCGCAGGACTGGGGGCACGTCGTCACGACCGCGCTCGCCGAATATCGCCGCGCCCACGATCAGGCTGTGTCCCGATGATCGAGGTCGTGGCCCGCCATGGCCAGGTTGAGGTCGCCCGGTTCACCCTTCCGCACGGGGCCGACCCCGGCGCCCAGGTGCGGGCCCGCGGCTGGACTCCGGAATCCGTCGCGGTCACCGGTCGTGCCCCGGCGGTGGTGCTGGCGTATGCCGTCTCGCCCGGGCCGGTGGTCCCCGCCCCGGTCCTGCCCGGCACACCCGACGCGGTGACCGGCGAGATCCGGTATGCCATGCGGCATACCGGGCCCGGCGGAGGCGTGCCGCAGCGGCGGCTCGCGGCATACGCCCTCGTCGTCGCCGACGACCGGGTGCTCCTCACCCAACTGAGCCAGCGGATTCCCGACGTCGGGGGCGACTGGTTGCTGCCCGGCGGTGGGATCGACCCGGGCGAAACGCCGGCCCAGGCGGTCGCGCGGGAGGTGTGGGAGGAGACCGGGCAAGCGATCACCGGTGCCACGTTGGTCGCGGTGCGGTCGCTGTGGCGGTTCGGGCCGTCCCCGGATCCGCGGTGGAGCACGAACCTCCACGCGATCCGGTTGATCCACACGGCCACCTGCGCGGCACCGGTCGAGCCGGTGGTCCACGACGTCGGCGGGTCGACGGCCGCGACCCGCTGGGTGCCGTGGGCGCAGCGGCTCAACCTGCCGCTCGTGCCCTGGGCGCGGCTGGTGCTCACCGGCGACCTGCGGCCCTGACGCCGCGTCCACCGGGGCCCGGAGATCATGACCCCCGGGTATCGCGGCGCATCCCCAGCAGCCCGAGGGCGATGACGAGAGCGCCGACGCCGATCACGCTGACGGGGCCGATGACCGCCCAGTTGGGGTGCAGGGTGGTGGTCACGGCGAGGATGGCGACCAGGGCCGCCACCAACCCGAGGAGTCCGATGACGATCGGCACCGGCGCCGGCCCCCCGATCCACCGCGGCTCGGCCGGGCTGGCCGGTGCTGCGGCGATCGTGGGGGCCACCGCGGGGCCGGCGGGGTCCGCCTCGAGGGGTTGGGGGGCCGCCGCGACGGCATACTCAGCGGCCTCGGGCAGGGCGAGGGTGGGTTCCTGGGTGCTGGGCTCGGGGGCGGGCGTTGGCTCGGGCATGAGACTCACTTCTCCTTGACGGTGATCTGGCCGACGCCGACCTGGGCGCTCACGGTGATGGCCTTGGGTGTGGACCCGTCAGCGGCGGGCCGGGTGAGGACGACCGAGCGGTTGATCGCGAACCCGTCGGCCCCCGTGCGAGATTGGGAACCAACGGCGCCACCCCGGACGTCGACCGCGGCGAGGGGACCGAAGTCCACCGATCCGAGGCCCACCTGGGCGTCGAGGTGAAGTTCGACGCCCGCGGGGACGAGGATGACGAGGTCGCCGGTGCCCACGCTGGCGCGCACCCCGGGACTGCTCCCAGCGGAGGCGGTCTGGCTGGGCGCACCGCCCGCGGTGACCGAACCGAGGTCGAGGGTCAAGGTACCGACGCCGAGTTCGCGGACATCACCGGCGGCACTTGGCACCCAGGTGACGCTTTCGCCGCCGTCGGTCACGAGGCCGTAGCGGTGCAACCCGGCTGAGCCGGCCAGTGGCAGGAGCAGCACGAGCACAAGGACGCTCGCGAGTCCGCCACGTCGACCGCTGAGGCCGAGTACGAGGGCGGCGATGCCCGCGATCGTCATGGCGGCGATGAGGCCGAGCAGGTGCGGTGAGCCGGGGAACCCCGTGGGCCCGTCGAGGAGGTAGCCGAGGCCGTAGGCGAGAACGACCGCGCCCAGGATGACCGCGGACGTGCCACGGGGTGCCGTGCGCCGCTGTGGTCGCGGCGGGCGCGGGGGCTGCGCCGGGGTGGGGACGGGTGGGATCGTCGGGGGCACGGCGGCGCGGCCGTCGCCGGACGGCATACCGGATGCCGCACCCGGCCCGTCGGGGAGGCCACCAGCGGCGAGCGGGGAGCCAGTTGTCGGAGAGAGGGTCATGGGAGGTCCTCCGGTCGGGGTGTCCGCCTGGGCTGCCGGGCTGGCTGGGGTGCCCGGCGTGGCCGGCGATGGGAGGGCGCCGCGGCTGGCCGAGGGGGCGCGGGCGGCACGAATGATGAGCCAGATGGCGACGATGAGCAGAGGTACGAACCACGACACCCGCCACGATCCGTCACCGATGGGCAGGCGGCCGATGACGACGATGCCGAGGACGATGAGGAGGCCGATGGCGGTGCCGTTTCCGGAACCGACCTCCCGGAGCAGGATCTGACCCTCGGTGTCGGGGAGGACCAGCCAGGCGACAAGGTAGGCGACGACGCCGAATCCCCCGAGGAGCCCGAGGACGATGGCTGCGGCCCGGATGAGGAGGGGATCAACGCCGAGGCGGTGCGCCAGTCCGGCACACACGCCCGCGAGCCAGCCGGCCCGGCGGTCGCGGTAGATCCCGAGGCGGACGATGTCGTCCCACAGCGAATGGGTGGGTGGTGGGGTCGCCGGAGGTGGTGGGGTCGCCGGAGGTGGTGCGGACTGCGGAGTGGTGCTCATGAGTCCACTGTGGCGGGCGTGGGCGAGTACCGGCCATCGGGTGCGACCCTGACCAATCCCTGACCAGCCCCTGGTCGGTGCCCCCGACCGGCGGGTGCGGGCACCGCTGTGCGCCAGGATGGGGGTATGCCGCCGCCCACCCCGCCGCCGGACGCGCGCCTCCCGCGCGCGCGTGCGCCGCTGGAGCGTCCGCTCGCCGGGCGCTACCTCGGTGGCGTCTGCGTGGGGATTGCCGAGCATCTCCAGGTCCCGGTGCGAGCCATTCGGTGGAGCGCCGTGCTGCTGACGCTCTCCGGTGCCGGGCTGCCGGCCTATCTCTTCCTGTGGGCGGTCGTCCCCGAGGCCCGGCACGGGCACCTGATCGACCCGGCGAGCGGTCGGCCGTCGGCGCCGGTCGAACGAGCCCTGGCCGGGGTCCAGCGCTCCCGCCACGGTGCGGTGCTGGCGATCGGCGGGTTGCTCGTCGCGGTCGGTCTCATCGTCGTCCTCCAGGGCGCCGGGGTGGACCTGCGGGCCGGGCTGCTCGTGCCGCTTCTCATCGTTGCCGGTGGTGCGGTCGTCGTGTGGAGCGACCTCGACGAGGTCGGGCGCCGCCAGGCCCTCGGCGGTGCCGAGGAGGGCCGCCGGGGTTGGATGTGGCTGCGGTTGGGCCTGGGGTTGACCCTGGCGGTCGTCGGCATGGTCGTGTTGGTCGTGCGCGGCAGCGGGGCGTCGGTGGCCCTTGAGGCGTTGCTCGCAGCCGTGGCCGTCCTGGTCGGGGTCATGCTTGTCGTCGCGCCCTGGCTGGTGCGGCTGTGGACCCACGCCCAACGCGAACAACAGGAGGCGGCCCGCGCCAACGAGCGCGCCGATATCGCCGTCCACCTCCACGATTCGGTGCTCCAGACACTCGCGCTGATCCAACGCCGCAGCGCCGAGCCCGCCGTCGTCGCGCGCCTGGCCCGGGTCCAGGAGCGGGAGCTGCGGGCCTGGCTGTATGCCGCGCCCGCCGGGTCCGAAGCCACCCTCGCCTCGGCGATCAAGGCCGTCGCTCACGAGGTCGAGGATCTCGTCGACACCGCCATCGAACTGGTCGTGACCGGTGATCGGCCTCTCGAGGATCAGGGCGCTGCGCTCACCCGGGCGCTGCGTGAGGCGCTGCTCAACGCGACCCGGCACGGGAAGGCGCCGGTCACGGCATACGTCGAAATCGGCCCGGCCGGCGTGGAGGCGTTCGTCCGCGACCGGGGGGCCGGGTTCGACCTCGCCGACGTCCCCGAGGACCGGCTCGGGGTGCGGCGCTCGATCCTGGGGCGGATGGAGCGCCACGGGGGGACGGCGCGGATTCGCCGCCGGGAGGACGGCACCGAGATTTGCCTCACCTTGCCCCCGTTGGAAGGAGCCGCGTCATGACGCCACCAGCAGCCGGTATGCCGCCGGGCCGGGGTGAGCCGATCCGGGTCGTCCTCGTCGACGACCACCGAATGTTCCGCACCGGGGTCCGCAGCGAGTTGGCCGCGGAGGCCCCCGACCTGGTCGAGGTCGTTGGGGAGGGTGCCGACGTGGAGTCCGCGGTCGCGGTGATCCGGGCCGAACTCCCCGACGTCGTGCTCCTCGATGTGCACCTGCCCGGCGGGTTGGGGCATGGCGGGGTCGACGTGTTGCGCGGCTGCGTGGCGTTGGAGTCGGGGCGGGGGTTGCCGATCCGGTTCCTTGCGCTCTCGGTGTCCGACGCGGCCGAGGATGTCATCGCCGTCATACGGGCCGGGGCTCGCGGCTATGTCACCAAGACGATCAGCGCCCGCGACCTCACCGTGGCGATCCGGCGGGTTGCCGAGGGCGATGCGGTGTTCTCCCCGCGCCTGGCCGGGTTCGTCCTCGACGCCTTCGGGGCCGCGGCCGGCGAGATCGCGGCCGTCGACGAGGAACTGGACCGGCTCTCGGCCCGTGAACGCGAGGTCATGCGCCTGATCGCGCGCGGCTACCAGTACAAGGAGGTGGCCAAGGAGTTGTTCATCTCGATCAAGACCGTCGAAACCCACGTCTCCTCGGTGCTGCGCAAGCTCCAACTCTCCTCGCGCCACGAACTGACCACCTGGGCGATGGGGCGGCGCCTCATCTGACGCTGTGGGCGAGGGGGCGGCGCCTCATCTGGCGCTCTGGGCTCTCCTCGCGCCACGAACTGACCACCTGGGCGACGGGGCGCCAGTCGAAAGTACGCAACTTGCCGTGTGCGCCCGGTCCAGACGGCGAGTCTCGTACTTTCGACTCTCAGCGCGGCGCACCCGCGCCCCCGGCCACGGACCGCGCCAAGGGGTTTCACCCGCACCGGGCGCCCTACCGTGCAGTAGGTGTTGCGATCACCCCACTTCCTGCACGGTAGCCCGTAGGAAGAGGGTGCCTGGCAGCGAATGGGCGCTTGGCTGCAGCGTGGTGGTCGTGGGGACGACCACCACGCTGCAGCCAAGCCAAGTGATCCCGCTCGCGGCGTGGCCCCTGTGCCCAGTGGGGCGCAGGGGGTGCCTGAGACGCGCCCCGAGGGCCGGGTTGATCGGTCATCACCTTCTCCGTCTGCTCCGAGGCGCAGGGGGTCCCTGAGACGCGCCCTGAGAGCCAATGCCCTGCACTTCGTGCGGGCTCCCCTGCGAAAGGCGTGGTGATCACCCCACCTACTGCACGGTAGGCCGCGCGAGGGGCGGAGTCGGCGCTGCATAGCGGCGCCCAGGGCCAGTGGCCGTCCGCCAACGGCACGCGGGCGCCGTCGACGGCCAGCAGCCGCACCACCCGGAGGCCGTCACGCGCCGGATCCGCAGCCGCAGGGGACGGCGGGCCGCCACCCTTGGGGTCCTCCGCCGATGCGGCGCCCGAGGGCTTGCCGGGCGCCCGGTCGGGTCGGCCGGCGGGGTGCAGACACGTAGGGTGGAGCCCATGAAGGCGCTCCTCCTTGTCCTGCTCATGGCCCACTACGTCGGCTTCGCGGCGATCATCGGCGGCTGGTTGATGCTGCGGAACGATCGCCCGTCGTGGTCGCCGCTTGCCTGGGGCGCCCGCGCCCAGTTGCTCATCGGGTTGGCCCTCGTGGGCGTGAGTGAAGCGACGGGCGACAAGGTCAGTCACGCCGGGATCGCGGTCAAACTCGTCATCGCCCTTGCGGTGGTGGCCTGCGCCGAGATCGGCCGGGTCCGCGCCAAGCGCGGTGAACCCAAACTCACCTTGGCCGATGCCGCGGGCGCGCTGGCGATCCTCAACGCCGTCATCGCCTTCGTCTGGCTCGGCTGAGCCCCACCTGCCAACCCCGATAGTCGAGCCGGGCATCCGGCGGCACAGGGGAGGTACCGCTGGGTCCACCAACGGGGCAGCAGTGCCGCACCGACATCGGCGGCACAGGGGAGAAACCGATGGGCCCACCAACCGGTCAGCAGTGCCGCACGGACATCCCGCTCAGGGGATGAGCACCAGTTTGCCTTGGGTCGCGCGACCCTCCAGGGCTTCGTATGCCGCGGACGCCTCGGTGAGCGCGTACTCCCCGCCGATCGCCACCTCGAGCCGCCCGGCCCGGACCGCGTCGAACACTTCCGCTGCCCGCCAGCGCAATTCCTCCCGGGTCGAGAGGTAGTGCGGCAGCGAGGGGCGGGTGAGAAACACCGATCCGGCGGCGTTGAGGCGCTGGACATCGAACGGGGGCACCGGCCCGGACGCAGCGCCGTACACGACGAGCAGGCCCCGGGGGCGCACCGACGCCAGCGAGGCGTCGAAGGTCGCCGCACCCACCCCGTCGTAGGCGACATCGACCCCGCGACCGCCGGTTGCCTCCCGAACCGCGCCGGCGAGATCGGTGACCGCCGTCGTGTCGAGGACGTGATCGGCCCCGCGCGCCCGAGCCGTCGCGCACTTCGAAGGACTGCCTGCGGTGGCGATCACCGTGGCCCCGGCGGCCTTGAGCAGTTGGACGAGTAACTGCCCGACCCCGCCGGCCGCGGCGTGGACGAGGGCCACGGTGCCGGGGGCGACGGCATACGTGCTCGTCGTGAGGAAATGCGCGGTCATCCCCTGGAGGATGACGGCGGCGGCGAGTACCGGATCGAGCCCAGCGGGCACCGGCACGGTCTGCGCGGCCGGCACCACGGCATACGTCGCGGCGGACCCTTGGGTCATGGCCCAGGCGACGACATCGCCGAGCGCGACCTCGCCGACGTCGGCGCCGACGGCGACGACCTCACCGGCGCCTTCGAGGCCGAGAGTGACCGGCATGGGGACCGGGTAGCGGCCCTCGCGCTGGTAGATGTCGATGAAGTTGACCCCGCTTGCGGCGACCCGGACCACGACTTCGCCGGGGCCGGGCGCGGGCCGGTCCTGGGGGCGAAGGGTGAGGACCTCGGGGCCGCCGGGGCGGGGAACGACGAGAGCGTGGGCCATGGCCCGATCATGCCGTATGCCGCGGGGCCGCCTCAGTTGAGCGGGACCACCTTGAACCCCTCGCCGAGGCGCCCCTCGGGCAGCCCGAGGAGGGCGCCGAGCCGCGTGCCCATCGCGCGGAGAAACACCGGGAGTTCCTCGCCGCGATGCGCCGTCTGGGACGCGTGCGCGCGCAGGGCCGCGACCTTGGCGTCGAAGACGTCGGTGATGTCGACGACATGGTCGGGGGTGGGGTGAGCCATGAGCCAGATCTCGCCGACATGCCAGAAGGGCAGCCCCTCGTCGTCGTGCAGCTCGGGCCAGGCGAACGGGTTCTCGGCGGCTGGGTAGCAGGCTCGCACGGTCGCTTCGCCGGCCGCGAGATGGTCTGGGTGGCTGGCCTGGATGCGGTCGTAGATGCGCTCCGGGCTCTGAGCGAGCACCCGCTGCGGGCGCACGTCGCGGATGACCCGGACGATTTCGCGGACCAGGTCTTGGGTGGGGGCGACCCACCCGTCGCGCACCCCGTCGAGGAAACGCACGTCGTGGACGCCGAGGGCGGCGCTCGCGGCCCGCTGCTCGGCCTCGCGCAGGGCGGGGATGGCGGCGATGTCGGCATCGGGGCGGGCGCCCTGTTCGCCGCGGGTGAGGCACAAGAGGGTGACGTCGATCCCGGCCCGGGTCCAGGTCGCGAGGGTCCCGCCGGCGCCGAAGTCCGCGTCGTTGGGGTGGGCCATGACGGCGAGGATGCGCTCGATGCCGTGGTCGGGTCGGGGGGTGGCCATGCGCGCAAGGGTATGCCGCCGTGCCGGCCGGTCGTTGCGGCATACCGCGCCCGGGGTGAGGGTGAGCGGCAGGCGTGCGTTCCGGTTGGCTGCTGGTGGGCGGTGGGTGGGCAGCCTGCTGGGAGTAGGGGTGTCAACAACCGACCAATAGGTGGATTGTTGACATCGCCGGTGTGCACAATCCACCTATTGGTCGAATGTGTACGCGACGATGGGCGCTGGAGAGAGCGGAGCAGATGGGAGGTGCCCCGATGGGGGACGGCGGGTACGCTCTCAAGACCTACCGCTACCTGCGGCTGCTCCTCGTCGCGCTCGTGCTCCTCCTCGCGGTGTCGGTCGTCCTCGAGATCGTGGCCGCGGGCGGGGGGTGCTGGCGGACGTCGATCAGTTCGTACTACTGGACGCCGGTGCGGGGGGTGTTCGTCGGCACCCTCGTCGCGGTGGGCGTGTGTTTGATTGTGCTCAAGGGCAACACCGATCTCGAGGATGTCCTGCTGAACGTCGCCGGCGCCTTGGCTCCGGTCGTCGCGTTCGTGCCGATCACCGACCCGCACGAGTGCCAGTCAACGCCCTGGCCGCCTGCGGCTGATGGGCGGGCCGAGGTCGTCAACAACGTCGGTGCGTTGCTCGTCGTGGCGGTCATCGGCCTCGGGGCCGCGTGGGTGCTGGCGCGCGGCGAGGGGAGGGGCCGGCCCACCCGGGCGCAGCGGGCCGGGTTGGCGATGGGGGCCGCCCTGGTCGCGGCTGGGGTGCTGCTCTTCGTCGCGGCGCCCGCCTTTTTCGCTCGCTGGGGTCACTATCTGGCCGCCGTCCCGCTCTTCCTCCTCCTGCTCGCCGTCATGAGCGTCAACGCGCTGTCCTTGGCCCGGGTGAGCGCGGACCGCGATGGCCGAGACCGGCCGCAGCGGACCGACCTGGCCAACCGCTATCTCGCCCTGACGGTCGTCACCGTCGTGGTGGTTGCCGCATTGGCCCTGGTCACCTGGCTCGGGTCATGGCAGCACGGCACCTTCTGGGTCGAGGTGGCGGTGATCGCGGCGTTCGCCGTGTTCTGGGTCGTCCAGACGATCGAGTTGTGGCAGGCCACGGACGGGCTCCGCGCCGATCCGGAGGCGACCGCCCGGTAGCCTGCGGGACATGTTCGGCATCGTCGTCCTGGTCTCCGGCTCGGGCACCCTGCTCCAGGCCCTCATCGACGGATTCACGGCGGCGGACTCGCCGGTCCGGATCCTCGCCGTGGGCGCGGACCGCGAGTGCGTTGGCCTGGATCGGGCGCGCGCGGCCGGCATACCGGTCTTCGTCGAAGCGGTGGCGTCGTATGCCGACCGCGGCGCCTGGGATCGTGGGCTCGCCGCCGCTCTGGCCGGCTTCGCCCCGGACCTCGTGGTGTCGGCGGGGTTCATGAGGATCCTGGGCCCGGAGGTGCTGGCCGGCGCGCCGGTGATCAACACGCACCCGGCGCTGTTGCCGAGTTTCCCGGGGGCGCACGGGGTTCGGGATGCGCTCGCGCACGGCGTCAAGGTCACCGGGACGACCTGCCACTGGGTCGATGCCGGGGTGGACACCGGGCCGATCATCGCGCAGCGCGCCATTGCGGTGTGGCCTGAGGACGACGAGGACTCCCTGCACGAGCGGATCAAGGTCGCCGAACGCGCGATGCTCCTCCAGGTCGTCTCTGACCTGGCCCGGGAGGCGGCGGCCTCGGGCGGGACCTTCGCCGAGCACTCGGGCGGGACCTTCGCCTAGGAAACGGTCACTTCACCCCCCGACTGTTCCTCGGCGAAGTGCGCGTTGGATGGTTCAGGCGGGAAAAGGGAGTACGGAGGGGTTGGTCGCTACGGGCTCCAACGCCCTAGCGCAATGACCAAGTCGAGTTTGACGGACACCGTCGTGAGGGCTGCGAGCACGAGCAGCATGAACCAGCCGGGCAGCCGGGCAATCCACCGGCCGGGGAGCATCCACATGGGGAAGGCCGGGAGCAGGAACCTGGCCTTGGCCTGCGGGTAGCCAAGAGTCGAGATCGTCAGCACGAAGACCAAGGCCGAGAACAGGGCGCCGGCACGCAGCCGCCGCTGCCACAGGGCCCAGAGGCAGAGAAGCAGGATCAAGACCAAACCCAGCGCGAGCGCAACACCGATATCGCGGGTGTAGGGGGTCATTGCGGGATCGGCGGACAGGAGGTAGGGCCGTATCTCCTCCCACGTTCCCCAGGGCGAGCCGAGAACGGAGCCCCATCGTCGCTGGATGGCGAAGTACCCCATCGGGTCCCCAGTGCGATAGCCCGCATAGGCGATTACCGCACCGAAACAGGCAGCGGGCGCGGCGAGCATGAGCATCAGGCCCGGCACCTCCTGCCGCATCGGGGCCCGGCGGCGTCGTAGTTGCCACTGTCGTCCGAGCGCGACCCCGGCCAATGTGACGAGCAAGACCGAGCTGGAGGGGCGGGTCAGGCAGGCCGCCGAGGCCGGCACCGCGGCGGCCGTCCACCGCCGGGAGCGCACGAAGTACAGCGTCCAGGCGACGGTGGCCGTGAAAACCCCTTCGGTATAGGCAAACACCTGGACCAGAGCGTGTGGGGCTGCGCCCCACAAGAGCACCGTCGCCACCGCTGCCTTGTCGCCGAACTCCGCTGCAACGAAGCGGTGAATGCCCCACACGGCGGCCAGGGACCCAGCCCAGGCGAGGACGATGAGGACGAACCTGGGGGGGAGGTGGGTGACCCACGACAGTAGGCGCGCGCTCATGGGGAGCAGCGGGAAGAAAGCGAGATTGGAATAGGGCTGCTCGGCCGACGGGACGCGATACCCCTCGGTGACGATGCCGAGGAAATGCTGGGCATCCCAACGAGTCAGGGCCGAGGAGAAGTCCATGGGCGACGACCGCGCAAGGAGGGTGAGGAACACGGCCTTCTGCACCACGAAGAGGGTCACGGCGGTGAGGACTCCCCAACGGTCGGTGCGTGGCCAACCGGTCCCTCGAACGGCGGCTGACTCCCTCGCGCCCCGGACGCCGAGGTCGCGCGCGGTGTCGTCGGTGCCGTCGCCTCGGGTGGTCATGTCCCTCATTGTGGGCCAGAGCGCTCGGGGGGTGCCGCGTTGCCGGCGGCCTCGTCGCGCTCGGCCCATTCCAGCAGGGGGGCGATGTCGAAGACCGCCTCGTCGATGCCGGCGTGCAGGTCGCCGAGGGCGGCATACCGCGCCGGCATCGTGGCGATGGTGAAATCACCGGGCTCGGCGTCGTCGATCTCGTCCCACCGCAGGGGCGCCGACACCTGCCCTTCCGGGGTGCCGCGCACCGAATAGGCTGCGGCGATCGTGTGGTCGCGAGCATTCTGGTTGTAGTCGACGAAGATGGCGTCTGGGCGCCGGTCGCGGCGCCACCAGGTCGTCGTCACGTCGTCGGGCAGGCGCCGCTCGACCTCGCGGGCAAAGGCGAGCGCGGCCCGGCGCAGCTGCCCGAACTCGTGGTCGGGCGCGATCCGCACATAGATGTGGAGCCCGCGCCCCCCGCTGGTTTTCGGCCACCCGGACGCGCCCAACTCGGCCAACACCTCCCGGGAGACGTGCGCGGCGCGGCGGACCGCGGCATACGAGGCCTCGGGCATGGGGTCGAGGTCGATGCGCCACTCGTCGGGGCGTTCGGTGTCGGCGCGCCGGGAGTTCCACGGGTGGAACTCGACGGTGCTCATCTGGACCGCCCAGAGGACGTCGGCGAGTTTGGTGACGCACAGTTCGTCGGCGTGCAGGCCGTAGCGGGGGAAGTGCAGCCGGACCGTCTCGACCCAGGGCGGTGCGCCGCGGGGGAGGCGCTTCTGGTGGACCTTGGGGCCGTCGACGCCGTCGGGGAAGCGGTGCAGCATGCACGGTCGCTCGCGCAACGCGGTGACGATGCCCGGGCCGACCGCGAGGTAGTAGCGGGACAGGTCGAGTTTGGTCTCGCCGCGCGCCGAGAAGTACGGCCGGTCTGGGTTGGTGATCCGCACGTCGTACCCGGCAACGTCGAGGATCACCGGCTCCCCGAACTCACCCTTGCGCGCCATCCCCGAAGCGTATGCCGCCCGCCCACCGCGCGCGACCACCCAATGATGGCCGGGGGTGTCAGTGGACCAGCCGAATCTTCTGGCTCCTCTCACAGGTGTCCCCGGAAATGGGGACTACGCCATAGTCGTCGATTTCCTACTATTTGACATGTGCCCCTAACTCCAAAAGGGTCAGATCATTCGAGACGGGTGGACAAGTATGTCCGAAGCGCAACTCTTTCCCAATGGCTTGGGGGTGGTTCGGGAGTTTGGGTCGAAGGTCGATCCTTACTGGTACCCCACTGTCGACGAAGAAACCGGACCGGTCTTGGAGCCGGGCGAAGAGTCCCTCTGGTGGACGAACCTATCTCGCATCTCCGTTCCAGGGTTCGTTGTCATGGACAGCGGCCGCCTCTTCGTCACGACCCGGCGGGTGATTGTCGCGAGCGCGGCGTTCGACCAAGGATCGACCTACGGCTCGTTGGGTGGAGTCGGCGCTGTCATCGCACTCGGTGCGACGGTCGCGAGCCATCGCAGGGCAAGCAAACGGCGCGCCGGCAAGGTCTTCGCCGGGCACACGCGCTTCGAATGGCTCGAAGGGTTTGCGCTGCGGCCGGATAGGTGGAGCAAAGAACTTGGCCCCTTGCTTCTCCTCGTGCGAGGTCACGGGGGACTGATCAACATCGAAGTGTCCGGGGCGCCCCGCTTCACGACCGAATGGTGCACCTGGCTGGGCCAAGTCGTTGCCAGCGCCCGCTTGAGTTTGGGCACCGACTTCGGCGATGGCCGGGATCGACTCCAACAACTCGCCGCCGGGAGTTTCGTTCCCGATCGCACGTCCGTTGGCGGCCTCGGGTGGTTCGTTCCCGGTGTGGGCGAGCAAACGTCGCGCGCTGCCTACCGAAACTGGGCGCAACACACAAAAACGTAGGTCTAGCGATCCCATAGTTTTCTCAAAGAAGGGAACGTCCGTCTCATGAGTTTTGCGACCCCGCCTCCACCGGTGACGACCGTCAAGACGGTCATCCAGGAACCCAGTGTCGGTGTCATGTGGATCAACGCCTTTTTGTCGTGGGCCATCATGCCCCTCCTCTACTTGTTGTATCTGACGATTCGCAACATCGCGTGGGCCACCTCGAACAAACGGCCGTGGTTTAGGTATGCCGCGCCGCTGTTGACGGTCATCATCGTGGGGGTGGGTGGTTTCGTCCTCCTCCTCGTGTGGGCATCGAGCCTTCCCTCCACTCGCTACGGCTATTGAGTCCGCGGACTCGTTGGCGGCTCCGGTTCGGCGGCCGCGGGTAGGGTGGCGGGCCATGAGTGACCAGGTGACCGTTCAACGTCTCATCCATGCGCCCGCGGAGGCGATCTTCGACCTGCTCGCCGACCCGGGGCGCCACCATGACATCGACGGTTCGGGCACCGTCGTCGCGACCCGGTCCAAGGAATCGCGCCGGCTGTCCCTTGGGGACTCCTTCGGGATGGACATGAACTGGGGCGTGGGCTACTCCACCCGCAATGTCGTCACCGAGTTCGAGGAGAACCGGCGGATCGCCTGGCGCACCATGGGTGCCTTCCCGATCACGCTGGTGGCGACCGGGCGCACCTGGCGCTACCAACTCGAACCCACCGAGGAGGGCACTATCGTGCGCGAGACCTGGGACATCTCGACCGAGGCCTGGCCCGGGCGGTTCTTCGTGCGGCGCCTGGCCGACCTGACCCGGCGCAACATGGAGGCCACCCTCCAACGCATCGAAGACACCCTGTCTGCCTGAGGAGCGTTCGCTGCAGCCTTGGGGTCGTCAGGACGACCACGACGCTGCAGCGAACAGATCGCGGCGACATAGGGTGGAACCCGATATGAGCACCCTTTTCGACGGCCTGTTCGCCGACCCCGACCCGGCCGGCGGGCCCAGCGCGTGGTCCCCATCCGAGGAGAGCGCGGGCGTCGGCCCGTCGGGCATCCCGGCCTGGGCCCTCGACGACTCCGACGCGCCCGCGAGGAGCGACGCGGAGGGGAGCGGGCGGCATACCGGCTGGGGAGGCGAGCACCGCGACCCGGCCGCCCTCCTCGTCTGCCTCAACGACGAACAGCGCGCCGCTGTCCTCCACGAGGGCAGCCCGCTGCTCATCGTCGCGGGGGCCGGTTCGGGCAAGACCCGGGTCCTCACGCACCGGATCGCCTACCTGCTCGCCGCCCGCGGCGTCCAACCCGGCCAGGTCCTCGCCATCACCTTCACCAACAAGGCCGCCGCCGAGATGCGCGAGCGCGTCGAAACCCTCGTCGGGCCGCGGGCCCGCTCCATGTGGGTCATGACCTTCCACAGCGCGTGCGTGCGCATCCTGCGCCGCGAAGCCCCCAAGGTCGGCATGAAACCGACCTTCTCCATCTACGACGCCGCCGACTCCCAGCGGCTCATGGGCATGGTCGTGCGCGATCTCGACCTCGACCCCAAGCGCTACAACCCCCGCTCGTTCTCCCACCAGGTGAGCAACCTCAAGAACGAACTCATCGATGAAGAGTCGTATGCCGCGGGCCTGGGCGAGAGCGCCACTCACCAACAGCAGGTGCTCGCCGAGGCGTATGCCGCGTACCAGCGGCGGTTGCGGCAGGCCAACGCCCTCGACTTCGACGACCTCATCATGACGACGGTCCACCTGCTCCAGGCGTTTCCCGAGGTCGCCGAGCACTACCGACGGCGGTTCCGGCACGTCCTTGTCGACGAGTACCAGGACACCAACCACGCCCAATATGCCCTCGTGCGTGAACTGGTCGGCGCACCGGATCGGGCGCCGGCGAACGCAGCGCCGGAAGCAAGCGGCGCGCACCCCCGGGTTCCGCCCGCCGAACTCGTCGTCGTCGGCGATGCCGACCAGTCGATCTATGCCTTCCGGGGCGCGAGCATCCGCAACATCGTCGAGTTCGAGCAGGACTACCCCAACGCCCGCACGATCCTGCTCGAACGCAACTACCGCTCCACCCAGACGATTCTCTCCGCGGCCAACGCGGTCATCGCCCGCAACGAGGGACGCCGCCCGAAGCGGCTGTGGACCGACACCGGTGACGGGGCCCGGATCGTCGGGTACGTCGCCGACAACGAGCACGACGAGGCGAGTTTCGTGGCGCGCACCATCGACCGGCTCACCGACGACCACTGCGTCCGACCCGGCGAGGTCGCCGTCTTCTACCGCACCAATGCGCAGTCACGGGCCCTCGAGGAGGTGTTCGTCCGGGTCGGCCTGCCCTACAAGGTGGTCGGTGGCACCCGCTTCTACGAGCGGCGCGAGGTCAAGGATGCCCTCGCCTACCTGCGGGTGTTGTCCAACCCCGAAGACACGGTCAACCTCCGGCGCATCCTCAACGTGCCCAAACGCGGCATCGGCGATCGCGCCGAGGCGGTCGTCGCCGCCCTCGCCGACCGCGAACGCATCTCGTTCGTCGCCGCCCTGGCCCGACCCGAGGACGCCCCGGGCATCGCCACCCGGTCGATCGCCGCGATCAAGGGGTTCACCGCGCTGCTGGAGGAGTTGGGACGGGTCCGCGACAACGAGGACGCCGGGGTGGCCGACCTTCTGGAGGCGGTCCTCGACCGTTCGGGTTATGTCGCCGAGTTGCGAGCCAGCCACGACCCACAGGACGAGACCCGCCTGGAAAACCTCGCCGAACTCGTCGCCGTCGCCCGCGAATTCGACGACACCCGGGCGACCACCGGGGAGGTGGCCGGCCTCGAGGACTTCCTCGAGCAGGTCTCCCTCGTCGCGGACGCCGACGACATTCCGGCCGCCCCCGATGGCGCCTCGGCAGCCGAGGACCAGGGGGTCGTCACCTTGATGACCCTCCACACCGCCAAGGGTCTGGAGTTCCCCGTCGTCTTCCTCACCGGCATGGAGGATGGCACCTTCCCCCACCAGCGCAGCCTCGGCGGCGACCCCAAGGAACTCCAGGAGGAGCGGCGCCTCGCCTACGTCGGTATCACCCGGGCCCGCGAACGCCTCCATGTCTCCCGCGCCGAGGTCCGCAGCGCCTGGGGCGCCCCCCAGTTCCAGCCCGCGAGCCGGTTCCTCGACGAGATCCCGGCCGATCTCATCGCCTGGGAGCGTGAGTATGCCGGGTCGGCGGCATACGGGCGGCGCGGACAACGCCCCGCGGTCGCGACCTTGGCCACCAAACCGGGGGTGCGCTCGCCGGGCAACCGCCCGCCCATCCACCTCGTGCGCGGCGACCGGGTCACCCACGACACCTTCGGACTGGGCACCGTCATCGACACCCGCGGCGAGGCCGACAAGGCCCAGGCACAGGTCGATTTCGGCGGTGAGACCGGGGTCAAGTGGCTGTTGCTGCGGTTCGCCCCCCTGGAGAAACTCTGATCAGAGTGCGCGGGAACCGGCCCAACGCGAGTGGCGGAGCGGGCCGTGAAGGATCGCCGTCCCGCCGGCGCTCCCCCAGGAAATGGTCAGGTCTTGGCAAAGGTCTGGTAAAGGTTCTTGTGGTAAGGCCCGCTGTCTGTTTGGGTGGCTCTCGGCCGTTCACCCGACGTGAGCGATCCCGGAGAGGAGCCCCCCTTGAAATCCATCCCCAAGCGTCTTGCTGCCACCTCGGTCATTGCCCTGGTCGCCATCGCTGCCGCCGTCGCTCCCGCCTCGGCGAACCCTGGCCCGTTGGGCGCCGAGCGAGCCGCAGAAGCGGCGACCGCAGCTGCGCTCGGCTTGGGCTCGGGCGAGGCCCTGCAAGCGCGCAGCGTCGTCGTCGACGCCGACGGCACCCGGCACGTGCGTTATGACCGCACCCTCGATGGCCTCGCCGTCGTCGGCGGCGACCTGGTCGTCGAGAAGTCCGCTAGCGGTTCGGTACGCGCCACGCGGGGGCAGGCCGCCAAGGGCCTCGGCACGGTGGCCAAGAAGGTCTCGGTGAGCTCGGCCGCGGCCATCGCCACGGCCCGCAAGCAGACGGCATACACCCCGACGGCGACCACGGCGACCCAGGTGATCTGGGCCGGGGACGGCACCGCGCGGATCGCCTGGGACGTCCGCACCGTGGGTACCCGCGCCGACCAGACCCCGAGCCGCCAGCACGTCTACGTCGACGCCCGCACCGGCGCGGTCATCGAGACGCAAGAGGAGATCGCCGACGGCAGCGGCACCTCGAAGTACAACGGGACCGTCACCATCGGGACGAGTGGCAGCACCGGCGCCTTCCAACTCAAGGACGCGCTCGGCCACACGACCAGTGACCTCAACGGCGCCACGTCGGGCACCGGCACCCTCATGACCGACGCCGACGACGTGTGGGGTCAGAGCACCTACACCACCACCGGTGCGGGCCGGCAGGCCGCAGGCGTCGACGCCCAGTACGGCGCCGAGATGACTTACAACTTCTACCTCAACACCTTCGGCCGCAAAGGCATCTGGAACACCGGCAAGGCCGCCCCGAGCCGGGTTCACTACGGCAACGCCTACGTCAACGCGTTCTGGGACGGCACCCAGATGACCTATGGCGATGGGTCGAACAACGTCAAGCCGCTCACCTCCCTCGACGTCGCCGGGCACGAGATGAGCCACGGCGTCACCGAGAACACCGCCGCCCTGGTCTACAGCGGCGAGTCGGGCGGCCTCAACGAAGCGACAAGCGACATCTTCGGCACCGCCGTCGAGTGGAGCGCCAACAACGCCGTCGACAAGGGTGACTACCTCATCGGCGAGATGATCGACATCAACGGCAACGGCACCCCGCTGCGCTACATGGACCAGCCGAGCAAGGACGGCTCCAGCGCCAACTGCTGGAGCAGCAAGGTCGGCCGCCTCAACGTCCACTACTCCAGCGGCCCGCTCAACCACTGGTACTACCTCGTCTCCGAGGGCAGCGGCGCCAAGACGGTCAACGGCGTCTCCTACAACTCCCCGACCTGCAACGGCGGCACCGTCACCGGTGTCGGGCACACCGTGGCCGAGGCCGTGTGGTACCGCACCTTGACGACCAAGCTCACCTCGCGCAGCGGGTATGCCGCGGCTCGCGAGGGCGCCATTGCCTCCGCCAAGGAACTCTACGGCAAGGGTTCGGCGCAGTGCCTCTCCGTCGAGGCCGCGATGAACGCGATTTCGGCGCCCAAGGGCACCCAGACCTGCACCAACTAGCGGTCTGACACCCGGTATGCCGCGGGGCGGGTGGGAGCGATCCCACCCGCCCCGCGGCATACCCCTGACGCTCCGGACCGACCACTCATAGGTGAGATCGACCTCATCCGCGGAACGGGGCTAAGGCTGGGACCGAACCCGGCAGTACGCTCCCGGTGAAGGATGTCAAATCGCACCCCGACACCAGGAAAGAGGCTGGATCGCTCGTGGATCTCTTCGAGTACCAAGCACGTGATGTGTTCGAAAAGCACGGGGTGCCCGTGCTCGCCGGCGCCGTCGCCACCACCCCCGAGGAGGCACGGGCGGCCGCCGAGAAGATCGGCGCCAAGTCCGGTGGCGTGACCGTCGTCAAGGCCCAGGTCAAGACCGGTGGCCGGGGCAAGGCCGGCGGCGTCAAGGTCGCCAAGAGCCCGGAGGAGGCCGAGGCGCTCGCCGCGCAGATCCTCGGCATGGATATCAAGGGCCACATCGTCCGCAAGGTCATGATCGCCCAGGGCGCCCGGATCGCCGAGGAGTACTACTTCTCCATTCTTCTCGACCGCGCCCACCGCACCTACCTGGCCATGTGCTCCAAAGAGGGCGGCATGGACATCGAGACCCTCGCCGTCGAACGCCCCGAGGCCCTCGCCCGGATCGCCGTCGACCCCAACGTCGGCATCGATGACGCCAAGGCCGACGAGATTTTCGCCGCCGCCGGCTTCCCCGAGGCCGACCGGGCGGCGATCACCGCGGTCATGAAGACCCTGTGGGAGGTCTACCGCGAAGAGGACGCCACGCTCGTCGAGGTCAACCCGCTCGTCAAGACCGAGGAGGGCGACATCGTCGCTCTCGACGGCAAGGTCTCCATCGACGGCAACTCCGAGTTCCGCCACCCCGAGCACGACGAGTTCGTCGACCACTCCAAGACCGACCCGCTCGAGGTGCTCGCCACCGAGAAGGGCCTCAACTACGTCAAACTCGACGGCAACGTCGGCATCATCGGCAACGGCGCGGGCCTGGTCATGTCGACCCTCGACGTCGTCGCGTATGCCGGCCAGGACCTCGCCGCTGCCACCGGCGGTCCCGCCTCCGGCCCGGCGAACTTCCTCGACATCGGCGGCGGCGCCAACGCCGAGGTGATGGCCGACGGGCTCGACGTCATCTTCGAGGACGCCCAGGTCAAGGCGGTGTTCGTCAACGTCTTTGGCGGCATCACCGCCTGTGACGCGGTCGCCGACGGCATCGTGCAGGCCTACGCCATCCTCGCCGACCACGGCAAGCACCCCAAGCCGCTGGTCGTGCGCTTGGACGGCAACAACGCCGAACTGGGCCGCCACATCCTCGACGAGGCCGCCCTGCCGCTCCTGGAGCGGGTCGACACGATGGACGGTGCGGCCCGCCGGGTCGCCGAACTCGCGGCCGCCGCGAAGTAAGGGAGCGCGTAGACACCATGGCAATCTTCCTCACCAAGGACTCCAAGGTCATCGTCCAGGGCATGACCGGCTCGGAGGGCATGAAGCACACGACGCGCATGCTCGCCTCCGGCACCGACATCGTCGGCGGCGTCAACCCGCGCAAGGCGGGTACGACGGTCACCTTCCCCCAGGGCCAGGAGATCCCCGTGTTCGGCGGGGTCGCCGAGGCGATGGCCGCCACCGGCGCCGACGTCACCGTCATCTTCGTCCCGGCCCCCTTCACCAAGGCCGCGGTCGTCGAGGCGATCGATGCGGGCATCCCGCTGGCCGTCGTCATCACCGAGGGTGTGGCCGTGCGCGACACCGCCGAGTTCTTCAACTACAGCCTCGGCAAGGGCACCCGGATCATCGGCCCCAACTGCCCCGGCCTGATCAGCCCCGCAGCCTCCAACGCCGGCATCATCCCCGCCGACATCTCCGGTCCCGGTCGCATCGGCCTGGTGTCCAAGTCGGGCACCCTGACCTACCAGATGATGTTCGAGTTGCGCGACTTCGGCTTCTCCACCGGCGTCGGCATCGGCGGCGACCCGATCATCGGCACCACGCACATCGACTGCCTCGAGGCGTTCCAGAACGACCCCGACACCGACGCCATCGTCATGATCGGCGAAATCGGCGGCGACGCCGAGGAGCGGGCCGCGGCCTACATCAAGGACCACGTGACCAAGCCGGTCGTCGGCTACGTCGCCGGCTTCACCGCCCCCGAGGGCAAGACGATGGGCCATGCCGGCGCCATCGTGTCCGGCTCGTCGGGCACCGCCCAGGCGAAGAAGGAGGCCCTCGAGGCCGCCGGCGTCAAGGTCGGCAAGACCCCCTCGGAAACGGCGGCCCTGATGCGCCAGATCATGGTCGGTCTCGGGGCGACCCCCCACTAGGGGAGCAGCCGGCATACCGATCCACACACCCGTGGGCTCGTCAACGGACGGGCCCACGGGTGTTTGGCGTTCCGCGGCGTGTGCTCACCGCGGTGGGCGCCTCGGGAGGCGAGACTGGTCGCGATGACTCTCCTCACCCGCCCCGGTCCCGGTTCCGGCGCCGACGATCCGGCCGTCGCCGCGGCCGCCCGCGGTGGCAACCCGGAACGCCGGGCGCGCTGGCGGAAGCGACTGACCCCGTGGGCGCCGGTCGTGCTCGGTGCGGGCGCCGCGGCGGCCTCGTTGGGCCTCGTCCTCGCGCTGGCGCTGATGTCCTGGGGCACGGCCAGCCATGGCTCCGGGTCCGCCGGCCAGGCGCTGGGGGTCGGGGCGGCCCTGTGGCTGTGGGCCGGCGGCGCGCGCTTCACGGTGTCCGGGGTGCGGGTGGAGTTCCTGCCGCTGTTGCTGCTCGCCGTGCCCGCGCTGCCGGCCTATGTCACCGCGCGTCGGGTTGCGCGCGCAAGGAGGGCGAGTTCGGGGTGGTTCGCCGGGGTGGTGCCGTCATCGCTCGCGCGGCGCCTTGGGCTGTGGTGGATCGGGTATGCCGTGGTGGCCGGTGCCGCCGTCGCCGCCACGTGGGCCGGGCCCGCTCGGGTGGTGCTGTGGACGATTCCCGGGCCGCTCGTCCTGCTGCCGGTGCTCGTGGCGGCCGTGGTGGTGGGCCGCCAGGTGCGGGTCGGAGAGGTGCGGCTGGGGCCGCGGCTCACGGGCCTGCAGGTGCCCGGGGTCGTGGAGCGTGCCCTCGGGCCGGCCGTGCGCGGTGCCGGGCTGTTCCTCGGCGTGGGGGCGCTCGTCGTCCTCCTCGCCGTGGCCGCCCACTGGGGCCAGGTGCGTGCCGTTCACGATGGGCTGCACGCCGGTGGGGCCGGTGGGGTGCTCGTGTCTTTGCTCCAGGTGGCGGCCTGGCCCAACCTGGCGATCTGGGCGGTGTCGTTCCTTGCCGGGCCGGGTTTTGCCGTCGTCGATGGGGCGTCGGTGACGTGGAGCGGGGCGCAGTCCGGGGTGCTGCCCCTGGTCCCCGTGTTCGGCGCGCTGCCGCAGCCGCAATCGTTCGGGTGGTTCATGGTTCTCGTCGTGCTGGTCCCGGTGGCCTGCGGGGCGGTCATCGGCCGCTGGGCCCTGGCGGGGATTGCCCGGCTGTCGTCGGTGCGCACCAAGGTCGAGGTCGCGATCGCCTCGGCCGTGGGCGCGGCCGCGGGCGTCGGGATCGTGGGGCTCGTGGGGGGGTCCTCACTGGGGACCTACCGGCTCTCGGCGATGGGTGCGCCACTGGGGTGGCTGGTGCTCACCCTGTCGGTCGAGGCCGGCCTGGGGGCCGTGGCTCATGTCCTGCGGGATGCCTGGCGCTTGCGCCGCTGACGAGTGATCGTCCGACCCTCCCTGGACGCACCCAGGGCCCGCACCCACCGAGGTCGGGTACCCTAACGGGGCCCCACCTGGTGACCGAAAGAGACCCTTGCGCGAGATGAACGACGTCACTGCGTTCCGCACGCCTGGCTCCAGCGGTGGCCTGCTCGACGTTTGGCGCCGGCGCTATCTGCTGCGGCTCCTCATCCACAAGGAGTTGCGCCAGCGCTACCACGGCTCGGTGCTGGGCATGGGCTGGTCCTACATGAAGCCGGCGGTGCAGTTCGTCGTCTTCTACTTCGTCATCGGCGTCTTCCTCAAGATGAACCGCAACACCGAGAACTACGGCATCTACCTGTTCTCGGGAATTGTGGTCATGAACTTCTTCTCCGAGGCGTTCAGCAACGCGACCCGATCGATCACCGACAACCACGCCCTGGTGAAGAAGATCTACCTTCCTCGCGAGTTGTTCCCGGTCGCCTCGGTCATCGTTTCTTTCGTCCATTTCGTACCCCAGCTCATCGTGCTCCTCGTCGGCTGCTTCTATTCCGGGTGGCACCCCAGTCTGCTTCAACTTCTCGCCGGTGTCGCGGGGTTTGCGGTGCTGGCGACCTTCGCCCTCGGGTTGGGTTTGATCTTCGGCGCCCTCAACGTCCTCTACCGCGACTTCGAGAACCTCGTCGACCTCATCCTCGTCGTCGCCACCTGGGCCTCACCGGTGCTCTACACCTGGAAGCTCGTCACCGAGGCCATCGGCACTGGCTGGTTGTGGTCCCTCTACCAGCTCAACCCGCTCACCTCGGTCGTCGAGATCTTCCATTGGACCTTTTGGTTCCCCACGACGAACGGCTCGTTCGCCACGGTCCCGCATTTGGGGATGTATGCCGTTCTCGCCGCCGTGGTCTCGCTGGTGATCCTCGGCCTGGGGCAGTTGACGTTCCGCCGTCTTGACGGCCGGTTTGCGCAGGAGTTGTGATGACGGCCGCTTCGACTTCGGTGGATCTGGACCGGATCAGGGTTTCGCACGCGACCAAGCACTTCACCCTGCGGCATACCCGGGCCTTCAAAGAGATCGTCATCCGCACGTTCCAAGGTCGCCGGCGGGACTTGTCCGAACGCTTTGTCGCCCTCGACAACATCACCTTCTCGGTGGCCGAGGGAGAGGCCATCGCGCTCCTCGGCCGCAACGGGTCGGGCAAATCGACCCTACTCAAACTGATTTCCGGGGTGATGGGTGCCGACGACGGGAAGATCGCCATCCGCGGCCGGGTCGCCGGTCTCATCGACGTCGGTGCCGGCATGCACCTCGATCTCACTGGTCGGGAAAACATCTTCCTCAACGGCGCGATCCTGGGCATGAGCGAACGCCAGATCAAGGAGCAGTACGACAAGATCGTCGCGTTCAGCGAGATCGAGGAGTTCATGGACACCGAGGTGAAGTTCTACTCCTCGGGTATGTTCCTCCGGCTGGCCTTCTCGGTGGCCGTCCACACCGACCCCGACATCTTCCTCGTCGACGAAATCCTGGCGGTCGGTGACGAGCCCTTCCAGAAGAAGTGCCTCGCCCGCATCCAGGAGCTGCGTCAGGAAGGCAAATGCCTCGTCATCGTCAGTCACGACCTCGACATGGTCTCGCAGTTCACCGACCGGGGGATCGTGCTGCGCAAGGGCCAGATGATGATGGACGGCCCGATCGACGAGGCGATCACCCTGCTGCGCGATCTCAACACCCGCGGCGAGGAATCCCGCTGAGCACCACCCCGCCATGCCGGTGACGATCATCGGTCACGGGTGTGGGCACCCGGTGATCTCATAGAGGGTGCCGGCGCTGCTGCTGAGCACCGGGGTCAGCGCCCAGTGGCCGCCCGGTGGCACGCGCAGCCCGGGCGCCTGTTGCTCCTTGATGACGGTGCCACTGAAGGCGCGCCCCCCGTCGAGAAGCCAGTAGACGTGGTCCTCGGCGACGAAGGTGCACAGGTCGTGTTTGTTCAGGGTGATGAAGCGGTCGAACGCGGAGGCGGCATTGTGCGTGGACCCGCGAACGCCACCGATGAGGAAGATGGGTCGGCGATTCTGGTAGGCGTAGAGCAGGGCCGACCCATCGTTGGCGTTGTTCATGATCCGCTCTTGGGGCGGCACCACTTGGGCCACCTCCCGGTAGAAGCGGATCTCGTCAGGGCTCACGAGACTGGTGACCGGGTTGTTCGCCGCCCCGGCCAGCGAACCCCACAGAGCGCGACCGGCGGCGAGACTCCCGTTGAGGACCACGAGTGCCGCGAGGCCAACGACGAGGGCACCGCTGCTCGTTTGCCCGAGGCCGACCATCCGAAGGCCCCCATGTCGCCACCGGTCGTGGAGAGCGGCGACGGCATAGAGCGCCAAGAGCAGCGCCAGCCATGCGGTGAGGGGTAGGACGCGGTGTCGGTCGTTGTACCAGAAACGGGCCAGCCCATTGACGGCGTAGTTGCCCTGAATGGCCGCTGTCGTGACATCGAGAATGACGGCTCCGCCCCAGAGCACCGCGGCCCCGGCGCGGCCGTGGCGAATGGCCCACCAGGCCCCCGCCAACACCAAGGCGGCGGTGATCGGCTGCGGCCATGACCCGACGACCCCATTGACCAGGTGGGACCCCAGTTCCGCCCAGAGGGGGCGTTCCACCGGCCAGAGCCGGGCCTCCATGCCTCGATCCACGAAGAACACGGCGAAGAGCAGGAGCGGCGCCGGGAGGAAGGTCAAGACCGCCCAGCGCGTCCACGGCTCGCCCACCGCGCGCGCGCGGAGACTGCGAGCCCCGAACGACCAGGCCCACAACCCCACGGCCAGGACGAGGATGATGACGACGGTGCGTGGGTGCATCAACCCGACCAACGCGATGCCGCCGACCGCCACGGCGGCACTCAACGGCAACGGACGACGTACCAGCCCGAATCCGAACGTCTGGATCAGGCCGGCGAGAGCGACCGGGGCCAGCGCCGCCGCCATCGACGTCGCCCACAGCACCCCCCACCCCAAGGGCGACCACGGCGCGGCGTAGAAACCCCACGACAGGACCGCGGCGCTCAGGGTCACCCAACGGGAACGCCCGGCCGTGAAGGATGCCCCGAGAACTGCCGCGCTCGGCCAAAGCCCCCCGGCGATCAGCCCCGCGACGACATTGGTAGGGACGACGGCGTCGGTTCCGGCCAGTTGCATGAACAGCACGCACACTGCGTGGAAGGTCGACGGGTAGTAACTGGCGACGGCCGGCTGCGGCAGGGGAAAGACCGCCAGGTGCGTCGGCGAGAGATTGCTCGTCTCGAAGCCGTAACGGACGGCATTCGCGTCGAACATCGCATCCCAGGTCTGGCTCACCACCTCGAACGTGCCAGCCGAGGCAAGCCAGACGACGGTGAGCCCGAGGAGGAGGGAGCCGAGGAGCAGCGCCAAACTGAGCCACCAGCCGGCCCGGCGCTCGGGAGCGGGGCCGGTGGCGATCCAGCGCGACGGGAGGCGTCGCCACCCGAGACCAGCCACCAAGGCGGCGACCCCGGCAAGGGCGAAGGCGACCGCGACGGCGACCCAGCCGAAGGCGAACTGGAACCACATCTGGGTGACGCCCACGAGTCCGACGACCACGACTGCGATGGGCAGGGCCGAGTAGACGACCGTCGACGCCGACCGGGCCCCAGCGAGCCGGGCGATGCCGGCCCCGCCGAGCCACAGCAGCCCAGCGAAGGCCAGCGCGGGTGCGATGTCCGTCGCCCAGGCGACCATGTCAGCCCCGCCCCACGGCCACCAGGGTCCGCCAGAGGACTCGAACGTCGCCGACGAAGGAGCGCGACCGGGCGTAGTCGGCATACATGGCGGCCTTCTCGGGGAGCAGGACCTCGACGTAATGGGCTTCCGGGTCGGGCGCTGCGGCCAGTTCCTCGGACTCGTTGCGGAACCGGATGCTGGCCGGGTCGGTGATGCCCGGGCGCACGGAGAGGATCTCAGCGCGGAATTGCTCCGGCCACAAGGCGGCGTACTTGGGCACCTCCGGGCGCGGGCCGACCAGGCTCATCTTCCCCCGTGCGACATCCCAGAGCTGGGGCAGTTCGTCCAGCTTCGTCTTGCGCAGCCAGCGGCCCACTTTGGTGATGCGCCCGTCCGAGTCGGAGGTCACCTGCAACCCCGACGCGCCGGCGCGCATCGTCCGGAACTTGTGAATCCGGAACGGTTCCCCGTGCAATCCGACCCGCTCTTGGGTGAACAGCACCGGCGACTCGGGCTCGTCGCGCTTGATCAGGCCCGCGATCACGCCGAACACCGGCGAGAGCACGACGAGGGCGCCTCCGGAGAGCAGGAAGTCGAAGAACCGCTTCATCGACCCAGAATTGCCAGGACCGCGGCGATCACGCGGTCGACTTGGCTGGTGCTCATGGCGGAGAAGATCGGCAGGCTCACGACGCGCTCGAACTCGCGGTCGGCGACGGGCAGGGCCTTGGCGTGCGGGCCTCGCAACTGCGCCCACACCGGGTGTTTGTGCAGAGGGATGAAGTGGACGCTCGTCCCGACCCCCTGCTCGGCCATGGAGGCGATGAACTCGTCCCGGGTTATCGCGGCGTCCTTGCCGAGACGAAGGACGTAGAGGTGCCACGCGTGCTCGGAGTCGTCGCGGTGCGGGCGGGCGGGCAACTCGACGGGCAGGCCCGCGAAAGCCGCGTCGTAGCGATCGGCGATCGCCGTCCGCTTGTCCTTCATCACTTGCGAGCGGGACAACTGCACCCGTCCGATCGCCGCCGCCAAATCGGTGAGGTTGTACTTGAAGCCGGGAGCGACCACTTCGTAGTGCCAGCTCGGTGACGTCGACGTGTAGCGATCGAAGACGTCGCGGCTGATGCCGTGCAGGCGCATCATCCGCATCCGGCGCGCCAGGTTCGGATCGGAGGTGACGACCATCCCGCCCTCGCCGGTGGTCATCGTCTTGGTGGCGTAGAAACTGAAGACCACGGCATCGGAGGCGCCCAACCCGATCGGCACGCCGCTGCTGTCGATCGGGTGACTGTGGGCGGCGTCCTCGACCACCTTCAGTCCGTGGGTGGCGGCGAACGCGGCCAACTCCTCCCGCGGGACGGGAAGCCCGGCGAAATGCACCGGCATGATCGCCACGGTGCGTTCGGTGACGGCAGCAGCGGCCGCCTCGAGATCGATGTTGAGGGTGTGCGGGTCGACGTCGACGAGGACCGGGGTCGCGCCCAGGTAGCGGACCACCTCCGCGGTCGCCGTGAAAGTCCAGGTGGGAACGAGGACTTCGGCCCCGTGGGTGACACCGAGGGCCTCGAGGCACAGATGCAACCCGGAGGTCGCCGAGTTGACGGCGATCGCCTCGTAGGTCGTCGGCCCGTGACGATCCGGCTCGAGCGCCGCGACGAATTCCTCCTCGAACGCGCGGGCGACCCTCCCCGTGGTCAGCCACCCCGATCGCATCGCCGTGGTCACGGCCTCGATTTCGGCGTCGCCGATGTCGGGCAGGGCGAAGGGGATAAAGTCAGAGGAGCTCACGAGGGGCCACCTTCCGCGGTTTCGACATTGGAAGGAACTGTATGCCGACGCCTCGGGGCACGCGTAAACGCATCCCCCCGCGGGCCGTGTCGGCAACGGAAGGAGACCGGTTCGTGACCACGACCGCACTCGACGGCATACCCGCCGCGCCACCCGCGGAGCCGGTCGGGTGGCACTTGGCCGCCCACGTCGTCTTTCCGGATGTCCACGAGCCCGACATCCTGCCTCTCTATGTCGAGTACGGCGCCCGCGCGCCGCGGATCGACGACGCGTACGACCGGTGGGAACGCGGGTGGGGGGAGTACAAGGGGATCGAGGCCACCGAGCATCGGGACACCGAGAACCGCATCGGTGACGTCACGTCGCGCCGGTCGATTCGGGTCCGGGCTGGGGAACGACTCTCCCTCGCGACGTATTTCAACGCCTTCCCAGTGTCCTATTGGCGGCGTTGGACCGATGTGCAGCAGGTGCGGTTGGTCGCGCAGGTCCGCGGGTCAGCCACCGTCATGGTGTACCGCTCGAATGCCAAGGGGGCACCCGTTCGAGTGGCCACGCTGGCGACCGGCGCGGGGGAGTCGCCGGCAGAAACGGTGACGCCCATCGAACTCGACCTCGATCTGCGCCCCTTCGTGGACGGCGGCTGGTACTGGTTCGACGTCGTCGGCGGGCCGGCCGACGCCGAACTGGTCGAGGCGGACTGGTTCGTGCGGGGAGTGCCGCAACGACCGGCGCGGCTGTCGATCGGGGTGACCACCGTCAACAAGGTCGACTACGTCGAGCGACTCGTCTCCCGGATCGCCGGCGAGCCCGAACTCAGGAACCACCTCGACACGGTGTTCATCGTCGACCAGGGCACCGAGCAGGTGACAAGCAGCCCGACCTGGGCGCAGACTGCAAAGACCTTGGGGAGCCAGTTGACGGTCATCACCCAAGCCAACCTCGGCGGCTCCGGGGGCTTCTCCCGGGGCATGTGGGAAACCTTGAGGGCAGGAACGTCGACGTTCCACATGGTTCTTGACGACGATGTCGATCTCGAACCCGAAGGCATCCTGCGGGCGGTGCGCTTTGGCAGTTTCACCTCGACGGCGGCCATCGTCGGGGCGCACATGTTCGACCTGCACAACCCCACGACGCTGCACAGTTTCGGTGAGGTGGTGGACCCGATCAGGTGGGTCTTCGGGCCGGTGCGAGGAGTCCACGAGGAGTGGGATCTGGCCGCGCGGGGTCTGCGCCAGACACCGTGGCTGCATCGGCGGACCGACGTCACCTACAACGGCTGGTGGATGTGCCTGATCCCCACCGAGGTGCTCGAAGCGGTGGGCTTGTCGCTTCCGGTCTTCATCAAGTGGGACGATGCCGAGCATTGCCTGCGGGCCGGTGCCGCCGGCTATCCGACGATCACCCTCCCGGGCGCGGCCGTGTGGCACATCTCGTGGAACGACAAGGATGATGCCTGGGAGTGGCAGGCGTACTTCCACCAGCGCAACCTGCTCATCAGCGCGCTTCTGCACTCGCGCGAACCTCGCGGCGGCCAGGTCGTCGCGCAGTCGTTCCAGTGGCTTCTCAAGCATGGCTACTCGATGCGCTACTACGCCAACGCCATTCGGTTGCGCGCGTTGCAGGATCTCTTCCTTGGCCCGCAAGCCCTGCACCCGACGCTGGCCAGCACGTTGCCGGAGTTGCGCGCCCTGGCCGCGGACTATCCGGACGCCCAACCCCGTCCCCGGCAGGCCGATTTTCCGGCCCCGACCGGCCTTCTCGGCGGCCCACTTCCGAGCATTCCGCCCCGCTCGCGCCTGGTCCCGTGGTCGTTGCGCACCGGCATCCGGCATCTGTCGCGTACCCGGGCGGGCGCCGCGGAAGCCCCGGAGATTGCGGTTCCTTCGCGGTATGCCGTGTGGTGGTTCCTCTCCCAGTTTGACTCGGCGCTGGTGTCCAAGATGGACGGCAGCGGCACCGCCTTCTTCCGCCGCGACCCGGCGGTCTTCCGGTCGCAGCTGGCCGAAGGCATGAGACTGCACGCGCGTCTCTTCCGCGAGTGGGATGAGTTGGCTGCCCAGTACCGTCAGGCCCTGCCCGACCTCGTGTCGCCGCAGGCGTGGGCGAGGACGTTCGGCATCGAACCACCGGACAGCCATGAGACCGATTCGCCCCAGGTGAGGTGACTGCGGGCGAGCGTTTGGCGTAGCCAACCTGACAGGAGCCCGGGCCCGCTCTTGCTACGGTGGTCCAATGCGTGTGCGCGGGCTCGGCCAGGGGCTCGGCAGTCCCCTTCTTCGTCAGTCCGCGTTCGCCGGGGTTGCGGTCTTCGTCCCGCAACTCGTCGGCCTGGTCACTATCCCGCTGCTGACGCTGCGGTTGGGAACGGCGGCCTACGGCGTGTGGGCGCTGGTGGGGTCGCTCATCGTCGTCTTCATGACCTTTGACGGTGGCATCAGCGTCTCGGCTCAGCGCTTCTACGCGTTGTATGCCGCTCAAGAGCGCCGCGCGCTGGCGGGCCGGTTGACGTTTTCCCTCGTCCTGGCCGTCAGTTTGTTCGGGGGCGGGCTGTGGCTCGTTGGTCCTTGGGTGGCGCGAGCCGTCGTCGGCATCGCGAGCATCCCGGAGCGCTACCACGCCGATGCCGTCCTGCTGTTCCGGCACATCGGCATTCTCGTGGGGCTACTCCTGCTGGCCAACGTCTTCACCGGTTATCTGCGGGCTCGAGGCCACTTCGGTCGGATCGCCGCTGCGATCACCTGCTCCCAGGCGGCTTTCTTGGGCACGATCCTCTGGTTCGGAAAGGGCCTGTCGCTCGGGGACATGCTCACCGTCTCGTTGGCGCAATTGGGGACCCTCGCCCTCGCCCTGGCCGCAGGCATGGCCCCACACCTTGTCAGGACGCCGTTCAAGCCATTGCCGGGCCCGGAATTGCGGAGTTTCGTCGGCTACGCCAATCGATCCCTGGTCACCAACATTTCGAGTTTGGCGCTCCTGCAGGCGGGGCCGATCGTCGTGGCGTGGCAGGCGCCCATCGACGAAGTGGGCTACCTCAGCATTGCGACGATGCTTGCCTCGGCGATCAGGAGTTTGCCGATGTTCGCCGTCACGCCCTTGCTCAACCGGCTCACGGCCGCGCACGGATCGGCGGGGGAGCCGGCGGCCGTCGACCTGGGTTCTCGGGTCAACCGGCTGTGGACGCCGCTGGTCGTCGGCTATATCGCGGCCTGCGCCGCCGGAGCATGGTTCGTCGTGCGAGGTTTCACCGGCGAGCAACCGATCACGTCGGCGGCGGCCGTCGTGCTCATCCTCGCCTACGGCCTCAATCTGTCGACGGGAATGACGACGGCAACCTGTCGGGCCGTGGGCCGACCGGGCCTTGAGGCCCGATACAGCCTCGTCCTCACCGTCGGCCTCCTGGCGATCCTGGCCCCGGCCGCGGCCTACGGCGGAGCGGTCGCGGTCGCTGTGGCGAATCTGCTGGCCCAGGGGGTCGCGGTGGTGTACTTCGCTCGCATCCTCGGGCCCGCTCTGCCCGAGTTGTCCCTGGGGTGGCGAAGTGTTCGCTGGCCCTCGGTGGTCGTCACTTCTTTCGTCGCGGCGGGACTTGGTGCGCTGTCTTTGTGGCTTGCGCCGCGCTCGGCACTCACCCTGGCCGCAACGGGTCTGGCCGTCGCCGTGGCCCTCGTCGTTTACCTGGCGTGGAACGCGCAGTTGCGGGCCGGTGCGCGGGCGCTCACCCGGACCTGAGAGGCCGGTGGCGGTTGCCGATCGAGTCGTCGAGATCGATGTCGTCGCAGGTATTGAGGGGCCTTGAGGCTCACCGTCGAGCGGGCCAGGACCGGCCTCGGCTCGGCCTGCGGACGGCCAGCCGGGCGAACGGGTCAGTGAATTGCGACGGACTGATTAGAGACAAGTGCCGAACTGGTGGGTAGAGTGACCGGTGCGACCTGCGCCCATCGGCGTGCAGTCAGCTCCTCCCGCCTCGGGCGGCCTGGGGAAAACGGAATCAAGTAAAGGAAGTGCCATGCCCGGCTCTCGTGCCCGGATCAGCCTCGCTGCCTTGTGGGGTCTGTTGCTTTCCCTGGTCCTGGTGACGGCGGTGGCGCCCAGTGCGTCGGCGGCTCCCGTCACGAGCAACCTGCCCACGATGAACATCTCGTTCAACGACCCCGTGGCCTCACACAACTCGCTCTCCTACGTTCACGCGTCGAAGGACAACATCGCGATCACCAAGGTCGGGATCGAGGACTCCGCGGGCACGTACAACCTGGCAGCGGCCGCGGCTGAGATGAAGGGCCGGGGCAACTACACCTGGAACCTGCCCAAGAAGCCGTATCAGATCAAGTTCACGAACTCCGTATCAATCCTGGGGATGCCGGCGGCCAAGACCTGGGTGTTGCTGGCCAATGACGCGGACGGGTCGCTCATGCGCAACAAGTTGGCGCTGGACTTCGCCGGTGCGGTGGGGCTGGCGTTCTCGTCGGAGAGCCGTTGGGTGGACCTGAGGGTTGACGGTCAGTACCTGGGCAACTACCAGGTGACCGAGAAGGTCGAGGTCAAGAAGAATCGCGTCGAACTGAACAGCAACCAGGGCGTCATCACCGAACTCGACAACAACTATGGGTATGCCGAGGACTACAAGTTCAATTCGGTGACGACCAAGACCACCTACACCCTCAAGGACGCCAAGGCCGGCGTGCCCGACAAGGCCGTCGCACCGCTTCCGGCGGACACCGCGGCCGGCTGGGCCGACATGCAGTCCACGCTCAACTCCTTGGACGCGATGCTCAATTCGCCCAATCCTGATTGGGCCAAGCTTTCGGCGATGATCGACATCCCCTCCTTCGTCAAGTACTACTTCGTCTACGAACTGACGGAGAACCCGGAGATCGTCGCTTCCAGCATCTTCTTCTACAAGGACGGACCCTCCTCGAAGTTGTATGCCGGGCCCGCCTGGGACTTCGACAGTTCGCTGGGCACCTACGACCACACCGAGTCCCTCGGCGCGTTCACGAACGCCGAGTACATCAAGAACGCCGACCAGCTCCGGTTGCGCGGCAACACGGCGTGGTACCGCCACCTGTTCCGGATGCCCGAGTTCGTCGCGGCCGCCAACACCGCCTGGACCTCGCAGGGCATCGGCTACGAAATGAGCCAGTTGCCGGCCAAGATCGCTACCTACAAGTCGCAGATCGCGGCCTCGGCCGCCAACAACTTCCAGCGGTGGAAGGTGCTGGGTACCCCGACCCATCTGGTCGCCGGTGAGGGTCGCGCCTACTCCTCGACCTATGACGGCGAGGTTTCGTACCTGTCCAACTGGGTGACCGCTCGCTACAACAACCTCAAACGCGCCTACGGTGACGTGCCGCTGTTGCGCTACGAAGCCAACTCGCAATCCGTCGGTTGGTTGCCGAAGGTCGACAACGGCCAGATCGGTGGGACGGTCAACTCGGCCCTGGTGATGTACGGCCTCAACTACGTCCTGAGCGGCACCACGGTGGCCGGCGGGCTCTCCGCCAACGGCCATGTGTCCAACATCGGGTGGATGGGCTACAAGTCCGGATCCATCGGAGCCGTGGGTTCGGGGAAGCCTCTCGAGGCATTCCAGATGCGGCTGACGGGCGATCTGGCGAACAAGTACGACGTCTCCTACCGGGCGCACGTGCGCAATGTCGGTTGGCAGCCGTGGGTGACCAATGGCGCCACCGCGGGAACGACCGGTCAGGCTGCACCGATTGAGGCGGTCATGATCCGCTTGCTGGCCAAGAACCCGCCGAACCCGACCCCGGGTCCGTCGACGAGCGTCTCGCCGTCGCCGAGTCCGTCGGTGTCCAAGAGCGCATCGCCGTCGCCGAGTGCGTCTGTCTCGCCGAGCGCCTCGCCGTCGCCCAGCGCGTCGCCGTCGCCGAGCGCCTCGCCGTCGCCGAGCGCGTCGCCGTCGCCGAGCGCGTCGCCGTCGCCGAGTCCGTCGGTGTCCAAGAGCGCATCGCCGTCGCCGAGTGCGTCTGCGTCGCCGACCGCTGCGGGCACGGCATACAGCGCACACGTCGCGACGATCGGGTGGATGCCGACCGTGACCAATGATGCCGTCGCAGGGACCACCGGACGCGCCCTGGCCATGGAAGCACTCATGCTGAAGATCACGAACCCCGGGTACTCGGGAGGAATCTCCTACCGTGGGCACGTCTCCTCCATCGGGTGGCAGCCGTGGGTGACCGAGTCGAGCATGATCGGTACGACGGGCAAAGCCCTCAAACTCGAGGCGATGCAAATCACCTTGACCGGTGACCTTGCGGCCCACTACCGGATCGAATACCGGGCGCACGTGTCCGGCATCGGCTGGCAGCCGTACGTCGCTGACGGTGCGACGGCCGGGACCACCGGTCAGGCTCGCGCCATCGAAGCGGTGCAGATCCGGTTGGTTCCCAAGAGCTGACCGCTGCGCAGTGGTTGGGCCCCGTCGCTGAACGACGGGGCCCAACCGTCATATCCGACGAAACCCAGGTACCCAGGAAGGTGTCCGAGTGACCACACCCGCGATGGCCCAGGCCGGCAGGTGGCGAGCGGTGGTGGCCCTTCTCGGCATCCTCGTTCTCTCCGGCTGTTCGACTCTCAGCGCGTTCGCGTCGGGCGGCGTCCGAGGGACACAGGAGTTTGGGGTCACTGTTCCAACACGGCACTCCGACTCCACGGCCGTCGGATTGGTCACGGACTACGGCCAGTGCGACAAAGCCGAACGCCAGGTGGCGAGCATGGTGACGCAGTGGGAGACCGACGCGGTCGTCACCTCAGGTGACAACAGTCAAGGCGTTGCCGGCTGCACGCCGTTCACCGAGTCGGTCGGGGAGTACTTCGGGGACTTCATTCACGGACCGGACGGGCCCCGACTCTTCCCGTCGACCGGCAACCACGACTACGAGGATGCGGGAGCGGGCCTCGATGCGTACGCCAACTACTTCTCCTACCTGCCGCACAACTCCGACGACAAGGGACGGTGGTACAGCGTGCGGGTGGGCCAGGTGGCATTCTTCATCCTCGACAGCGAGGCACCGGCCAAGGATCTAGACACGCAACGCGCCTGGCTGCAACGCTCGCTTGCGGCGGCGCCGAAGGACGTGTGGAAGGTCGTCATCTTCCACCGCCCGCCATTCACGTCGGGACCGCACCCTCCTCTCACGCAGATGAGTCCGTCGGCCGGCTGGACCTATCGCGAGTGGGGCGCCGACCTCGTCCTCAGCGGCCACCAGCACTATTTCGAGGATGTCGTCGTCGATGGCATGCACTATGTCACGACCGGCGTGGGGGGCAAACTCCTCGAACGGCCCTGCCCGGCGACGAGAACGGCCGGCAGCCAAACGTGTGTGGATGGCCCCGGGGCGGCACTCATCCGGGCCGACAGCACGCGGTTGTCCCTCGAGTACCGCACCCTGGTGCCCGGGTCCACGCCGGCCCTGGTGGAGTTGTCGCGCTGACCCAGCGCCCTCTCCGGGTCCGGGGGATCGCCCGCCTCTGGCCTATCCTGTCTTGGTGGAGCATCGACACCTGGCCACGGTCTGTTTCCTGGCCGACGCTCAGAGCGTGCTCACGCAACGGTGGCTACGTCATGCCGCCGACCGGGGTGACACGGTCCATGTCGTCACCCTCGATCCCAGTTCGGCGTCACTGACGGGAGTGCGCGAGCACCTCGTCGGTCGCCGGATCCCTCGTCGAGTGCCGCGCTCGCTGCGGATGGTCCTGGCGATCCCCGAGGTGCGTGCTCTCGTTCGGCGACTTCGCCCCGACGTGGTGCACAGCCATTACGCCTGGGGCTTCGGCATTTGGGGGGCGGCCACGGGGCGGCATCCGCTGGTCGTGTCGGTGTGGGGCACCGATGTGATGAGCACGCCGCACACCTCACGTCTCCATGCGGCGGTCTTCCGCTGGGTCTTGCGGAGCGCGGACGTGCTCTGCGCGACCAGCGCGGACCTGGCCCGAGCCACGTCTGCTTTCACGGACAAGCCGGTCGTGGTGACGCCCTTCGGTGTGGACACCGATCTGTTCCACCCGGCGATCACCCGGGGGGCCGAGCCTGGCGAGGCGCCGCGGGCAACATGTCGGTTCGGCATGGTCAAGCGCCTCGACGCCAACTCGGGGATCGAGGTGCTGCTGCGGGCGATGGCTCTTCCCCAGGTGCCTGCGGGGGCGACGCTCGACGTGATCGGGGCCGCGCCGGACGACCGTTGGCTGGAGCTCGCGGCCGAGCTGGGGTTGAGCGCTCGAGTGCGTTTCCTGGGGTTGCTGCCGAGCGAGGAGGTTGCTCACCACCTGCGGGAGTGGGACGTAGCCATCCAGCCGAGTCGCTGGGTCGAGGGTTTCGGCGTGTCGGCGTTGGAGGCGTCGGCCAGCGGCATACCCGTGGTGGCCACCGGGGTGGGCGGGCTCGCCGAAGTCGTCCGCGACGGGGTCACTGGGCTTCTGGTGCCCCCGAACGATGCTGAGGCCCTGGCCAACGCGATGGCCGCACTCGCCACTGACCCCGCGCTTCGGGCGCGACTCGGTGCGGGCGGGCGCGAGTGGGTCGTGGGCCGCTATGACCGAGGAACCGCGGAGGAGACGATGGATCGCGTGTATGACGACGTATTGGGGGGTTCCCAGTGACCGATACCTTTCGCTCGCCGACGATCGGCGCGGTGTGCGTGCTGTACGGCATGGCCCAGGTGCCCCCTATCCTCGTCGACCTGGCCCGTGGGGGAGTCGAGGTGTCGATCATCGACAACTCCGGTGATCTGGCTTCGGATGGAGCCAAGCACGCCGGGGTGAGAGTGGCCACCCCCGGGCTCAACCTGGGCTACTCGAAGGGCGTCAACCGTGCGCTGGCCGGTCTCACGAGTCATCCTGACGTGGTCCTCGTGGTCAACCCCGACATTGTCGGTGACCCGGAAGCGCTCGTGGCTTTTGCGGGGGCGGTCGCGGCTGTTGACCGACCACTCCTGGCCGCTCCGTCGGGGGGCAGGGGCTACTACGGCTTCCTGCCCCGAGCGCCCTTGTGGCTGGTCTTCGTTCATTACCTCTTCCGGACCAGTTGGCACCCCAAGCCGCGTCGTGTCGAGGACCAGTTCCTCTCCGGGGCTCTCCTCGGCCTCAACCGTGGTGCTCTCGACAAGCTCGCGCCGACCGGGGAGCTGCTGGCCCCCGAACTCTTCTTCATGGACGATGTCGAACTCACCGACCGGGCTCGATCCCTGGGGTGCATGGTGAGCGAACTCCCCTTGTCCGGCAACCTGGCTCACGAGGGTGGCACGAGCATGCGACGGCGGGCCGCCGTGCGCATCTATTTTTCCCGGGTCTCCAAGGTGCGGTACTGGAAGCGCCGGACGCCGCTCGGGGGCTGGGCATTGCGGTCCTTCTTCCGTGCCGAGACGGCGTTCGGGCGATTGCTGTCGGACCGTCGCGCCGGCGACGGCAGCCCGGCGCATGGCTTCTCGGCCGCTGCTCGGTGGATGGCTCGGCCGAACCCGTCCATCGATGAAGAGGTGTTGGGAAACAGTGACCGTCGTGGCTGATCGGCGTACCGACCTGGGCTTCGTCATCCCGGTCGCGGTGTTCGCGATGACGCTTCGCGTCCCGGGGGGTTTCATCCTGCTCGGGGTGACCGGCGCGATCCTCATCCTGCGTCGAGGGGTGCGGTTCCGCAGGACGGGCCTGCTCGGCGCGTATGCCGTGTGCGCGCTCACCTCGACCCTCGCGGCGACGATCGATGCCGATCACAATGTCAGCAGTTACGTGTGGCCGGCATTGTGCTACGGGCTGTTTGCGGCGGCGGTTCTGCTCACCGGGGACGTCGCCGACAACATGCGCGGGCTCAGCAGGGGGCTGATCGCCGCCCTCACCTGCGCGTTGGGCCTGGCGATCGCCGAGATCGCCACCGGCTTCCGATTGATGGCTCTCGGGCGTGAAGCGAATCAGAACCTCCAATTGGCCCTGAATGAGGGACGGTTCCGGACCGGCTCGGTCTTCACCAACTACAACGATCTCTCGGTGGCCTTGACCGTCCTCGTGGTCCTGCTCGCCGGTGCCGCGCTCTTTGCACCACGGGACTCGACAATGGTCAAGGCCTCGCGCCTGGTCATCATCGTCGTCGCCAGCGGCCTCGTCGTCGTCATGGGTTCTCGAGGCTCATTGGCAGGCTTGCTCCTCGGGTTGGGCACGTTGGTGCTCCTGGCGAGCCGAGCGGCGCGCCCGGACCGACTCACAAACGGACGCCTCGGCGCGGTGGTCGCCAGCAGCCTCGTCGTCGTCGTATTGATTTGGAACAGCCCCTACGTCCAGGACAACAGCACGGCCATTCGGGAACGCATTCTGGACAACGCCGTCCACTTGATGGATCTCGATCCGATGACCTGGGTGTTGGGGTTCTCCTCAGTGGACCGGTACGACGGGATCGCTGCGTCGTTCTTCGCCGAAACCCTCATGAACCCCCACAACTTGGTGTTGGAGTTGCTCCTGGGCTACGGACTGCCCGGGGTGCTGGCGGCGACGCTGGCCTGGTGCGTCTTGGTCGCGCGCGGGGTGAGTGTGACCAAGCCTCGGGACTGGCAGCTACCGGCATACACGGCTGCTGCGGTCATGTTGCCGGTCATCGGGACCGTGCCGAGCAGCACCTTGCCCTACGGGTTTCCCCAACTGCTCACCCTGGGGTTGGCGGCCGCTCTGGCCTCAGCCGAGGGACTGGGCGCGGCGGCGCCGGGCCCAGAGTCGGTCGATCATGACAATGACGCCGATCCCCACGACGGCACCAGCGACCAGAGCGAGCACCCACGATTGGATGACCGAGCGGGTCACCCCTGACCCCTCGATCTCGAACGGGGAACCAATCGGCGTGATGACAGCCGGTGCGCCGCCGACGCTCATCCCCACCGAAGAGGCGCGCTGGGTTAGCCGGTCCCGAAGTTCGGCGACGGCCCGCTTGCCGTCAGCGACGGGAAGCCCGTTGAGTTTGACCACGACCATCGTGCCGGTGGAATAGACCACCATGCGGCTGCGCAACAACTCGGCGCTTTGCACGCCGGGGACGTCAAGAGCCCCGAGGGCTTTGACGTCCTGAGCGAGGGAGGAGACGGAGGCTGCCACCGCTGCGGCGTCGGCGATCGATCCGGCGCTTGAGTTCTTGGGCACCGTGACCTGGGCCAGGGATGCGACACTCACCCCGGTTTGGGCGCTGCCGTCCCCGGCGGCGTAAACCATCGCGAAAGCGACTGCGGCGGCGACGAGAAGCCCTATCGGGATCAACTTGCGCAGGGACCAGAGGTAGCCCACGACGTCGAAGGGCGTCCCGGCGGACGATGCGGTCGTTGACGGTGGTGTCGTTGGCACCGGTCCATTATCCACGACTGCCCCGGCCGACCTCGGAATCGGCGTTCCGCTGGACCTGCCCGGCGAGTGGGGCAGGAGACGTGGCGCAGGTGTCGGCTCGTCGGTGATTCAGCGACCCTGGGCATCTTGGGTACCGTTAGACAGCGGCACGCGCCGCCGCACGACCACTCTGACGAGGAGTTGCACCATTCCCAGCATCCGGGCTTCCGACCATCCGTTCCGTCTTGCCTGGGCCGGTGTCGACTCTGTCGTATGGGTGATAGCCGTGGGCCTGGCGGTCATGCTCCGGTACGAGGCGTTTTATCAGCCTGCCGGCTGGCTCGAATTCTCACTGGTGACGATGACGGCGGTGACGCTGCAACTCGCGGTCGGTTTCGCCATTGGTCCTTACGGAATCGGGCACACCCGGGCCTCCTACGAGGAAATCCTCGATGTCATCAAGACTGTGCTCGTCGTCGCCACGATCGTGACCATCGGCAACATTGCCCTCCACCCCCACCTGCTGGCTCGGTCGGTGCCGCTCATCGCCTTCCCGTTCGCCTTGGTGGCCATGCTCGGGCTTCGGTTGATCGTGCGCGAGTGGAAGGCACGCAACGGCCACGCGCACCGAGCGGACCGGATCGAGGAGCCGCGCCGGGTCATCATCTTCGGTGCCGGAGAAGGGGGCCGGGTGCTGTGCCGGGCCATCTCGCGGGATCGGGAGCGCCGATTCGTCCCGGTAGCCCTGATCGACGACGACCCTCTCAAGACCCGATTGAGTCTCGAAGGGGTGAAGGTGCGAGGCACCAGCGCCGACCTGGAGGCCATCGCCGACCGGTATGACGCCGACACGTTGGCCATTGCGGTGCCTTCCGCCGGCCCCGAACTCGTCCAGCATCTGTCCGAACTGGCCGAGCGCGCCGGGCTGGAGGTGATGATCTTGCCGCCAGTGACCGAACTCATCACGAATCCTGGAGTCGGAGACCTGCGCAACCTCGATCTCGCCGACCTCCTCGGACGACGCGCCATCCAATTGGATACGACTGCGATCGCCAACACGATCAACGGCAAGCGGGTGCTCGTGACCGGCGCCGGCGGGTCGATCGGATCCGAGCTGTGCCGCCAAATCCAGAAGTTCGGCCCCTCGGCCCTGATCGCGTTGGACCGCGACGAGTCGGCGCTGCACGGGGTGCAACTCACCCTGTCGGGCAACGGGCTCTTCGAACACGATGGTTCGGTACTTGTCGATATCCGGGACCTTGAGGCCCTCAAAGTGGTGTTCAGGGATGCGCGTCCGGACATCGTCTTTCACGCGGCGGCTCTCAAGCACCTCCCGCTCCTGGAGGCCTATCCGTTCGAGGCGTTCAAGTCCAACGTGCTGGGGACCCGCAACGTCCTTGACGCAGCAGTGGCCACCGAGGTCGCCACGGTTGTCAATATCTCGACCGACAAGGCCGCCGACCCAACGAGCATGCTCGGCTACAGCAAGAGGGTGGCCGAACGGCTCACGGCCGGTTTCGCCAGACAGCACCCCGACCTGAGGTTCGTGTCGGTGCGGTTCGGCAACGTCTTGGGGTCACGAGGCTCGGTGGTTCCGGCATTCACGGCCCAAATCGAGCGGGGCGGACCGGTCACGGTCACCCACCCCGATGTCGAGCGGTACTTCATGCTCATCCCCGAGGCGTGTCAGCTGGTCCTCGAGGCGGCCGCGGCCGCACCGGGCCGCGGCGAGGTCATGGTGCTCGACATGGGTACCCCCCAGAAGATCGTCAACGTCGCCAAGGCACTCATCCGCATGTCGGGCCGCAGAGGGATCAGAATCGAGTACACCGGCCTTCGACCCGGCGAGAAGATGTCCGAGGACCTCGTCGCCCGGGCAGAAGATGCGCAGCAGACAGCCAACCCACTGGTCACCGGGGCTCAGGTGGCTCCCTTGGACCCCGATTCGATCCCCGTTGGCGACATTGTCGACCACCGCAGCGCCGAGCGGTGGACCCACGAGACCGCCTTGTCCGTCCAGCCCCGCGCCTCGGTGGTACACCCATGAACCGCCCCCTCAACCTCTGGCTTGTCAACCAATACGCCATCCGCATCGACCAACCAGGGATCACCCGGCATGCCACGTTGGCCAAGTTCATGCACGACGCGGACGTGCGCACGAAGATCTTCGCCTCGCCCACGCACTACTGGAACGTACCCGAGAAGGAAACCGAACAGACCGACCCTCGGGCGCCGTCGTTCCACTACATCATCACCTCCGCTGTCGAGACCAACGGGGTCCGACGGGTGCTCTCGATGGTCGGCTTTTCGGCCCGGGTCTTCGTTGCCGGATTCCGTCGGCCCGCTGACCCGACGGAGCGACCCGACGTTGTCGAAGGATCGAGCCCACATCCGTTCGCGGCCCTCGCCGCGTGGGGTCTGGCCAAGCGCCATCGCACCCCATTCGTCCTCGAAGTGCGTGACCTGTGGCCAGCATCGCTTGTCGAACTCATGGGAGTCAGCACCAGACACCCCCTCATCGTCACCTTGCGGGCGATCGAGAAGTTCCTCTACCGGCGCGCCGACCTCGTCATCACTTTGCTTCCCGGCAGCGAACGTCACATCGAGGCAGTGGCCGGTCGCCCGGTTCCCTTCTTGTGGATTCCCAACGGCATCGATCTCTCGCGGGTCGGGCCGTTCACGCCCCAGAGTCCGCACGAAGGGGTGACTGTCATGTATGCCGGTGCGCACGGCATACCCAACGCCCTCGAAACGATGCTGGAAGCGGCCGAGATGCTCCAGGACAAAGGGCGCGAGGACATCCGCTTCGTCCTCATCGGCGACGGCAAAGAGAAGGCCAAACTGCGCCAGTGGGCCCAGTCTCATGGGTTGCGACACGTGGAGTTCCGGGACCCGGTGAGCAAGCACGAACTGTTGGCGACGCTGCCGGGTGCGGACATCCTCGTCATCACGTTCCGACGCACCGGTCTGTACAAGGACGGCATCAGCCCCAACAAGGTGTTCGACTATCTGTCTGCGGGTCGCCCGGTCATCATCGCCGTCGACACCCCGGTCAACCCGGTCGAAGCAGCCGGAGCCGGCTTCACGACCGAGCCGGAAGATCCGGGCGCCTTGGCTGGTGCGATCGAGAAGATCGCGGGGATGCCCCTCGACGAGCGCAACGCAATGGGGGAGCGGGGTCGGCGCTACGGCGAGGCCAACCACGACCTATCCCGCTCGGCGCAGCGGATCGCGGTGGCCCTACGCCGACTGGTGGGCCGCGATGCCGGTCCCATCGGCGGGCGCGACTGACGAAGCAGGTTACAGCCGCACCGTCTCGCCCGAAGTGGCCGACTGCAGCACCGCCTCGGCGACGGCAACGGTCCGCTCACCCTGGCGCATCGTCACGATGTCGGCGTCCTTGCCGAGAACCGCGTCGCGGAACTGCTCGTGTTCGGTGCGCAGTGGCTCGGGCTTGGCGATCGCGTAGCGCACGACGTCACCCTCGGAGACGCCCCGGAAGTTGGCCACCTCGTCCCAGGCCGTCGAGGTGGTCCCGTTGGCGTAGAAGGTGAGATCGGCGGTGAGGGTGTCGCAGACGAACGCCCCCTTCTCGCCGGTGATGATCGTGACCCGCTCCTTCATCGGCGAGAGCCAGTTGACCAGGTGCGAGGTGACGGTGCCGCCCGAGAGCCGCCCGGTGATGGCGATGAGGTCCTCGTGTGGGCGCCCGCTGCGGTGGGCAGCCTGCGCGGCGACCTGGACGAACTCCTGGCGGGTGACCCAAGCGGTGAGGTCGATGTCGTGGGTGGCGAGGTCCTTGACGACTCCGACATCGGCGATCCGGCCCGGGAAGGGGCCCTGGCGTCGCGTCACGACCTGGATGACCGCGCCCAGGTGGTCTTCGGCGAGCAACCGGCGCGCGGTCTGCAACGCGGGGTTGTAGCGCTCGATATGACCGACGGCACCGACGAGGCCCTTGGCTTCGAAGGCATCCGCCAGCCGGGTCGCGGCCGGGCCGTCGGCCGCGAGTGGCTTCTCCAGCATGGCGTGGACGCCGGCGTCGGCCAGGGCCAGCCCGATCTCCTCGTGCAGGCCGGTGGGGGCCGCGACCATGCAGTAGTCCAGGCCTACGGCGATGAGTTCTTCGATGCCGCCGAGCACGGGGCGACCGCCAGCGGCACCGTGGACGTCGCCGCCGGGGTCGGCGACGGCCACCAGGTCGACCCCAGGCAGCGAGCCGAGGACCCGGGCGTGGTGGCGGCCCATCATGCCGAGTCCGATGAGCCCGGCGCGCAGGTTGGCCATCTCAGGCACCGGCCTTGGCGAGGGCGTTGACGGCGGTGACGATGCGTTCGAGGTCGCCCTCGGTGAGCGAGGGGTGCACCGGCAGTGAGAGGCATTCGGCGGCGGCCAGGGCCGTCTCGGGCAGGTCGAGGTGGCCGTGGTCGAACGGCTTGAGGAGGTGGTTGGGCACCGGGTAGAACATGCCGGACCCGACGTTGTACTCCGAGCGGAGCGCAGCAGCGAGCCCGTCGCGGTCGTCGTGGACCCGAATCGTGTACTGGTGGTAGACGTGAACCGCACCCTCGCGGACCTGCGGCACGCCCACCCCTTCGAGGTTCGCCGAGAGGTATGCCGCGTTCTCCTGACGCTTGGCCGTCCAACCGTCGACCTTGAGCAGTTGGGCCCGGCCGATCGCCGCGTGGATGTCGGTCATCCGGGTGTTGAAGCCGACAACCTCGTTGTGGTACTGCTTCTCCATCCCCTGGTTGCGGTAGAGACGCATGAGGCGCTCGATCTCCGGGGTTGCCACCGAGACCATGCCGCCCTCCCCGGACGTCATGTTCTTCGTCGGGTAGAGGCTGAACATCGCGAACGACCCGAAGGCGCCGACCGGAGTACCGTTGAGCGAGGCACCGTGGGCCTGGGCCGCGTCTTCGAAGACCTGCAACCCGTGCTTGTCGGCGACGGCCATGAGGGCGTCCATCTTCGCCGGGTGGCCGTAGAGGTGCACCGGCATGATCCCTACGGTCTTGTCGGTAATGACCGCCTCGACCGAGGCCGCGGAGAGGCAGAAGTCGTCGGCGTCGATGTCGGCGAACACTGGCTCGGCACCGGTGAGAGCGACCGAGTTGCACGTCGCGGCGAAGGTGAACGAGGGCACGATGACCTCGTCACCGGCCTTGACGCCGCAGGAGAGCAGCCCGAGATGCTGCCCGGACGTGCCGGAGTTGACGGCGACACAGGCCCGGCCGAGCCCGAAGTGCGCGCTGAACTCCTCCTCGAATGCCTTGACCTCCGGCCCCTGGGCGAGCATGCCAGAGCGGATGACACGAGTCACCGCCGCGATCTCGTCGTCGCCGACGAGCGGCTTTGCGGGCGGGATGAAGTCAGCCATCGAAATCCTCTTTCAACGTTCCGTTGTCTTCTTGATAGGTCTCACCGGTCTGCGGGCAGACCCACCGGCCGTTGCCGTGGTCTTCGAGGGGGACGCCGGCCCGCCCCACCCAGCGAATTCGGCGTGCCGGCACCCCGGCGACCAGGGCGAAGTCGGGGACGTCCTTGACGACGACCGACCCGGCGGCGACCATGGCCCACCGGCCGATCGTCACCGGCGCGACGCATACCGACCGCGCCCCGATCGAGGCGCCCTCACGGCAGGTCACGCCGACCGCCTCCCAGTCGTCCCCGCGTTTGATGGTGCCGTCCGGGGCCACCGACCGGGGGTAGTGGTCGTTGGTGAAGCAGACTGCGGGGCCGACGAATACCCCGTCCTCGAGCCGGGCCGGCTCGTAAACCAGCGCGTAGTTCTGAAGCTTGCAGTTGTCGCCCATGACGACGCCGGTGCCGACGTAGGCCCCGCGACCGACGATGCAGTTCTCGCCGAGGACGGCTCCCTCACGCACCTGGGCCAGGTGCCAGATCGAGGAACCCTCGCCGATCGTCGCGGTGGCGGCGACGTCGGCACTGTCGACAATGCGCACAGTCATGTCAGGCCCCAATCGGCGCGTCGGCCTGGCCGACGACGTGGAAACTGATGCCCTCGAACCGGGTGCGGTCCAGAGTCCGTCGACCGTCGACGACGACGCGCACGCCAGGGAAGTCCTCGGCGCCCAGCGCGGCATACTCGGGGTGGTCCGCCTGGACGATGACGACGTCGGCGGGGTCACCGAGGGCGTATGCCGTCCAGCCGAACTTTTCGAGTTCGGCGGCGGTGTACATGGGGTCGTGAACGAGCACCTCGGCGCCAGCCTCCCTCAGGGCGGCCACCGTGCCGAAGACCCCGGAGAACGCCGTCTCCTTGACCGCTCCGCGGTAGGAGGCCCCCAGGACGACGACCCGCTGGCCGGTGACGTCCCCACCGGCGGCGCCGACAGCCAGGCCGACGGTATACGCCGGCATACCGGCGTTGTGGTCGCGGGCGGCTCGCACGATCGTCGCGTCGGGGTCGTTCCACAGGTAGAGGCGGGGATACACCGGGATGCAGTGGCCGCCGACGGCGATCCCGGGCTGGTGGATGTGGCTGTACGGCTGGGAGTTGCTCGCCTCGATGACCTGGTAGACGTCGATCCCGTGGCGGGCGGCGAAGATGCCGAACTGGTTGGCGAGTCCGATGTTGACGTCGCGGTAGGTCGTTTCGGCGAGTTTGGCCATCTCGGCGGCTTCGGCCGATCCGAGATCCCAGACCCCGTTGCCGCGAGCCAGGTCGGGGCGCTCATCGAACTGCAGCGCCTCCTCGTAGAAGGCGATCGCCTTCGAGGTGCCCGTCGGGCCGAGGCCACCGAGGAGCTTGGGGTACTTGCGCAGGTCGGCGAAGACGCGGCCGGTCAGCACGCGTTCGGGGCTGAAGACGAGGTGGAAGCCTTCGCCCTCGACCAGTCCCGACCGCTGTTCCAGACGCGGCTTCCACCGGGTCCGGGTGGTGCCCACGGGGAGGGTGGTCTCGTAGATGACCAAGGTGTCGTTGTCGGCGCGCAACCCGTCGGCAATCGCGTCGGTCGCGGCGTCCATCCAGGCGAAGTCGGGCCTGGCCTCTTCGTCGACGAAGAGCGGGACGACAACAACGACGACCTGCGATTGCGCGACCGCTGCCGCGGTGTCGGTCGTGGCCGTGAGGTGTCCGCTCGCCACGACCTGATCGAGGTAGTCGGCCAACTGAGCCTCACCGGGGAACGGCTCGCTCCCGGCGTTGACGAGGTCGACGACACCCGGATTCACGTCGGCACCCAGGACGCGTATGCCCGAGCGCGCAAACTGGACCGCCAGTGGCAACCCGATCTTCCCGAGCCCGACGACGGTTGCGGTTAACACAGGGGGAGCATTGGTCGGCACGCCTTCGAGTGTAGTGCGGCCCGAAGCGTGCCCCCGCCGGACGCGGCCTTGCGCCTCACCGACAGATTTGGATGCTCGCGTTCGTCAGGTCGGTAAAAGGATGGGTCCACTTGGTCATGACTTCCGTGGCTGCGGCCACATCCTTGCCCACGAGTTCTTGAGCGATCGGTTTGATGGCGTCGACGTAGACCATCGCGTCGGCAGGGATGCCGGTCACGGCCGAGGCGGAGAATGCCCGGTCGAAGTCCGTCTGCTCGACGATGCCGCCATCTGCCTTGAGGGCGATCGTCGTGACGTTCGTGACCATCTCCCGCATTCGCGAGCATTCGGGGGACGTTGCGCCTTTGGCCTGGACATTGACCATGCGGGGGGGTTCCTGGGTGATCTTGGCCAGGTCTTCGGGCGTTGTGCCGTCGCTGGAGCACGCTGCGAGGGTGAGAGCGGCGGCGCTGAGAACGACCGCGGCGAGGGGGCGAACGCGCATCTTCACAACGGACTCCGAACTGACGGGCTCGACCGGGATCGAGCGGGCAACAGGCCGATGGGGAACTCGGTGCCACCACCGGGTGACCGGCAGCCGCGCCGGTCAAGAGCCAGTTTATGACCCAGACCTCGGAACACCCATCCCGCAGGCGGAGCGGCGGTCGGCCGTTGACTAGACTCGAAGGGCGTTGGCAGCAATGACGACTGGCGAGGGTGGGCTACCACCGGGGAGTTGACGGGAGGCATCGCCCGCCTGGGTGCCCTCGAAACCGAGTTCGCGCTACCCGAGAGGAGCCCACGATGGCGGTTACCGTCACCCCCGCCGGACCCACGGAGGATGTCCGACCCGTTCGCCGGGCCCTCATCTCCGTATATGACAAGAGCGGTCTGGAGGACTTGGTCCGTGGCCTCCACGAGGCCGGCGTCAAGATCGTCTCCACCGGTGGCAGCGCGAAACTGATCGAGGGCCTGGGCATCCCGGTCACGGAGGTCGCCGACCTCACCGGTTTCCCCGAGTGTCTCGAGGGGCGCGTCAAGACTCTCCACCCCATGGTGCACGCGGGCCTGCTCGCCGACACCCGCAAACCCGATCACCTGGCCCAACTCGCCGATTTGGGCGTCGAGCCGTTCGACCTTGTCGTCGTCAACCTCTACCCGTTCGCCGACACCGTGGCCTCGGGAGCCGATCCGGCCCAGATCGTCGAGAACATCGACATCGGCGGCCCGAGCATGATCCGCGCCGCGGCGAAAAACCACCCGAGCGTGGCCGTCGTCACCGAGCCCGCGGCATACCCGATGGTTCTTGACGCGGTGCGCGCCGGTGGGTTCACGTTCGCGCAACGCAAGACGCTCGCGGCGCAGGCCTTCGCGCACACGGCCACCTACGACGTCGGCGTGGCCACCTGGATGGGCGGCAGTCATGCCGACCCCGGTGCCGACTTCCCGGCCTGGCTGGGGGCGACGTGGGTCAAGGACGCCGGGCTGCGCTACGGCGAGAACCCACACCAGGGCGCAGCCCTCTACGTCGGGGGTATGCCGTCCGCCACCGGAGCGCCGCCCGCCGGCCTGGCGCAGGCGCGCCAACTCCACGGCAAGGCGATGTCCTACAACAACTACGTCGACGGCGACGCGGCGGTGCGCGCGGCCTACGACCACGGGGACCAGCCGACGGTGGCGATCATCAAACACGCCAACCCGTGCGGCATCGCCGTCGCAGACGACATCGCCCAGGCCCACGCCAAGGCGCACGCGTGCGACTCGGTGTCGGCATTCGGCGGGATCATCGCGACCAACCGTCCGGTGACAGTCGACATGGCCACGACGGTGGCCGACATCTTCACCGAGGTGGTCATCGCCCCCGCGTTCGAGGCCGAGGCGCTCACCATCCTCACGGCCAAGAAGAACATCCGGCTCCTCCAGTGCCCGGCGCCGAGCCCGGGCGGGGTCGAGGTGCGCCCGGTGAGCGGCGGGCTGCTCGTCCAGACCCGTGATGCCATCGATGCCCGCAACACCGACGCCGACGGGGTCGTGACCGGCGGGGACGACGCCGCCTACTGGCGCCTCGTGGCCGGTGAACCCGCCTCGCAGGCCACCCTGGCCGACCTCCAGTTCGCCTGGCGGGCCGTGCGCGCAGTCAAGTCCAACGCCATCCTCCTCGCCCGCGACGGGGCCTCGGTCGGCATCGGCATGGGGCAGGTCAACCGGGTCGACTCGTGCCGCCTCGCGGTCGCCCGCGCCGGTGCCGACCGGGCCTCGGGTGCGGTCGCGGCCTCCGATGCCTTCTTCCCGTTCGCCGACGGGCTCGCCATTCTCATGGACGCCGGGGTTCGCGCCGTCGTGGCCCCCGGTGGGTCGATGCGTGACGGCGAGGTCATCGCCGCCGCCCAGGAGAGGGGTATCACGCTGTACTTCACGGGAACCCGCCATTTCGCCCACTGACCGCCGGTTGGCCCCGGGCGCGGCACCGGAGGCGGAAGCCGCTCGGCACGTCCGGGTGCCGGTCGTCGTCGGGCTCTGCGTGCTCGGTGGGGCATTGGCCTCGCTCCAGAGCCGGATGAACGGGGAGTTGTCGCACCGGCTGGGGGAGCCGGTCGAGGCCGCGCTATGGAGTTTCGGGTCCGGGCTGATCGTCGTCACGGTGCTCGCGGCCGTCATGCCGCGGCTGCGCACCGGGGTTCGGCAGGTCTGGGCGGGCGTGCGGTTGGGCCGGATCCGCTGGTACCAGTGCGTCGGCGGCATGCTCGGCGGCTTCTTCGTCGCGGTCCAGTCGTATGCCGTCCCGCTCGTCGGCATCGCAGTGTTCACCGTGGCGGTGGTCGCCGGTCAGGTGGGCAACGCCCTCGTCGTCGACCGACTGGGGATCGGCCCGGCCGGGGTCCAGCGCGTCGGCGTGGCCCGGGTGCTGGCCGCCGCCTTGGCCCTCGTCGGCGTGGTCATCTCGGTGTCGGATCGGCTTGTCGGCGCGCACCTCGCCGTGGTGGCCGTGGTGGCGGCGCTCATCGCCGGTGGCGGTGGCTCGGTGCAGGCCGGGATCAACGGGCGCGTCAACGCCGTCTCCCGCGAGCCGCTCGCGACGACGTGGATCAACTTCGGTTTCGGCACCGCGTTCCTGCTCGCCCTGGCCGCGGGCCGCTCGCTCGGGGGACAGTTCCACCTGAGCCAGCCGCACGGCATACCGTGGTGGGCCTGGTGGGGCGGGGTCTGTGGCGTCACCTTCATCGCGATCGCCGCCTGGGCCGTCCATCACATCGGGGTGCTCGTCTACACCCTCGCGGCCCTCGCCGGGCAGCTCGGCTCCGCTCTCGTCCTCGACCTGCTCTCGCCGGCCGCGCGCCACCTCATCGGTGGGCCCGTCGTCGCCGGGGTCGCCGTCACGTTCGCCGCCGCGGCCCTGGGCAGCGTCCTCGCCCTTCGGCGACGCGCCAGCTGAGTTCGAACCTGCTGGCACCATGAGCCTGCCGTGCGGCAGGATGACGCCGTGACTGCACAGGTACTCGACGGCAAGGCCATCCTCGCGACCATCAAAACCGAACTGCGCGAGCGGGTCGCGGCCCTCAACGAACGGGGCGTGACCCCCGGGCTCGGCACCGTCCTCGTCGGCGACGACCCCGGCAGCCACTGGTATGTCGGGGCCAAACACCGGGACTGCGCGGAGATCGGGATGGCCGGGTTGCGGCGCGACCTGCCCGCGTCCGCCACCTTGGCCGAGGTCCTCGACGTCGTCCGCGACCTCAACGAAGACCCGGCCTGCACGGGCTTCATCGTCCAGCAACCCACCGGCCTCGATGAGAACGCCATCCTCAGCGCCGTCGACCCCGCCAAGGATGTCGATGGGCTTCACCCCACGAACCTCGGCTGGCTGGTCCTCGGCAAGCCCGCGCCGCTGCCCTGCACCCCCGTCGGGTGCGTGGAGCTGCTCCGCCGCTACGACATCCCGGTCGCCGGCGCCAAGGTCGTCGTCGTGGGCCGTGGCATCACCGTCGGGCGCCCCCTCGGGCTGATCCTGACCCGCCGCTCCGAAAACGCGACGGTCACCTTGTGCCACACCGGAACCCGTGACCTTGCCGCCGAGGTCCGGCAGGCCGACATCGTCGTCGCTGCGGCCGGCGTGCCTGGCATCATCACCGCCGACATGGTCAAGCCGGGGGCTGCCGTGCTCGACGTGGGCGTCTCCCGCGTGACCAACGCCGACGGGCGCAGCGTCGTCGCCGGCGATGTCGCCGACGATGTGTGGGAGGTCGCCGGCTGGGTCTCGCCCAACCCCGGCGGGGTGGGCCCGATGACGCGCGCCATGCTGCTGTCCAACGTCGTCCTCGCTGCCGAGCACGCTGCCGACGCCGCGGAGTCTGGCCGGCCGTGACCTCGCCACCCCCGCCGGCCCCGACCGCCGAGCCGTCGACCGGCCCCCGGATCACCCGCCGGCTGCGCGCTTGGTGGGCGTTGCTGGCGGGCCTGCTCGTCGCGTTGGGGTTCGTCGCGACCGACCACATGTGGCGCGCGACCGCGTCGATGAGCGTGAGCCTGATCCTCGCCGCCGGGTTGCGCGCCGTCCTGCCCGATGAGAGCGCCGGGGGCTTGGTCGTGCGCCGCCGCTGGCTCGATGTGTGCACCCTGCTCGGGCTTGCCGTCGCCGTCGCCGTCGCGGGTTTCAGCCTCGACCTGACCGCCTTGGTTTAGCCCGTCCACGCAGAGGTATGCCGCCCGCTGCGGTGAGCGGGCGGCATACCTCTGCGTGCGAGGGAGGGCTCAGATGAGGCCCAACTCCTTGACCTGGTCACGCTCGGCGGCCAGGCGCGCCACCGAGGCGTCGATGCGGGTGCGGCTGAAGTCGTTGAGGTCCAGGCCCTGGACGATCGACCACTGGCCGTCGGCGACGGTGCACGGGAAGGAACTGATGAGGCCTTCCTGGACGCCGTAGGAGCCGTCGGAGGGTACCGACATGGAGACGACCTCGCTGGTGCCGAGGATCCAGTCCCGCATGTGGTCGATCGTGGCGTTGGCCGCCGAGGCCGCCGAGGACAGGCCGCGGGCCTTGATGATGGCCCCGCCGCGGGTGGCGACGGTCGGGATGTAGGTGTCGGTGATCCACGCCTCGTCGACGAGGTCGGCAGCGACCTTGCCGCCGACCGTCGTGTGGACCAGGTCGGGGTACATCGAGTCGTCGTGGTTGCCCCCGATCGCCAGCCCCTTGACCTCGTCGACGGCCACGCCGAGGTGCTTGGCGAGCATGCTCTTGGCCCGGTTGTGGTCCAGGCGGGTGAGGGCGTTGAAGCGCTCCTTGGGGATGTCGGGGGCGTTCTTCATCGCGATGAGGGCGTTGGTGTTGGCCGGGTTGCCGGTGACGAGGATCTTGATGTCGTCGGCGGCGACCTTGTTGAGGGCCGCGCCCTGGCCGGTGAAGATTTTGCCGTTGGCGGCGAGCAGGTCGGCGCGGTCCATGCCCTCCTTGCGCGGCATGGCGCCGACGAGCATCGCGGCGTTGGCGCCGTCGAAGACGGTCTCGGGGTCGTCGCCGATGACGACGCCGGCGAGGGTGGGGAAGGCGCAGTCGTCGAGTTCCATGACGACCCCTTCGAGGGCCTTCAGGGCCGGGGTGATTTCGAGCAGCCGCAACTCCACGGGAGTGTCGGGCCCGAGGAGGGCACCGCTGGCGATGCGGAAGAGGAGGCTGTAGCCGATCTGGCCGGCGGCGCCGGTGACGGCGACCTTGACGGGAGTGCTGCTCACGGTGAAACGACCCTTCGTCGGGAGGGAATGAGGACCACCTCAGACGCTAGCAGCGCCCCGCTCCTGGGACGGGGTCGGGGCGCTGCTCTCAGGTATGCCGCGCTGGCTTCGCGGTGCCCTCAGGCGAGGCCGGCGAGGATCGCAGTGAAGCGGGCGCTGGGGCGCATGACGGCCTCGGCCTTGGCGTCCTCGGGCTTGTAGTAGCCGCCGATGTCGACAGGATGGCCCTGGACGGCGATCAATTCGGCGTCGATGGCCTCCGCCTCGGTGGTCAGGGCCGCGGCGACGTCGGCAAACCGGGCCGCCAGGGCGGGGTCGGCGTCCTGCGCTGCCAGTTCACGAGCCCAGTAGGTCGCGAGCCAGAAGTGGCTGCCGCGGTTGTCGATCTGGCCGACCCGCCGCGCCGGCGACTTGTTCTCGCTGAGCAGGGTCTCGGTCGCCGCGTCGAGGGTGTCGGCGAGGATGCCGGCCGCGACGTTGCCGTGCTGGGCCTCGTGCCGGAACGACTCGGCGAGGGCGAGGAACTCACCGAGGCTGTCCCAGCGCAGGTAGTTCTCGGCGACGAGTTGCTGGACGTGCTTGGGGGCCGACCCGCCCGCCCCGGTCTCGAAAAGGCCACCACCGTTCATGAGCGGCACGACGGAGAGCATCTTGGCGCTCGTGCCGAGTTCGAGGATGGGGAACAAGTCGGTGTTGTAGTCCCGCAGCACGTTGCCGGTGACCCCGATCGTGTCCAGGCCCGCGCGGATGCGCTCGACCGACAGGCGCGCGGCCTGCACGGGGGAGAGGATCGAGATGTCGAGGCCGGACAGGTCGTGGTCGTCGAGGTACTTCTCGACCAGGCCGATGAGGTTGCGGTCGTGGGCCCGCTCGGGGTCGAGCCAGAACACCGCCGGGGTGTCGGACAGCCGGGCCCGGGTGACGGCCAACTTGACCCAGTCGCGGATCGGGGCGTCCTTGGTCTGGCAGGCCCGCCAGATGTCCCCGGCGCGCACGTCGTGGACCATGAGGACCTCACCGGCGGCGTTGACGACCTCGACGCGACCGTCGGCGGTCATCTCGAAGGTCTTGTCGTGGCTGCCGTACTCCTCGGCCTTTTGGGCCATGAGCCCGACGTTCGGCACCGACCCCATGGTCCGCGGGTCGTAGGCGCCGTGGGCCCGGCAGTCGTCGATGACGGCCTGGTACACACCGGCATACGAAGAATCCGGGATGACCGCGAGGGTGTCGGCTTCGAGACCGTCGGGGCCCCACATGTGCCCCGAGGTGCGGATCATGGCCGGCATCGAGGCGTCGACGATGACGTCGCTGGGCACGTGCAAGTTGGTGATGCCCTTGTCGGAGTTGACCATCGCCAGCCGCGGCCCGTTGGCCAGCCCGGCCTCGAAGGCGGCCCGGATCTGCGCGCCGTTGGGCAGGTCGGCCAGCCCGTCGAGGACCGCCCCGAGCCCGTTGGTGCCATCGTGGCCGGCGGCGAGCAACTCGGCGCCGTGCGCGGCATACACATCGGCAAAGAAGGCGCGCACGACGTGCCCGAAGATGATCGGGTCCGAGACCTTCATCATCGTCGCCTTGAGATGGACCGAGAAGAGGACTCCCTCGGCCTTGGCGCGGGCCACCTGCTCGGTGAGGAAGGCGTCGAGGGCGGCGGCCGACATGAAGGTGCCGTCGACGACCTCCCCGGCGAGCACCTTCAGGCCGCCCTTGAGGACCGTCACCGCGCCGTCGGTGGCGACGTGGCGGATCTCGAGCACGTCGTCGGCGGGGAGGATGACCGACTGCTCGTTGGAGCGGAAGTCGTCGTGCCCCATGGTCGCCACGTTGGTCTTGCTCGCCGGCGACCAGGCGCCCATCGAGTGCGGGTGCTTGCGGGCGTAGTTCTTGACCGCCGCGGGCGCGCGGCGGTCGGAGTTGCCCTCGCGCAGCACCGGGTTGACCGCGCTGCCCTTGACCTTGTCGTAGCGCGCGTTGGCCGCGACCTCATCGGGAGTCTGCGGGTCGTCGACGTAGTCGGGCAGGTCGTAGCCCTTGGCCTGCAACTCGGCGATCGCCGCCTTGAGTTGCGGCACCGACGCCGAGATGTTGGGCAACTTGATGATGTTGGCCTCGGGGGTGGTGGCGAGTTCGCCGAGTTCGGCGAGGGCGTCGCCGACGCGCTGCTCGGGGGTCAGCCGCTCGGGGAAGGCGGCGAGCAGCCGCCCGGCCAGCGAGATATCCCGCGTTTGGACATCGACGCCGGCGGCGCCGGCGAAGGCGGTGACGACGGGCAGGAAGGAGTAGGTCGCCAGCATCGGCGCCTCGTCGGTGAAGGTGTAGACGATCGTGGCCATCGCGGCGCTCCTGTCGGAAGATATCTTGACGTCAAGATAAAGCGTAGCGCAGGGAAGACCCGGGCGCACCCGTCACGCTAGCGCGGCGCGCACCGCCGGAACCACTACCTCTAGAGCCGCCTCGACCTGGGCCGCCATCGTGTCCCAGACCCGGGCCGGCCGCTGGTAGGGGTCGACGATGTCGGCGTCGCGCGCGGAACGCCCGCACAACAGCGGCGCACCGAGCGCCATCCGGGTCCGCAGGTCGTGGAGCGGGCGACGGTCGTCGGTCGGGGTCGTCGGCGCGCCGGTCGTCGTGGGCGGGGGTATGCCGAGCAGGACGGCGAGGTCGCGCAGGGTGATGGTGCGTTCGGCCACCTCGGGGGCCAAGGCCGTTACAAAAGCCACGTGGGCCCGCGCCGCCGTGACCACCAGGTCGGCGCGGCGCAGCATACCCACGCTCAATTGCCGGGCCGCGAACCCGGCCGGGTCACCGCCGGCGCGCACCAGCCGCGCCGCGGACTCGGGGCTCATGGGCCAGCCCACGACCGCGCCGGTGCCCGCGCTGCGCACCTCGACGGCTCGATCGGCGAGCGCCGCGCGCAGCCGCCGTTCGATGTAGGGCGAGCGGCAGATGTTGCCCGTGCAGACGACGAGAATCCGGGCGGTTCGCCGCGCCGTCAGCGGGGCCCGCCCGAGGCGCGCCAGCCGCCGTGGCGCGGGTTGGCGGGCACGCCGACCGCGCGGGCGTGGTTGGACCACCCCGACGGTATGCCGCGGGCGCTCCCGCCGTCGTCACCGCCGCCGACCGCGCTGAGCACGGCGACGAGGGCAGCGACCTGTTCGGGTGTCGCATCCCCATGAACGGTGATCGACGGACCGGCGGGCTGGGGGGTGTCGGGAGCGGGGCTGGGATCGGGGGCGGACGGCATACGAACTCCTCAGGGGCGCGGGTGTGGCAGGCGCAGCCGCCCGCCACACCACCGGCAAATCATTAGAGCGGGATGTTGCCGTGCTTCTTCGGCGGCAGCGAGGCGCGCTTGGTGCGCAGGGCTCGCAACGCCTTCGAGACGTTCATCCGGGTGTTGGACGGGGTGATGACGGTGTCGACGTACCCACGCTCGGCGGCGACGTAGGGGTTGGCGAGGGCGTCCTCGTATTCCTTGATGAAGGTGGCGCGGGCCTCCTCGATGGACCGGCCCTCGGCGGCGGCCGCGGCCAACTCCTTGCGGTAGAGGATGTTGACCGCACCCTGCGCACCCATGACGGCAATCTGGGCGGTCGGCCAGGCGAGGTTGATGTCGGCACCGAGGTGCTTGGAGCCCATGACGTCGTAGGCGCCGCCGTAGGCCTTGCGGGTGATGACGGTGACGAGCGGAACGGTCGCCTCGGAGTAGGCGAAGATCAACTTGGCGCCGCGCCGGATGATGCCGCCCCACTCCTGGTCGGTGCCGGGGAGGAACCCGGGGACGTCGACGAAGGTGAGGATCGGCACGTTGAAGGCGTCGCAGGTGCGGACGAACCGGGCGGCCTTCTCGGAGGCGTCGATGTCAAGGGTGCCGGCGAACTGCATCGGGTTGTTGGCGACGATGCCGACCGCGTGCCCCTCGACCCGGGCGAAACCGACGATCATGTTGGGCGCGAAGAGCGGCTGGACTTCCAAGAACTCGCCGTCGTCGACGACGCACTCGATGACCGTGTGCATGTCGTAGGGGACGTTGGGGGAGTCGGGGATGATCGTGTCGAGCAACTTGTCGGTGTCGGTGGGTTCGAGATCCATTTCGCCGCCGAAGACGGGCGGGTCCTCGAGGTTGTTGCTCGGCAGGTAGGACAGCAGCGCCTTGACGTAGTCGATGGCGTCGTCCTCGTCGGCGCCCATGTAGTGGGCCACACCCGACTTGGTGTTGTGGGTGCGCGCCCCGCCCAACTCCTCGAAGCCGACGTCCTCACCGGTCACGGTCTTGATGACGTCCGGGCCGGTGATGAACATGTGCGAGGTGTGGTCGACCATGATGGTGAAGTCGGTGACGGCCGGCGAATAGACCGCCCCGCCCGCACAGGGGCCCATGATGAGCGAAATCTGCGGGACGACGCCACTGGCGTGGACGTTGCGCCGGAAGATCTCGCCGTAAAGCCCGAGGGAGACGACGCCCTCCTGGATGCGGGCCCCACCGGAGTCGTTGAGGCCGATCACCGGGCAGCCGACCTTCATCGCGAAGTCCATGACCTTGCAGATCTTTTCGCCGAACACCTCGCCGAGCGACCCACCGAACACGGTGAAGTCCTGGGCGAAGACGGCGACCGTGCGGCCATCGATGGTGCCGTAGCCGGTCACCACACCGTCGCCGTACGGGCGAGAGCGTTCCTGCCCGAAGGCGGTGCTCCGGTGGCGCGCGTACTTGTCCATCTCGACGAAGGTGCCTTCGTCGAGGAGGACCTCGATGCGTTCGCGTGCGGTCTTTTTGCCCTTGGCGTGCTGCTTCTCGATCGCCCGGTCCGAGCCGGCGTGGGCGACCTCGGCGACCCGCCGCTTGAGGTCCTTGAGTTTGCCGGCGGTCGTCGACGTATCGATGTCGGAAGGAACGTCGGTGCCGCCGAGAGCATGGGTGTCGGTCGTGGCCATGAGGCGAGCCTAGCCTTGGGCTTGTGTCCATGCCGGAAGACCCCCGAACCTTGTCGACGTTACGTGCCACACAGGTCGATCCCGGGCCGCCGTGGCGCCCGGTCGTCGTGCGTGCGGAGGTCGACTCCACCAACGCCGAACTGGTCCGCGACCCCGAGCCGTGGGCGGTGCTTGTCGCCGAACGTCAACGCGCCGGGCGGGGCCGGATGGGCCGGTCCTGGGTGACGACCCCGGGTGCCTCGCTCGCCGTCTCGGTCGTCGTCCCGGCCGTCGGTATGCCGCTGGGCTGGGTCCCGTTGGTCGCCGGGCTTGCCCTCGCCGACGCGATCACCGCCACCGCGGGGGTCGCCACCGGACTCAAATGGCCCAACGACGTGCTCGCGCCCGACGACGGGGAGCGCAAGTTGGCCGGCATCCTCTGCGAATGGACCCCCCGCGGCATCGTCGTCGGGACCGGAGTCAACGTGGGCCACGCCCGCGCCGAACTCCCGCTCGCCACGGCGACCTCGGTGCGGGCCGCCGGCGGTGAGGTCACCCGGGAAGCGCTGCTCACGGCATACCTGGCCCACCTCGCCGCGCTCGTCGGTGACCTTGCGGAGGACCCGCCCGCGGTCCGGGAGCGGTATGCCGCGCGCTGTCTCACCCTCGGCGCCACCGTTGTCGTCCACGCACCGAACGAAGACCGTCATGGGGTTGCCATCGGGGTCGACGAGGAGGGCAGACTGGGGCTGGACACAGCCACCGGACGCCTCTGGGTGAGCGCCGGCGACGTCGTCCATGTGCGTCCGGCGAACGCGCCCGTGCCGGCGCCGGACTGTTGAGTGGTGAGCGCACCGGCATCAAGGACCCGGAGGTGAGGATGGCCGACGACGACGCCACGCGCCCAGCCGCCCCGGCCCCCTCGGTCCAGGGGCCGGCCACGCCCGACTGTGCCGCCGTCGACCCGCACGCACTCGGCCCCGACGAGATCGAGGCCCGGCTCCTGGGCCGCCCTGCCTCCATGGGGCGGCGGGAGATCAGCCGGGGCGCCCAGGTGTCCCTCGTCAGCGCCCGTCGGCTCTGGCACGCCCTCGGATTCCCCATCGTCGATGACGACGACGCGATGTTCACCGAGGCCGACCTCGATGCACTTCGGGATGTGGCGCGCCTCATTCGTGATTTCGATGTCGACGACGACCTCGCCCTGGCGATGACCCGGGCCTTGGCCCGCAGCGCCGACCGGCTGGCGGTGTGGCAGACTCAACTGTTCGCCGAGGCGGTCGCCGCCCCGGCCGACCCCGGCGATCCGTCGGCCGCGCCCCTCACCGATCTCGAGGTCGCGCAGCAGGCCGCGTCCCGGCTGGTCACCATCGCCGGCGAGATGGAACCGCTCATGATGTACGTGTGGCGGCGGCACCTGGCCAACGCCCTCACCAGGATGCTTGCCGATGCCGGGCGCAAGGATGCACCGTCGGCTCCGCCGCGGGCCATCGGGTTCGCCGACCTCGTCAACTTCACCTCGCTCGTGCGCCGGCTCACCGAGCGGCAACTCGCGGCCCTCGTGCAGCGGTTCGAACTGCTCGCTAGCGACGTCGTCACCACACACGGGGGCCGGGTCATCAAGACCGTGGGCGATGAGGTTCTTTTCGTGCATTCCGATCCGGCCGCGGCAGCGGCGATCGCCCTCGACCTCGTCGAGGCGATGGGTGAGGACGACCTGTTGCCGGCGGTGCGGGTCGGGATGGCGTGGGGCACGGTCGTCTCGCGGCTCGGCGACGTGTTCGGGGTGACGGTCAACCGGGCCAGTCGCCTGACGGCGGTCACTCCGAGCGGGCTCGTGTTCGTCGACGACGAGTTCGCGCGTCGCCTCGGCACGGTGAGCGGGTTCTCGACGACCCCGCAGCGGCGCCGCAGCCTGCGCGGGATCGGCGCGGTCACTCCGTCGGAGTTGCGCCGCTCGGGCGGCGAACGCCGCGGCTCGTGGTTCGGCTCGGGTGAGGGGAGTGCCCTGCGCGCGGACGGCTGAGCGCGGGACTTTCGGCACCACGCCGCCCGCAGCATTCCCCGCGGCAGCCTGGGCCGTTAGCATCGCAGGCATGACGAGGGTGTTGCTCGCCGAAGACGACGCGGCGATCTCCGAACCGCTCGCGCGCGCCCTTCGCCGGGAAGGCTATGACGTCGAGGTTCACGAGGACGGTCTCGCGGCCTTGGAGGCAGGTCGCCGCTGCCCCGACCTGTTCATCCTCGACCTTGGCCTGCCGAGTATGGATGGCCTCGATGTCTGCCGCCGGCTGCGTGCCGAAGGCCTCAGCACGCCGGTGCTCATCCTCACCGCCCGCGCCGACGAGGTCGACACCGTCGTCGGGCTCGACGCCGGCGCCGACGACTACGTCACCAAACCCTTCCGGCTCGCCGAACTGCTCGCCCGGGCCCGGGCGCTGCTGCGCCGCAACGTTCCCGAACCCGCGGCCGTCCCCGAGCCGCCCGTGCACCTGGACCAGGCCAGTCGGCGGGTGTTCGTCAACGGGGAGGAGGTGACCTTGACGGTCAAGGAGTTCAAGTTGCTCAGCGTGCTCATGCGCAACGCCGGGAAGGTCGTCTCGCGGGAGAAGCTCATGCGTGACGTGTGGGATGTCTCCTGGATGAGCAGCACCAAGACCCTGGACATGCACATCTCGGTGCTCCGTCGCAAACTCGGCGACGACGTGGCCAACCAGCGGCTCATCACGACCGTGCGGGGTGTGGGATTCCGCTTCGACAATTCCCCGGGCTGAGACCGTCATGAGGGCCCTCCTTCGGGGCGTCGTCGTCAAGGTGGTCGGCATCACCGTCGGGGTCGGCACCGTCCCGATCCTGCTGGTCATCGGTTGGTGGGCCGCATCCTCGACCCGGGTGGGCGCGCTCGCGATCACCCCGCTGACGGCGCTCGGCGTGATCGTGGGGCTCGCGGCCTATTACGCGCTCGTCGGTGTCGTCATTGGGTTCCGCCAGGTCGGCCGGGTCATCGACCTTTTCCTCCCGGCCCTCAACGCGATGATCGGTCAGGCCGAGCGGGTCGAACAAGGAGCCAAGGCCCCCCCGACCGCGCCCACGGGGGTGGAGGAGTTCGACCGGCTCGGTGCGGCCCTCAGCCGGGGAGCCCGGGTTGCCGCGAATCGGCTCGCTGCCGAGCGTGACTTCGCGGCCGACGCCTCCCACCAGTTGCGCACGCCGCTGACGGCGTTGCTCATGCGCATCGAGGAAATCGCGGCCACCGACGACCTCGGCGTCGTCGGCGAGGAAGCGGGCCTGGCGATCGCCCAGGTGGAGCGGCTGAGTTCGGTCGTGGACGACCTGCTCGGGCGCAGCCGCGCCGGCGCCGAGGAGGTCGAGGAGATTTCCTTGGACTCGGTGCTCGCCGCGTTGCAGCGGGAATGGCAGTTGCCGTATGCCGCGGCCCGCCGCACCATCCACGTCACCGGCGAGCGCGACTTGCGCGTGTGTGCCGCCCCTGGAGCGCTGGCCCAGATCATGTCCACGCTGTTGGAGAACTCGCTCCAGCACGGGGCCGGGACGGTGTCGGTCCTGGCGCGGCGCTCCGGTCCGAGTGTCGTGGTGGAGGTGTCCGACGAGGGGGAGGGGATCCCGCCCGCCATGGCGCCGCGGGTCTTCGAACGCTCGGTCTCCTCGCAGGGCAGCGGCTTGGGTTTGACCCTCGCGCGTGACCTGGCGGCCGCCCAGGGGGGCCGGCTCGAACTCGTCAATCCGGTCGGCGCGGTGTTCGCCCTGTTCCTGTCCGGTCCCGAATCTCGCTGACGGTTCGCGCCGGCTTCCACTCGACTCGAGCCTGGCCTCGGGGCCGCGGTCGCCGTCGGCTGTCGGCATTAGGGTGTGCGCCATGCCGTTGGACTACCCGATCCACACCGCGACGTTGCCCAACGGGCTGCGGGTCGTCATCTCCCCGGATCATCAGGTCCCCACGGTGACGGTCAACCTCTGGGTCGGGGTCGGCTCGCGCCACGAGCCTCCCGGTCGCACCGGCTTTGCCCACCTGTTCGAGCATCTCATGTTCCAGGGGTCACGTTCGGTGGCCTCCGGTGAACATTTCGCGGCCCTCCTCGCCCAGGGCGGCCGCCTCAACGCGACGACCTGGTTCGACCGCACCAATTACTTCGAAACCGTGCCCACGGGCGCGCTCGACCTGGCCCTGTGGCTCGAAGCCGACCGTCACGGCTACCTTCTCGATGCCGTCACCCAGGCGAATCTCGACAACCAGCGCGACGTCGTCAAGGAGGAGAAGCGGCAGCGTTACGACAACCCGCCCTACGGTCAGGTCCTCCCCGACGTGTACGCCGTCCTCTTTCCGCCCGGCCACCCCTACCACCACGCGACGATCGGCTCGATGGCCGACCTCGACGCGGCGAGCCTCGACGACGTCCACGCCTTCTTCCGGCGCTGGTACGGGCCGAACAACACGGTGCTCACCCTCTGCGGTGACGTCACCTTCGAGGATGGGTATGCCGCGGTCGAGCGGGCGTTTGGTGACCTCCCGGCGAGCGCCACGCCCGACACCCGCACCCCTGTGCCGCTCCCGCCCCTCAGCGAGCCGCATCGCTTCGAGCGGCGTGGCCCCGTGCCCCACGACCGGCTCACCCTCGCTTTCCGGCTGCCCGTCGACCAGACCCCTGGGTTTCACGCCGCCAGCCTGGCCCTCGACGTGCTCGGCGGGCTGGCCTCCTCGCGCCTCGTGCGGCGTCTGGTCCGGGGATCCCAGGAGGCTCTCAGCGTCCATGCCACCGCCTGGGGACTCATCGACGGAGCCTCGATCGGGATGCTCACCCTCGACGTTGCCCCGGGCGTGGACCCGGCGGCTCTCGAGGAGCAGGTCCTCGCCGAACTCGTCGCCTTCGGTGAGCGCGGCCCCACGGAGGCGGAGTTGGAGGCCTGCCAGGCCCAGAACGAGCGCGCCTGGCTCGCCGCGCTCGCGGCCCAAGACGAGCGCGCCGACCTGCTCTCCCAGGCGACCCTTCTCCACGGCAACCCCGGCCTGGTCAACACCCATCTCGACGACCTCATGGCGACGACTGCCACCCAGATCAAAGCCGCGGCTGCGGCATACCTCCAACCGCAGCAGCGGGCCGTTGTGGCCCACTTGCGGGAGGCGACCACAGGCACGGACAGCGAGGCCCTCGCATGACAACCCCCGTTTCCGGTCCGAAACCGCGCCCGGCCGTGACCCCACCACCGGTGTGGACCCCGCCGATCCCCGACGAGTTCACCACCGCCACCGGGCTGCGGATCGTCACCCACGACCTGCCCAGTCAGCAGGTCATCTCGATCCGGACCGTGCTGCCGGTGGCCCTTGCCGACGAACCCCGAGCCCACGAGGGGGTCACCGTCATGCTCGCGCGCCTCCTCGACGAGGGGGCCGGCGACCTTGACGCCGAGGCATTTGCCCTGGCCCTCGAACGCCAGGGGGCGGCGCTGGGCGCCGGCGCCCAGGACGGGGGCGTGAGTGTCGACGTCGATGTGCCGGTCCGGCACCTGCCTGCGGCCCTGCGGCTGCTTGCCGACGCCCTGGCCCGCCCGCTCTTCCCCGAGGACGAGGTGCGCCGGGTGCTGCGCAACCGGATCGCGGAATACGAGCACGAGACCACCCTCGCCCCGCACCGGGCCGCCCGCGCCCTCATCGCCGGCCTGTGGGCCGCCGACGACCGCGCGAGTCGTCCCACGGCCGGGACCCCGGAGACCATCGGGGCCCTCGACCGGGAGGCCATCGCCGCCCGCCACGAGGCGCTGCAGCCGCGCGGGGCCACGGTCGTCGTCGCCGGGCGGCTCGCCGGCCTCGACCTGCCCGCCCTCATCGACGACACTCTCGGCCGCTGGGACCCCCCTGGGCACCCGGAACCGGTCCTTGCCGCTCCGGTCCCGCGCGCCGACGGCACCCGGATCATCCTCATCGACCGTCCCGGCGCGGTGCAGAGCGAGTTCGCCATCGGTGCCGATGCGCCCGGGCGCGCGGACCCGGGGTGGGCGGCATACCCCGTCCTTGCCTATCTCCTCGGCGGCTCACCCGGAGCCCGGATCGACGCGCTTCTTCGCGAAGACAAGGGCTACACCTACGGCATCCGAGCGGCGCTTCGTCCGCGGGCGCGCGGCGGCTCGTTCGTCATCTCCGGGTCGGTTCGCGCCGAGGTGACCGCCGAGGCCCTCGACCTGCTCATGGGCGTGCTCGAGCGGGCCCGCGACGGCTTCGCAGAAGCGGAACTCGCCGGGGGCGTCGACTTCCTCACCCGGGCCACCCCCGGGCGGTGGGCCACTGCCGATGCCGTTGCCGACGAAACGGCTGCGCTCGCGCTCGAGGGTCTCGGCTGGGACTTCCCGGCGCACACGGCCGCCGCGCGGCGTGCGCTCACCCCCGCCGATCTCGACGGCGCCCTCGCTCGAGTCGGCGCCGCCGGCTGGACGATCGTCGTCGTCGGCGATGCGGCCCGCACCCGCGCCTCGCTCGACGCCCTCGGTATTGGCCCGCTGGAGGTGCTCCCCGGCTGAGGGAAAGCCAGCAGTCGGTATGCCGCGCCCGCGGCATACCAACCGGCCGGGAGCCGGCGCGGGGTTCAACTCGCGGTCGTAAAGCCGATCCGCTCGAGCACCTCGTCGTGGAGCAGCCCGTTGGTGGCCAGGGCGTTGCCACCCCACGGCCCGTCCTCCCCGCGCAACGAGGTGAACCGCCCGCCGGCCTCGGTGACGATGGGCACGAGGGCGGCCATGTCGTAGAGACCGAGTTCGGGCTCGGTGGCAATGTCGACGGCACCCTCGGCGAGTAGCATGTACGACCAGAAATCCCCGTAGGCGCGCTGTCGCCAGCAATCGCGGGCGAGGTCGAGGAGGGCCTCGGTGCGCCCGAACGCATCCCAACTCGTCCAACTGGCGAGCGACAGACTCGCGTCGGCGAGCCGCGAGACCTGCGAAACCTGGATCGCCGAGGCGGAGGTGAGGGAGCGGCCGGCCCAGGCGCCGGTGCCTCGGGCCGCCCACCAGCGTCGGCGGAGGGCCGGTGCGGCCACCAAACCCAGGACCATCTCAGCGTCGACCGCGAGGCCGATGAGCGTGGCCCAGACCGGCACGCCACGGACGTAGTTGTGGGTCCCGTCGATGGGGTCGACGATCCACTGGCGCGGGCCGTCGCCCGTTGGGGCGAATTCCTCCCCGAGAACGGCGTCCCTGGGCCGGACCCGGGCCAGTTGAGCCCGGATCAGTTCTTCGCCGGAGCGATCCGCATCACTGACGAGGGTGAGGTCGGGCTTGGCCTCCACCCGCAGATCCTGGGCGCGAAACCGGGGGAGGGTGATGGCCTCCACCTCGTCGGCAAGCGCGTGCGCCAACCGCAGGTCGTCGTCAAAATGGGTGTCGAAGCCGCTCACGAGCCACACGGTAGCGAACGGGCGCGCTCTCGGGGCGCCGCCTCGGCGGTGGCTCGGCTGCACCGCAGCAGGTCGGGGCGGGAACGTCACAATCGGGTCTCGTCTGGCCGTGAGACTGGCATCGCACGGGGTACTTGGCCTTATATGGGACGGGGCGCGGTCTAGCGACCCCTTGCGAGGGCCCGACCGGGCTTTCTCGACAAACACCCATCCGGCGCGGGTGGGACACCTACACAGGAGGACATCCATGCGGGGAACCACTCGCACGGTGGCCGTGGCCGTCATGTCGGCCGCGGCCCTGCTCGCCGCAGGCTGCGGCAGCGGCAGCGGTAGCGGCTCAACGACGGCAGGCAAGGATGGCGGCGAGATCACCATCCACGGCTGCACACCCGAGAACCCCTTCGTGCCGGCAAACACCAACGAGACGTGCGGGGGCAACGTGCTCGACGCGGTCCTGGCCAAGTTGGTGCACTACAACCCCGACACCGCGGCACCTGAGAACGACATTGCTGACGCGATCGAGACGAAGGACAACCAGACCTTCACCATCAAGCTCAAGAAGGGCTACAAGTTCCAGGACGGCACCGAGGTCAAGGCGCACAACTTCGTCGACGCGTGGAACTGGAACCGCGACGGCAAGAACGGCACCCTGAACTCCTACTTCTTCGACCCGATCGAGGGCTCGGCCGACATGGACTGTGGCCCCGGGGCCGACAAGAAGCCCGACTGCACCGCGCACCCGGCCAAGGCCAGCAAGCTCTCCGGTCTGAAGGTTGTCGACGACTACACCTTCACGATCAAGACGACCGAGAAGGTCTCCAACCTGCCGGTTCGCCTGGGCTACACCGCCTTCGCGCCGCTGCCCGACTCGTTCTTCGCTGACGGCGGCAAGTCCTTCGGCACCAAGCCGATCGGTGCGGGCCCCTACACGTTCGAGAAGTACGACCAGGGCAGCCAGATCGCCCTCGTCAAGAACAAGGACTACTCGGGCAAGTTCCCCGGTCACGCCGACAAGCTGACCTTCAAGATCTACACCGACACCGAAGCGGCATACAAGGACGTCCAGGCCGGTCAGCTCGACCTGCTCGACTCGATCCCCACCAGCGCCCTCGCCGGTGACAAGTACAAGACCGACCTGCCCGACCGCAACCTCAACAAGCCGGTCGGTGTCTTCCAGTCGATCGCGTTCCCGAAGGCCACGGCCGACCCGACGTACCAGAACAAGGACCTGCGCCACGCCCTGTCGATGGCGATCGACCGCGACACCATCATCAAGCAGGTGCTCAACAACACCAAGAAGCCGGCCACCGGCTGGGTCTCCCCGGTCGTCGACGGCTACAAGGCCGGCGCGTGCGGTGACTACTGCAAGTACGACAAGGCCAAGGCCAAGGAAGCCTTCACCAAGGCCGGCGGCTACAACGGCACCATCACCTTGTCCTACAACGCCAACGGCGACCACAAGGCGTGGACCGAGGCCGTCTGCAACAGCATCAAGGACGCCCTCGGCGTGACCTGCGTCGCGACCCCGATCGCGGAGTTCTCGGACTTCCGCAAGCAGATCAACAGCGGCACCATGAAGGGCATGTTCCGCACCGGCTGGCAGATGGACTACCCGTCGATCGAGAACTTCCTCGCCCCGCTCTACGGCACCGGCGCCGGCTCGAACGACAGCGGCTACAGCAACCCCGACTTCGACAAGAAGCTCACCGAGGCTGCTGCGGCGACCGACCCGGCCACCGCGAACAAGGACTACCAGGACGCCGAGGCGCTGCTCGCCGCGGACATGCCGGTCATCCCGATGTGGTACAGCACCGCCACCGTGGGTTGGTCCGACAAGGTGACCAACGTCAAGGTCACTCCGTTCGGCACCTTCGACCTCTCGGCGGTCAGCCTGAAGTAATTCGTATGCCGTGAGCCGCCCGTTCGCGGTCGGCCGCCCTGCGGCATACCTCTCAGGGGCTGTGGCCCACCGGAGCATTTCCGGTGGGCCACAGCCCTTTTCCGGTCGTCAGTGATGCTCCGCAGGGGCCTGTATCGACGGCAGGGAACGTGCTTGAGGGCGGCGGGGCGGACCCATCGGCGACACCGCGAAGTTGATGTTCGTTTCGTGTTCCCCCTTTCCCGCCCCACGGGATAGGGTCACACTGCGATCCCGCGACCACGACCCTGCGAAGGAGACCTTGTGGGCACCTACATCGTCCGCCGTTTGCTCCAGATGATCCCGGTGGTGATCGGGGCGACCTTCATCATCTTCGTCATGGTTTTCGCCCTTCCCGGTGACCCGCTCGCCGGCAAGTGCGGGGAGCGGCCGTGCCCCGCGGCATACGTGCAGAAGTTCACCGAGGAGCACAACCTCAACGACCCGGTCCCGATTCGCTACGTCAAGTACATGGGGGCGATCGCCAAGGGCGACTTCGGGACGACGTACCAGGGGCAGAAGGTCTCCGACGAGTTGCTGCGGCGCTACCCCATCACCGTGAGGTTGTCGGTCATCGCGATCGTCTTCGAGTTGGTCCTCGGTGTCGTTGCTGGCGTGCTCGCCGGCATCCGGCGCGGGAAATTCATCGACAACCTTGTTCTCGTCTCGACCCTCGTCATCATCGCCATTCCCACGTTCGTCATCGGTTCGGTGTCGCAAACCCTGTTCGGCATCAAGTTGGGGTGGGTCAAGCCCACGGTGTCCTCGGCGGCGACCTGGAGCGAACTCATGCTTCCGGGGATGGTCCTCGGGGCGATCTCCTTGGCCTACGTCGCCCGGCTGACCCGCACCAACCTCGTCGAGAACCTGCGGGCCGACTACGTGCGCACCGCCATCGCCAAGGGGCTGACCAGACGACGAACAATCGGGTTGCATACGCTGCGTAACTCGCTGATCCCGGTCGTCACCTTCGTCGGGGCCGACTTCGGGGCCCTGCTCGGTGGGGCGATCATCACCGAACGCATCTTCAACATCCAAGGCGTCGGTGGCTACATCGTGCGCGGCATCACCGCCCACGACGGGGTCGCCGTCGTCGGGGCCGTGACCATCCTCGTCTTGGTCTACCTGTTCATGAACCTCATCGTGGACCTGCTCTACGGTGTGCTCGACCCGAGGATCAGCCATGACTGACAACGTCCGTACGGTGGTCGAGACCACCGAGAAGGAGCCAGCCGACAAGGACGTCCCCCGGTCGTTGTTCTCCGACGCCTGGCGCGAACTCAAGCACCGGCCGATGTTCTGGATCTCGCTCGGCATGATCCTCTTCTTCGTCGTCATGGCGGCCGTTCCGAGCCTGTTCACGCGCGGCGACCCCACCGAGGCCATCCTCAAGCTGGGCAGCACCCCCCCGAGTAGCAGTCAGTGGTTCGGGCGCGACCTGCAGGGCTACGACATCTACACCCGGACGATCTACGGCGCGCGGGCCTCGATCCTCGTCGGGGTCTTCGCCACCTTGTTGACCAGCGCGATCGGGGTCGTCATCGGGGTGATCGCGGCCTTCTACGGCGGCATCCTCGACACGATCATGATGCGCATCACCGACATCTTCTTCGCCATCCCCTTCCTCCTCGGTGGCATCCTCTTCATGTCGAGTTTCCCCAACACCAAGGACTCCACCTACTTCGCCGTCGTCGGCAAGGTCGTCCTCGTCTTGTCCATCCTCGGCTGGCCGAGCATCGCCCGACTCATGCGCGGCTCGGTGCTCCAGGTCAAACCCAACGACTACGTCCAGGCCGCGCGCGCCCTGGGCGCCAGCCCCTGGCGGGTGATCCGCAGCCACATCCTCCCCAATGCCTGGGCCCCCGTGATCGTCGTGTCGATGATCAACCTCGGTGCCTTCATCTCGGCCGAGGCCTCGTTGTCCTTCCTCGGGATCGGCCTGACCTACCCCGCGATCTCCTGGGGCGTGGCCATTTCCGACGCGTTGACCTACATCCGCACCGCGCCCTGGATGCTGCTCTTCCCCAGTCTGTTCCTCTCGCTGGCGGTGTTGGCGTTCATCATGCTCGGGGATGTCATCCGCGATGCCTTCGACCCGAAGACGAGGTGACCAGGTGAATCACGAGCAAGCAACGCCGACCGCGGCATACCAGCCCGTCAACGGGCGCCTGCTCGAGGTCGAAGACCTCCACGTCGAGTTCCACACCCGCGACGGGGTCGCGCGCGCCATCAACGGGGTCTCGTTCACCCTCGATGCGGGTGAGACGCTCGCGATCCTCGGCGAGTCCGGGTCGGGCAAATCGGTGACGGCACAGGCGATCATGGGCATTCTCGACATGCCGCCGGCCAAGATCCCGGCGGGGGCGATCCGCTACTGCGGGCAGGACCTCCTCACCATGCCCGAGGAGCAGCGCCGCAAGACGCGCGGCCCCGAGATTTCGATGATCTTCCAGGACGCCCTGTCCTCCCTCAACCCGGTGTTCCCGGTGGGCTGGCAGATCGCCGAGATGTTCCGGATGCACCGGGGCATGAACAAGTCGGATGCCAAGGAACAGGCCCTGCGCCTGATGCAGCGGGTCCAGATTCCGGCCGCCAAGGAGCGGATCAACTCCTACCCGCACCAGTTCTCGGGGGGGATGCGCCAGCGCATCATGATCGCGATGGCGATCGCCCTCGACCCGGCGGTGCTCATCGCCGACGAGCCCACGACGGCGCTCGACGTCACGGTGCAGGCGCAGATCATGAACCTCTTGCATGATCTGCAGGAGGAGCGGCAGATGGGGCTCATCCTCATCACCCACGACCTCGGCGTGGTGGCCGACGTCGCCGACCGGATTGCGGTCATGTATGCCGGCCGGCTGGTCGAGAAGGCCGACATCCTGCCGATCTACGCCCACCCGGCGCACCCCTACACCAAGGGGCTGCTCGACTCCATCCCGCGCCTGGACCAGAAGGGTCAGACCCTGCGGGCCATCGCGGGTCTCCCGCCCAACCTGTTGCGCATCCCCGAGGGGTGCGCCTTCAACCCCCGCTGCTACCTCGCCCAGGATGTCTGTCACCGTGACCTGCCCTCGCTGCGGGAAGTCGCGCCGGGTCGCTGGTCTGCATGCCACTTCGCCGAGGAGGTCCTCGATGTCTGACATCATCCTGGAGGGCAAGGACCTCAAGAAGTACTACCCGATCAAGACCGGGGTGCTGCGCCGCACCACGGGCCACGTCAAGGCGGTCGACGGGGTGTCCTTCGAACTGCGCAAGGGTGAGACCTTGGGCATCGTGGGGGAGTCCGGGTGCGGCAAGTCCACCCTGGGTCGGTTGCTCATGCGCTTGGAAGAACCCACCGATGGGCATGTCTTCTTCGGCGGGGAGGACATGGCGAAGGCCTCGACGAGCCAGATGCGCAAGTTGCGCCGCGACATCCAGATCGTTTTCCAAGACCCCTATACCTCGCTCAACCCGAGGATGACCGTCGGCGACATCGTCGGAGAGCCCTTCGAGATCCACAGCGATGTGATCCCCAAGGGGGGCCGCCGCAAGCGGGTCCAGGAGTTGCTCGACCTCGTGGGTCTCAACCCCGAGCACATCAACCGCTACCCGCACCAGTTCTCCGGGGGCCAGCGCCAGCGGATCGGGATCGCCCGCGGCATCGCGCTCAACCCCAAGGTCCTCATCTGTGACGAACCGGTCTCGGCCCTCGATGTGTCGGTGCAGGCCCAGGTCGTCAACCTGCTGGAGAAGCTCCAGAACGAACTCGGCCTGGCCTACGTCTTCATCGCCCACGACCTGTCCGTGGTCCGGCACATCTCCGACCGGGTCGGCGTCATGTACCTCGGCAAACTCGTCGAACTCGGCGAGGAGGACCAGGTCTACGAGCACCCGACCCACCCCTACACCCAGGCGCTGCTCTCGGCCGTCCCGGTGCCCGACCCGACCCTGCGCGGCAAACGCGATCAGATCGTCCTCGTGGGCGACGTCCCCTCGCCGGCCAACCCGCCGTCGGGCTGCCGGTTCCATACCCGGTGCTGGCGGGCGCAAGACGTGTGCAAGGCCGAGGAGCCGATCCTGCAGGACCGCCCCGATGGGGTCACGCAGCATCGTTCGGCCTGCCACTTCGCCGAGCCGAGGACCGTGGTCGAGCGGTCGGAGTGACCGGGCAGCCGGTCGCAACTCAGGGAATTGCGGCACCGCCGCGGCCCGCGCTGCTCACGGCTGCCGGGGTACTCCTGGTCGCCGGCTGGCGACGGTTCGGCATACCGGCCGATCGGCTAGTCCTCCGAGGGAGCCGCGCGAGTCCGCAAGAGACGGCGCAGTGAGGCCAGGCGGGCGGCACCGGTGGGCCCGGCAAACCCGGCCGCGACCCACGCGTCGAGACCGCACTCGGGTTCGTCATGAGAGCAACCGCGAGGGCAGTCGTCGGTGCCGCCGACGAGATCCGGGAAGTGAGTGACGGTCCGGTCGACGTCGATATGGGCCAACCCGAAGGAGCGCACCCCCGGGGTGTCGATGACCCAGCCGGCCCGATCCGGCAGCCGCAAGGCCACCGCCGACGTGGACGTATGCCGGCCGCGTCCGGTGACGTCGTTGACCGCCCCGGTGGCGCGGGCGGCGTCGGGCACGAGGGCGTTGACGAGGGTCGATTTGCCGACGCCGGAGTGGCCGAGGAGCACGCTGACCCGACCCGTGAGGTGGCCGAGCAACTCGTCCAACCCGCCATCGGTGAACTCGTCGCTGCTCGTCACCACATGCGGCACCCCGAGCGGCGCGTATTCCTCCAGGAACGCGGCGGGCGCCCGCAGGTCGGCCTTGGTGAGCACGAGCAGCGGGTCCAACCCCGCGTCGTAGGCCGCGACGAGCGCGCGGTCGATGAGCCGGGGCCGGGGGTCGGGGTTGGCGAGAGCGGCGACGATGACGAGTTGGTCGGCGTTGGCGACGATGATCCGTTCGACCGGGTCGGTGTCGTCCGCGGTCCGGCGCAGGACGGTACGGCGGTCGTGGACCCGGACGATGCGGGCGAGCGTGCCCGGCGCGCCGGAGACGTCGCCGACGAGCCCGACCCGGTCACCGACGACGATCCCTTTGCGGCCGAGTTCGCGCGCCCGCATCGCCAGGACGGGGGTGTCATCGGCGCGCAGCGTCGTGTACCGCCCCCGGTCGACGGCGATGACCATCGCCGTCACGGCGTTGTCGTGCGTGGGGCGGTCTTTGGTGCGGGGGCGGCTGCCGCGGCGATTCGGGCGAATGCGGACATCGGATTCGTCGTAACTGTGCGCCGAACGGGCCATCGTTCCGCTCAACCCCGGGTCGTGCCGGGACGGGGGCGGCCGCCGGTGTGGGGGCGCCGGCCCGCCGGGCCGTGACCAACGGGGTTCGGGGCCAACATCGCCTGCCACAGGTCGACGAAGGTCGGGAGGGTCTTGGCGACCGTTCCGGCGTCTTCGACGAGCACGCCCGGAGTGACCAGCCCGAGAACTGCGCCGGCCATGACGAGGCGGTGGTCGGCATACGTGTGGAACAGTCCCCCGTGGAGGGGGCGCGGGGTGATCCGCAACCCGTCCTCGGTTTCGACGGCCTGCCCCCCGAGGGCGGTGATTTCGCGGGCGAGCGCGGCGAGCCGATCGGTTTCGTGTCCGCGGATATGGGCGACGCCGCGAATGATCGAGGGGGAGTCGGCGAGAGCGGCGAGGGCGGCGAGCACGGGCGTGAGTTCGCTCGCCTCGTGCAGGTCGACGTCGATGCCGACCAGGCCACCACCCCCGGTGACGGTCAACCCCTGCCGGTCGAGGTGGACGGTGGCGCCCATCCGGTCGAGCAGGTCGCGCAACTGATCGCCCGGCTGGGTCGTATGGAGCGGCCAACCGGGGATGTGAACGCGCCCACCGGTGACGACGGCTGCCGCAAGGAACTGGGCGGCGTTGGACAGGTCGGGCTCGACGGTGATGTCGAGGGCGTGGACCTCACTGGGTTCGACGCGCCACGTGTGGGCCTCGGAGTCGTCGACATCGACGCCGGCGTCGCGGAGCACCTCGACGGTCATCTCCAGGTGCGGCAGGCTCGGGACCGCCTTTCCGTCGTGGTGCACCGTGACGCCCTCGTCGTAGGCCGCGCCGGAGAGCAGCAACCCCGAAATGAACTGGCTCGAGGCGGAGGCGTCAATGGTGACGGTGCCGCCGCGCACGGCTCCGGTGCCGGTGATGGTGAAGGGCAGGGCCGCCCGCCCGCCGTCATCCACGGCAACACCGAGGGTCCGCAACGCGGTGAGCGTGGGACCCATGGGCCGAGCCCGTGCCTGGGCGTCCCCGTCGAACTCCACCGGCCCCTTGGCGAGCGCGGCCAGTGGCGGGACGAAGCGCATGACGTTGCCGGCGAGTCCGGTGTCGATCCGATGCCCGCCGGTCAGGGGCGCCGGGGTGACCAGCCAATCACCGTCGAGATCGTCGACCCCCACCCCGAGGGTGCGGAGGGCTTGGGCCATGAGCAGGGTGTCCCGGGACCGCAGCGGGGCCCGCAACCGTGACACGTCGCCGGCAAGCGCCGCCAGGATGAGATAGCGGTTGGTGAGCGACTTCGACCCGGGGAGGGTCACCGTCGCGTCGACCGGGCGGGTCGCCGACGGGGCGGCCCAGGGGGTGGTGCGATCCGGAGGTTCGGTCACCGGCTCTCCTTGGGTGGGGGATTCCTACGGTAGTGCGCCACGGGCGCTGACGGTGGTCCGGCCGCTCGGCTCGGGGCGGCCCGCCTCGTAGGCTGTCCGTCATGTGTGGCCGGTATGCCGCGAGCGCCAGTCTCGACGGGCTCGTCGAGGAGTTCGAGGTGGACGTCGATCGCAGCGCTGAACCGACGCGCAGCCGGCTCAAGACGCCCCAGCAGCCGGCGGCGGGCACCCCCGACTTCAACATGGCCCCGACCAAGCAGGCGCCGGTGATCCTCACCCGGCGGGGCCGCGACGACCCTGAGGGTCCGGCGACTCGGCAGTTGCGGTTGCTCACCTGGGGTCTGGTGCCGTCCTGGTCGCGGGACACCACGGGTGCGGTGCGCCTGATCAACGCGCGGGTGGAAACCCTGGCTCGCAAGCCGACCTTCGCCCCAGCGTTCGCCGCCCGGCGCTGCCTCGTTCCAGCGCAGGGGTGGTACGAATGGCAGAGTTCTCCGGTGGCGCTCAACCCCAACGGCACGCCCCGACGGCAACCCTTCTTCCTCACCCGCGTCGACGGGGCGAGCACCGCCTTCGCCGGCCTGTACGAGTTCTGGCGGGATCCCGCGACCGGGGGAGCGGATGATCCCGCGACCTGGTTGGTGACCTTCACCATCATCACCACCCCCGCTGAGCCCGGTCTCGACCGGATTCACGACCGCCAGCCGCTCGTCCTCGATCCGACGGAGTGGGCGGCCTGGCTCGATCCGCAGCACGGCGCCGACGAGGCGGTCGGCCTGCTCCGGCCGCACCCGCCGGGGCGCTTCACGGCATACCCCATCGGGGCCGCGGTCGGGTCCAGCCGCGCCAACGGGCCCGGCCTCCTTCTGCCGCTCCCCAGGTCGGAGTGGATCGGGGTGCTCGACCCGGCCACCGGTGAGGTAGTCGGTGGTCCGGAGTGAGCGAGACGACCCACCTTGTCGACACCCCCGCCGGCCCGGCCCGGCTGACCATCCGCGCTCGCGGACCGCAATGGCTCGTGCTCGGGCACGGTGCGGGCGGGTTGACCTGGAGCGCGGATATCCTGGCCGCCGCCGACGCCGCCGGTGACCTCGGCTGGTCGGTCGCGCTCGTCGATCAGCCGTGGCGGGTCGCCGGGCGCAAGGTCGCCACCCGCCCACCCGTGCTCGACCAGGGCTGGGCCGCGGCCCTGTCGTGGCTGCGGGTCCAGCATCACCCCCAGTGGCTGGGCGTCGGTGGTCGCAGCGCCGGAGCCCGGGTCGCCTGCCGGACCGCTGCCGCAGTGGCGGCCGACGCCGTCCTGGCCCTGTCGTTCCCGCTCCATCCGCCGGGGCACCCCGAACGTTCTCGCGCCGACGAACTGCGCACTCCGCTGGCGGCGGGACTGCCGGTGCGGGTCATCCAGGGCGCCCGCGATCCCTTTGGCCGCCCGGAGGAGGTGCGAGCGGTTCTCCCCGACGGCGCGGACGTCGTCGAGGTGCCCGGCACGCACACGCTCGCCGCGCCCGAGACGGTGGCCCAGGCGGTCACGGACTGGCTCACGCGGCATACCGGCTGACCGCAGGGCCGCCCCGAGGTGGGGGAATGCCGGGCGCGAGCCCCGGCGTTGGGCTGGATACGTGCCCACCGCTGACCCGAAAGGCGCCCCCTGAGCATGCTGGTCCTGCCCGTTCCCACCACCATGGACACCGCCCGACCCGGGATAGGCTGGCATGCGATGACTACTTCGCTCACGTCCGAGCTGGCCCCCGACAGCGCCGAGACCACGGTCGCCGACGGCGGGGAGGTCGACGTCACAACCGAGACCGCGGCGGAGCGGCTGGCCCGTTTCGAGCGCGAGGCGTTGCCGTTGCTCGACCAGTTGTACTCGGCCGCCCTGCGCACGACCCGCAACCCCTCCGACGCCGAGGACCTGGTCCAGGAGACCTTCGCCAAGGCGTATGCCGCGTTCCACCAGTACAAGCCGGGTACCAACCTCAAGGCGTGGATGTATCGCATCCTCACCAACACCTACATCAACAGTTACCGCAAGAAGCAGCGCGAACCCAAGCAGTCCGACGCCGCGGAGATCGAGGACTACCAGATCGCTCGCGCCGAGTCGCACACGTCGTCGGGGTTGAAATCGGCCGAGGTGGAGGCGTTGGAGCATCTGCCCGATTCCGAGGTCAAACGTGCCCTCCAGGAGTTGCCCGAGGAGTTCCGGCTCGCGGTCTACTTCGCCGATGTCGAGGGGTTTGCCTACAAGGAAATCGCCGAGATCATGGGCACGCCCATCGGCACCGTGATGTCGCGGCTGCACCGTGGGCGGCGCCAGCTGCGCACCCTGCTCGCCGACTACGCCAACGAGCGGGGATTCGGTGCCTCGGGGTTGGCCGCGAAGCCCGCCCCCGAGGCGCCGGCGCCCACCGCCGCGACGGCCGCTGAGGAGGTGCAGCCGTGAGTCGTCTCGCGGACTCCGACGCCGGCTTCCACGACGGGCACACCGACTGCTCCGAGGTGCTGTTGCGGATATTCGCCTACCTCGACGGCGAGTTGTCGGCCGCCGATGTCGCCAAGATCGGTGCTCATCTGCGCGCCTGCGGACCGTGCCTGGCCGAGCACGACCTCGAACGCACCCTCAAGGCGGTCGTGCGGCGGTCTTGCGGCCCGGAAACGGCACCCGCAGCCTTGCGGATTTCGATCATGCAGCGCATCACGACCATCCGGATGGTCGACGAGTGCTGACGCGGTCATCATGCGCGGTCTCGGGGACGACACGTCCACACGACGAGCGCCCGACCGGGATCCCGGTCGGGCGCTCGTCGTGTCGAGGGCGGGGGTGCCTCAGGCGTTGGGTTTGCGGCCGTGGTTGGCCTTGTTGTTCTTGCGGGTACGACGCTTGCGCGCGCGCTTGCTCATCTGCGACCTCCAGGGGGAAACCGACCTCCGGGGTCGGGGCGAGGGAGTGCCCTTGGTCCCGGCGGGGAGCGAACTCGCCCGCCAACGGGCCACAGACACCACGTTCTGTTTATTGTCTCACATCCGCAGGCGTGGGATGATGACGCTATCAGTCACCGTACGGCGGTCGCCGCGACCCCCCACCGGATGGAGTGTGGTTATGCGCAGGACTTGGGCCGTGATGGTGGCGTCTCCGATGGCGGGCCTGCGGACCGTTGGCGTGGCATCGCTGCCCGCCCACATCGGTGCTGATCACGCGCCCTGTGCGTCGTGGTCGAGTGCTCTCGGGCGGGGGTGGAAGCCATGAACTGGATTCTCGCGTTGATTTGGGGGTGGAAACCGTGAACTGGATCATCGCTTTGATCTGGGGCTGGAAGCCCTGAGTTGACTGTGCTGTCCAGCACCCCATGACGTGAGCGCCTCGGCACCCGAACCCGAACCGGTGCCCCGGCGTGCCCGGGTATACATCCTTGTGGTCGCCGGTCTGGCAGCCGCGTCACTGATCGGTGCAAGTCGTGGCCCCGGCGTTGCCTGGGCCACGCTCTTATGGATCGTCGTGCTCTCGATTCCGCTGTGGTGGGTCGGCCATGCCGAAGTAGGCAACCATGTGACGCTCTCGCTGACGAGCGTCATCCTCTTGGCCGCCGCCGTCATCTTGGGCCCCCTCGGTGCCGGCCTCCTCGGTTTGGTCCTCACCGGCATCGAACGCAACCGCTCCCCGGGGTGGGCGAGACTGTTCAACGTATCCATGTCGGCGACTCTCGGAGTCGCCGGCGGCGTGGTGTATGCCGCGGTCGGCGGTCGCCGAGACCCGTCCGACCTTGTTGGGGCGGCCCCGCTCCTCGGGTTTGTCGTTGTCCCCCTGATCGTCGCGGCCGTTGCCCAGGGCGTGATCAACGCCAGTTTGATCGCGGGGATCATGCGCATTACGCAGGGGGTTCCACCCCGGCTCACGGCGGCGCGGCTGTGGTCGACAACGGGTGTGGTCTACGCGGGGTACGGGCTCTTGGCGTTCTTGCTGTTGCTCCTGTGGTTCTCTGCTGACCTCGGTCCTCTCAGCGTGCTGCTCCTCCTGCCGCCGTTGCTCGGGGCCCACTGGGCCAACATCCAAGGCATGGCCCAATCGGCGGCGTGGGAACGGTCGGTGGACCTGTTGGTGGCGGCGCTGGAGGCCAAGGCGCCCGAACTCGCCGGCCACAGTGCGCGCGTGGCCGAACTCAGCGCCCGCACCGCCGAGCATCTCGGTCTCGGCGTCACGGAGGTCGCGGATGTCCGGTGGGCGGCCATGCTCCACGACGTGGAGGTGCTGGCCCACCGCGAACCCGCTGCAGCGGGCGAACTCCTCGATGGCGTACCCGCGGCATTGTGTCTCCGGCCACCCGACGACCATGCCACCGTCGGGACCGCGTCGCGACTTGTCGAGGGAATGACCTTCTTGACGAGCGCCGCCGAGATCGTGCATGAGGCTCGCGAGGGAGGGCCCACCATGCCGATCGCGGCCCAGATCGTCGTCGCCGCGGCCACCTTGGATCAGCGGTTGAACCTGACGGAGCAGCCCGGTCGGCTCGACGTGGTGCTCCAGACGCTGCGCCGTGACGACGTGGCTTCCCCGGAGGTTCTCGACGCGCTGACGTGGACCGCCTCGCGGGACAGCAGTCCCACTGGGGTGACGTCGTGAAACCCCAGTGGCAGTCCCGTGCCCGCAAGTGGTGGCTCGAAGGCTTCGGTTCGGTCGTGGTCGTGGCCGTCGCCCTCACGTCCGGGGCCGCCGCCCTGGATGCGGTGCGCACCCACCCCCGGGCACTCGTTCCGGCGATGCTGTTTGCCGCCTTCGGGCAGGCCCGGCCGGTGCGCCTGCCCAGTCGCCGCGTCTTGGCTCCGGTGGCGACGGCCAGCGCGTTGACCCTGGCCAGTTTGGGGGCCGTGCATGGCGAAGGGCCGTTGGACTTGCCCGTGGCGGTGATCGCGCTCGTCATCGCTGTCGGGTTGGGGGTGGGTTTGCTCTTTGGGCGACGCACCCGGTACGTCGGGGGAGCCTTCGCCCGGTTGGTGGCGCTCTTGACGGTGGCGACACTCGCGCGGTCGATGCCGATCGAGGGGCGCTCCATCTGGCAGTGGCAGCAGGATCCCAGCGTGGCCCGCTGGGCCGCCGCCCTTGCTCTCCTCCTCCTCTCCGCGGCCGGGTTGGCGGTCGAGCGGCTGCTGTCCGCCGTGGTCCAGGCGCGCCGTCGGCACGTGCGGATCGCCGTGGTGTTGCGCGATGAACGGGTGGAGGCGCTCCCTTTCACCGCGGCTTTGGTTGCGACCCCGCCGATCGCCACCCTCATCGCGCCAGCGACGGGGGTGCTCGCCATTCCGTTGGCCCTGACGCCGGTGGTGCTCACGCTGGTCGCCGTGCGCCGGTATGCCGCGGTGCAGGTCACGTTCTTGCAGATGGTTCGGGCGGTGTCGCGGTTGACCGACACGGCCGGTTTTACGCCGGCCGCCCACGCGCGCCGCACCGCCGCGCTGGTCATGGACATGGGACACCGCCTCGGGCTGTCGCAACGAGAGGTGCGGCAGGTCGAGTACGCCGCCCTGCTCCACGATGTCGGGCAGGTCACATTGCGAGCGCCGTTGCCTGGTGGGGCGACGGTGCTGTCCGCCCCCGTCGACCAGGAGCGCATCGCCCGGCGCGGTGCGCGCATCGTCCGCCACGGCACCGGGTTGGAGCCGGTGGCCGATCTCATCGAGGCCCAAAGCAGGCCCCACCGCGCCGTCATCGAACATGAGGAGTCAGTGCCCATCGGCAGCCGGATCCTCAAGGTAGCCAACGCCTTTGACGACTACACCCAAGGTCGGCGGGATCGTGCCGCAGTCACGAGCGCCGTGGAGCGCATTCATCTCGGTCTGGGATACGAATACGATCCCGCCGTTGTCAAAGCCCTCGAAGACGTCGCCAGGCGGATCGTCACTACCGATTGACACGGCATACCGAATGCGGGGTGGTCGCTGAGCGAGAACGCCGTGCCGGCTCGAGGCGTCGCGTACCCTGGTAGGGCCCCTTTCGCGGAACAGGACTGCTTGTGGATCGACTGCACCCCGTCGTCTTCAACGACGCCTGGGGCTCGCGGGTCTCGATCGCGAGCCTGCGAGGGTTGTCGATACCCAGCCCGCAGCGGGAGTCCGAACTGTGGATGGGCGCCCACGAGGAGGGCCCATCGCCGCTGGCCGATCGCCCCGGCCAAACCCTCGCCGACCTCGTGGCCGCCGACCCGCAGCAGGCACTGGGGGAGGCAGCCCTGGACCGATACGGTCCCCGGCTTCCGTTCCTGCTCAAGGTCCTCGCTCCCGGCAAGGCAATTTCCATCCAGGCTCACCCCACGGCCGAACAGGCGGTCACCGAGCGGTCACGCACGGCCGACACGGTGTACGGCGACGACTGGGCCAAACCCGAGTTGCTCGTGGCGCTGGCTCCGTTCGAGGTATTCGTCGGGATGCGTGATTACCCTCACAGCAGCGAGTTCCTCGACCGGCTCGGCATCGCCCGACTGACCGCATTGGCGCACCGATGCGCAAGCGCCCAGGAGCCGGCGCATGCCCTTCTCGCCGCGGTGCTGGCGACGCCGCTGTCGGAACGGGTCGCGCTCACCCGGGACGTGGTGGCGGCCTGTGTCCGGGTCGAGGAGTCCGGTGACGAGTTCGGAGACGCCGCAGCCGCCATCGTGCGGGTCGCGGAAGAACACCCCGACGACATCGGCATCGTCGTTCTCCTCCTCATGAACCACCGGGTCCTCCAGCCCGGGGAGTACATCGACGTCGCGGCCGGTGTTCTTCATTCATATGTGCGCGGCCTCGGCATTGAGGTGTTGGCCAACTCGGACAACGTCGTGCGGGCCGGCCTCACCAGTAAGCCGGTCAATGTCCCCGAACTGCTGCGGATCGTGGACCCGCATGCGGATGGCGTCGCCGGTCGTCCCCAGCAGGTCCGTCCGGGGGTCGAGGTATTCGCGTCGGCCTCGGATCGGTTCGTCCTCCATCGCGTGCGAGCGGTCGACTCCCGGGTCCGGCTCCCCGGTGAGGGGGGTCCGCGGATCGCCTTCTGTTTGCGCGGGGGTGCCGAACTCATCACGCCCGATGAGCAGGTCCGCCTGGGCGCGGTCGAGTCGGTGTTTGTTCGCGCCACCGAACGTGACGTCTATCTCAGCCCCGGCGGCGAGGTCTTCGCCGTGAGCACGCCGGCCCCGACGGCATACCCGCTTTCGCCGGCCTGACCGCGGGCGACGGACCCGACGGAGGGCCGGGACGCTCGTGCCTGTGGCAGGATGACCGGGCGCCGTGGCCTCATCCCGCCAGGGTCGCGCGTCGGCCGCCTGGCACCTGGGGTCGCGTTCCCGGCGCCCTTGGTCGTCGTCGTGCCACCAGGAGGGCAATCATGTCTCCCGCGTCGTTCCGGACCGGCTTTGACCCGGACACTCCGGTGTTCCGGGCGCACGAGGGCGGCAAGCTGGAGGTGCGTTCCACCAAGGCCCTCCGAGACCGTGCGGACCTCGCGCTGCTCTACACCCCAGGCGTCGCCGAGGTGTGCCTGGCGATCGCCGAGGACCCTGGACTCGTTGCCCGCTACACCGCTCGCGGCAACACGGTGGCGGTGATCTCCGACGGGACGGCCGTCCTCGGGCTCGGGGACATCGGACCGCTCGGCGCCTTGCCGGTCATGGAAGGTAAGGCGGTCCTCTTCAAGCATTTCGCCGGGGTTGACGCCGTGCCCGTCGTCATGGAATCGGGCCCGGTCGACGAGCTCGTCGAGGCGATCGTGCGGATCGCTCCGTCCTATGGCGGCATCAACTTGGAGGACATCTCCGCGCCGCGCTGTTTCGCCATCGAGGAGCAACTCAAGGAGCGACTCGACATCCCGGTGTTCCACGACGACCAGCACGGCACCGCAATCGTCGTGCTCGCCGGGCTCATGAATGCGATGCGGGTGCTCGGGCGCGAACTCGCTGAGCAGCGGGTCGTTGTCGGCGGCGCCGGGGCCGCGGGCGTGGCCGTCACCAAACTGCTCCAGCGGGCAGGCGTGCGCGACGTCGTCGTGTGCGACAGCCGCGGCGTCATCGTGCCATCCCGGCCGGACGTGACGGGTCACAAACGCATGCTCGCCGCATCGACGAACCCGCGGGCCGTGACCGGCGACTTGGGGGAAGCGCTGCGCGGTGCCGACGTCTACGTCGGCGTGTCCGGCGGCCAGGTGCCCGAGGAGGACATCGCCAAGATGGCGCACGACTGCCTCATCTTCGCCTTGGCCAACCCCACCCCCGAGGTGCACCCCGAGGTGGCCCACCGGTATGCCGCGGTCGTCGCCACCGGCCGCTCGGACTTCCCCAACCAGATCAACAACGTTCTCGCGTTTCCGGGGATCTTCCGGGGTGCGCTGGACTCAGGGGCGCGCCAAATCACCGAGGCTATGAAACTGGCCGCGGCGGCAGCGATTGCCGACCTCGTCGAGCACCCGAGCGTCGATGAGGTGGTGCCCTCGGTGTTCCAGCCCGGCGTCGCTGACGCGGTGGCCGCGGCCGTGGCCCGGCTGGCCCACCACTGACCGCTCAGGCCGGCCGGGTGCTGGCCAGGTGCGCGGCATACGCCTGGGTCTGCTCCCAGGTGGGAAGCAGACCGGTCTCGATTGCCTGCGCGAGCGAGAGGGCGGCCTGATCTTTGGGGGAAAGCAAGGGCTCGATCCCGTCGGGAAGGGTGAGGCCGATGTCGGGGTCGAGAGGGTGGATGCCGTGTTCGCGAGTGGGGTTGTAGGTCGCCGTCACGAGGTAGAGCGCGGTGGTGTCGTCCTCGAGGGCGCAAAAGGCGTGGCCCATTCCCTCGGGCAGATAGACGGCGCGCCGGTCGACCGTGTCGAGGAGCACGCTGGCCCACTGCCCGAATGTTGGGGAGCCGACCCGGATATCGACAATGTAGTCGATGAGTGATCCGGACACACAGGTTATGAATTTCGCCTGGCTGGGTGGTACGTCGGCAAAGTGTATGCCGCGAACCGTGCCCGACGCCGACACCGACACGTTGGTTTGGATGATGTCGGGTCGATGCCCGATGGCTTGCGCCAACCGGTCCCCGCGGAAGGACTCGTGAAAGAGCCCGCGCCCGTCGGGGAACTGGCGCGGGGTGACAACGAAGGCGCCCGGAATCTCGAGTTCGGCCAGTTGCATCCTATTTACCTCGCGCCAGGCAGGCGTGGATATATGCGCCGTAGCCGCTCTTGAGCAACGCGTCACCGAGTGCGCGGAATTGCAGGTCGTCGATCCAGCCGGCCCGCCAGGCGATTTCTTCGAGGCAGCCGATCTTGTAGCCCTGCCTGGCCTCGACCACGTGGACGAACTGGCTGGCGTCCAGCAGGCCTTCGAAGGTGCCTGTGTCAAACCATGCGGTGCCGCGGGGCAAGACCGTGACCGTGAGTTCGCCCCGACGCAGATAGGCATCGTTGACCGCGGTGATCTCCAATTCGCCGCGCGAGCTCGGGGTGAGGTTGCGGGCGATGTCGACGACCGTGTTGTCGTAGAAGTAGAGCCCGGGGACGGCGTAGTTCGATCGGGGCTGCGCCGGCTTTTCCTCGATGGAGAGGACGGTGCCGGAGGGATCGAATTCGACAACGCCGTATGCCGACGGGTTGCTCACGTGCTGGGCGAAGATGTGGCCGCCGCGGACCGTGGTGAGCGTGCGCAGTGACGTGCCCAAGCCACGACCGTAGAAAATATTGTCTCCGAGCACGAGAGCGACCGAGTCGTCACCGATGAAGTCGGCGCCGATGATGAAAGCCTGAGCCAGGCCGTCGGGGGAGGGCTGTTCGGCATACGAAATGCTGATCCCCCAGTCGGAACCGTCGCCGAGCAGGCGCTTGAATTGGTCGCTGTCGATGGGTGTGGTGATGATGAGAATCTCGTTGATATCGGCCATCATGAGCACCGACAGCGGATAATAGATCATCGGCTTGTCGTAAATGGGCATGAGTTGTTTGCTGATGCCCCGGGTGATGGGGTGCAACCGGGTTCCCGAGCCGCCGGCGAGGATGATGCCTTTCATAGCGGCCCAGTTTATCTCGCGAAGCGCGAACCCTCTCACAACAGGCTGGCGCCAATCCGGCTTCGCTAGGCTACCGGCATGCACATCCTCGTCACCGGCGGCGCCGGGTTCATCGGGAGCAACTTCGTCCAGCACACGGTGGCGACCCGGCCCGAGGCGAAGATCACGGTTCTCGACGCCTTGACCTACGCCGGCACGAAGGCCTCGCTCGACGGCGTCCTCGATCGGATCCGGTTCGTCGAAGGCGACATCGCGGATGCCGCGCTCGTCGATTCGTTGGTCGCCGGCGTCGACGTCGTTGTGCACTTCGCCGCGGAGTCGCACAACGACAACTCGTTGGCCAACCCGTGGCCGTTCGTGCAGACCAACCTCGTCGGCACGTTCACGCTGCTTGAGGCCGTTCGTCGTCACGGCGTGCGCTACCACCACATTTCGACCGACGAGGTCTACGGCGACCTGGAGCTCGACGACCCGCAGCGGTTCTGCGAGAGCACGCCCTACAACCCCTCCTCGCCGTACTCGTCGACCAAGGCCGGGTCGGACCTGCTCGTGCGTGCCTGGGTTCGCTCGTTCGGGGTGGCCGCGACGATCTCCAACTGCTCGAACAACTACGGCCCCCGCCAGCACGTCGAGAAGTTCATCCCCCGCCAGATCACCAACATCATCGACGGGGTGCGTCCCAAGCTCTATGGCGCCGGCCTCAACGTCCGCGACTGGATCCATGTCGACGACCACAACAGCGCCGTCTGGGCGATCATCGAGCGAGGCCGGATCGGGGAGACCTATCTCATCGGGGCCGACGGCGAGGTCGACAACCTCACCGTCATCCGGGAGATCCTCGACCTCATGGGGCAACCGGTCGACGCCTTCGACCATGTCACCGACCGGGCCGGGCACGACCTGCGCTACGCGATCGACTCCACCCGGTTGCGCACCGAACTCGGCTGGGAGCCGCAGTACCGCGACTTCCGCTCCGGGCTGGCAGCCACCATCGACTGGTACCGCGACAACGAATCATGGTGGCGCCCCATGAAGGCCGCCACCGAGGCGGCGTATGCCGCGACCCAGCAGGTCGTGGCCGCCCCCGTTGCTGGTGGCTCGGGGGAGGAGCACTGATGCGGTGGCTCGTCGCCGGGGCCCACGGGATGCTCGGCCAGGACTTGTGCGCTGTCCTGGAGGCGGCCGGTCACGAGGTAACCCCGGCCGACCTGCCGGGTTTGAACATCCTGGCGCCCGAACAATGTCGGGAGCAGGTCGCGGGCCACGACATCGTGGCCAACTGCGCGGCATACACGGCCGTCGACGCGGCGGAGGCGCAGGAGGGGACGGCCTTCGCCGTCAACGCGGTGGGCGCCGCCAACCTCGCTCGGGCCGCGGCTGACACGGGCGCCGCGATGGTCCAGATATCGACGGACTACGTCTTCGCCGGGGATGCCACCACCCCGTATGCCGAGGACGCACCGCTCGCGCCGGTGTCGGCCTACGGGCGGACCAAGGCGGCGGGGGAGTGGGCGGTGCGCTCACTATGCCCGCGCTCATGGGTCGTGCGCACGGCGTGGCTCTACGGTGCCGCAGGGCCGACGGGCTTTCCCAAGGCCATGCAGCGGCTGGCCGCGGCTCGAGACACGCTCACGGTCGTCTCGGATCAGGTCGGGCAACCGACGTGGACCTGGGACTTGGCCCACGGCGTGCGCCGGCTCGTCGAGGCAGCGGCCCCGTTCGGCAGGTGGCACGGCACCGGGTCGGGGCAGTGTTCGTGGTTCGACCTCGCGCGGGCGACGTTCGAGGAACTGGGGCTTGACCCCGCGCGGGTCAGCCCGATCACGAGCGCGGAGTATGCCGCGATGTACCCCGCCGCCGCTGCTCGCCCCGCCTACAGCGTGCTCGGGCACGACCGCTGGCAGCAGGCCGGCATCGAACCGCTGCCGCACTGGCGCGACGCGCTCCACCGCGCCGCTCCCACGGTCCTGCGCGCGCAAAGTTCGGTGATCTGAGCGGACGCGGTCCCGGGGATCACATCCCCCGCGTGGGCCCCCTACCCGGGCGATAGGGTCGAACCATGCTCGCCGTGTATGCCGCCCGCCAATCCTCCAGCGACCCGCTGTCCGGGCTCGAGGTCGGGGACGTGCCCGCCCCGCAGACGCCGCCGGGATGGGTGCGGATCACCGTCAAGACCTGCGCGCTCAACCACCACGACGTGTGGTCGCTGCGCGGCGTCGGCCTGCCCGCCGACCGGCTCCCCATGATCCTCGGCTGCGACGCCGCCGGGTTCGACGAGCAGGGCAACGAGGTGCTCGTCCATGCCGTCGTCGGATCGCCGGACTGGCGTGGTGACGAGACCCTCGATCCGGCCCGGTCGCTGCTCTCCGAACGTCACCAGGGCACCCTTGCCGAGCAGGTCGTCGTCCCGGCCCGCAACGTCGTGCCCAAGCCGACAGGGCTTTCCTGGGAGCAAGCGGTCTGCCTCCCGACCGCCTGGCTGACGGCGTACCGGATGCTCTTCACCAACGGCGGGGTGCACCCCGGCGACACGGTCTTGGTCCAGGGAGCCGGCGGCGGGGTGGCGACCGCGCTGATCCAGTTGGGGGCTGCGGCCGGCCTGCGGATGTGGGCGACGACCCGCGATCCCGCCAAGGGGGAGGCTGCCCTCGGGCTCGGCGCCGACCGGGTGTTCGGTTCGGGGGAGCGCCTGCCCGCGCGCGTCGATGCCGTCATGGAGACCGTCGGTGCGGCGACCTGGTCACATTCGGTCAACTCACTGCGGCCCGGTGGACGGATCGTCATCTCCGGCGCGACCAGCGGCGATGCGCCGGTCAAGGCCGAACTGACGAAGATCTTCTTCAAACAACTCCAGGTCGTCGGCTCGACGATGGGGACCAAGGACGAACTCGCCCGGCTCGCCAATTTCGTCGTCACCGCGGGCATCGACCCGCGCATCGACCGGGTGCTGCCGCTGTCTCGGGCCCGCGACGGTTTCGAGGCGATGGTGGCCGGTCAGGTGGACGGCAAGATCGTCTTCACCGTATGACGAGGGGCGCCGGTCGGCGCATGCGGCCTACTGCAGGCCGAGCCACTGGTGCCAGCCGTTGTGGAGCACCAGCCAGGCGATAAGCCCGTAGCCGGCCTGCGCCGGGTGGTGGGGCACCCGGGCCGTCGCGAGGTCGGACTGCCACTGGTCGTGCCCGAGCAGCGGCGAGAAGCAGTCGACGAAGGGCACCCCACGCCGGGCACACACATCGGCCTGGGCGTCAACGAGCACCCCGAGCTTGTCGTTGAGGACATTGTCGTCGGTCGGGGGCGGGCTCACGACGAAGGCCGACACCCCGGTGCTCGCCGCGTCGTCAAGGATATTGGCGATGTTGAGCCGGTGCCGGGCCAGGGACACCCCGCCGAGCACGTCGTCGGTGCCGACGGACAGGACCAGGCGCCGTTCGGCGCGCCCTTCCCAGCGCCGTGGCACCTCGGTGTTCCACCGGTCCAGGACATCGCCGGAGGTATCGCCGCGCACGCCGAGGTTGTATGCCGTGAGCACGATGTCCGGGTGGTAGGTGCGGCCCACGACCCGGGTCACCCAGCCTTGGCCCTTGGGATCACCGAGCCCGGCCGTCAAGGAGGCACCGAGAAACACCAGGCCCACGTCGCGTATCCCGTCACCGGCCACGGAGAACTCCGCGCTGGGGCGGAACTCGATCACCTTGCCACTCATGCCCGTTCGTTCCTTGTCATGCTCGTCGTGCGTTATCTGTCATCGTGGCATGGGGTCCGCAATGACCGGAGGCGCCACGCCCGGACGGCGGTGGACTAGTCGTCCTCATCATCGAGACGAGCCAGCCAGGTCGCCAGGCGCTCGATGGGAATCTCGAACTCGGGATGCAGGTCGACGAAGATGCGCAACTGCTCGGCCACCCAGGCCAAGGCCACCTCTTCGTCCCCGCGCCGGGCCTCCAACTCCTCGATACCGCGATCCGTGAAATACACCTCCGCCGCGCCCTACCGGTCGAAGGCCCGGGCGACCAGGTCGGCCTGCTCGGCCGCGTGTTTCTTCGTCGACCCGGTCGAGGGCGACGCCGACGACTTGCGGGACACGACCTCGATGGGCCGGGTCTCGCCGAGGTCGGCGAGCGGGCCGGGCAGGTTGAGGCAGAGGAAGGGCCACGCGCCTTGGTTCTTGGGCTCGTCCTGGACGACGACGATCTCGGCGCGTGGGTACTTGGCCAACTCGGCCGCCAGGTCGGCTGCCGGCAACGGATAGTACTGCTCCAGGCGCAAGATCGCGGTCTGGTCGTCGCCGCGGGCGGTGCGCTCGGCCTCCAGGTCGTAGACGACCTTGCCGGCCGCGATGAGGACCCGGGTGACGTGGTTTCCGGTAGCGCCCGGCTTGTCGGGCAGCACCGGCCGGAACCCACCGACGGTGAAGTCCTCGGGGACACTGGCAGCGGCCTTGAGGCGGAGCATCGACTTCGGGGTGAAGACGATGAGCGGGCGGCGCGGGCGAGCGTACGCCTGCCGCCGGAGCAGGTGGAAGTAGGACGCCGGGGTCGACGGGTAGGCGACCGTCATGTTGTCCTCGGCACACAACTGGAGGAAGCGCTCGATGCGGGCCGAGGAGTGGTCCGGGCCCTGGCCTTCGTAGCCGTGCGGGAGGAGCAAGACGACCGACGAACGCTGTCCCCACTTCTGCTCGGAGGAGGAGATGAACTCGTCGACGATGGTTTGGGCGCCGTTGTGGAAGTCTCCGAACTGGGCCTCCCAGAGGACGAGGGCGTCGGGGCGCTCGACGGAGTAGCCGTACTCGAAGCCCATCGCGGCATACTCCGAGAGCAGCGAGTCGTAGACCCAGAACCGGGCCTGCCCGTCACCGAGATAGAGCAGCGGGGTCCATTCCTCGGCGTTGTTCTTGTCGATGAGCACCGCGTGCCGCTGGACGAACGTGCCGCGCCGGGAGTCCTGGCCGGCCAACCGGACCGGTGTGCCGTCGGCGAGGAGCGAACCGATGGCGAGCAGTTCGCCGGTGGCCCAGTCGATGCCGCCCTCGCGGGTGCTCGCCGCTCGTTTCTGGAGCATGGGGAGCAACTTGGGGTGAACGGTGAAACCCTCGGGAATCGCGGTCCAGGCATCGCCCAACTTGTGGAGCAGTTGGGTGGAGATGGCCGTCGCCGTCGCCGAGTGCGTCGTGGCGTCGGCGCTGGAGGCCTGGGCCGAGGGCGGCTCAAGACCCTTTTGGCCTTCGAGGTCGGTGCCGGCCCAGGTCTCCTCACCGGCCGGCTCGGCGTCGATCTGCTTGAGGGCCTCCCGGGTTTCGACGAAGACGCGCTCCAACTGCTGCTGGTAGTCGCGCAACGCGGCCTCGGCGTCCTCACGGCTGATGTCACCACGGCCGACGAGGGCCTCGGTGTAGAGCTTGCGGACGCTGCGCTTGGCCTCGATGAGGTGGTACATGAGCGGCTGGGTCATCGACGGGTCGTCGCCCTCGTTGTGCCCGCGGCGCCGGTAGCACACCATGTCGACGACGACGTCCTTGTGGAACTCCTGGCGGAACTGGTAGGCCAACTCGGCGACCCGGACGACCGCCTCGGGGTCGTCACCGTTGACGTGGAAGATCGGGGCCTGAATCATCCGGGCGACGTCGGTGGAGTACTGCGAGGAGCGCGACGACGACGGCGAGGTGGTGAACCCCACCTGGTTGTTGATGACGACGTGGACGGTGCCGCCGGTGCGATAGCCCCGCAACTGGGACAGGTTCAAGGTCTCGGCGACCACGCCCTGACCGGCGAAGGCGGCATCGCCGTGGAGGAGTACCGGGAGCACGGTGAAGGCTTCACCGGCCAGGTTGAGCCGGTCCTGCTTGGCCCGCACGATTCCTTCGAGGACGGGGTTGACCGCCTCGAGGTGCGAGGGGTTCGCGGCGAGGTAGACCGCGGTCGTCGCGCCGTTCTCGGCGGTGAACGTGCCCTCGGTGCCGAGGTGGTACTTGACGTCCCCGGAGCCCTGGACCGAGCGCGGGTCCTGGCGGCCCTCGAACTCCCGGAAGATCTGGCCGTAGGACTTGCCGGCGATGTTGGTCAACACGTTGAGGCGACCGCGGTGCGGCATACCGATGCAGACCTCGGCGAGCCGGTCCTCGGCGGCACACGAGAGCACCTTGTCGAGCAAGGCGATGACCGACTCGCCGCCCTCCAGGGAGAAGCGCTTCTGGCCAACGAACTTGGTCTGGAGGAACGTCTCGAAGGCCTCGGCGGCGTTGAGGCGGCGCAGGATGCGCAACTGCTCCTCGCGGGTCGGCTTCTCGTGCGGGACCTCGATCTTGTTCTGGATCCACTGGCGCTGGCCCGGGTCCTGGATGTGCATGTACTCCACGCCGATGGTGCGGCAGTAGGAGTCGCGGAGGATGCCGAGGATCTTGCGCAACTTGAGGAACGGCTCGCCGCCGAAACCGCCGGTGGCGAAGTGCCGGTCGAGGTCCCACAAGGTGAGGCCGTGGACGGTAATGTCGAGGTCGGGGTGGCGCCGCTGCTTGTATTCGAGTGGGTCGGTGTCGGCCATGAGGTGCCCGCGCACCCGGTAGGCGTGGATGAGTTCTTGGACCCGCGCGACCTTGTTGATGTCGTCGTCGTGGCTGGCCGAGATGTCTTGGACCCAGCGCACCGGCTCGTAGGGGATGCGCAGGCTCTCGAAGATCTCGTCGTAGAACCCGTCGGCGCCAAGGAGCAACTGGTGGACCGCTCGGAGGAAGTCACCGGACTGGGCACCCTGGATGATCCGGTGGTCGTAGGTGCTGGTCAGGGTGAGGATTTTGGAGACGGCGTTGCGGTGCAGGGTTTCGTTGCTCGCGCCCTGCCACTCGGCGGGGTATTCCATGGCGCCGACGCCGATGATCGCGCCCTGGCCCTGCATGAGCCGGGGCACCGAGTGGACGGTGCCGATGGTGCCGGGGTTGGTGAGCGAGATGGTCGTCCCCTGGAAGTCGCTCACCTCGAGTTTGCCGGCCCGGGCCCGCTTGACGATGTCTTCGTATGCCGTCCAGAAGTGGGCGAAGTCCATCGTCTCGGCCGCCTTGACCGCCGGGACGAGCAACTGGCGGCTGCCATCGGGCTTGGCCAGGTCGATCGCGATGCCGAGGTTGACGTGGGCCGGCTTGTGGAGCAGCGGTTTGCCGTTGGCGTCGTAGGTGAACCCGCTGTTCATCTCGGGCATCGCGGTGAGGGCCTTGACGAGCGCGAATCCGATGATGTGGGTGAAACTCACCTTGCCACCACGGCTGCGGGCCAGGTGGTTGTTGATGACGATCCGGTTGTCGATGAGCAGTTTGGCCGGCACCGAGCGCACACTCGTGGCCGTCGGCACCCCGAGCGAGGCCTCCATGTTGGTGACGACTCGAGCGCTCGCGCCGCGGATCGGCAGGTCTTGGCCCTCGGAGAGGATGGGCGGCGCCTTGGGGGTCTGGATGTCGCGGGGCATCGGCGTCGACGGGCTGGTGACGACGGCCGGAGCCTTCGTCGGGTTGGGACTCGGGGCGGTGGCCGCCCCAGTCGCCGAGGCCGTCGGCCCGCCGTTGGCCGAGGTGTCCTCCACACCGGGGTGATTGGCCTTCACCGCCGCATCCCGGCCCAGGGCGGCTTCCCCGGGCTCGTAGTCCTTGAAGAACTCCCACCACGCCTTGTCGACCGAGGTTCGATCCTTCTTGTAGGCCTCGTAGAGCTCGTCGACGAGCCACTCGTTGGGTCCGAAGACGGATTGCGGGTCGCTGGTCAGGGGCTGGTCAGGCACGGCGGCTCGGCCTCTTTCTTCAGGTCGTCGACGGCGACGTCGGTCGTACCCGTCCAGCCTATCCCGTCGACCCTTCCTAGCTGACGTCCTGGCGCGCGGCCCGCCAGATGCCGAACCCAGCGAGCACCGCGGCATACGCGGCGAGTACGAGCAGGGCGGCCCACCATTCCAACTGGACGGTGTCGGGCCGGCGCACCCCGTCAAGAGCGGCGGTCGTCGCCGCGCTTGGGAGGTAGGGCAGGATGTGGTCCTTGCCCCAGCTCCAGAACGTCAACGCCAGGCTGATGATCGGCTCGATGACGAAGGCGAACCCGACGCCGAGTAGCAGGGCCGTCACCTGGTTGGGAATGAGGATGCCCAGGCCCAGCCCGATCAGGGCCCAGAGGCCGAGGACGACGAGCGAAAGAGCGAGGGAACGAAGCACCGAGGAGGAGGGGAAGGCGTCGTGCCCGGTGCGTTGGAGCCAGATGGCTCCGACGAGGACGGCCGCGGCGAGGCTGATGAGGCCATAGACGATGCCGACGCCGACCAGCGAGACCGCCTTGGCGACCAACGCCCGGACGCGCCGCGGGGTCGCGAGGAAGGTCGCCGAGATCGTCTTGTGGCGGTATTCGGCGCCGATGTGCATGACGCCGATGGTGAGGAGGAGCACATAGCCGACGGCCAACCCTCCGGTGTAAACGCTGATCGCGATCTGGCTGGCATCGCCGACCGGGGCCTGATTCGGGCCACCCGCGGGGTCGGTCGGCCGAGTGAGGACCCACGCCATCAAGGCGGCGAAGCCGGCACCGGCCGTGGCGATCCCGATGGCCATCCCCCACCACAGGCGGGTCGAGAAGAACTTGAGGAACTCGGAGCGAATGGCGCGGATCACTGGTCGGCTCCTTCCGGTCCGCGCACGGCGTCATGCTCGGCCGGGGCGCGGAGATTCCCGTCGGCACCGAGGTTGCGGTTGGTGCCCTCGGTGAGGGCGAAGAACATGGCTTCGAGGTCGGCCTCCTTGGCCCGCAACTCCCAGACCGGCACTCCGGCGCGCAGCGCGACGTCTCCGACGAGGCGGAGGTCGCTGGTCTTGGCGATCAGGGCGCCGTCCGGGGCAGGCTCGCTGAGGACATCGGCGACCCGGAGCGCTCCGGCGAGCCGATCGGCGTCCGAGGTGCGCACGAGGGTCGCCGCGCCCCCGGAAAGTTCGCTCATCGACCCCGAGCGCACCAGGGCGCCGTTGGCGATGATGACGATCTCGTCGACGGTTTGCTGCACTTCCTGGAGCAGGTGACTCGAGATGAGGATCGTCTTGCCCTCGTCGGCGAGGTGGCGGAGGAACCCGCGCAGCCACCGGATGCCCTCGGGGTCGAGCCCGTTGGCGGGCTCGTCGAGGATGAGGATGCGGGGGTCACCGAGCAAGGCGGCCGCGAGGCCGAGCCGCTGACGCATCCCCATGGAGTACTCGCCGGCCCGTTTGCGAGCCGCGGCCGGGATGCCGGTCAACTCGAGGAGTTCGTCGACCCGGCGCGTCGGTATGCCGGCCGCGGTCGCGAGCACTCGCAGATGGTCGCGACCAGTGCGTCCGGGGTGGAAGTTGGTCGCCTCCAGGGCGGCACCCACCGTGCCCAGCGGGTCGGCGAGGTCGTGGTAACGCTTGCCGTCGATGAGGGCGCTGCCGGACGTGGGATGCACCAACTCCAGGAGAATTCGCAGGGTGGTCGTCTTGCCGGCCCCGTTGGGGCCGAGAAACCCGGTGATCCGTCCCGGGTCGACGTCGAAACTGAGGTTGTCGACGGCGACAAAAGAGCCGAATCTCTTCGTGAGGTTGCGGATTTCGACCCGTGCCCCCGCGGTGGTGTTGATGGTCATGAGGTACCCCTGTCTGCCGCCATACCGGGCATCCTTGCACCGGCGGCTGACAGAAGCCTCCCCCTTCAGGGGGAGATCAGGGTCCCCCGGAGGCTGCCGGGGCACGGCGGCATACGAACGGGCGAGTGACGGACCCTCGCCGTAGGATGTGCGACACCATGGCCGACTGGTTGCTTATCCTCGCCGGTGTCCTGCTCACGGTGGGGACAGCGGTGTTCGTGGCGGCCGAGTTCTCGCTGGTCGCCCTCGACCGGCCCGCGGTGGAGGATGCCGTGCGGCGCGGGGAACGGGGCGCGGGGGCGGTGGTTGCCTCACTGCGCCAGTTGAGTACCCAGCTCGGCGGGTGCCAGGTGGGGATCACGGTAACCACCCTGGCCCTGGGGTTCGTCACCACACCCGCATTGGCCCGGGTGACTCGCCCCGCGTTGATCGCGGTGGGACTGGCGACGGACACCGCCGAATCGGTCGCCACCGCGTTGGCGTTCGTCATCGCCACCGGGTTCTCGATGATCATCGGCGAAATGGTCCCCAAGACGTTGGCCATTTCCCAACCGCTCGCGACGGCTGGCGTGGCCGCCACTCCGGTGCGCTGGTTCACCACCCTCGCGACGCCCCTCATCGCGATCCTCAACGGGTCGGCCAACGTAGTCCTGCGCGGCGTCGGTGTCGAACCCCAAGAAGAACTCTCGGCTGCGCGCAGCCCCGCCGAACTGGCCTCCCTCGTGCGTTCGAGCATGGAAGCGGGGACCCTGCCGGCGGGCACGGCGCTTCTCGTCTCCGCCTCGTTGCGGTTCGGGGAGCAGACGGCGGCCGACGTCATGACGCCGCGGTCGCGGGCCACCTCGGTGGATCGGGATGCGAGCGCCGCCGACGTGGTCTCCCTCGCGCGCGCTACCGGTCATTCGAGGTTCCCCGTCGTCGGCGATGACTGGGACGACGTCGTCGGCGTGGTCCACGTCAAGCGAGCGGTTGCGGTGCCCTATGAGCGGCGCGGCGACGTGCCGGTGTCGGCCCTCATGCTCGACCACGTGAGCGTCCCTGAGAGCGTCCGCCTCGATCCTCTCCTCGCGGAACTGCGCAGCGCGGGCCTGCAGATTGCGGTGGTTCTCGACGAATACGGCGGGACCTCGGGCATCGTCACCCTCGAGGACGTCGTCGAAGAAATCGTCGGCGAGGTGAGCGACGAGCACGATCGTGGCCAGACGACGGCGCGCCGGCTCCCCGACGGCTCGTGGACGGTACCGGGCCTATGGCGGCCCGACGAGGTGCGGGCCCGGGTGGGCGCCTCGGTGCCGGACGACCCGGCATACGAGACGGTCGGAGGATTCGTCATGGCAACCCTCGGGCGCGTGCCGATTGTCGGCGACGTTGTCGATATCGAGGGGTGGCGGCTGCGGGTTCTTGACATGGACGGTCGGCGGGTGGACCGGTTGCGGTGCGAGCCGGACGGCGATGATGGCGACCCGCGGGGCGGTATGCCGCGGGGCTCCGCGGGCGGGTCCGTCCGGGGCGGTGCCCGATGAGTGGGGGCGTCGTCGCCATCACAGTGGCGCTGCTCGCGTTCAACGCCTTCTTCGTGGGCGCGGAGTTCGCGGCGATGTCAGCGCGCCGCAGCCAACTCGAACCCCTCGCCGAGGCCGGGTCGAAACGCGCCCAAATGGCGCTCGACGCCCTCCACCGGACCGGGTTGTTGTTGGCCACCTGCCAGTTGGGCATCACCGTGTGCTCGGTGCTGCTCGGCGCGGTGACCGAGGCGTCGCTGCACCATGCCCTGGTGCCGCTCATCGACCGATTGGGACTTCCCGGGCAGGTGACCGACGTCGTGTCGCTCGTGCTCGCGTTGCTCGTCGTCGTCTGTTTGCATGTGGTGCTGGGCGAGATGATCCCCAAGAACCTCGCCATCGCCGGCCCCGAACGCACCGCGATGGCGCTCGTGCCGCCGCTCGTGTGGATGTCCAGGGCCGTGCGGCCGGTCATCACGGCGATGGACGTCGTCGCCAAGGCCCTCGTGCGGGCCACCGGTATCGACCCCAAGGACGAAGTAGCGTCGGCGTTCACGGCCGAGGAAGTCGCGCACATCGTGAGCGAATCGCACCGCGAGGGGTTGGTCGCCGCCGAGGAACTCGGACGGCTCGATGCGGCCCTGGAGTTCAGCGACAAGAACGCCGCCGATGTCGGCGTGCGCCTTGCCGACCTGGTGACCGTCGACGGGAAGTCCACTCCCGAGGACCTCGAACGGCTGGTGGCCAAACACGGGTACTCGCGGTTTCCGGTCGTGTCCGATACGGGGGAGTTGCGGGGCTACCTCCATCTCAAGGACGTGCTCTTCGCCGATGCGCTGGAGCGTCGAGAACCGGTGCCTGCCAAACGGATTCGGATGATGGCGAATGTTCGCGGCAACGATGGGGTCGAGTCGGTGCTGCGGAGTATGCAAGCGACCGGCTCGCACCTGGCCCGCGTCGTGGACGAGGACGGCGCGGTGGTGGGCGTGGTGTTCCTCGAGGACGTCATCGAGGAGTTGGTCGGTGAGGTCATCGACGCGAGCCAGCGCGCCTAACTCGTTGCCCCTTCCGTCTCACCCGTCACCCCTTTCCCGCCTGAACCGTCCACGGTCCACTTCGCACCCCAACTGTCGGGGGGCGAAGTGACCCTTTCCCACCTCAAGTGCACTCTCTGGTGCCCCCAGCAGCACCCAGCCGCAGGCACAAGAAAACCGACGCTGACGCGCCGGCTTCTTGGTGCCCCCGGCAGGACCCGTCGTCTCAGCCAGCTCGTTCCTCGCGGCCTGCGACGCCTCCCATCACCCCGCCGCAGGCACAAGAAAACCGACGCTGACGCGCCGGCTTCTTGGTGCCCCCGGCAGGATTCGAACCTGCGCTCCCGCCTCCGGAGGGCGGTGCTCTATCCCCTGAGCTACGGGGGCCAACACCGGGTCGAACCGCTCCCCACCAGGGGCTCAGGCGTTCACCCGACAAAAACGAGGCTATCAGCCTAGAGTTCAGATCATGCAATCGGCGGCGAGCCCCTCGACCGCGACCACGCCAACTGCGCGGAGTTGGCGGGTGCTCGTCTGCGATGACATCGCCACCATCCGCCACCTGCTCCGGATCAACTTCGAACTCGAAGGGCACCTCGTTGACGAGGCCGTGGACGGCACCGCCCTGCTCGCCCACCTCCTCGACCCCGAGCAGCAGCGCCCAGACGTCGTGGTCCTCGACGTCCACATGTTCCCCGTCGACGGGTGGCACACGATCAAGGCCATCCGCGCCGAACCCACCCTCACCGATCTGCCGGTCGTCCTGCTCTCTGCAGGCGTTCACGGACTCGACCTCGCCCAGGCGCACGCGGCCGGGTTCGACGCGGTGATCGCCAAGCCGTTCGACCCCGACGACCTCGTCGCCCTCGTCTCACGCGTCGCGGCGTCCGGTCGGGTGGCGCCCGGCCCGGCCTAGAATCTCCGGGTGACTCCCGAGGAATTGGCCCAGGCGATCCATGCCGCCCTGACCGCTGTCGTGGACGCGGGGGAGGCAGCACTCGCCGTCCCCGCGCAGGTCCGGGTCGAACGTCCCCGCTCCCGCGAGCACGGCGACTGGGCCACCAACGTTGCCCTCCAACTCGCCAAGGGCGCCGGTATGCCGCCGCGCGCCCTCGCCGACCTGCTCGCCGCCCGCTTGCGGCAGGCGCCCGGCATCGAGGCCGTCGACGTGGCCGGTCCCGGCTTCCTCAACATCACCCTCGAGGCCGCGAGCGCGGGCGAACTGGCGCGCACCATCGTCGAGACGGGGGCGGCATACGGCACCGGGGAGAGCGAAAAGGGGCGGGTGGTCAACCTCGAGTACATCTCGGCCAACCCCACGGGGCCGCTCCACATCGGGCACACCCGGTGGGCGGCCCTCGGGGACGCCATGGTGCGGCTGCTGCGGGCCACCGGCGCCGAGGTCACCGCCGAGTACTACATCAACGATGCCGGCGGCCAGGTCGACAAGTTGGGCGGCTCGGTGCTCGCCAGCCTGCGAGGCGAGCCGGCACCCGAGGGCGGGTATGCCGGGGCGTACGTCGACGAACTCGCGGCCGCCGTCCAGGAGGCGCATCCCGACATCCTCGACCGCCCGCACGACGAAGCGATCGAGGCCGCCTGGGAGGTCGCCTATCCGGTTCAGATGGGCGCGATCCAGGCGACGCTCGAACAGTTCAACGTCCACTTCGACGTGTGGTTTTCCGAGCGTGGGCTGCACGCCTCCGGCGCCGTCGAACAAGCCGTGGCCCGGTTGCGCGCGCAGGGGCACGTCGACGACCGCGACGGGGCGACTTGGTTGCGCACCACCGACTTCGGCGACGACAAAGACCGGGTCCTCATCCGGGCCAACGGGGTGCCGACCTACTTCGCGGCCGACGCTGCGTACTACCTGTCCAAGAAGGACCGCGGGTTCGACGAGAAGATCTACCTCCTCGGTGCCGACCACCACGGCTACATCAACCGGCTCAAGGCCATCGCCGCCGCCGCCGGCGACGACCCTGAGCACAACATCGAGGTCAAGATCGGCCAACTCGTCGACATCGGCGGCGAGCGGATGGGCAAGCGGCGCGGCAACGCGGTCTATCTCGACGACCTGCTCGAGTGGATCGGTGCCGACCCGGTGCGCTACTCGTTGGCCCGCTACCCGGCAGACTCGCCGCTCTCCCTCGACGGGGAGGAGTTGCGCAAGCAGACCAATGACAACCCGGTCTTCTATGTCCAATACGCCCATGCCCGCACCGCCAACGTCGCCCGGCTCGCCTCCGAGGACGGGGTTCGGCGCGCCGACGGCTTCGACCCGGCCCTGCTCGACGACCCGACCGAAGCGGCCCTGCTCGCCCTGCTCGGCGACTTCCCGCGGGTGGTCGCCCAGGCGGCGCACCTGCTCGAACCGCACCGGGTGGCGCGCTACCTCGAAAGTCTCGCCGCGGCATACCACAAGTGGTATGACACCCGGCGCGTGCGCCCCGGTGCCGACGAACCCGAGGTCACCGACGTCCACCGCACCCGGCTCTGGCTCAACGACGCGACCGGGCAGGTGCTCGCCAACGGGCTCGACCTGCTCGGCGTGAGCGCGCCAGAACGCATGTGAGGGAAGGCGATACGTCGTGAGATCCCATGAGGCCGGGGTCCTCCATGCCCCCGGTTACGGCGGCCCGCCGATCTACCTGCCGAGCCCGGCCGACGTCATGGAGGTGCTGCCCACCCTGTGGGCCCGCACCGTGACCCGCCGCCCCGACGGCGTCCTCGAGGTCGGGGGCGTCGACGTCGAGACGCTCGCCCGGGAGTTCGGCACCGCGGCATACGTGCTCGACGAACTCGACTTCCGCACCAGGGCCCGGGCCTTCAAGCAGGCGTATGCCGCGGCGTTCGCCGACGCGGGCGGCGCCGACGTCTACTACGCCGGCAAGGCGTTCCTCTGCACGACGGTGGCCCGGTGGGTCCTTGAGGAGGGTCTCAGCCTCGACGTCTGCACCGGCGGGGAACTTGCGGTCGCCCAGCGCGTCGGGTTCCCCGGGGAGCGAATCGGGTTCCACGGCAACAACAAATCGGTCGCCGAGTTGCGCCAGGCGCTCACCTACGGCGTGGGCCGGATCGTCGTGGACTCGCACGACGAGCTCGACCGCCTCCTTGCCCTCACCAGCGAGCTCGGGGTGTGCGCCCCCGTCATGTTGCGGGTCACCGTCGGCGTGGAGGCGCATACCCACGAGTTCATCGCCACCGGCCACGAGGATCAGAAGTTTGGGTTCGCCCTCGCCGGCGAGGTCGCCTTCGAGGCGGCTCGGCGGGTCCTTGACCACCCGGGCCAGTTGCGCCTCCTCGGGCTGCACAGCCACATCGGGTCGCAGATCTTCGACACCTCCGGGTTCGAGGTCGCCGCGGCGCGCCTCGTCGGGCTGCACGCCAAGATCGCCGCCGACCTGGGCTACCACGCGCCCGAGATCGACCTCGGCGGCGGCTACGGCATCGCCTACACGAGCCAGCACACCCCGCTCTCCCCGGCGGGCCTTGCCGAGCAGATGAGCCACATCGTCGCCACCGAGTTCAAGCGGGTCACCGACGCCGACCCCACGGCCCCCGTGCCGAGGGTGTCCATCGAACCCGGCCGGGCCATCGTGGGCCCGTCGGCCTTCACCCTCTACGAGGTCGGCACGGTCAAACCGGTCCGTCTCGGTGACGGGCACACGCGCACCTACGTCTCGGTCGACGGCGGCATGAGCGACAACCCGCGCCCGGCCCTCTACGAGGCGGACTACTCCGTGACCCTGGCCAACCGCCATTCAGACGCCCCGCCGATCGTCGTGCGAGTCGTCGGAAAGCACTGCGAAAGCGGGGATATCGTCGTCCTCGACGAATGGCTCCCCGCCGACGTGCGCCCCGGCGACCTGCTCGCCGTGCCCGGCACCGGCGCCTACTGCCGGTCCCTGTCGAGCCAGTACAACCACACCCCTCGGCCCCCGGTCGTCGCCGTCGCGGATGGCCGCGCCCGGGTCATCGTCCGGCGTGAGACGATCGAGGACCTGCTCGCCCTCGATGTCGACGACACCGACGGTGCGCACGCCGGCTGATCCCGAGTCAAGGAGCCCCTCTCACCATGTCCGTTGCCGCTCCGGCCCCGTTGCGGGTCGCGCTGCTCGGGTGCGGCGTCGTCGGTTCGTCCGTGGCCCGCCTGCTCACCCACCACCGGGAGGACTTGAGCGCCCGCATCGGCCGGCCCGTCGAACTCGTCGGGATCGCCGTGCGCCGCCTGGGACGCGACCGTTCGGACGTGCCCGTCGACCCGAGTCTGTTCACGACCGACGCCGCCGACCTCGTCACCCGCGCCGACATCGTCGTCGAGGTCATCGGGGGCATCGAACCCACCCGCGACCTGCTCCTTACCGCCATGAAGAGCGGCGCGGCGGTCGTGTCGGCCAACAAGGCGCTGCTCGCCGAGGACGGCCCCACCTTGTATGCCGCGGCCGACGACGCCGGAGTCGACCTCTACTACGAGGCGGCGGTGGCCGGGGCCATCCCGATCCTGCGCCCCATCCGCGACTCGCTCGCCGGCGACACGATCACCAAGGTCATCGGAATCGTCAACGGCACGACCAACTTCGTCCTCGACAAGATGGACACCACCGGCGCCGGGTTCGCCGAAACGGTCGAGGTGGCGCAGGCGCTCGGGTATGCCGAGGCCGACCCGAGCGCCGACATCGAGGGCTTCGATGCCGCCGCCAAGGCCGCCATCTTGGCCTCCCTTGCCTTCCACACCAGGGTGAGCAGCGCCCAGGTCCACCGGGAGGGCATCACCGACGTCACCGCCGCGGATATCGCCGCGGCCGACGCCATGGGGTGCGTCGTCAAACTGCTCGCCATCTGCGAACGCGTCGCCACCCCCGACGGCGACGCGGTGAGCGTGCGCGTGCATCCGGCGATGATCCCGCGCACCCACCCGCTCGGCTCGGTGCGGGACGCCTTCAACGCGGTCTTCGTCGAGGCCGAGGCGGCGGGCCAGCTCATGTTCTACGGGCGCGGCGCCGGCGGCGATCCCACCGCCTCGGCGATCCTCGGCGACGTCGTCGAGGTGGCCCGGCACCGGGTCAACGGGGGCCGCGGAGCCGGCGAATCGGCATACGCGGACCTGCCGGTCCTGCCCATGGGCGCAGCCCAGACCCGCTACCACATCAGTCTCGATGTCGCCGACCGGCCGGGGGTGCTCGCCGCGGTGGCCACGGCCTTCGCCGACCACGGCGTGTCCATCGAAACCGTGCGTCAGCAGGTCGTCGACACCGACCGGGGCGGGCAGGTCGAGCACGGTGCGAACCTCGTCGTCGTCACCCATCGGGCTGCCGATGCGGCCCTGTCGGCGACGGTGGCGGCCCTCGATGCCCTCGACACGGTCCGTGAGGTCGTGTCTGTCATGCGTGTAGAAGGAGAGTGAGATGGCGACCTTGTGGCAAGGCGTGATCGAGGAGTATGCCGACCGGTTGCCGATGCTCGCCGGCGCGCCCGTCGTGACCCTGCAGGAGGGCGGGACCCCGCTCATTCCCTGCGCGGGGCTCTCGGAGCGGGTGGGCGCGCGCGTCTACGTCAAGTACGAAGGGCTCAACCCCACCGGGTCGTTCAAGGACCGGGGGATGACGACGGCGATCTCGGTCGCCAAGGCCGCGGGGGCCAAGGCGGTCATTTGCGCCTCGACCGGCAACACCTCGGCGAGCGCCGCGGCATACGCGACGAAAGCCGGGATGACCTGCGCGGTTCTGGTGCCCGACGGCAAGATCGCGATGGGCAAACTCTCCCAGGCCATCGCTCATGGCGCGACGTTGATCCAGGTCGAGGGCAACTTCGACGACTGCCTCACCGTGGCCCGCAAACTCGCCGAGGCCTACCCCGTCGAACTCGTCAACTCGGTCAACCCGGCGCGCATCGAGGGGCAGAAGACGGCGGCCTTCGAGATCGTCGATGCGCTCGGGGACGCCCCCGACATCCACGTCTTGCCGGTGGGCAACGCCGGCAACATCACCGCCTACTGGCAGGGCTATGGCGAGTATGCCGCCCCCACCCTTGGGCGAAGCGGCGAGTTGGCGCCGGTGGCGACCAAGCGCCCGGCGATGTGGGGGTTCCAGGCCGCCGGCGCCGCGCCGATCGTCCTCGGCCACCCCGTCGACGAGCCGGAGACGATCGCCACGGCGATCCGGATCGGCAATCCCGCTTCGTGGCGGCAGGCCGAGGCCGCCCGCGACGAGTCCGGCGGGCTCATCGACTCGGTGACAGACGAGCAGATCCTCGCCGCGCACCGGCTCCTCTCGGCCACCGAAGGGGTGTTCGTCGAACCCGGCTCGGCGGCGAGCATCGCCGGGCTGCTCAAGGCGTCGGAAGCCGGCCTCGTGCCGAGTGGCGCCACGATCGTGTGCACGGTCACCGGGCACGGGCTCAAGGACCCGTCGTGGGCGCTGCGCGGCGCGGACGGCGCCGACGTCGAGCCGGTCCGGGTGCCGGTCGATGCGTATGCCGTTGCCCGCGCCTTGGGGTTGGAGTGACGCGGACGGCGCCGGCGGGGACGGCATACTCGGGTGCGAAGGTGAGAGGCGGCGATCGGTGACGTCGGGACCAGCGGTGCCGGGCCGGCGCGGTGAGCCGCGCGCGGGAGCGTCCGTGTGCGTCGAGACGCCGGCGAGCAGCGCCAACCTCGGCCCGGGGTTCGACTCGATCGGGATGGCCCTGGGCGTGTGGGACCGCTGCGTGGCGACGGTGCGGGCCGAACCCGGGCTGACCGTCACCGCCGAGGGTGAGGGCGCCGGTGCAGTGCCCCTCGATGCCTCGCACCTGATCTATCGCACGATGGTGCGCACCTGGGATGAGTTGGACGTGCCCGCCCCGGCCGGGTTGTCGCTCACCTGCACCAACGCCGTGCCCCACGGGCGCGGGATGGGGTCGTCGGCGACCGCGATCGTCACCGGAATCGTTGCGGCCCAGGCGTTGTGCGGAGTGGACGAGTGGTTCGGGCGGTTCGACGCGGGGTTTGTCAACGACCTCGCCGCGCGCCTGGAGGGGCACCCCGACAATGCCTCTGCCTCGGTGTTCGGGGGAGCGACGGTGTCCTGGTCCGACGATCCGGCGGCGGGCACGACGACGGTGTCGCTGGCGGTTCATCCGTCGATCGTGCCGGTGGTTTTCGCCCCCGAGGTGCAGTTGTCGACGGCCAAGGCGCGCTCGGTGTTGCCGGCCCATGTGCGCCTCTCCGACGCCGCCGCGAACTCCGGGCGGGCGGCCCTGCTCGTCCATGCCCTTGCCACCGAGCCGCGCCATCTCGTCGCCGCCACCCGCGATTGGCTCCACCAGGAGCCGCGCCGGCCGTCGTATGCCGCGTCGATGGCTCTCGTGGACGCCTTGCGGGCCGCTGGGCATGCCGCCGTCATCTCGGGGGCCGGCCCCTCGGTGCTCGCGCTCGTCACGGCCGACGCCGTCGCCTCGGCCACGACGCACGCGCCCGCGGGCTGGCGGGTGCTCACGCCCGGCATACCGGAGAGTGGCGTGCGGGTCGCGGTGATGACCCGCCCGACGGACTGAGGGCACCCACGACCGGCCTTCGGGTGTTATGGTGGGTCACGCAGACCGCGCCGGTTCCCGATGCCCGGGCTCCGCCAGGGCCGATGGCCGCGCCGATCTGCTCCCGCCCCCGTTTTCGGCAGGCGGCGCCGTCGCGCCCCTGTCCCGAGAGGGCGTGACTTGTTCTGGCCAGTAGGCCGATCACCACCTGCTCGCGCGTTTCGAGCGCGAGCCATGAACGAGGGGAAGGATCCTTCGTGACAGATACCACCGCTCTTGAGGCCGCGCCGGCGCGGCGCTCCGGCTCTCTGACGGCCATGAAGGTCGCTGAGTTGCAAGGACTTGCCTCGAGCATGGGGATTAGCGGCACGACCCGGATGCGCAAGAACGACCTGATCGAGGCCATCAAGGCCCGCCAGGGCGGGCGCCCGGCCGGCGCCAAGGCCGCGGACGGCCCGCCTGCGCCGCACGCGAGCGCCGGTGCGAAGTCCGCGAGCACCCAGCCCGCCCGCGACGCGGCCCCGGTCGCGGCGTCGCCCGCCACCGACGGCACGGCTGCCGACACCCGCCCGAGCGCTCCGGAGGGCAGCGATGCACCGAGCGCGGTCGCCAGCGGGCGACCCACCCGGTCTCGCCGGGCCACCGCCCGGGTGACGACCCCCAGCCACACCGAGCCCGGCGCAGCGCCGGCCACGACGGGAAGCCCCGCGGCCGAGACCGCTCCGTCCGCGCCCCAAGAGGGCGAGCGCGCCGACGGTGAGGGGCCGCGCTCGCGCGAGCAGCGACCCAACCGTCGCGACCGCGGCCAGCAGCAGGGGCAGCGCGACAACCAGCAAGGCCAGCAGCGCGAGGGTGGCCAAGGCCAACAGCGCGAGAGCGGCCAGGGCCAGCAGCGGGACAACCAGCCGGGCCAGAACCGCTGGAACGACGACGATGAGGGTGGCCGCGGGGGCCGGCGCCGCCGCAACCGCAACCGCAACCGGGACAAGCGCCAGGTCCAAGGGCGCCCCCAGGGCGGGGACGACACCGACGTGCAGATCGCCGAGGACGATGTCCTCGTGCCCGTCGCCGGCATCGTCGACATCCTCGACAACTACGCGTTCGTCCGCACGACCGGCTACCTGCCCGGCCCCACCGACATCTACGTGCCGCTGGCCATGGTCAAGCGCACTGGCCTGCGCAAGGGCGATGCCGTCACCGGTGCCATCAAGGCCCCGCGCGAGGGTGAGGAGCCGCAGCAGCAACTCGTCGGCAGCCGCAACAATCGGCAGAAGTACACGGCGATCGCGCGCCTCGACACCATCAACGGGATGACGCCGGAGCAGGCCCGCCAGCGCCCCGAGTTCGGCAAGCTCACTCCGCTCTACCCGCAGCAGCGGCTGCGCCTGGAAACCGAGTCCAACCAGTTGACGACGCGCGTGATCGATCTCGTCGCCCCGATCGGCAAGGGCCAGCGCGGGCTCCTCGTCGCCCCCGCCAAGGCCGGCAAGACCCTCATCCTGCAGGCCATCGCCAACGCGATCACGACGAACAACCCCGAGTGCCACCTCATGGTCGTCCTCGTCGACGAGCGGCCCGAGGAAGTCACCGACATGCAGCGCGCGGTCAAGGGCGAGGTCATCGCCTCGACCTTCGACCGCCCGGCCGACGACCACACGACCGTCGCCGAACTGGCGATCGAGCGGGCCAAGCGCCTCGTCGAGATGGGCCACGACGTCGTCGTGCTCCTCGACTCGATCACCCGCCTGGGCCGCGCCTACAACCTCGCCGCCCCGGCCAGCGGCCGCATCCTCTCCGGTGGTGTCGACTCGGCCGCGCTGTACCCGCCGAAGAAGTTCTTCGGGGCCGCGCGCAACATCGAGAACGGCGGCTCGCTCACCATCTTGGCCACGGCCCTGGTCGAAACCGGCTCGCGCATGGACGAGGTGATCTTCGAGGAGTTCAAGGGCACCGGCAACATGGAACTCAAGCTCGACCGCAACCTCGCCAACCGGCGGATCTTCCCCGCGGTCGATGTCAACAACTCGGGCACCCGCCGTGAGGAAATCCTCCTCGCCCCCGAGGAACTCAAGATCATGTGGAAACTCCGCCGGGTCCTCGCGGCCCTGGAGCCCCAGGCGGGCATCGAGTTGCTTCTCGACCGGCTGCGCAAGACCAAGACGAACTACGAGTTCCTCATGCAGGTCCAGCAGACGGCGAGCATCAAACTCGACGACGAGGACGACGCGTAAGCCACTGAAGCGACGCAGGCGTCGCCCACGTGGCGCCGGCCCCCGATGGGCAGATTCCCCCAGGAATCTGCCCATCGGGCATTCTGGGCCCGGACCGACCCGTTCGACCCAGGAGGCTGCCGTGATCCTTATCGTCGTCAAGTTCCCCATTCGCCCGGACCGCCTTGACGAGTGGGCGCGGTTGTCGACGGAGTATGCCGTGGCCGTGCGCGCCGAGCCGGGCAACGTGTTCTTCGAGTTCTCGTGCTCGGTCGATGACCCCGACACGTTCGTCTGCATCGAGGGTTTCCGCGACGCCGCCGCCGGCGCCGAGCATATGCGTCAACCGCATCTCGCCACGTTCATGAACACCATGCCGAGGATCGTGTCGGCGCGCCCGCAGATCATCTACGTCGACAGCCCCGACGTCGACGGCTTTGGTCCCATGGGTGAGATCGCCCCCGAGTGAGCGCGAGCGCCGATCTTCCCGTGCGTCGGGGGCGGGCGGCCATCGCCCACCCCGTGACGGCCGTCGTCCTCGGCGGTACCCTCTTCGGGACCGCCGGGGTGGCCAAATCATTCGCCCCGGTCGGCGCCTCACCCGTCGCGGTCGGCTCGGTCCGGTTGGCGATCGGGGCGCTGGCGATCACGGCATACCTTGTGGCGCGCGGCACCCCCATGGGCTCCCTCATGCGTATGTGGCGCGCCAAGGCGACCGTGGTCGCGGCGGCCGGCGCCGCGGCATACCAACCGTTCTTCTTCGCGGGGATCGGGTATGCCGGGGTGCCGCTGGGCACGCTCGTCGCCGTGGGGAGCGCGCCGGTGTTCACCGGGCTGCTCTCGTGGCTGGTGCTGCGCGAGCGGCCGAGCCGGGCGTGGGCGGTGGCGACCGTCGTCTGTGTCGTCGGGCTGGTGCTGCTCACCGGGGTGGGCGCGGCGTCGGGGAGTCTGCTCGGGGTGGCGCTGACGGCGGGGGCCGGGCTGTCGATCGCGTCGTTCACGGTCGCGGCCAAGATCCTGCTCGGTCGGGGAGTGGGGACGCTGGCGGTGCTCGCGTCGTCGTTCGGGTTGGGGGCGCTGGTGATGGTGCCGGTGGCGGCGGTGCTGGGGTTGGGCTGGGTGGCGACGGGCCCGGGGGTCTTGGTGGCGCTCTATCTGGGGCTGGCGACGATGGGGGTGGCCAACATCTTGTACGCGCGGGGCCTCGTGGGACTGCCCGCCGCGAGCGCGGCGACGTTGACGCTGGCCGACCCGGTGACGGCGACCGCGCTGGGCGCCCTGGTGCTCGGGCAAGTGCTCGCCCCCCTGGGCTGGGTCGGGCTCGGGGTGATCTGCGTCGGGCTGGTGCTCCAGGGCTTTTCGGCCGCCCGCGGCTGATCCGGTGGGGGGCGTGGGATGCACAGAGCGCATCATGGTGCGCCTTCGGCATCCCACCACCGCGCGTCGTCCACAGGCGGTGCGCTCGCCGGTGTGTCATCCACAGTCGACCGATCGTGCTGGATTGCGGTGCGGGGCACCGGCACGCTCGGTGGCATGCGGAGTTACCCGAGGGTCGGTGTCTCGCGAGCCGAGCGAGCGCGGGTGGCGAAGGAGGTGCCCACGGCGGACGCGGGGGTGGCTCATCGCCCTGACCTGCGGGCGGCAGGACTCACCCGATCGGACGTGCGCAGCGAGGTTCTCGCCGGCCGTTGGCAGCGGTGGGGGCGGCATACCGTGCTGCTCGGCACTGGCGCACCGAGTGCCGAGGCCTACCGATGGCGAGCGGTCTGGGAAAGCGGGCCGGGGGCCTGTCTGGACGGGGTGGCCGCCTTGGTTGCCGAGGGTTTGACCGGATTCGCGTCCCAGAGAATTGATGTCGTTGTGCCCCACGGGAATCGGGCGCACCCAGTGCCGGGTGTCACGGTGCGGCGAGCGCGGGTGATCGACCGATCCCGCCGACCAGGGGTGCCTCGAGTTGCCGTGGAAACCGCCGCCCTCCATGCCGCGGCCTGGGCCGTCAGTGACCGTCAGGCTGCCCTGGTGCTGTGTTTGGTGCTGCAGCAACGATTGACGACAGCGCACCGCCTCCACCGTGCGAGCCGAGGGGCGCTGCGGCAGGCCGCACCCTCGCGTCGGGCCTTCCTGTGCCAGGTGCTCGTGGACCTTGCCGATGGGGTGCGCGCTCTGGGAGAACTCGACTTCGCTGGCCTATGCCGTGATCACGGCCTTCCCCCACCGACCCGGCAGGTCGTGCGCCAGGTGAGCAGCGGACGCATCTATCTGGACGCTGCCTGGGAGGACATCGGGCTGGTCGTCGAAATCGACGGGGGTCAGCACGCACTCGCCCTGGCCACTGTCCATGACGCGCTCCGCCAGAACGAAGTGGTCCTGACGTTGAATCGAGTGTTGCGCATCCCCGTGCTGGGGCTTCGTCTCCAGCCCCACGCCTTTCTCGACCAGGTGATCCGACTGCACCGGTTGTCGGCGCGCCCGTGACAGCGTCCACGGACACTGGGATGCACAAAGCGCCTCATGGTGCGCCTTCTGCATCCCAGTGTCGGCGGGTCCGCTGCCGTCGGACGTGGGAATGGCCCGGGCAGCGCGTCCCTTACACTGGAGTGCTGGACCGGTTCACGGCAGACGACGCGTTTCCTGAGCGACCTCCCCACGAGGGTCGCAGGCGGGGCGCCAAGGGTATGCAGCGAGAGTCGCTGGCCCGCCGACCCGGAGACATCCAAGGAGAACCATCGTGAAGAAGGACATCCACCCCGCCTACGGGGAGACCACGGTCACCTGCACCTGTGGCAACACGTTCACCACCCGCAGCACCGCCAAGAACGGCGTCATCCACGCCGAGGTGTGCAGCAACTGCCACCCGTTCTACACGGGCAAGCAGAAGATCCTCGACACCGGTGGTCGCGTGGCCCGCTTCCAGGCCCGTTACGGCAAGAAGGTCGCCAAGTAGCACCCCCGACGGCGCCGACCGCTGCTCCCGAGCACGGTCGGCGCCGTCGCTGCGCGGTCCGCCAGACCGCGCAAACAATCGACCAATAGGGCGATTGTTGACGAGCAGCGACGGTCAACAATCGACCAATAGGTGGATTGTTGACGAAACCATCCCCCACCGACCTGCCAAGGAACGCCATGTTCGAGTCCGCAGCCTCACTCGTCGAGGAACATGCCGCCCTCGAAGCCGCCATGGCCGACCCGGACATCGCCGCCGACCCCGACCGGTTCCGTGAGGTGAGCAAGAGGTATGCCGCGCTCTCGCCGAGCGTCGCGGCATACCGGGCCTGGGTGGCGGCCACCGGCGATCTGGAGGCGGCCCGCGAACTGGCGACCGAGGACCCGGCCTTCGCCGACGAAATCCCCGCCCTCGAACACGCCGCCGCCGACGCGACCGAGAAGCTTCGCCGCCAGCTCATCCCGCGCGACCCCGACGACGACCGCGACGTCATCCTTGAGGTCAAGGCGGGGGAGGGCGGGCAGGAGTCGGCGCTGTTCGCCGGCGACCTGCTGCGGATGTACCTGCGGTATGCCGCCGCCCGCGGCTGGAGCGCCACGATCCTCGACGCCACCGAATCCGACCTCGGCGGGATCAAGGATGCCCAGGTCTCGCTCAAGCATCGCGGCACGCCGGCCCCGGGCGAGGCGCCGTGGGCGCGGCTCAAGTACGAGGGTGGCGTGCACCGGGTCCAGCGGGTGCCCGTCACCGAGAGCCAGGGGCGCATTCACACGAGCGCCGCCGGGGTGTGGGTGATGCCCGAGGCCGAGGAGGTCGGCGAGGTCGAGATCGCCGAGGCCGACCTGCGGATCGATGTGTTCCGGTCCTCCGGGCCGGGCGGGCAGAGCGTCAACACGACCGACTCGGCGGTGCGGATCACCCACCTGCCGACCGGCACGGTCGTCTCCTGCCAGAACGAGAAGTCCCAGCTCCAGAACCGCGAGGCGGCGATGCGGGTGCTCCGGGCCCGGTTGCGCCAGGCCGCTCTCGACGCTGCGAATGCGGCCGCCGCCGATGCCCGCGCCAGCCAGGTCCGCACCGTCGACCGCTCCGAGCGGATCCGCACCTACAACTTCCCCGAGAACCGGATCAGCGACCACCGCACCGGGTTCAAGGCCTACAACCTCGACGCCGTGCTCGAAGGAGCGCTCGACCCGGTCGTGGAGTCGGCGATGGCGGCCGACGAGGCGGCCCGGCTCGCTGCGCTCGCGACCTGATCCCCCGGAGTTGGCTGGTATGCGCGCGCGTTCACAAGCCACCTATTGGTCGATTGTTGACGGGGCGGGTGGGGCCGGGGGCGTGGCCGTATGTTCACAATCCACCTATTGGTCGAATGTTGACGGGCTCGGGGGACGGCGATGAGGGTGCCGACGTCACTATCCACCGTGTATGCCGCGGTGCACGGTGCCCGGCTGACCCTTGCTGCCGCGGGGGTCGCCTCACCGGGGCCGGATGCGGAGCAGCTCGCGGCGCATGTGCTGCGTGTCGATGGCGCCGAACTGCACCGCCGGATGATCCTGCGCGAGCCCCTGGACGCCGCCGCCTGGGAACGGTACGCCGACTTGGTCGAGGAGCGGGCGCGCCGAGTGCCGCTCCAGCACCTGACCGGGCGTGCCCACTTCCGGCATCTCGAGCTCGAGGTCGGCCCGGGTGTCTTCATCCCGCGCCCGGAAACCGAGTCCGTCGCCGGCTGGGCCATCGATGCCGTATGCCGCCTCCTCGCCTCGGGCGTGAGCGCTCCCGTTGTCGTTGACCTCTGCACCGGGTCGGGGGCCATCGCCCTGGCGCTGAAGGACGAACTCCCGGAAGCAGACGTCCACGCCGTCGAGTTCGACCCGCATGCGCATGCCTGGGCCGCCCGCAACGTCGCCCGTCTCGGCCTGCAGATCGACTTGCGGCTGGGGGACGCGCGGGCGGCCTTCGAGGACCTCGCCGGGGACGTCGACGTCGTCGTGTCCAACCCGCCCTACATTCCCGCCGACATGGTGCCCCTCGACCCCGAGGTCCGCGACCACGACCCGGCCCTCGCGCTCTACGGCGGCGGGACCGACGGGTTGGCGATGCCGCTCGCGGTGGCGGCACGGGCGGCATACCTTCTGCGGCCCGGCGGTGTCCTCGTCATGGAACACGCCGACACTCAGGGACAAACCCTCCCCGCCGCCCTGGCGCGCACCGGCGACTGGCTCGACATCGAGGACCGGCGCGACCTCACCGGCCGGCCACGCGCGGTTGTCGCCGCTCGCCGGTAGCGGCGACGCCGGAAAATCGGAGGCGGCGGCGCCCGGGGGCGCCGTAGCGTCGAGCAATGGCCACCGTTGAGTTTTTCACGGACCCGCGCGCGTTCCTCGTTGCCGCGGGGCCGTTCCTGCGGGCCGCCCCAGTGGTGACGAGCCTGCTGGCGACGGTCACGCAGCGGAGCGCCGAGCGCGAGGAACGCGGCGACCTCCCCGCGCGCGATTACCCCCAGTGGTGGGCGGTCGTCCGCGACGAGTCCGGAGTCGTCGGGGCCGCCATGCGGACGATGCCCCATCCGCCGTATGCCGCGTACGTCGCCTCGATGCCGCCCCATGCGGCCGAGGCATTGGCCCACGCCCTCGCCGAAGCCAGCGCCCTCGACCCCGCGCATCCGGTCGCTCTGGACCACGTCAACGGCGCGATCGACGTGGCGCACGCCGTCCTTGGCGAGCAGGCGCTCTTGCGCGGCGGTCGCATCCTGCAGGAGATGGCGACCCGGCTGCATGGGCTCGGTGAGGTGATCGTGCCGCCGCAACCGGGCGGCATACTCCGCCCGGCGACCACCGCGGATCTCGACCTCGTCACCGATTGGCTGGGGCGCTTCCACGCCGAAGCCGCGGCTCAAGCGGGCCGAGTGCATACGCACGACGGTGCCCTCTCCCGCGACGAATGCCGCGACAGATTGCCCACCATCTCGCTGTGGGCGGTCGACGGCGAGGTCGTTCACCTCACCGCGATCACGCCGCCGGCCTTCGGCGTATGCCGCGTCGGTCCGGTCTACACCCCGCCGGAACATCGCGGCCGAGGGTATGCCGCGGCCGCCGTCGCGCAGGTCAGCGCCACCGCCCAGGGCGCCGGGCACGAGGTGTGCCTGTTCACCGACCTGGACAATCCGACATCGAACGCGCTCTATGCGCGCCTGGGCTTCCGCCCGGTCTGCGACATGGCCAACCTGACTCGTCTCCCCTTTCCCGCCTGAACTGTCTAGCGGTCACTTCGCACAACAACAGTCGCGGCGTGCGGCGTGTATTGGGCGTCCCGGCGCGGGCTACCGTGCAGGAGGTGTTGTGATCACAACACCAACGGCAGGGTGGGGTGCAGCGCGGCCTGCAGGTGTCCAGTCCAGAGTTGTCAGTGGGGCACATGGGGCCAGTGGGGCGCCCTTCAGACGATGGCGGCCATCGAGTGAGGAGTATTTGTCGGCTCAGGCGGGTGGAGACGACAAATACTCCTCACTCGACTTCCGCGGGAGCGGACGCGCAGGCCAAACCGCCGCGCACCCGGCCTGCGCCCCCGGTACCGCCGGCGTACCCGGCCTCTGCGCCGGGCCCCCCTGCGCGCCCGGTCGCGCCCGGTCCCGCCTGCGCCCCCGGTACCGCCGGCGTACCCGGCCTCTGCGCCCGGTCCCGCCGGCGTACCCGGCCTCTGCGCCCGGTCCCGCCTGCGCGCCCGGTACGTCGGCGCACACGGCGCGCATCCCGTACCGCCGGCGCACCGAGTCCCACCGGCGTGCCTAGCCTCACCGGCGCACCGAGTCCCACCGGCGTGCCTAGCCCCGCCGACGCACACCGCCTGAGCCCCTCCGCCGTCGAGCCAGGCCGCCCAACGGGGGCGGACGGCATACGCTTGGGGGCTATGAGTCCGGTGTTCGACGCGACCACGCCCGAGGGGTTGGCTGACGCGCTCCCCAAAGTGGTGGCTGGCGTCCGGGAGGGGCGCCTGGTCGTCCTCCCCACCGACACCGTCTACGGCGTGGGCGCCGACGCGTTCTCCCGGGAGGCGGTCGCCGGGCTCCTCGCCGCCAAGGGCCGCGGTCGGGAAATGCCCCCCCCGGTGCTCATCGCCAAGACCGCCACGGTCGACGGACTCGCGACGGACGTCCCCGACTATGCCCGGGCTCTCATCGAGCGCTACTGGCCCGGCCCGCTCACCCTCGTTCTCCAGGCCCAGCCCTCGCTCGCCTGGGATCTCGGCGAAACCCGCGGCACCGTCGCCCTGCGGATGCCCGACGACGACATCGCCCTCGCCATCCTGGCCGACATCGGCCCGATGGCGGTCAGCAGCGCCAACCGCACCGGCAACCCCGCCTCCCGTACCGTCGTCGAGGCCGCGGCCCAACTCGGAGCGGCCGTCACCTACTACCTCGACGGGGGGCCCTCCCGGGGCGGACTTGCCTCGACCATCGTCGATTGCACGGGGCTCGAACCCGTCATCCTTCGCGAAGGTGCCCTCGCTGCCGACGACATCCTCGCCGTCGTCGCCGCGGCCCGAGCCAATAGCGCACCTGACGGCGATACCGCCGGCTCCGTCACACCCGCTGCCACAGGAGCGCAGGACGCCGTAGCCCCCGACCCCACATCGACCGGCGACGCGCCGAGCGCCCGGGATGACGACGCGAAGCCCCCCACCGCCGACGACCCCCTAGAGTGTGCCGCGGACGCCGCCGAGTCCGGCGCCCAGACCCTCCCCGATGCTCAGGAGACCCCCCGATGAGTGAGACGTTCTACGGCTCCGACTTTGCCGCCCTCGACGCCTTCGACCCCGAAATCGCTGCGGTTCTCATCGGCGAACTCCAGCGATTGCGCGGTGGTCTCCAACTCATCGCCTCGGAGAACATGTCGAGTCCCGAGGTCCTCACCGCCCTCGGTTCCACCCTCTCGAACAAGTATGCCGAGGGCTACCCGGGGCGCCGCTACTACGGCGGCTGCGCCGAGGTCGACAAGGCCGAGAGCCTCGCCATCGAACGCTGCAAGGCCCTCTTCGGCGCCGATCACGCCAATGTCCAGCCGCACAGTGGGGCGAGCGCCAACCAGGCCGTCTACGGCGCCTTCATGTCGCCGGGCGACACGATCCTTGCGATGAGCCTGCCGCACGGCGGTCACCTCACCCACGGGACCAAGGTCTCCTTCTCAGGCAAGTGGTTCAACGCCGTCCACTACGGCGTCGACAAGAACACCGAGGACATCGACTACGACCAGGTCGAGGCGCTCGCCAAGGAACACCACCCCAAGGTCATCCTCGCCGGCGGCTCGGCCATCCCGCGTCTGATCGACTTCGAGTTCTTCCGTCGCCTCGCCGACGAGATCGGGGCGATCTTCTGGGTCGATGCCGCCCACTTCATCGGGCTGGTCGCCGGCAAGGCGATCCCCAGCCCGGTCCCGTATGCCGATGTCGTCTCGTTCACGACCCACAAGGTCCTGCGTGGCCCCCGCTCGGGTGCCATCGTGTGCAAGGCCGAGCACCAGGCCGCCATCGACAAGGCCGTCTTCCCCATGATGCAAGGCGGCCCCCAGATGCACACGATCGCTGCCAAGGCCGTCAACTTCAAGGAGTGCGCCACCCCGGCGTATGCCGCTTACACCCGGCAGGTGATCGCCAACGCGGCCGTCCTCGCGGCCGAACTCGGCGAGCGCGGCATCCGCCCGACCACCGGTGGGACCGACACCCACCTCTCCCTCCACGACCTCCAGCCGGTGCTCGTCACGGGCGTCGACGCCGAGGCCCGCTGCGACGCCGCCGGTATCACCCTCAACAAGAACGCCATCCCCTTCGACCCGCAAAAGCCCAACATCGCCTCGGGCATCCGGGTCGGCACCCCGTGCGTGACCACTCAGGGCATGGGTGAGCCGGAGATGCGCGATATCGCCCGGCTCATCGCCACGGCGGTCACCACGGGCGACGCTGACCCTGCGCACCCGGTCTCGCGGGAGGTCCGCGCCGAGGTGACCGATCTCGTGGGCCGCTTCCCGGCATACCCACGCTGACCGTGGCCCGGGGCGGGGGACCGGCCCACCCCTTCCCCAAGGGGTGGCCGCCTCGTGCGTGAGTACCTCTTCATCGTCGTCGTCGCCGCGGTCATCACGTATGCCGCGACGCCGGCGATGCGGGCCCTCGCCGTGCGCTTGCGCGCCTTCACCCCGGTGCGGGACAGGGACGTCCATTCGGTGCCCATTCCGCGGCTCGGTGGGGTCGCGATGCTCCTCGGGTTCGGCGCGGCCACGCTGGTCGCCTCGGTGCTCCCGTTCAGCCGGCAGATGTTCGCCGGCGGCGAATTGCGGGGAGTGTTCCTCGGCGGGGTGATCGTTTGCCTCGTCGGAGCCATCGACGACGTCCACGAACTCGACTGGCTGATCAAGGCAGCCGGGCAGTTGCTCGCCGCGGGGGTGATGGCGTTTCAAGGGGTGCAGTTGTTCTCGTTGCCGCTCGGGGAGACCGTCGTTCTCCCGGCGCCACTGCTCGTCGGACTCACGATCTTCTGTGTCTTGTTGGCGACCAACGCCGTCAATTTCGTCGACGGTCTCGACGGGCTCGCGACGGGCATCGTCGGTATCGCCGCACTGTCTTTCTTTGCCTACGCCTATCTCATCGCCCGCAGTTATTCACCCCCCAACGTTTTTACCTCGGCAGCGTTTATTGCGGCAGCGCTCGTGGGCGTCTGTCTGGGATTCCTGCCGCACAATTTCCATCCCGCCCGGATCTTCATGGGGGACAGCGGAGCGCTGCTGCTGGGGCTGCTCCTCGCGGCGGCGATGATCTCACTGACCGGGACCGTCACCGGGGCCGAGGTCTCGACCAACCCGGCAGCGGCCCTGCTCCTTCCGCTCCTCGTGCCGGTGGCGATCGTCCTCTTGCCCCTGCTCGACGTGTTGCTCGCTGTCGTTCGGCGCACGCGCAAGGGGCTGCGGCCCTGGCAACCCGATGCCCAGCACCTCCACCATCGGATGCTCGCGTGGGGCCATGGGCACCGGCGGGCGGTATTGCTCCTTTGGTTCTGGGCGGCGGCCGCCGCCTTCGGCGCGGTGTCCTTCGTCTTCCTGCCGCCTCTCGCCGCACTGGCGCTGCTCGTCGCGATGGTCGCGCTCGCCGCCGGGCTGACGATGTGGTTGCCGCGTACGCGGGGCCTGGAGGCGCCCGGACGCGGGGCCGGCTGACGCGCCCGGACGCGGGTCGTAAGGAATGTCACGGTGACCGCAGTGGTGACATCGGACACGCGGGAGTGGGGCCATCGGTATGCCGCAGCCGACCGGCTCGCCGACACCGCCAGGGAGCGCGACCAACGCCGCGCGGGCGATGGTGAGGAACGGCATACGATCACCGGCAACCCTAGGAACACGGCTTGTGATAACTTTCACAAGCGGCTCGGAGGTGGGCCCGAGGCGGCTCGCTGACGGGCCGTCGTCACTGTTGAGGAAGGCTTGCGATGGCGCCGGCACCAGCCCCTGCTGCGGGGGCCCCTTTTGCGGTGATGGCCCGCGCCGCCTTCCTGCCGAGCGCCCTGGTCGGGGCTGTGACCAGTGGCGTCGTGTGTCTGGTACGGGGGCCGCACGCCATCGCAGCGAGTGCCTTCGGACTCGTGGTGGCGCTCGCCTTCTTCGGCTTCGGGATGCTCGTGCTCAGCCGGCTCGTGCGGCAGGCCAACCTCACGCTCTTCTTCGGTATCGCGATGGCTGTCTACCTCTTCCAGATCATCGGCTTGCTCGTCGTCATCCTCATCGTGCGCCGGGCGGACTGGGTCGATCGACCCGCGATGGCCATCGTCATCGCGGTCGTCACGATCGCTTGGCAACTGTTCGCGATGCGTGCCCTGCGGAAGAGTCGAATCCCCATCTACGACGAGCCGGCGATCACCGGCGACGGCGGGTCCTCATGAGCGGCGACATTGCCCTGGGGTGCGTCGCGGGCACTGCCCCCGGTCCGGTAGCCTTCGGGCAGATCGAGAACGGCCGGTGTCCTGGCTGGAATAGCCTGGCAGAGCGCCCCCCGCCCTCCGACCTCGCCCTGACCGCCAACGACACCGAGGAGAACTTGTGAGCCTGACCTTGATCCAGGTGCCAGCCGTGGCGGCAAGTGGGGGAGGTGGTGGCTCGTTCGAGACACCGACGACGGCCGAGTTCTGGCAACCGCTCATCACGTTCGGGGGCAACGAGAACTTCGCGATCACCCGGTCCTCCATCGTGGTGTTGGCCACTGCCGCGGTCATCGGCTGGTTCTTTGTGACGACGAGCGGTCGGCTCAGCCTGGTGCCGAGCCGGCGCCAGTACTACGCCGAGCAGGCCTACGACTTCGTCCGCAACACCATCGGTCGCGATGTCATCGGCGCCAAGGACTTCAAACCGTTCGTGCCGTTGTTGCTCACCTTGTTCAGCCTCATCCTGCTCAACAATGTCGCCGGGATTATCCCGTTCGTGCAGTTCCCGAGTTCGAGCCGGATCGCGTTCCCGCTGGTTCTCACGCTGATCGTCTACGTCGTTTACAACGTGACGGCGCTCAAACGCAAGCATGGGCTCATCGGCTACCTCAAGTCGCTCGTCCCCCCGGGCATTCCGCCGGGCATCAACATTCTGGTGTTCGTCATCGAGTTGGCGACCTACTTCATCATCCGCCCGCTCACGCTCGCCTTGCGTCTCTTCGGCAACATGCTCGCCGGGCACATGCTGCTCCTCGTCTTCTTCCTCGGCGCCGAGTACCTCCTCTTCACCTCTCCGGGCCTGGGCATGAAGGGGGCCGGGGTCGTCGCCTTCGCCGGTGGCGTTCTCATGACCTTCTTCGAGTTGCTGATCGAGGTCCTGCAGGCCTTCATCTTCACCATGCTGGCAGCGGTCTACATCGCCGACGCCGTCTCCGAACACCACTAAAGCTGCACCACCCTCACCCAGACGTCAGGTCCGCTGACATCTTCGAAAGGAAACCAGTCACATGACCGGCAACATCACCCTCCTCGGCTACGGTCTCGCCGCGATCGGCCCCGGTATCGGCATCGGTCTCATCTGGGCCGCCGTCATCAGTGGCTCGGCGCGTCAGCCTGAGGCCAAGGGCATGCTGCAGACGACCGCGTTCATCGGCACCGCGCTCACCGAGGCGCTCGCGATCCTCGGTCTCGTTTTCTACCTGATCGCCTGATCGGGCTTTGCCCGGACCATCGGTCCCTGAGGAGTACTTGTGAGCATCACCGCATTCGCTAATGCACCCGCCGCCGAGGGCGGCTGGGGTGGGATGAGCCCGCTCATCCCGCATCCCATCGAGATCGTCGGTGCGCTGGTTGCCTTCGGCATCCTCTATTGGCTCTTCAAGACCAAAGTGGTCCCGAAGATGGAGGCGCTCTACGAACAGCGGGCCGCGGCCATTGAGGGCGGCATGCAGCAGGCCGAGGAGGCCCAGGCCCAGGCCCAGGCTGCCCTCGATCAGTACCAGTCGCAGCTCAAAGAGGCGCGCACCGAAGCGAACCAGATTCGCGAGGACGCCCGCGAGCAAGGTGCCTCGATCATCGCCGAGTTGCGCACGGCCGCCCAGTCCGAGGCCGCCCGGATCACCGAGTCGGCGAAGCGGCAGATCGACGCCGAGCGCCAGCAGGCTGTCATCCAGTTGCGCCAGGAAGTGGGTTCGCTCTCGACCACCCTGGCGAGCAAGATCGTCGGAGAATCGCTGGAAAGCGAGGTCCGCCAAAGCGGCATCGTCGACCGGTTCCTCGCCGACCTCGAAGCCGGCGACATCCGTCCCGAGAAGGTCGGCGCCGCGGGTCAGGACGCGTGATGCGAGGCTCATCGCGCGCCGCACTGGCCACCATGGAGGACGCCTTCGGATCCGCGCTCACTCCGGGCGCGGACCTGGGGCGGCTGGCCGAGGACCTCTTCGCGGTCGTTGGCGTGATCGACGGCAACGCCACCTTGCGGCGCGCCCTCACCGACCCCTCCAGGGAACCAGCCACCAAACGCGGACTGGTCACCTCCCTGTTCGGAGGCAAGATCGGGGCCAGCGCCGTGAGCCTGGTGGCAGCGGCAGCCGGGCAGCGCTGGGCCGCCGAGCGCGACTTTGGCGACACCCTCGAAGGCTTGGCCGTCCAGAGCGTGCTCGCCCAAGCCGAGCGCGCGGGGCACATCGACGAGGTCGAGGACCAACTGTTCCGATTCGAGAGAATCGTTGCTGGGGATGCCGGCCTGCGCGACACCCTGTCGAGCCGCAACACCGACACCTCCGGCAAGGCGGGCCTGGTCCACACCCTGCTCGACGGCCGCGCCTTCCCCGAGACCATTCGGTTGGCCGTCCAGGCGGTGAGCGTCCCCCGGGGCCGTCGCCTCGACCGCATCCTCGAGGAATACCTCCGGCTCGCGACTCGCCGCCGCGACGAACTGGCTGCCCTCGTTCAGGTCGCCCGACCGCTGACCGACCAGCAGACCGCCCGCTTGCAGACGCGCCTGGAATCGATCTACGGCAAGTCGGTCAAACTCCAGGTCGTCATCGACCCCGAGGTGCTCGGCGGCATCCGGGTCCAGGTCGGTGACGACGTGGTCGACGGCACCGTCAGCCGACGCCTCGACGAGGCCCGCCGGCACGTGACCGGCGGCTGAGAACACCGGCCGCGCCCGCGGCATACACCGGCACACAACTACACACGCACCGCACACCAAGACTTCGGCCCACGACAGGGCCGGCGACCGAGGAGAAGAAACAGACATGACGGAGCTCTCGATCCGTCCGGAGGAGATCCGGGACGCGCTGGACCGTTACGTCCGGTCTTACGAGCCCGGCGCGGCTTCGCGCGAAGAGGTCGGCCGAGTCATCGACGCCGGCGACGGGATTGCCCACGTCGAGGGCCTGCCCTCGGCGATGACCAACGAGTTGCTCCAGTTCGAGGATGGCACCCTCGGGATCGCGCTCAACCTCGACGTTCACGAGATCGGTGTGGTCATCCTCGGTGACTTCTCCAAGATCGAGGAGGGCCAGGAGGTCAAGCGCACCGGCGAGGTTCTCTCCGTGCCCGTCGGCGACGCCTTCCTCGGGCGCGTTGTCGACCCGCTCGGCAACCCGATCGACGGCCTCGGCGAGATCAAGGCCGAGGGGCGCCGCGCCCTCGAACTCCAGGCCCCCACGGTCGTGCAGCGCAAGTCGGTCCACGAGCCGCTCCAGACCGGCCTCAAGGCCGTCGACGCGATGACCCCCATCGGCCGCGGTCAGCGCCAACTCATCATCGGTGACCGGCAGACCGGCAAGACCACGGTCGCCGTCGACACGATCATCAACCAGAAGGAGTTCTGGAAGACCGGCGACCCGGCCAAGCAGGTCCGCTGCATCTACGTCGCCATCGGCCAGAAGGGTTCGACCATCGCCTCGGTCAAGGGCACCCTCGAAGAGGCCGGCGCGATGGAGTACACCACCATCGTCGCCGCCCCCGCCTCCGACTCGGCCGGCTTCAAGTACCTCGCCCCCTACACCGGTTCGGCCATCGGCCAGCACTGGATGTACCAGGGCAAGCACGTCCTCATCGTCTTCGATGACCTGTCCAAGCAGGCCGAGGCTTACCGCGCCGTGTCCCTCCTGCTGCGTCGCCCGCCGGGCCGCGAGGCCTACCCCGGTGACGTGTTCTACCTCCACAGCCGGCTCCTCGAGCGTTGCGCCAAGCTCTCCGACGACCTCGGCGCGGGTTCGATGACCGGTCTGCCGATCATCGAGACCAAGGCCGGTGACGTGTCGGCCTACATCCCGACGAACGTCATCTCGATCACCGACGGTCAGATCTACCTGCAGGCCGACCTGTTCAACTCCAACGTCCGCCCGGCCATCGACGTGGGTGTCTCGGTCTCGCGTGTCGGTGGTGCCGCCCAGATCAAGGCGATGAAGCAGGTCTCCGGTCGTCTCAAGCTCGACCTGGCCCAGTACCGCGCCCTGGAAGCCTTCGCCATGTTCGCCTCCGACCTCGACCCGGCCTCCAAGGCCCAGTTGGCTCGGGGTGGGCGCCTGGTCGAGTTGCTCAAGCAGCGCCAGTCCAACCCGTACCCCGTCGAGGAGCAGGTCGTCTCGATCTGGTGCGGCACGACCGGTCAGCTCGACTCGGTCCCCGTCGAGGACATCTCCCGCTTCGAGGTCGAGTTCCTCGACCACGTCCGTCGCACCCGGGGCGAGCTCCTCGACGCGATTCGTGAGACCGGCAAGTTCGAAGACTCGACCGAGCAGGCCCTCAAGGTCCTCATCGATGACTTCAAGAAGGGCTTCGAGAACAGGGGCCACGACGGACCCGTCGCGGGCAACGAGGCCGAAGACGACGCCGCGGCGAAGGCCTTGGACTCCGACCAGGAACAGATCGTCATCCAGAAGCGGTGAGCGTATGCCGCGGGCCCGCCCTCGTGAGGCGGGCCGCGGCACCGCAGCCCACGGCATACGACCAACGAATCAGGAAGGCGGAAACGTATGGGAGCGCAGATCCGGGAGTACCGGCAGCGCATCCGCTCCGTCAGCGCGACGAAGAAGATCACTCGCGCCATGGAACTCATGGCCGCTTCGCGCGTCGTCAAGGCGCAGCAGGCCGTGCGGGAGTCCACCCCGTATGCCGTTGCCCTGACCAAGGCGGTTTCGGCAGTGGCGGCCTGGTCGAGTGAAGATCACCCGCTGACCAGCGAGAAGGCGGACGTCAAGCAGGCAGCCGTGCTCATCATTGCGGCCGACCGCGGGCTCGCCGGTGGCTACAACGCCAACGTGCTCAAAGAGAGCGAGCGGCTCATCGCTCGGCTCGTCGAAGAGGAGGGCAAGGAGGTGCGCGCCTACCTCGTGGGCCGGCGCGCGGTCAACTTCTACACCTTCCGGCACCGCAAGTTCGAGGCGCAGTGGAGCGGGTTCACCGAGAAGCCGACCTACGAGCACGCCCGGGAGATCGGGGAGCGGATCATCGCCGACTTCACCGACCCCGACCCGGCGAGCATCGACGAGGTCCACGTCGTCTACACGCGGTTCGTGACCATGGTCACCCAGGAGCCGCAGGTCATCCGCCTCGTGCCGTTGGAGGTGGTCGAGGGCACCGAAGCGCCACCGAGCAACGAGTTGTTGCCGCTGTACGCGTTCGAGCCGAGCGCCGACGGCGTCCTCGACGCGTTGCTGCCCAAGTATGTCGAGGCGCGTCTGTTCAACTGCCTGCTCCAGGCGGCGGCCTCGGAGTTGGCGGCTCGGCAACGTGCCATGAAGTCGGCGACCGACAACGCCGAAGACCTCATCAAGAAGTACACCCGGCTGGCGAACCAGGCGCGCCAGGCCGAGATCACCCAAGAGATCAGCGAAATCGTCGGCGGTGCGAGCGCCCTCGCCGAGAGCAAGTGAGGAAACAGAACATGACTGCTACCGTCACCGAGACCGTCCAGGAGCACGCACCCGGCGGTGTGGGCCGGATCTCCCGGATCATCGGCCCGGTCGTCGACGTCGAGTTCCCCGTCGACGCGATGCCCGACCTCTACAACCTGCTCATGGCCGAGGTGCAAAAGACCGATGGCACCGAGGGGACCAAGACCCTCAACCTTGAGGTTGCCCAGCACATCGGCGACAACATGGTCCGCGCCATTTCGTTGCAGCCCACCGACGGTCTGGTTCGGGGCACCGCAGTCCAGGACTCCGGCGGCCCGATTTCGGTGCCGGTCGGCGATGTGACCTTGGGCAAGGTGTTCAACACCACCGGGGTCTGCCTCAACCTCGCGCCCGGTGAGACGCTGGACATCAAGGAGCGGTGGGGTATTCACCGCCCGGCCCCGGCCTTCGACCAACTCGAGTCCAAGACCATCATGTTCGAGACCGGCATCAAGGTCATCGACCTGCTCACCCCCTACGTCCAAGGTGGCAAGATCGGCCTCTTCGGTGGCGCCGGTGTGGGCAAGACCGTGCTCATCCAGGAAATGATCGCCCGGGTCGCCCGTGACCACGGTGGTGTGTCCGTGTTCGCCGGTGTGGGCGAGCGCACCCGTGAGGGCAACGACCTCATGGTGGAAATGGAGGAGGCCGGCGTTCTCGGCCAGACCTCCTTGGTCTTCGGTCAGATGGACGAGCCGCCGGGCACGCGTCTGCGCGTCGCGCTCTCGGCTCTCACCATGGCCGAGTACTTCCGTGACGTCCAGAAGCAGGACGTGCTCCTCTTCATCGACAACATCTTCCGGTTCACCCAGGCCGGCTCCGAGGTGTCCACCCTGCTCGGCCGGATGCCGTCCGCCGTGGGTTACCAGCCCACCCTGGCCGACGAGATGGGCGTGCTTCAGGAGCGGATCACCTCCACCCGTGGTCACTCGATCACCTCGATGCAGGCGATCTACGTGCCCGCTGACGACTACACCGACCCGGCGCCGGCGACCACCTTCGCCCACCTCGACGCAACGACCGAACTCAGCCGTGAGATCGCCTCGCTCGGTATCTACCCGGCCGTGGACCCGCTGACCTCGACCAGCCGGATTCTCGACCGTCGCTACATCTCCGAGGCGCACTACAACACCGCGGTGCGGGTGAAGTCGATCCTGCAGCGCAACAAGGAACTCCAGGACATCATCGCCATCCTCGGTATCGACGAACTCTCCGAAGAGGACAAGATCCTCGTCAACCGGGCTCGTCGCATCCAGCGGTTCCTGTCCCAGAACACCTACGTTGCCAAGCAGTTCACCGGCATCGAGGGCTCGACGGTGTCCCTCTCCGACACGATCGAGGCCTTCACCAAGATCGCCGACGGCGACTACGACCACGTCGGTGAGCAGGCCTTCTTCATGTGCGGTGGCCTCGACGACGTCGAGCGCCAGTGGGCAGAGATCCAGAAGAACCTCTGAGCGATCCCGCCAGGACGTAGGCCGCCACGGCGGCGGCCTCGTCCGCGGCCGACGGCGCCCCACCCGTGTCTCGACACGCGGTGGGGCGCCGTCGTCTGCCCACCGGGCCCTGCGGCATACTGCAAGGCGGTCGGTCACTGGCGGAGGTGACCCGCGGCGGATCGGATCACGATGCCCAACGCACTCGGTCTCGGTTGGAAACTGCACGGCGACGGGAGAGCCCCACGCCCCGGAGCGGTGGTGGCCCCGGAGGAGCGGCTGTCCTGGCCGGCGACGATCGGCATCGGCGCCCAGCACGTCGTGGCGATGTTCGGCGCAACCTTCCTCGTGCCCCTGCTCACCGGCTTCCCCCCGGCGACGACGCTGTTCTTCTCGGGCATCGGCACCATGCTCTTCCTGCTCCTCACCGCGGGCCGGGTGCCGAGCTACCTGGGCAGCAGTTTTGCCTTCATCGCGCCCATTGCGGCGGCCAAGCAGAGCCACGGGGTCGGGGGAGCGCTCGGCGGGGTCGTCATGGCCGGTGTCGCCCTTTTCCTCGTCGGCCTCATCGTCCAGGCCGTCGGCACCCGGTGGCTCCAAATCCTCATGCCGCCGGTGGTGACCGGCGCGATCGTCGCCCTCATCGGGCTCAACCTCGCGCCTGCGGCCAAGACGAACTTCGTCGCCTCGCCGGTGACCGCTCTGAGTACGCTCGTCGCCATCGCGCTCATCACCGTGATCGGGCGCGGCCTCATCGGGCGCCTGGCCATCCTGCTCGGCGTGGTCGTTGGGTATGCCGTGGCGGTCCTGCGCCATGAAGTGAAGTTCGACGAGGTGTCGGCCGCCGGCTGGATCGGCCTGCCGCACTTCCAGAGCCCCACCTTCCATCTGTCCCTCGTCGGCCTCTTCGTCCCGGTCGTTCTCGTCCTCGTCGCGGAGAACATCGGGCATGTGAAATCGGTCGCAGCGATGACCGACCGCGACCTCGACCCGGTGGCCGGGCGGGCGCTCATGGCCGATGGTCTCGCCACGACGCTGGCCGGAATCGGGGGCGGGTCGGGCACGACGACGTATGCCGAGAACATCGGGGTCATGGCGGCGACCAAGGTCTACTCGACCGCGGCCTATTGGGTGGCGGCCTGCACCGCGCTGCTCCTCTCCTTCTCCCCGAAGTTCGGGGCGCTGATCGCCACCATTCCCCAGGGCGTTCTCGGCGGTGCGGGCACGGTGCTCTACGGCATGATCGGGCTGCTCGGCGTGCGGATTTGGGTGCAGAACAGGGTCGATTTCGGCAACCCGGTCAACCTGCTCACCGCTGCCGTCGCCCTCATCATCGGCATCGCCGACTACACGTGGAAGGCCGGCGACCTCCAGTTCGCCGGGATCGCGCTCGGCACCGCCGCAGCCCTCATCGCCTACCACCTCATGAACGGCATCAACAAGGCCACCAAGGCGGTGCCCGACCCCGAGCACGACATCGACGAGGACATCCACGACGCGCCGCCCCCCGGCCACCACTGAGGCGCAGCGCCCGGCGGCAAACCGCAACGGGCGCCGAGGCGGCATACTGAGCCCTCAACGGGCGTTGAGAGGCGCCCCTCCGGTGTCGGCCACGGCCCCCGGGACCGATACACTCGACGCGAGTAGGGCGCCAACACCGGAGGATCGTTGTGAGTAGGTTGCAGGTCGAACTCGTCGCCGCCGACCGGAAGGTCTGGGAGGGCGAGGCCACGTCGGTGTCGGCGCGCTCGGTCGACGGGGACCTTGGCATCCTGCCCGGTCACCAACCGTTGCTGGCGATTCTCGGCGCCGGGGAGGTCCGGATTCACCACGAGGGGGGTGTCGGCAAGGCGACCGTGGATGTCGGCTTCCTGTCGGTCAACCACGACACCGTCATGATCGTGGCCGAGGACGTCGACGCGACCGCTTTGGGCGCGTGAGTCGCTAGGGGCGGCCGCAGATGGGTTCGACCGCTCTGCTGACCGCCGAGTGGGTGTTGTCCGCCCTTTTGCTGGCCATCGTGGCGGTAGGGGCGTTCCTCTGGTTGCGGCGCCGGTACATCGCCCAGGGGCGGCCGCTGCTGCTCGGAGCGCTGCGCACCGACGTCGAACCGCGGTGGCGACTGGGTCTGATCCGGTTGCGTGGTGAGCGTTTCGAATGGTTCTCCGTGGGTGGCCCACGGCTGGGCCCCGAACACACGTGGAGCCGTCAGGAACTCGATCTTGGTGCGCCACAGCCGATCACCGAGGAGATTCCGGGCCTGGCCGAGGCCGTGTGCGTGACCACTGGGCGTCCCGGGGCCGAGTTGGCCCTCACCCCGTCGACCTACACGGCGATCCGGGCTTGGCACGAGAGCGCCCCTCCCGGTCTGGGCGTCAACGTCGTCTAGCCCTCCTCGTCGGTGCCACGGGACCGGCGCTTCGGACGCTCGGGCGCGCGCTCCCGTCCGCCCCCGGGCTGCCAGAGCACGTCGCCGCCGGCGCTCAGGTTGGCGTGCCGGGCCAGGATGAAGAGCAGGTCGGAGAGGCGGTTGAGGTATGCCGCGCAGACGACGTTGACCCCACCCTCGCCGCGCTCGTTGCCCGGGTCGGTGCCGTGGGCCTCGATGGCTGCCCAGGTCGACCGTTCGGCGCGCCGCACCACCGTCGTCGCCACGTGCAGATGTGCGCTGCCGAGGGTTCCTCCGGGAAGGATGAACGAGCGAAGGGCTTCGAGTCGCGCGTTGAAAGTGTCGCAATCGGCCTCGAGTTCGTCGATCCACTCCTCCTTGACGCGCAACGGCGGGTATTCGTAGGTCTCCTTGAGCGGCGTGGAGAGGTCGGCGCCGACGTCGAAAAGGTCATTTTGGACCCGCCGCAGCACGGCTTCGACCTCGGGTCCGAGGCCGCCGGCCGCGATGGCCACCCCGATCGCCGCATTGGCCTCGTTGACGTCGGCGTATGCCGCGAGCCGGGCATCGGTCTTGCGGGTGCGCCCGAAGTCGCCCAGGCCGGTGCTGCCATCGTCGCCGGTGCGCGTGTAGATGCGGGTGAGGTTGACCATGACACCAGCCTCTCACCGCTCCCGTCCCCGCAGCGATCTTGACCCATTTGTGACCAGGAAGATGGGTGTTCCGGACGACACTTTCCTGTGAAAGAGGCCACACTGGGAACTTGACAGAGCACCGACGACGCCAGTAGGGGGCGCGCCGTGGTTGACGATCGACCGATGACCATCGGGTGGGTCAATGATGCAGGTGAGGTGACCGTGTCCTTGAGCGGTCGCCTCGATACCCGGTCCTGTGCCGATGTGCGGCTGGCGCTGCATGGGGTCATCGACGAGGGGTACGGCCCGATCCGGCTCGACCTGGGGGACTGCCTCGTTGGCGACCCGACCGCCCTGGGGCTGCTCGTCGAGGCGTTGCGCCGGGCTCGACGACGCGATCGCGAGGTCCGCGTTCTGCATGCCGACCCGCGCACGCAGCGCTGGCTGCGGCGCGCCCGGCTCGGCGATGACCGCGGGCAGGCGCAGACCCCTCGTCCTCCGGCGCGTGCGCTCATCGGGGTGGGTGTCCCTTCCGATGCGGTCAGCACGGCGCACGCCCTGCTGGCCACCTGAGCGCACCCGTCTCCACTTGGCCGGGGCGGATCAGGGAGGGCGTGGCAGCCCACCCGTGGTGCTCGTGGCTGCGTCGAGGCGGGTGGCCACGATGCGCACCGACGGGACTTCAGAGTGCTGGACCGCCTGCGCGCGGCGCAGCGTCGGGGCCGGGACGGGGTGGGTTCGCAGCGCCAAGGTGCACATCGCACAGGAACTGTCGGGGTGCGATGTGGATAGTGGACGGTTCAGGCGGGAAAAGGGTGACAGAAGGGGCTAGAAGAGGCGGTGGGCGGAGGTGTCGATGCCGCGCAACTCGTCGTAGTCGAGGACGACGCAGCGGATGCCGCGGTCTTCGGCGAGGGTGCGCGCCTGGGGCTTGATGACCTGAGCCGCGAAGACCCCTGTGACCGGGGCGAGGTGCGGGTCCCGGTTCATGAGCTCGAGATAGCGCGTCAGTTGCTCCACGCCGTCGATGTCGCCGCGCCTTTTGATCTCGACGGCGACGGTGGCGCCGGATGCGTCCTTGCAGAGGATGTCGACCGGGCCGATCGGGGTGAGGTACTCCCGGCGCGAGAGGGTCCAGCCCTCGCCGAGGGTCGTGATGTGCTCGGCGAGGAGCCGCTGCAGGTGGGCCTCGACGCCGTCCTTGACCAAGCCCGGGTCGACCCCGAGGTCGTGGCTGGTATCGGCGTGGATCTCGTGCAGGCGGATCCGCAGTCGATCATCGGATTTGGTATGCCGCACCACCCAGACCGCGCGAACCCCCTCCTCGGCCTCCTCGGGCTCGGGATCGACCTGGGCCATCGCGCACGGGGGCGCCATCCAGTTGAGGGGCTTGTAGGACCCGCCGTCGGAGTGGATGAGGACCGATCCATCGGCCTTGACCATGAGCAAGCGGGTGGCCAGCGGGAGATGAGCGGTCAGGCGCCCCTCGTAGTCCACGCTGCAGGACGCAATCACCACTCGCACGAGGGGCAAGCCTAGGCGATGGGCAGGGGTCCGGGTCGGGCGTGGGCAGAGTCACGCCCCCCTAGTCTCGGCACGGCATACGCGCTGATGACAGGATCGTCACATGACTCGTGACTTCAGCACTGTAGGTGTTATCGGCCTGGGCACCATGGGTGCGGGCATCGTCGAAGTATTCGCGCGCAAGGGGTTCGACGTCGTCGCCGTCGAAGTCAGCGACGCGGCTCTGGAGCGGGGCAAGGGTGTGGTCGGCAAGAGCACGGCCCGGGCCCTGAGCCGCGGCAAGATGACCCAGGAGGAGCACGACGCGCTCCACTCCCGGGTGACCTTCAGCACCGATTTCGACGCGCTGGCGGGCTGCCAACTCGTCATCGAGGCGGTCCCCGAGAGCCTGGAACTCAAGAAGGAAATCTTCTCCCACCTCGACGAAATCGTCGGCCCGGAGGCGATCCTCGCCACCAACACGTCCTCGTTGCCCGTCACCGAGATCGCCGTGGCCACGAACCACCCCAAGCGGGTCGTCGGCATGCACTTCTTCAACCCGGCCCCGGTGCTGGAGTTCGTCGAGGTCATCCGCACCGTCATCACCGCCGACGACGTGTTCGAGGACGTCAAGGCGCTCGCGCAACGGATCGGCAAGCAGCCGGTCGTCGTCGGCGACAAGGCCGGCTTCATCGCCAACGCCCTCCTCTTCGGCTACCTCAACCACGCGGTGAGTATGTTCGAGACCCGCTACGCGACCCGTGAGGACGTCGACGCGGCGATGCGCTTCGGCTGCGGCTACCCCATGGGCCCGCTCGCGCTGCTCGACCTCATCGGTCTCGACACGGCATACGAAATCCTCGACACGATGTACAAGCAGGGCCGCGACCGGCTCCACGCTCCCCGGCCCATCATCAAGCAGATGGTGAGCGCGGGTCTGCTCGGCCGCAAGAGTGGCCGCGGCTTCTACACGTATGCCGCGCCCGGTTCCTCCGAGGTCGTCGCCGATGGCCAGACGCCGTCCGGTGGGGCTCCCGAGGGCGTCTCCTTGCGCCCGATCGCCTCGGTCGGCGTCGTCGGCTCGGGCACGATGGCCACCGGCATCATCGAGGTCTTCGCCAAGGCCGGGTATGCCGTGAAGTTCATTGCCCGCGGCCAGGACAAGGTCGACGGCGTCCTGAACAACATCAAGCGCTCGCAGACCAAGATGATCGACCGCGGCCGCCTCACTCAGGAGGCCGCCGACGCGATCAACTCCCGGATCACCGGCGCGCTCTCCCGCGAAGACCTCGCCGATGTCGACATCGTCGTCGAGGCCATCGCCGAGAGCCTGGACCTCAAGCAGGAGTTGTTCCGCGACCTCGACCGGATCTGCAAGCCGGGCGCGATCCTCGCGACGACCACCTCCTCGCTGCCGATCATCGACTGCGCCAAGGTGACCAGCCGCCCCGGCGACGTCATCGGGATGCACTTCTTCAACCCGGCGCAGATCATGAAGCTCGTCGAGGTCATCCACACCGTGGCCACCGCCCCCGACGTGCTCGCCACCGTCCAGGACCTGTGCGCGAAGGTCGGCAAGGTCGCCGTGACCTGCGGTGACCGCTCCGGGTTCATCGTCAACGCGCTGCTCTTCCCCTACCTCAACGACGCGGTCAAGATGCTCGAGGCGCACTACGCCGAGGCCGACGACATCGACATCGCGATGAAGAAGGGCTGCAGCCTGCCGATGGGTCCGTTCGAGTTGCTCGACGTCGTCGGGCTCGACGTGTCCCTGGCCATCGAGCGCGAGCTCTACACCGAGTTCCGCGAGCCCGGCTTTGCCCCCTCGCCGCTGCTGGAGCACCTCGTGACCGCGGGCTACCTCGGCCGCAAGACCAAGCGCGGCTTCCGCACCTACGCCTGATCCCACATGGTTGAGGGGTATGCCGCTCGCGGCATACCCCTCAACCATGTCCGTCAGTGGGTGGGCACCGTGACGGGGAGCGGCTCGAAGCGGGAGGTGAAGAACCGCAGCGTCGAGGGCTCGTAGGTGAAGCGCAGCCCGGGGATGCGGTGCCGGCGGTGCCACAGTTCGATGACGGCGTCGGCGACGGCATCCATGTGCCGGTCGGTGTAGACCCGGCGCGGGATGGTCAGCCGGACGAGTTCGAGTTTGGGGTGACGGTTCGTGCCGTCCGGGTTGCGCCCGGCCGAGACGATCCCGCGTTCCATCGACCGCACCCCCGATTCGACATAGAGCGCGGCGGCGAGGGCCTGCGCGGGCAGGTCGTCCTGGGACAGGTGGGCGAGGAAGGCAGCGGCGTCGAGGAAGACCGCGTGCCCCCCGATGGGCTGCACGATGGGCACGCCCGCTTCGGCGAGTTGCTCCCCGAGATAGCGAACTTGCCCGATCCGGTTGGCGAGGTAGTGGTCGTCGACGGCCTCGCGCAACCCGACGGCCATCGCTTCGAGGTCACGGCCGGCCAGTCCTCCGTAGGTGGGCATGCCCTCGAAGAGGACGACCAGTTCACGGGCCTTGGTGAGGATATCCGCCGAACGCATGGCGAGGAAACCCCCGATGTTGACCATGGCGTCCTTCTTGCCCGACATGGTGAGTCCGTCGAAGTGCGAGAGCATCTCGCGCACGATGTCGGCGCAGGAGGTCTCGGCATAGCCGGGTTCGCGTTCCTGGATGAAGAAGGCGTTCTCCGCCAGGCGGGTCGCGTCGGACCACATGAGGATGCCGTGCCGGTCGCAGACCTCGCGGACAGCGCGCAGGTTGGCCATCGATACCGGCTGGCCGCCGGCGAGGTTCACGGTGAGGGCGACGTTGATATAGGCGATCTGGTCCGCCCCCACATCGGCGATGAGGCGCTCGAACTTGGCGATGTCGACGTTGCCCTTGAAGGGGTGGAGCGCGGCCGGGTCGTGGGCTTCGTCGATGACGACGTCGACGAAGGTGCCGCCGGCCAATTCCTGGTGCGCCCTGGTCGTCGTGAAGTACATGTTGCCGGGGACGTACTGACCCGGGGAGATGAGGATCCGGGAGATGAGGTGTTCGGCGCCGCGCCCCTGGTGGGTCGGAACGACGTAGGGGAAGCCGTAGGTGTCCTGGACGGCCGTGACGAGGTGATCGAAGGAGCGCGCCCCGGCATACGCCTCGTCGCCGAGCATCATCGCGCTCCACTGCCGATCACTCATCGCGGTGGTCCCCGAGTCGGTGAGCAGGTCGATGCCGACGACGCCGCTCGGCAACAAGAACGTGTTGTAGCCCGCCGCGGCAATCGCCTCCTCCCGCTGGGCGCGGGTCGTGATGGGCAACGGCTCGACCATCTTGATTCGGAACGGTTCGCCAGTGCGCATTCTGTCCTCCGGTTGCTTGGTGGGCTATACAGATCACCTAACAAGATGGCGAATTAATAGGCAAGGCGCCCAGTTCGAAGTGGGCAACGAGTGCACACCCGCCCAGCGCAGGGAGGCGCGAGTGAACGAAGTGTCCACCGCGTGCCCGGGGTGGGGTGGGGACGGCATACCGTAGGCGGCGTGAGCCTGCCCTCCCTGCCCAGCCGCGCCCGCATCGTCATCATCGGGGGTGGGGTGATCGGCACCTCGATCGCCTACCACCTCGCCCACGCCGGCGAGAGCGACGTCCTTGTCCTCGAGCGCGACAAACTCACCTCGGGCACCACCTGGCATGCTGCCGGCTTGATGACGTGCTTCGGGTCGACCTCCGAGACGAGCACCCGGATGCGGCTCTACTCGCGCGATCTCTACGCCCGCCTCGAGGCCGAAACCGGGGTCTCGACCGGGTTCAAGCCGGTGGGGCTCATCGAGGCCGCGGCCGATCGTGATCGCCTCGAGGAGTACCGCCGGGTCGCGGCCTTCCAGCGGCATATCGGCCTGGAGGTCCACGAGATCGGTCCGGCCGAGATGGCCGACCTTTTCCCGCTCGCGCGTACCGACGACCTGCTCGCCGGGTTCTACGTCCCCCGCGACGGGCGGGTCAACCCCGTCGACCTCACCATGTCCTTGGCCCGTGGCGCCAAGAACCTCGGCGTGCGGGTCGTCGAGGGGGTCAGCGTCGAGCAGGTGCTCACTCGCCCCGATGGGGCCCGCGAGCGCACGACCGGCGTGCGGGCGGCATACCGCGGCGAAACCCTCGACATCGAGTGCGACATCGTCGTCAACTGCGCCGGTATGTGGGCGCGGGAGCTCGGCGAACGCAACGGCCTCGTCATCCCCAACCAGGCCGCCGAGCATTACTACCTCATCACCGACCACCTCGACGGGATGAGCCCGGACGCCCCGGTGTTCGAGGACCCCGCCTCCTACGGCTATTACCGCGAGGAGGGGGGCGGCATGATGGTCGGTCTCTTCGAACCGGTCGCTGCCCCGTGGCGGGTGAACGGCATCCCGCGGGACTTCTCCTTCGGCGAGATCACCCCCGACTGGGAACGGATGGGTCCGTTCGTCGAGAAGGCGATGGCTCGGGTCCCGGCGACCCTCGATGTCGGCGTGCGCACCTTCTTCTGCGGGCCCGAGTCGTTCATGCCCGATCTCGCGCCCGCAGTGGGGGAGTCGGGCAGCATTGGCGGCTACTTCGTCTGCGCCGGGCTCAACTCCGTGGGCATCCTCTCCAGCGGCGGGTTGGGGCGGATCATGGCGCACTGGATCCTCACCGGGCGCCCCGATGTCGACGTCACGGGCTTCAACGTCGACCGCTTCCGCGCTCACCAGTTGGCGCTGGCCTATCGCGCGGCCCGCACCGCCGAAATCCTCGGCACCGTGTATGCCGCCCACACCCCGGGCATCCAGCTCGCGTCCGGGCGCGGGGTCTTCGCCTCACCCGTGCTCGACCGGATGGTCGCCCAGGGGGCTTATCTGCGGGACGTCTCCGGTTGGGAGAGCGCCGACTGGTATGCCGGGCGCGGGGTGCCCGCGCAGGCCGAACCAGGGTGGGGTGTCCAGCCGTGGTTCGCGCACTGGGAAGCCGAGCACCGGTGCGTGCGCGAGGCGGTGGGCCTCATGGACATGTCGTTCATGGCCAAGTTCGAGGTGACCGGTGCTGACGCCGGACGGGTGCTCTCCAGGCTCTCCACGGCCGATGTCGACGGCGCGATCGGCGAGATCACCTACACCCAGTGGCTCGCCGAGGACGGCGGCATCGAGGCCGACCTCACCGTGACCAAACTGGCCGAAGACCGCTTCCTCGTCGTCGCCTCCGACACCGCACATGGCCACACCCTCGCCTGGCTGCGTCGGGGCATCGGGACGGCCGATGTCGAGGTGCGGGACATCACGACCGAGTGGGCCATGTTCACCGTTCAGGGTCCGCTCTCGCGCGCGGTCCTGGCGGCGGCGTGTCCGGGGACGGACTTCGCCAACGAGGCCTTCCCGTTCCGGTCGGTGCGCGAGGTGGTCATCGACACCGCGACCGGCCCGGTGCGGGCGCTCGCGGCCCGGATCACCTACCTCGGCGAACTGGGCTGGGAGGTGTACGTCCCGCGTGAAGGGGCGGGGGCGGCATACGACGCCCTCCTGGTCGCCGGCGGTCACCACGGCATCCGGCCTGTCGGCCTCAAGGCGCTGTCGAGCCTGCGGCTGGAAAAGGGGTACCGCGACTTCGGGCACGACATCGACAACACCGACTCCCTCGTGGGAGTCGGGTTGGCCTTCACCGCCGCGCTCGACAAACCGGGCGGGTTCGTCGGGCGGGAGGCCGTGGTCGCGGCCAAGGCGGCCGGTATGCCGCGGGCGCGCCTGGTGCAAGTCCTCCTTCTCGACCCCGAGCCGCTGCTCTATCACGCCGAACCGGTCCTGCGCGACAGCGTCGTCGTCGGCTACGTCCGGTCCGCGTCCTACGGGTGGACTCTCGGGGGCGCGGTCGGACTGGCCTTCGTCGAGGCGGACGAGCCGGTGAGCGCCGCCTGGCTGGCAGCAGGCACCTGGGAGGTCGACGTGGCCGGCGTGCGGCATCCGGCGCGGGTGTCGCTGCGCCCGATGTACGACCCCGGCAACGAACGGATTCGGGCCTGATACTTCGCCGGAGGCGAAACCCTGCACGGGGCGCCTCTACCTCCTAGGCTGGCGGCCGTCGCCCGCAACGCGGCGGACGACGAAGCGGAGGAGATCCATGAAGTCAATTGCGCACGCCGGGAGGCGATGGACGGTTGCGGCGGTCGCGGCCCTGGGCGCCCTCACGCTGGCGATCGGGGCCGGCGCCACCGCGACCGCGACCAGTTCGGGCCAGAGCACATCCACTCCCGTCCCCTCAACCTTCCCCGACGGCATGCTCATGAGCTATGTCGTCAACGCCCGGATCGCCAACCCGGGCCAGGTCCGACTCGTGGAAAAGGCCGTCGCCGCCGCGGGCGGGGTCGTCGTCCAGTCCTGGCCCCAGATCGGTGTCGTCATCGCCCACTCCGACCGCTCGGCCTTCCGGGCCGAGGTCGTCAAGGCCGGCGGCAACGCCGTGCAGTCGGTGGGTGCGACCCGGACCGCGTCGGTCTCCGAGGGCACACCCGCCGGCCTGGGCGCGACCTGGGGTCGTGGGGCGGCCGACTACAAGAAGGCCACCGGGAAACCGGCCAACGGCGACTTGCCGGCCGAATCACCGACGCCCGGCGTCGGCAGCGACGCCCTGGAGTCGCGGCAGTGGGACATGACGATGATCAACGCCCCGGCGGCCCAAGCGGTCACCGACGGCAATCGCAACGTGCTCGTCGGGGTCCTCGACAGTGGCATCGATCCTGACCACCCCGACCTCGCCGCCAACATCGACATCGCGTCGTCGGTCAACTGCACCGCTGCCGGCCGGCCGGACCTCTCGCCCACCGGGTGGTACCCCACGACGAGCGACCACGGCACGCACGTCGCCGGCACCATCGCCGCGGCCCGCAACGGCGTCGGCATCGTCGGGGTGGCCCCCAACGTCCGGATGGCCGCGGTCAAGGTCGTCAACGACGACGGCTACATCTACCCCGAGTACGCCATCTGCGGCTTCGTCTGGGCCGGGCTGAAGAAGATGGACGTGACGAACAACAGCTACTACATCGACCCGTTCGAGTTCTGGTGCAGCGACCAGCCGGATCAGGCGGCGGCCAAGGAAGCCGTGCGCCGCGCCGTCACCTGGGCAACCGGCCAGGGTGTCGTCCACGCCGCGGCAGCCGGCAACTCGGCATACGACCTGGCGAACAAGACGGTCGACAACGGCAGCCCCAACGACACCACGCCGGTGGCCCGGGTGATCAACAACGGCTGCCAGGACATCCCGACCGAACTCGACGGGGTCGTCACCGTGGCCTCGCTCCAGCAGTTCCCGGCCGGATCGACGACGAGTCGGCTGTCCTACTTCTCCAACCGCGGCCAGGGCGTCATCGACGTCGCGGCGCCCGGTTCGTCGATCCTGTCGACGATCGTGCGCAACAACGGTTGGGGCACCAAGAGCGGCACTTCGATGGCGAGCCCGCACGTCGCGGGGGTCCTCGCCCTCATGAAGACGGCCCACCCCACGTGGACCCCGGACAGGATGATCGCCGAACTCAAGGCGCGGGCCGTGGCCAAGCCGTGCAGCGCGGCCACCGCCGGAGCGGTGTGTGTCGGCGACCCCGGTAACAACAGTTACTTCGGGGCCGGCGTCGTCGACGCGCTCGCGGTGATGCAGCCCTAAAGGCTGGTGGTTCCACCCACGTCGGGGTGGCTGGCGTTGCGGCCGGCCACCCCGACGCGTGTTCCGGCGAGGGGGTGGCCGGCCGCGTGGCCAGGCTGTCAGGACTGGCGTTGGCGCGGGACGAGGACTTCGTCGTAGAGCAGCAGCAGGGCCGCCGCGAACGGGATGGCGAGCAGCGCCCCCAGCATCCCGAGCAAGGTACCGCCGGCGAGTGCCGCGACGACCGTGACCGCCCCGGGCACCGACACGGTGCGCTTCATGATCCGGGGCATGAAGACGTAGTTCTCGATTTGCTGATAGACGACGTAGTAGATGATCGTGACGATCGCCAGGCGCGGCTCGTCGAAGAACGCGACCGCGCTGACCACCGCCGCACCCAGGGTCGCGCCGACGAGCGGGATGAGCCCGAGCAGGCCGACGGCGACGGCGAGCACCGCGGCATACGGCAACCCGAGGATCGTCATCATGACCCACGAGCAAGCGGCGTTGACGGCGGCAATGGCGACCTGGCCGATGGCGTATGACCCGACGCGGCGCATCATCTCCTCCGAGAGCGACACGATCCGGGGGCGCCGGCTGGCCGGGACCATCGCGTAGGCCGCGGTCTTCATTGCGGGCAGCGAGGCGAGGAAGTAGAGGGTGAGGAAGAGGACGGTGAGGGTTTGGAAGATGCCGCTCGCGACGAGTTTGCCGGCGCCGAGAATGCCGCCGAGGACCTGCTCGAGGAAGGCCTGGTCGGTGAGTTTCTTGGTCAGCTCGCTTTGGGCCTTGGCGAGCACTCCGTAGTCGCGGTCGAGTTGCTGGACCCAGGACGCGTCGAGGAGGTGTTGGAGGTAGGTGGGGGCGCGCGCGATGAGGTCGGCGCCCTGGGTGACCACGGGCGGGATGACGAGGATGCCGATGAGGGTGAAGACGACGAGCACCCCGAGGAAGACGAGGGTCACGGCACCACCCCGGCGCGTGCCACGGCGGGTCAGGGCTTCGACGAGCGGGTTGAGGGCGAGGGTGAGGAAGAGCGAGACGATGAGGATCGTGAGTGTCGTCGCCAGTTGCCCGAAGGCGTTCCATAGGGCGATGGCGGCCAGCGCGCCAAGGGCCCCGACGAAGCCGATGTAGAAGGGGGAGTGCCGGTTGAGGGGGCGTCCCGCTTCGCCGTAACGAGAAACCAGGGCAGCTTCGGCGCCGTCCGCGGGGCCTGAGGCCGGTATGCCGGCCGCGGCCGGGTCGCCGTGGGCGGCGGTGTCGCTATCGGCGGGGGCGGGTCCGGGGCCGGGGGAGTCCTCGGTGGGCCGTGCGGCATCGGTTGGCCGCGCGCCCGGGCCGGCAGCCGGGGGTGATTCCGGCGCGAGCGGGGGTGGCGCACCGAGGTGGGGCCTGTTGCTTTCGCGCAGTTCCTCGAGTTGGCGTTCGCGGAAGTCGCGCCATCGCCGAAGCAGTCTGCGGGGCCCCGCTATCGGTGCGATCTTCCCGATCTTCACCCGGTCACCCTAACCCGGCGGCGCGGTGGTCGGTCATGGGTTGGTCGGTGGAGGGGCGGTGGCGGGCTTGGGGTGGGAAACGGGCACTGGGCACCCCGACATTCGGGGTGCCCAGTGCCCGTTTCCCGCCTTAGGCGGGAAAGGTGTGACGCTAGATGTTCTTGAAGCGGTTGATCTCGTCTTCGAAGCGGGCGCGCTTCTCGGGGTCGGTCACGCCCAATCCCGTTTCGGGGGCGAGGGTGATGACGCCGACCTTGCCCTGGTGCATGTTGTGGTGCACGTCGAGGGCAGCCTGGCCGACCTCTTCGAGGGTGTAGGTCTTGGACAACGTGGGGTGCGTGAGGCCGCGGTTGATGAGTTCGTTGGCCTCCCAGGCCTCGCGGTAGTTCGCGAAGTGGCTGGAGATGATCCGCTTGAGGTTCATCCACAGGTAGCGGTTGTCGTACTCGTGCATGTAGCCCGAGGTCGACGCACAGGTCGTGATCGTGCCGCCCTTGCGGGTGACGTAGACGCTCGCGCCGAAGGTCTCACGGCCGGGGTGCTCGAAGACGATGTCGACGTCGTAGCCGCCGGTGAGCTCACGGATCTTCTTGCCCAGGCGCTGCCACTCGCGCGGGTTCTGCTTGGTGCCGTCCTCGTTCCAGAACTGGTAGCCCTCGGCGCGGCGGTCGATGATGAGCTCGGCGCCCATCTTGCGGACGATGTCGGCCTTGTCGGGGCTGGAGACCACGCAGATCGGGGTCGCGCCACCGGCGAGGGCCATCTGGGTCGCGTAGGAGCCCAACCCACCGGAGGCACCCCAGATGAGGACCCGGTCGCCGAGCTTCATGCCCGCGCCGTTCTTTGAGATCAACTGCCGGTATGCCGTGGAGTTGACCAACCCGGGCGAGGCGGCCTCTTCCCAGGTCAGGTGGGCCGGCTTGGGCATCAACTGGTTGGCCTTGACGATGGCCAGTTCGGCGAGGCCACCGAAGTTGGTCTCGAAGCCCCAGATGCGCTGCTCGGGGTCCATCATCGTGTCGTTGTGGCCGTCGGCGTTCTCCAACTCGACGGACAAGCAGTGCGCGACGACTTCCTGACCGGGCTTCCACAGGTGGACGCCCGGGCCGGTGCGCAGCACGACACCGGCCAGGTCGGAGCCGACGACGTGGTAGGGCAGGTCGTGGCGCTTGGCGTAGGGAGAGAGCCGGCCGTAGCGCTCCAAGAACCCGAAGGTGGGCAGCGGCTCGAAGATCGAGGTCCACACCGTGTTGTAGTTGATCGCACTGGCCATGACGGCAACGAGGGCCTCACCAGGCGCCAACTCGGGCACCGGCACCTCGTCGACGTGCAGGCTCTTGCGCGGGTCCTTGTCGCGGCTGGCCAGGCCGGCGAACATGTCGACCTCGTCCTTGTGCACGGTCGCCCCGCGGTAACTCTCGGGGATGGCCAGGCCGGCATACGTCTCTTGGGTGCGGTCACCGGAGAGGATGGCGTCGCGAATCTGCTCCACGGCAGGGTTCTCCTTGTCGTCGGTCGACGGTTTTGGGGCGATGACAGGCGATGACAGGGGACGTTGGGGCCCATGGCCCGCCACTGCCGAACCTAGCCCGCCTCCCGCCGTTCGTTCCGGCCGGTGAGACCTGCCTCACCGTGACATCGCTCACGAGCCGACGAGGGCGTCGTGGCCGCCCGGTGGAGGAGCCTCAGCGCCGGGCGCGCCGGCCCGCGTCACGGCATACGACAACGCTCGCGGCGGCCGCGACGACCACCGCGAGCGTGCCGGTGGGGCGTCAGTGGTGGGCGTCGGCCGCGGGCTCTACGAGTTCGACGAGGATGCCGCCGGCGTCCTTGGGGTGGATGAAGTTGACCCGGCTGTCCGAGGTGCCGCGCTTGGGCTGGGGGTAGAGCAGGCGCACACCGCGCTCGCGCAGCGTCGCGCTCACGGCGTCGATGTCGGCGACCCGGTAGGCCAACTGCTGCATTCCCGGGCCGTTGCGGTCGAGGAACTTGGCGATCGTGCTCTCCGGCGACAGCGGAGCGAGCAACTGGATGCACGAGCCGGAGTCACCGACGGCCATCATCGCCTCGCGCACGCCCTGCTCCTCGTTGACCTCCTCGTGGAGCATGCGCATCCCGTAGGTGTCGCGATAGAAGGCGATGGCGGCATCGAGGTCGGCAACGGCGACCCCGACGTGGTCGATCTGGGTGAACAGGTCCGCGGTCGTGGAAGTCATGAAGCCAATGTAAGAGCCCCCCGGTATGCCGTGCCCTCGTGAGGTGGTGAGGGTCACCCCAGCGCGGGGCTCCGCGGGCGCCGTCACGCTCGCTAGAGTCGACGGCATACCCGTCCCTCAAACCCGACCCCGTCCCTGGGAGGCCCCTTCATGTCCACCGATCCCACTGTCATCGTTGCCGGCGCCCGCACCCCCATGGGTCGGATGAGCGGCTCCCTCAAGGGTTTCAGCGGCTCCGACCTCGGTGGCTTTGCCATCAAGGGTGCCCTGGAGAAGTCCGGCGTCAAGCCCGAGGACGTCGACTACGTCATCATGGGCCAGGTCCTGTATGCCGGTGAGGGCCAGATTCCGGCGCGCCAGGCCGCGGCCAAGGCCGGCATCCCGATGAGCGTCCCGGCGCTGTCCATCAACAAGGTCTGCCTGTCGGGCATCGACGCCATCGCCCTGGCCGACCAGCTCATCCGGGCCGGCGAGTTCGAAATCGTGGTCGCCGGTGGCCAGGAGTCGATGACCAACGCTCCGCACATGCTCGAGAAGAGCCGCGACGGGTTCAAGTACGGCAACGTCACGATGCGCGACCACATGGACTTCGACGCCCTCTCCGACGTGTTCACCGCCCAGGGCATGGGCGGGCTCACCGAAGCCGCCAACGAAGGCGACCGGTTCGTCAGCCGCGAGGAGCAGGACGCCTTCTCGGCACGCAGCCACCAGCGGGCCGCCAAGGCGTGGGCCGACGGCATCTTCGACGACGAGGTCGTCGCGATCGCCATCCCGCAGCGCAAGGGCGACCCGGTCCAGTTCAAGAATGACGAGGGCGTGCGCGCCAACACCACGCCCGAGTCGCTCGCCGGGCTCCGGCCGGCGTTCCGGCGCGACGGCACGATCACCGCTGGCTCGGCCTCCCAGATCTCCGACGGGGCGGCCGCGGTCGTCGTCATGAAGAAGTCCAAGGCCGAGGCCATGGGCCTGCCCTGGCTCGCCGAGATCGGCGCGCACGGCGTCGTCGCAGGTCCCGACTCGACTCTGCAGAGCCAGCCGGCCGAGGCGATCAAGGCTGCGTTGGCCAAGGAAGGGCTCACGGCTGCCGACCTCGACGTCGTCGAGATCAACGAGGCCTTTGCCGCCGTCGGTCTGGTCAGCGCCAAGGAACTCGGGCTCACCGACGAGCAGGTCAACCCCCACGGTGGCGCGATCGCCATGGGTCACCCGCTCGGCATGTCCGGTGCCCGCATCACCTTGACCCTCGCCCTCGAACTGCAGCGCCGCGGCGGTGGCGTGGGCGCGGCTGCGCTGTGCGGCGGCGGCGGCCAGGGCGACGCCCTGATCCTGCGCGTGCCCGCCAAGGCCTGATCCTCGGGCTCTTGCGCCCAAGCGCGCCGTCGACGCCCCGCCTCGATCGCACTGATCGGGCGGGGCGTCCGCGCGTGCTCGCCCGCTAGGGTCGCCTCATGCTCGTAGCCTTCAGCGTCGCCCCGTCGGTCTCCGATGCCGAGGGAGGGGTGTCAACCGCCGTTGCGGCCGCCGTGCGGATCATTCGCGAAAGCGGCCTGCCCCACCACACCGATGCGATGTTCACGACCATCGAAGGTGACTGGGACGAGTGCTTCGGCGTGGTCCGGCGCTGCGTGGAAGCGCTGAGCGAGATGTCACCGCGGGTGTCGTTGGTGCTCAAGGCCGACATCCGGCCCGGGCGCACGGGTGAGATGACGGGCAAACTCGAGCGGCTCGAAGCTGCCCTCAAGGCATGACCGTGCCATGTGGGCGGCCTTGGCGTATCGACGGTGGCAGACCGTCTTCGTCCTGTTGCTCTCGGCCAGCGTCACCGCCTGCGTAGTCCTCGCCCCCCTGCTCACGAACTCCCTCGGGGAAGGCATCCTCAAGTCCCGGTTGGAGCGCCTGGACAGCGTCGAGGCGCTGGCCACCTTGCGCGTCGGCCGCACGCCCGGCCACCTGCTGACCGGCGCCGATCTCGCCGCCGAGTTCCCGCAGGCGGCGACGCCCTGGTTCGGGGAGGGGATCGGGGGGATCGTCGCCCCGACCCAGGTGGCGACCCGGCCCGGTGCCCTTCCCTCTCCAGTGTCGCTGCGGTCGCGGGACCGGCTCTGTGACCATGTCCGCATGCGCGTGGGCCGATGCCCGCACGCTGCCGGGGAGGTGGCGGTCTCCGCTGCCGACGCCCGCAACTGGGGCTGGGCTCCGGGCCAGGACCTGATCGCTGCCGACCTCGGCAACCAGAACCGGCCGGTGAGCCTCGCCATCGTCGGTGTCTACGACGAGCCCGCGGAGCCCGCCTACTGGTTGGGTGCCGTGGTGACCGGGAAGTCGGGGTTGTCCGTGCCGCTGGGCACCGAAACGGTCGCCGGCGTCGATGATCTGCTGACGGCGCCGCAGACCTTCGAGGGGGCATGGTCGCAGGCCGACGTGTCGGTGCAATATCCCCTCGCGCGCGATCGGCTCACCGTCGAATCGCTCGCGCGCCTCGACACCGCATTGGTCCTGGCCCCGGGAACCTTGGCCACGCTCATCTCGCCGGTGCCCAACCTGCAGCAGGCGGTTACCTCCGGGCAGCACCTGCTCCGTCTCGTCATCCCGCTCCTGCTGGCCCAACTGGCGATGCTCGTCGCAGCGGTGGCCTTCCTCACCGTGAAAGTGGCCGTCGGGCAGCGACGGCCCGAGGTGGCCCTGGCGCGGCTGCGCGGCTATAGCAGCGCAGCGAGCCGGCGCCGGATCGTCACCGAACTCGCCGTCCCGGTGGTCCTGGGCCTCCCGGTCGGGGTGGCCATCGCGCTCGCGGGTGACGCCGTGATCCGCGCGCTACTCCTGCCAAGCGGCGTGTCGCTCGAGGTGGGGTGGCCACTGTGGGCCGCCGCGATCCTCGGCACCGCCGTCACCCTCGCCGCGTCGGTCGTGGCCTCGCGCGAGTTGAGCGCGGATTCGATTCTCGACCTGCTGCGCCGTTCTGCGCCGCACGCGGAGCGGGGATGGCTGGCCCGGGGGGTGTTCGTCGTCCTCGCGGTCGTGGGCGTCGTCGGGATCGCGACGCGCAGCCTGACCGGACCGCTCGCGCTGGCCACCCCGATGGTGCTCGCGCTGGCGGTGGGCCTCACGGCCGGTGCCGGATTGGTGCGGATCGCCGGGCGGATGGGTGCTCGCACCCTCACCCGCAGGCCGCCAGCGGTCGCCCTGGCCTGGTTCTCGGTCGCGCGGCGCCCGGAACTGCGCAGCATCGTCACGATCGTCACCATGGCGAGTGCGCTCACGGTTTTCGCGGTCAACGCCGTGGTGGTCGCCGACCGCAACCGGGCCAATCGCGCCGAACTCGAGGTCGGCGCTGCCGTCGCTCTCGTCACCGATGCCACCCGCCCCGCCGATGTCGCGCAGGCGCTGTCCGGCCTGCCAGCCCCTCTCCGAGATCAGGTCATGCCGGTCGGGCTGGCCACCCCGCGGGACGCCAGCGCCGGCACCACCTTGGCGCTGCGGCCCGGCGACTACCGGCGGCTCGGCTTCCAGCCCGCCGGCGGTCCGCCGCTGGACCTGGCCGCCCTCGCCGACCCGGAGATTCCCTCGGTGAAACTGACCGGACAACAACTCAGCGGGCGGCTGCGGTGGGTGAGCGCCGCGGGGTCGCCGAGCCAGCCCGCGGAAGTGCGCTTCGGGGTCACCGTGCGGCTGCGCAGCGGCGAGATACTCGACCGCGATCTCGCCTCGGTGTCCGAAGCCGGCAGCGACATGCAGGATTTCGCGGGCCCGTTGCTGTGCCCCCAGGGGTGCGAACTCCACGGGCTCTGGCTGCGCCGCTCCCGGTCCGTCGGTGCGCCGGTGGAAGGGGTGGTGACGCTGGCGACGTTGGCCGTGGACGGCATACCGCTCCCGGTTCTCGACCCCGTGCTCTGGCACCCCGACCCGACGAGCGGCGGAGGCCGGATGCTCAGCGTGGAACGCTCGAGCGAAGGGTTGGCGCTCAACGTCGTCAGCGACGGCGGTACGGCGACCGCGTTGTACGGCGATGTCCCGGAGCGGGTGCCGGCGATTCTCGCGGGCCGCGCCCCCAGCGACGAACACGACGGGCAGTTCAGCCTGTTCGGCCTGTCCGGACGCCCGGTGCCGGCGCGGATCGCCCAGCGAGTCCCGGCGCTGCCCGTCGTGCTCGACCGCGGGGTGCTCGTCAACTTCGACACCATGGCCCGCCTCGGTGGTGAACTTCCTGCCGACGGCACCGTGCAGGTGTGGACCGATCAGGCCGACCCATCGACGCTGAGTGCGGTCACCGAGCACCTCCAAGCCCGGGGGATTCGGGTGCGCACCGTCGAGCGGGTCAGCGAGCACCTGCACCGGTATCAACAGTCGGCGACCGGCTGGGGGTTGGGGCTCGAGGTGGTGACCAGTGTGGCCGCGGTCCTGGTCGCCGCTGTGGTGCTGCTGGTGGTCGCGGCGACCTCCTGGCGCATGGTCGCGCGCGATCTGGCCTCGCTGCAGGCGGTCGGTCTGTCGCGGCGCCAGGCGTATGCCGCGGTGTCGCTCGAGCAGACCGGGATCAGTGCCGTTGCGGTCCTACTCGGTCTGGGGTGTGGCCTGGTCGGGGCGTGGCTTGCGTTGCCGTTGATCCCGCTCTTCGACACTCCTGTGAGTGTGCCGACCGCCGACCTCACCCCGTCGCTGCTCGGGATGACCGGGGCCGCGGGTGGGTGCTTCCTCGTCGTAGGGGCGATGGGCCTGGCGGTCGCCGCGTCGATGGTGTCTCGGGCCACTCCGGATCGGCTGCGGGATTCCTGGTGAACCCGGGGTCGCAGCCGCGCCGAACCGGACTGCCGGTGCGCACCGAGGGGCTGGTCCACATCTATCGCAGTGAGGGCCAGGATGTCGCCGCGCTGGCCGGGGTCGACCTAGTCGTCACGGCGGGCGAGTTGGTGGCGCTGCTGGGCCCGTCAGGGGCGGGCAAGTCCACGTTGCTCGGCTTGTTCGGGGGACTGATGCGGCCCAGCGCGGGGCGCATCTTTGTCGGCAATCACAATCTCGCCGACCTCGACGACGGGGCCCTCGACGCCCTGCGGAGCACCGAGGTGGGGTTCGTGCTCCAGGGGGCCGCCCGCAACCTGCTGCCCTACCTCAGTGCCCGCCAGAACGTCGAGTTCGCCCAAGGCGCTGCGCTCCGGCAGGGACGGGAGGTGCCACCTGCCGACGAGGTTCTCGCCCTCGTGGGGCTTCAGGCGGATGGCGACGACCTGGTCGGCACCATGACGCCGGGGGACATCCAACTCGCCGCGCTCGCCGTGGCCCTCGCCGGAGCCCCGGGCTTGATCCTCGCCGATGAGCCGACGAGTCAACTCGACGACCGGGCTCGCGATGGGGTGCTCGACGCCCTGCTCCGGTTGCACGAGACGGTGGGCACGACTGTGATCTTGGTCACTCATGATCCGCACGTCGCCGCCCGAGTCCCGAGGACGGTCACCATTCGCGACGGGCGCGTGGGTGCCGAAGGTGGCGGAGGCGGAGAGTATGCCGTGGTCGCGGCGGACGGGTCGGTCCCCTTGCCGCTCGAGGCTCTGGAGGTGTTCGCCCCGGGGGCTCCGGTGCGCATCCGCGAGGATGACGGCCGATGGGTCATCGAGCCATGGCCCGGGCCTACCGGCCCGTCGGCACCGGCAACGCCACCGACCGTCGGCCAGGGCAGGGGGCAGTCGTGAGCACAACACCCTGGCGAGGTGGGTCCGCCATCGAGTTGCGCGGGGTGAGCGTGCGCTTCGGATCGGTGCCGGCGCTGCGCGCCGTGCGGCTGCGGATCGATCCCGGCGAGTTCGTCGCGGTGACCGGCCACTCCGGGGCCGGCAAGTCCACGCTCCTCGCCGTGATGGCCGGCTTGATCCGGCCCACCGAGGGTAAGGTGGTGATCGGGGACGGTCCCGCCGACCGATCCCGCGCGGCATTGCTCCAGGAAGTGACCCTTGCCCCGCAGGGCAACGGGCTGGTGTCCGTGCTCACGGCATCCGAGAACGTCATCATGGCCCTGCGCCTGGCAGGACTGAGTCAGCGGGATGTGCGCACCGTGGCGCACCAGGCCCTCGCATCGGTGGGTTTGGCAGACGTCGGGGGCCATCGCATCGAGGAACTATCCGGAGGACAGCAGCAGCGGGTGGCCATTGCCCGCGCCCTGGCCACACCCACCCCCGTGCTGCTCCTCGACGAACCCACCTCGGAGTTGGACCACGCAAACCGCACCCGAGTCCTCGATCTCGTCGCCGAGCGGGCGGCCGCGGGAGTCACGGTCGTCATGGCAACACATGACCCCGACACCGCGGCGCGCGCGGGCCGCACCGTGGACCTCCACAGCGGCGAAGTGGCTCCCGCCAGCCCACTCGGCTAGCGTGCCTGCGTGGCTGAGAACCGCGCCCTGGCGTTCGACCCGATCGTGGCGGCGCAGGAGCGCTGGCGGGAGCGGTGGGGCGAACAATCGCGTCATCGGACGATGGCGGCCGCGACCTCGATCATGCGCGTCCAGCAACTCCTCCTCGCGCGCTTCGACGCCATTGCGGCCGCGCAGGGATTGACGTTCGCGCGCTACGAGGCCCTGGTGTTGCTCGCGTTCAGCCGCCACCAGGAGATGTCCATGTCGCGGATCGGCCAGCGGCTCATGGTCCACCCCACGAGCGCGACCAACATCGTCAAGCGCCTCGTGGCCAGTGGCTACGTCGAGCGCCGTCCCAACCCCCGCGATGGTCGTGGCTACTTGGCGCGGATCACCGCGTCGGGCCTGGCGGCGATGGAGGCGGTGACCACCGAACTGGAGGCCATCGATTTCGGGCTCGGCGACTTCTCGGACGCTCAGGTGGACCGCCTGCGTGACCTGTTGCATGCGGTGCGGATCAGCGAGGGGGACGTGCCGCGCGACGAGGCGCGGATTTGATCGTTTCGTTATCTGTTTGTCATCGTGGAGGGGCACAGGTGCCCCGGCGACTAGGTCGGAGCGCCCCTGACACCTCTCGAAGGACATCCACATGCCCCCCATTGCCAAGCGAACCGGCGCGATTGTGTCGGCCGTGCTCGGCCTGGCCCTCGTTGTCGGTGGTGTGTGGCTTGCGCTGCGCGTCGGACCAAGCGGAACCCTGACGCTGTCCGGAAAGCCGACGGCCGACGCCACCGTCGTCCTCACCCCGCAGGTCCTCAACCGCATCGACTCCGATACCACGGTGACGGTCACACCGGCACCTGGAGCGACGGTATGGATGGGTGTGGCCAGTCCCTCGGATGCCGACGCCATTGTCGGAACGTCCCCGGTCATCAGGACCGTCGGCGCCAACGGGGTGCGGGGGACCCTCACCCTCGCCTCCTTCGGGTCGGGCCAGAAGGTGGCCCCGCTGGCCGGTGCCGATATTTGGCGCGCGACCGCGACCGGTTCGGGACCGACGGTGCTCACTCTTACCCAAGAGCGGGCCCCGGAATCCGTCGTGGTCCGCACGGACAAGGGAAAGGCCGCGCAGGTCCGGGTGACCGTCGAACACAAGGCATGGTTCGTCGAAGCGATCCTCGGCGGCGTGGTCGGCTTGGTGCTGACGGGGGTCGCTGCGTTCTTGGCCCACTCGGCCTGGCCCGGTCTGGGGCGCGAGGTCCTTGGCCACTTGCTCCGTATCGCCGGAATGCTGAGGAGGCGCGCGTCATGACCAGGCCGCATTCACGCCGGAGTTGGCGCCTCCTTCTGGTTGCGTTCCTGGCCGTCGCGACGCTCACCGGGTGTGGCCTCCCGCAGCGGCTGGCCGGTGTTTCTCCCGCTCCCGAGCAGGTAGCGACCGTGGCTCCCCTGGGAGCCGATCACGCGACCCGGATCGCTGCCCGCGTCCTCGACGCCGCCGACGAGGCCGATCGCAAGAGCGGCGATGCCGCTGCCGCTGCACGTCAAGCCGTCCTCACGGGCACCGCGCTGGCCGCGGCCAACGGGCGGGTCGCCATGGGCACCGCCACCCCAAGTTCCGCGCAGTTGTCCCGACCCGAGCCACCCAAACTCCTCGCGATGTCGCGTGGCCAGGCATTCCCCCGCCTGCTCCTGGCGACCAACCAGGATCCACAGTCGCGTCGTCAATACCTCGACCTCCTGGTGAGCCCCCAGGTCACCGCACCGTTCAAGTTGAGTTACCGCGTACCCATGATGGCCGGGGCCTCGCTGCCGGCCACGGGTGACGTGGGGCGCGGCATACCCATGGTTGCTGCCGACAACGCCACTGGTCTGGTGTTGTCCCCGAAAGCGGCCGTCGAGGGGTATGCCGCCGCGCTGGGGACACCCGACCCTAGCGTCGGCGAGCACATCGATGCCGGCGATTCGTTTGCGACCGCACTCAAGGCCTCACAGTCGACCCAGTCGAGCGCGCTGGGGAGCCTGGCTTCGCTCAAGCAGACACATACGTTGGCTCCGGACACCCTGTATGCCGTTCGGCTCGCCGGTGGTGACGTGCTCGTCTTCGCTCAGCTCGACCGTGCCGACGTCATCACGGCCTCGGCGAATACCAAGGAACTCAAGGTCCCCGAGGCGCTCCAGAAACTCACCGGGAGCGCGACCGCGACGTCGTCGATGACCATCAACGCCGTCGAGGCGGTGGCCCTGCTCATCCCGGCGCAGGGGAAGGTCAAACTGCTCGGCGCCACGGACCAGCTGGTGAGCGGCTCGGTCCAGTAGGTAGGCCGGGCCGGTGGGCCCGGCGCGAGTAGGCGCCACCGCCGCGCCTTTGCGACAATCTCCACCATGACCTCCACCCCCCACACTCCCGCCGGGGCCCGCGGCGCCGTCGATCTGACCGCCATGTCGGGTGCGGCATCGCCATCGTCGGCAGGCGCAGGGACGGGTCCTCGGCCCGGCAGTTCCGCGGTCCCCGAGGGCCTGCTCGTCGAGGCCACCGACGCGACCTTCTCCCAAGCGCTGACCCGCCACATGACCGTCCCGGGGCTGCTCGTCCTGTGGACCAGCCAGCACGAGCAGACCCGGGCCTTCCGCGACGAGGTGGTGGCCGCTGCTGCCCGCTTCGAGGGGCGGGTGGGAGTCGTCAGCGCCGACCTGGCAACCAACCCCGGTATGGCTCAGAGCCTGGTCCCGTTGGTCGTGCAGGCATTCGGTCAGGCGAGCATCCCGGCGACCTTCGGGCTGCTCCAGGGCCAGCCGGTGCCGCTCTTCCCCGGGATCGCGCCCGCCGCCGAACTCACGATGGCGATCGAGCAACTCCTCGAAGCCGCGGTGCGCAGCGGGATCACCGGTCGGATCGACATCGGTGGTGGGCCAGCCGAGGTGCCGTTGCCGCCGCTGCACCAAGCGGCATACGACGCCATCGAGGCCGGCGATCTCGACGCTGCGGCGGCGGCCTACCGGCAGGCCCTCGCCGAGAACCCCAAGGATGCCGACGCCGAACTGGGCCTGGCCCAGGTCGACCTCATGCGCCGCACTCAGGGCGCCGACCTCCAGGCGGCGCGTGCCGCCGCGGCGGCCGACCCGGGCGACATCGATGCCGCCCTGCTCGTCGCCGACCTCGACGTCCTCGGTGGCCACATCGAGGACGCCTTCGCCCGCCTCCTCGACCTCGTGCGCGCCAGCGCCGGGCCCGAGCGCGACCGGGTCCGCACCCACCTCGTCGGGCTCTTCAACGTCGTCGGCAACCACGACGAGCGGGTCAAGCGCGGCCGCACCGCCTTGATGAACGCCCTGTTCTGACGTGGCTGCCCCCGTTCTGGTGGGCGATCACGTCCGCTTCTCCTTCGACTGCCACGACTTCGGGGTGCTCTCGGTCGACCTCGACTGCGACCGCGCCATTGCCGGGCCGCGGGAGTTCGACCGGGCCGGGGACCTGTGGACCCTCGACCTGCCGTTGCCGGGCGTGCACCGGATGGAGTACCGCTTCCACCTGCGGGGTGCCGAGCAGGACCTCCTCGTCCTCGACCCGGACAATCCGCAGGTGGTGGGCACCGTCTTCGGCGAACGCTCGGTACTCACCATGCCCGGGTATGAGGTGCCCTGGTGGCTGACCGCGCCGGCCGTGCCGGGCACGTTCCACGCGATGCACCTCGAAGGAGAGACCCCGGACCCGGTCCCGGTGACGATCTGGGCGCCGGAGGGGGTCGACGATGCCGAGCCGCTGCCGCTGCTCTTGGCCCATGACGGCCCCGAATACGACCAGTTGGCCTCGCTCACGCAGTACTCCGGGGCCCTCATCGCCGCCGGGGTGCTGCCGCCCCACCGGGTCGTCCTGGCCCACCCGGTGTTGCGGGACGCCTGGTACTCGGGGTCGCCGCAGTATCTGCGGACCATCTCCGGAGAGGGGTTGGCCCGGATCGCGACTGCGTATGCCGTGAGCGCGCCGGTCGTCGTCATGGGCGCCTCCCTGGGGGGGTTGACGGCGTTGCTCATCGGGCTGCTCGGCGACCCGTCCATCGGCGGCGTGTTCTCGCAGTCGGGCAGCTTCTTCCAGATGCAGACCGACAGCAGCGAGCACGGGTTCCGCTACTTCATGCGCATCAACCAGCGGGTCCGTCAGGTCCTCGACGCGCGGCATACCGACCACCCGCTGCGGGTGGGGATGACGTGCGGGGGACTGGAGGAGAACGCCGAGAACAACCGGCAGATGGCCGGGGCGCTGCGGCGGGCCGGGCACACGGTGACCTATACCCAGGTCCCGGACCTGCACAACTACTCCGCCTGGCGCGACGCCCTCGACCCCTGCCTCACCGAGGTGCTGCGCGACCTCTGGTAACGCGGTGCGCGCCTACTGTGCGCGCGGTCACTCATGGGGTTGGATGGGGGAATGCACCGCAGCGAGGCTTGGCTCGAGGTCCCCGGCGGGGGACCTCACCTCCACATCATCCGGTGGGGCCATTGGGGGCGCCCTCTCCTCGCCTTTCCCAGTGAGGCCGGGAAGGCCGAGGATTTCGCCGAGCGCGGCATGCTCGGGGCCATCGCCCATCTCGTCCGGGAAGGCCGGGTGAGTGTCTTCGCCGTCGACTCCATGGACGCCTCGACCTGGTCGGACAACTCCGCCCCCACCGAGGAGCGGGCCTGGCGGCACCGCGCCTACCACGCCTGGCTGGTCGAGCGGGCCGTGCCGTGGATTCACGGGCAACTCGGGGCGCCGGCCGAACTCATGACGACCGGGGTCTCCATGGGGGCCTACCACGCCGTGCAGTTCGCGCTCCAGCGTGCCGACCTCGCGCCGCTGGCCATCGGCCTGTCCGGGGCCTACGACCCCACCAAGTGGAACGGGTGGGGCGACGTCGGCGAGGCGACGTACTTCGCCAACCCCTCGGCATACGTGCCGAACCTCCATGGCGACCACCTCGACTGGTTGCGATCGCGGCTGTCGATCCTGCTCGTCGTCGGGCAGGGGCCCTTCGAGGTCTCGCCGACCCAGGCGCTGCCGTCGACGCTGCACTTGGCGGGGTTGCTGCGCGAGAAGGGGATTCGCCACGAACTCGACGTGTGGGGCTACGACAGCGCCCACGACTGGCCCTGGTGGCAACGCCAACTCGCCCACCACCTGCCGCGCTTCGTCTGACGTGCTGATCGGGCGCCGCCCGAGCTCGACCGAAAGGACCCCACCTCGATGACCGCTCCGCTGGGGACTCCCGTCACCCACCTCATCGGACTGCTGCTCGGTGCCGAGGAGGATTGGCCGACTGCGCTCGAAGCCCTCGTCGGCCGCCTGGGCACCATCACCGCCCCGGACGGGTCGCGGCACCGGATCACGACCGAGCGGGTGAGCATCGAACCCTTCAATTTGCGCGATCGGCCCCGTCACGACCTGGTCGTCGACCGGCTCGCCTACTGGTACTACCACCCGCGCGAGTGGCTCAAGAAGATCGCCCTCATGGACGACGTCTATCTGCTCAACAGCCCCTTCACGTTCCAGTCGATGGAGAAACACAGCGCCTACTGCGCCCTCATGCGCCTGGGCATGAACGTCCCCGAGACGGTGCTCGTGCCCTACAAACACCCCGTCGACAACGTGCGCTGGGCCTACACGTCGAGCAAGTACAACTTGCCCTTCGAGTTGGATGCGATCGCCGAGAAGTTGGGCTACCCGCTCTACATGAAGCCCTTCGATGGGGGCGGCTGGCGCGGGGTCTCCTCGATCAAGGACCGCGCGGCGCTCCACCACGCCTACGACGAGTCCGGCGAGATGCTCATGCACCTGCAGGAGTCGATCGCCGACTTCGACGTCTTCGCCCGCGCCCTCACCATCGGGCCGGAGACGATGGTGATGAAGTTCCAGCCCGATCAGCCGATGCATCACCGGTATGCCGTGGCGCACGACTTCCTCGACGCCGAGACCGGGGCCGAGGCGATCGCGATCAGCCAGAGCGTCAACGCCTTCTTCCGGTGGGAGTTCAACTCCTGCGAAATGCTCGTCAAGGACGGCGTCGTCTATCCCATCGACTACGCCAACGCCTGCCCCGACGTGGCTGTCACGTCCTTGCACTACTACTTCCCGTGGGCGATGAAGGCGCTGCTGCGGTGGTCGACGTATTGCGCGGTGACCGCTCGGGCACCTCGCTACCACGTCGACACCGCGCCGTGGTTCGCGATCGCCGACGACCCGGCCCTCGATTACCCCGCCAAACTCGCGGCATACCAGGAATTGGCCGACGACTATTTCGAGACCGAGCGCTATCTCGAGTTCATCGACACCAGCCTGGCGCACGTCGACGAAATGGTGCTCGACTGGATCGCCTCCGAGGAGTTCCGGGCCGTGCTCACCTCCACGGTCCAGCAAAGTTACCCACCGCACGAGTGGGAACAGTTCGAGGCGCACTTCGCCGGCCTGGTCGAACTATGGGTGCGTGACGAGCGGGGCCAACTCGGGTTGCGGAGTCACGGATGAGCCCTCGCGGGGCCGGCCCGCGCGCCGGTTCCGGAAGCGGTATGCCGCGTCCCGACGAGGCTGCGCTCGCCCGCCTCGATGCCCTGGCCGACGATCTCGCCGCGGAGGGGGTGACGTTCGAGCGCGGTCAGATGTTCGGCTGCCCGGGGCTGCGCGCCCCGGGGCGGGGCAAGTTCTTCGCGACCCTGTGGGGGGATGACCTCGTCGTCAAGGTCGAGGGTGGGGCGCACGAGCAGGCGCTGGCCCTCGACGGTGCGCGGCTGTTCGAGCCCATGCCTGGGCGCCCGATGCGCCAGTGGATCCTGCTGCCCGTGCGGCATCACGAGCGCTGGACCGACCTGGCCACGGCCGCTGCTGCCGGCCTCGGCCTGGCATAGGCCCGCGCCGGAGCGCCCAAGAACGCCGACGGTGAGCAACCATGGGGTTGCTCACCGTCGGCGATGGTGGCCGTGCGGAGGTGGATCAGCCGAGCGCCGCGCTCACCACGGCCCGGGCCTCTTCCTGGACCTGGGCGAGGTGGTCGGCGCCCTGGAAGGACTCGGCATAGATCTTGTAGACGTCCTCGGTGCCGCTGGGCCGGGCGGCGAACCACGCCGAGCGGGTCACCACCTTGAGGCCACCGATCGCCGCGCCGTTGCCGGGGGCCGCGGTCAACTTGGCGAGGATCGGCTCACCGGCCAACTCGTTCGCCGAGACGTCGTCGGGGGAGAGGGCCGCGAGTTTGGCCTTCTGTTCCCGGTTGGCGGGGGCGTCGATGCGGGCATAGGCCGGGTCGCCGTGGCGGGCGACGAGCGCGGCATAGTGGGCGCTCGGCGACTTGCCCGTGCGCGCCTGGATCTCCGAGGCGAGCAGGGCCAAGATGATGCCGTCCTTGTCGGTCGTCCACACCGAACCGTCCGTCCGCAGGAACGACGCGCCCGCGGACTCCTCGCCGCCGAACGGGCCTGACCCGTCGAGCAGCCCGGGCACGAACCACTTGAAGCCGACGGGCACCTCGACCAGGCGCCGTCCGAGGGCAGCGGCGACCTTGTCGATCATCGAACTCGACACGAGGGTCTTGCCGACGAAACCGTCCGCGCGCCATCCCGGCCGGGCCCCGCCGTAGAGGTATTCGATGGCCACCGAGAGGTAGTGGTTGGGGTTCATCAGGCCCGAGTCGGGGGTGACGATGCCGTGCCGGTCGGAGTCGGCGTCGTTGCCGGTGGCGATGTCGTAGGCGTCGCGCTGCTCGATGAGGCTGGCCATCGCGTAGGGCGAGGAGCAGTCCATCCGGATCTTGCCGTCCCAGTCGAGGGTCATGAACCGCCACGTCGGGTCGACGAGCGGGTTGACGACGGTCAGGTCGAGCCCGTGCCGCTCGGCGATGGCCCCCCAATAGGCGACGGCCGCGCCACCGAGCGGGTCGGCCCCGATCCGCACCCCGGCCGCCTTGATCGCCGCCATGTCGATGACGTGGGGCAGGTCATCGACATAGGTCCCGAGGAAGTCGTATGCCGTGCAGGCACCGCGGGCGCGCCCGAAGGGCACCCGCTTGACGCCGGCGAGGCCGGCGCGGATGTAGTCGTTGGCGGCGGCCGCGATGACCTTCGTCGCATCGGAGTCGGCCGGCCCGCCATGCGGCGGGTTGTACTTGAAGCCACCGTCCGTGGGCGGGTTGTGACTCGGGGTGACGACGATGCCGTCGGCGAGCCCGATGCCCGGCGGCATACTCTCGACCGAGGCGACCTTGCCCCGGTTGGCGCGCAGGATCGCGTGCGACACCGCCGGAGTGGGGGTGTAGCCGTCGTGGTTGTCGACGAGGACGGTGACATCGTTGGCGATGAGCACCTCGATGGCGCTGGCCCAGGCCGGTTCGGAGAGCCCGTGGGTGTCACGGCCGAGGAAGAGCGGCCCGTCGAACCCCTGCGCCTTGCGGTAGTCGCAGATGGCCTGCGTGGTGGCGAGGATGTGCTGCTCGTTGAAGGAGGTCTTGAGCGAACTCCCCCGGTGCCCGGAGGTGCCGAACGCCACCATCTGGTCGACGTTCTCGGGGTCGGGGGTGCCCGTGTAGTAGGCGGTGACGAGGTGGGCGACGTCGACGAGGTCGGCGGGCTGGGCTGGCTGTCCTGCGCGCGGGTTCATCATGACGCCATCCTTCCACCGTGCGCCCGTGACGGTAAGCCCTGGGGTGTCTGGCGAATCACAGGTGAGGTATGCCGCACCCTCGCCTGGGCGGCATACCCGCAGGGGTATTTTGAAGGCATGGCACAACCCGCTCAGCATGTGGTCGTTCTGGGGGCGGGTACCGCCGGAACGATCATCGTCAACAAACTCCGGTCCCGACTGCCCAAGGAGCAGTGGCGGATCACCGTCGTCACCAAGGATGACGTCCACGACTACCAGCCCGGCTACCTGTTCATCGCCTTCGGCACCAACACCCCAGCCCAGACCAGGCGCAGTGCGCGCCAGTTCCTTCCCGAGGGCGTCGACGTCATCGTCGCCGACGTGGCCCGGGTCGACGCGCCGGCCCAGACCGTCCACCTGACGGACGGGCAGGAGTTGGCCTACGACCAACTCGTCATCGCCACCGGCACCACCCCGCGCCCGGACCAGACTCCCGGCATGCTCGGGCCGGACTGGCACGGGCGGGTCGGGGAGTTCTACACGCTCGACGGGGCGATTGCGCTCCGGGGCGCGCTGGAGAAGTTCACCGGTGGCCGGCTCGTCGTCCACATCACCGAGTTGCCGATCAAGTGCCCGGTGGCGCCGCTGGAGTTCGCCTTCCTCGCCGATGACTACTTCCGTGGCCGGGGCATCCGCGACAAGGTCGAGATCGTCTACGTCACGCCCTTGGACGGCGCCTTCACCAAACCCGTGGCCAGCGCCACCCTGGGTCATCTCTTGGCGGACAAGGGAATCGTCGTCGAGACCGACTTCATGATCGAGGAGGTCGACCAGGAGGCGAAACTCATCCGCTCCTATGACGAGCGCGAGATCGCCTACGACCAACTCGTCACCGTCCCCCTCAACATGGGCGCCGACTTCGTGGCCGAGTCCGGGCTCGGGGACGACCTCAACTACGTGCCCGTCGACAAGCACACGAACCGCTCCACGGCATACGACACGATCTGGGCACTCGGTGACGCGAGCGACCTGCCGACGTCCAAGGCCGGGTCGGTGGCGCACTTCTCCGTGGAGATCTTCGTCGAGAACTTCCTCGACGCCATCGCCGGCCGGCCGCTGACGCACTCCTTCGACGGGCATGCGAACTGTTTCGTCGAATCCGGCGGCGGCAAGGCCCTCCTCCTCGACTTCAACTACGACACCGAGCCGCTCACCGGGATGTTCCCGCTGCCCAAGATCGGGCCGATGAGCCTGCTCAAGGAGTCGCGCGCCAATCACCTCGGCAAGCTCGCCTTCCGGTACGTCTACTGGAATGCCCTCCTGCCCGGTCACCCGATCGGGCTGCCCGCGCACATGATGATGGCCGGCAAGATCCCGGCCGAGCCCGCCTGAGGCGAGCGCGCGGCATACCCCTGCCTCCCAACCCCGACAATCCGTCACCGAAAGGAACGACACCGTGCCCACCACCACCATTGCCGGGCATGAGGTCGACGTCAACGACGAGGGCTTCTTGACCAAGCCCGAGCAGTGGACCGAGGATCTCGCCCCCGAACTGGCCAAACTCATCGGCCTGACCCTGACCGACGCGCACTGGGAACTCATCCGGTTCCTCCGCGCCGACTACGCCGTCAAGGGTGAAACGGCGACTCTGCGCCGCGCCTCGACCCAGTCCGGCGTGCCGGTCAAGCAGTTGTTCGCCCTGTTCCCGCAGAAGCCGGCCAAGAAGATGGCCTACGTCTCGGGTCTGCCCAAGCCGAAGGGATGCGTGTGACCATGAGTATGCCGATCGTGCCGAGTTTCGGCGACGGCCCCGACGAGGGCGGCCGCAAACTGGCGATCATCTGCTCCAAGGGCAACCTCGACATGGCCTACCCGGGCCTGATCCTCGCCAACGCCGCGTTGGGGGAGGGCATCGAGACCCACCTGTTCTTCACGTTCTGGGGCTTCGACATCATCAACAAGGCGACGATGGCGGACCTGAAGTTCTCGTTCGTCGGGAACACGGCGATGCACCCGCCGGGGCGGTTCGGCATCTCGATGCCGCAGATTCTCGGTCCGGTGCCGGGCATGACGGCGATGGCGACCAAGATGATGAAGAAGCAGATCGCCGATCTCGAGGTGCCCGAGGTGCCCGAGTTCCTTGAGTTGCTCTCCGCCTCGGGTGCCCAGATGTGGGGCTGCCAGATGTCCGCGGACATGATGGGTCTGACGATGGACGACCTCTACGAGGGCGTCGACGGCATCATCAACGCGAGCGACTTCATCGAGAAGTCCGAGGGAGCCCAACTCCTCTTCATCTAGCCCGGGGCAACTCGCGCCCTGCGCGGACCTGGGGTGGGATCGCCCCAGGTCCGCCCGGTGCGCTGGCTATTCGATGACCGGCACGAGGTAGAGCGTCGAGAGCGCCGCGACCCGGACTGTCACATAGAAGGGCTGGCCGTGCCAGCCGCCGCCCTCGGCGTGCACGACGACCCCGGCCTGCGAGGCCCGCCCGTCGGCGTCGAAGCCGGAGGTGTCGAGCGCGACCCGCCACTGCCCGCCGCTGGGCACCCCGAGGCGCACCCATTCCTTGTCCTCGCCGGAGTAGTTGCTCACGATGGCCACCACGTCGTCGCCGCTGCGGTCGGCCCGGCCGAAACGCAGGAACGAGAACAGGTTGCCCGCGTTGTCGTCGGCATCGAGCCACTCGAACCCGGCGGGCTCGGCGTCCAGGGCCCACATGGCCCGGTGCTCCCGGTAGAACTCGTTGAGTTCCTTGACGAGGTTGTGGACGCGGTAGTGGGTGGGGCTGTCGAGCAGCCACCAGTCGAGGGAGCGGCCATCGGCCCACTCCGACGTCTGCGCGAATTCGCACCCCATGAAGATGAGTTGCTTGCCCGGCTGGGCCCACATGTGGGCGAGGAAGGCCCGCAAGGTCGCCAATTGCTCCGGCTGCGACCCCGGGATCTTGCCGATGAGCGAGCCCTTGCCGTGGACCACCTCGTCGTGGCTGATCGGCAACAGGTAGTTCTCGCCGAAGGCATACATGATCGAGAAGGTCATGAGGTTGTGGTGGTACTGCCGGTTGATCGGCTGCTCCCGCAGGTAGCGCAGCCAGTCGTTCATCCACCCCATGTTCCATTTGAGGCCGAAACCCAGCCCGCCGGTGTCGGTCGAGGCCGTCACCCCCGGCCAGGACGTGGACTCCTCGGCGATCGTCACGATCCCTGGGACGGTCTTGTATGCCGTGGCGTTGGCTTCCTGGAGCAACCCGATCGCCTCGAGGTGCTCGCGGCCACCGTGGATGTTGGGAATCCACTCACCATCCGCGCGGGAGTAGTCGAGGTAGAGCATCGAGGCGACGGCGTCGACCCGCAGCCCGTCGGCGTGGAACTCCTCGAGCCAGTAGATCGCGTTGGCGACGAGGAAGTTGCGGACCTCGCGGCGCCCGAAGTCGAAGATGTGGGTGCCCCAGTCGGGCTGGTCGCCGCGGCGGGGGTCCGGGTGCTCGTAGAGCGCGAGCCCGTCGAAGCGGGCGAGGGCGAAGGCGTCGCGCGGGAAGTGCCCGGGCACCCAGTCGAGGATCACGCCGATGCCGTTGCGGTGCAGGATGTCGACGAGGTACTTGAAGTCGTCGGGCGTGCCGAACCGGGCCGTCGGGGCGTAATAGCCGGTCACCTGGTAGCCCCACGACGGTCCGTAAGGGTGCTCCATGACGGGCAGGAACTCCACGTGCGTGAAGCCGAGGTCGAGGACGTAGTTGACGAGGTGCTCGGCGAGGTCGCGGTAGGACATCCCCTGGCGCCAGGAGCCGAGGTGAACCTCGTAGACGCTCATCGGCCCGTTGTGCGGGTTGGTCGTGCGGCGCCGCTCCATCCACTCGCCATCCCCCCACTCGTGGGTGGAGGATTCGACGACCGAGCCGGTGTTCGGTGGGGCCTCGGTGCGCTGGGCCATCGGGTCGGCCTTGGCGCGCACGACATCGTCGGCGCCCCGGATTTCGTACTTGTAGATCGAGCCCGCGCCGACGCCGGGGATGAACAACTCCCAGATGCCCGAGGAACCGATCAGGCGCATCGGGTGGACCCGGCCGTCCCACCCGTTGAAGTCGCCGATGACCCGCACCGCCTTGGCGCGCGGGGCCCACACGGCGAACGAGGTCCCGAACACCTCGCCCATCGGCCCCGGATACGACTGGACGTGCGCGCCGAGCACGGTCCACAGCTGCTCGTGGCGGCCTTCGTTGATGAGGTGGAGGTCGACCTCGCCGAGGGTCGGTGCGAACCGGTACGGGTCGTCGCCCTCATGCTCGATGCCGTCGCCCCACGAGGTGAGGACGCGGTAGTCCATCGTGTGGTCGACATCGCTGCGGACCGCGCTGAACACCCCCTCGGCCTCGTGCCCGAGGTCCAACTCGACCCCGTCCTCGAAGCGCACCCGCACCGACGTCGCCAGCGGCTTGAGCACCCGGATCCGAAGGCCCCCGGCCTCGACGTGCTGACCCAGCAGATCGTGAGGCTGCTGGTGACGACCCTGGACCAGCGCCGTGATGGCTCCGGACACCTCGGGGGTGGGGGTGGGGTTCACAGTCGACTCCTTCTTGCTCGCACTCACGGTCTTGGTCGTGACCTTCGTCGATGGGGCGGCCGTGGTGCTGCCCCGCGGCGCGGTCTGCGCCGTGCGGCGGGCGGCCTTCGGCTGTTCCGTCGACACCTCCATCGTCGTCCCCTCGGTCGGCGCCGGTGGAACCGGGTCACCCGTGCCGCCGGTCAACCGGTCGATGGCTGCCAGCGGGATCGTCACCCAGTCCGGCCGGTGCCGCGTTTCGTACACCACTTCGTACATCGCCTTGTCGAGTTCGAAGGCGGTGAGGAGCGCTTCGTGGACCCGCGGGTCGAACCCGGCGACCGCGGCATACCCCTCCAGGAAGGCTCGCTGGGTCGCGGTGACCCAGGCCCGGGCCGAGCCGGGATGGTCGTGCTCCCAGGAGCCGCCGCAGTAGTCGAAACTGCGGAGCATCCCCGCCACGTCGCGAATCCACTGATCGGGTTGGGCTCGTTCGGCGAGGGTCCGCAGGGGTTCGCCCTCGAAGTCGAGGAGGATCCAGCCGCGCTCGGGGGAGTGGAGCACCTGGCCCAGGTGATAGTCGCCGTGGATGCGCTGCATCGGCGGCCACGCCACGGTGGCGGCCCGGGTGAGCACGTCGTCGACGAGCGGGGCGAACCGGTCCAACGCCTCGACCTCGGTGACGGCCTCGGCATACCGAGCCCGCATGCCGGCGATCAGGGCCCGCCCGGCCGCCTCGGTCGTCGGTACCCGGCCGAGGGTGTCGGCCAGGGCGCGGTGGACCTGCGCGGTCGCCGCGCCCAGGTCGCGCGCCGGCCCGGTGAAGTCCTCGCCGGCTTCGACCGCCCGGGAGGCGACCCGCCAGGCGTCCTCGACCCCCGGCAGGAACTCCTGGGCAAAGGCGACGTGCCCGTATGCCGTCTCGCCGGCTCCCGAGGCCCGCTGCGGTCCCGCTGTCGGCGCGGAGGTGGGGGGCAGCGACGGCCACGAGCCGCGCACCGACCCGACGACCGCGGGGACCCGCTCACAGCCCGCGGCCCGCAGGGCGCTCTGCAGCACGACGTCAGGGTTGTCACCGGCGGCGAGCATCCGGAACACCTTGACGATGACCGGGCGTGGGGTGCCGTCGGTGAGGGTGGTGTCGAGGATGATCGAGGTGTTCGATTGCTCCCCGGAGAGCACCCGGGAGGAGCGCACGAGCAGGTCCTCGCGCCACGTCGGCGCCGGCACCCCGACAAACCGGTCGTCGAAGGCATCGGAGTGGGCGCTGGACTCGGCGCGCACCCGGCCCCGGATCAGGGCGAGCAACTGCGCGGCATACACGGGGTCGTGGGGACCGTCGTAGACCCAGCGGTCACCGAGGACGCCGTGCTCCATGGTCCCGACGAGCGCGCCCTCGGCGCCGGGCAGGGGCGCGCCGCGATAGGTGAGCGGCACCTGGTAGACGATCGGCTGCGGGCCACCGGTGTCGCGGACGATGAGAGTTTCGACACCCACCTCGCCGGCGGGGTCCCCGAGCCGCCAGGCGGCGAGGAGGGTGAGGTCGGGGGGGGCTCCCTTGGCGGCATGCCACCGCTGGGATCCCAGCCACGCCGAGACGAGTTCGAGTTTGGTGGGCCTGATCCAACTGCCCTTGTGAATCTCAGCCACGATCGTCCTCGACCTCCACCGCGAGCCAGTACCAACCGCGAGCGGCGAGAGTCACCGGCAGTGACCCGTCCGCGCCCACCGTGCCGAGGACCGCGCCACCGACGACATCGCGCACCCCCGCCCCGGCGTAGCGGTCCGGAAGTCGCACCTGGGCACCCTGGGCGCTCGCGGAGAGGTTCATGACGCAGAGCACCGTGCGCGCCGAGCGGTCCTGGGGGTCGCGCTCGCCGGCGTCGGTGCGCAGATAGGCGAGAACCGGTGCGCTGCCGCTGTCGACGACGGTGAAGTCGCCGACGCCGAAGACCGGGTGGTCGCGGCGGGCCGCGAGGACGGCGCGCAACCAGTGCAGGAAACTGCCCGGTTGGGCCATCGCCGACTCGACGTTGACGGCCTGCCGGTTGTAGACGAGCGAGTCGATGACCGGCAGGTAGAGCTTGCCCGGGTCGGCCGTGGAGAACCCGGCGTTGCGGTCGGGGGTCCACTGCATCGGGGTGCGGCTGGCGTCCCGGTCGGGGAGCCAGATGTTGTCACCCATGCCGATCTCGTCCCCGTAGTAGAGGCAGGGCGAGCCGGGCAGGGAGAGCACGAGGGCGTGGATGAGTTCGACCTCTGCCCGGTTGTTGGCCAGGAGCGGCCAGAGGCGGCGCCGGATGCCGACGTTGGCGCGCATCCTCCGGTCGGGGGCGTACCAGTCGTACATCGCGGTGCGCTGCTCGGGCGTGACCATTTCGAGAGTGAGTTCGTCGTGGTTGCGCAAGAAGGTGCCCCACTGGCCGCCGCTCGGGATCGCGGGGGTGTCGGCGAGCACGTCGATGATCGGCGCGGCCTTTTCGTCACGGAGGGCGTAGTAGAGCATCGGCATGACGGGGAAGTGGAAGCACATCTGGCATTCCGGCTCGTCGTCGGTGCCGAAGTAGTCCACGACCTCCCGTGGTGGCTGGTTGGCTTCGGCGAGCAGGATCCGCCCGGGATACTCCGCGTCGACCATGGCCCTGATCTCGCGGACGATCTCGTGGGTGCGCGGATGGTTCTCGCCGTTGTGGCCGTCCTCCTCGATGAGGTAGGGGATCGCGTCGAGCCGGAACCCGTCGATGCCACGGTCCATCCAGAACCGCACGACATCCTTCATCGCCGCGATGACCTGCGGGTTCTCGTAGTTGAGGTCGGGCTGGTGGGAGAAGAAGCGGTGCCAGAAGAACTGCCGGCGCACCGGGTCGAAGGTCCAGTTCGACTCCTCGGTGTCCACGAAGATGATCCGCGCATCGGCATACCGGGTGTCGGTGTCGGACCACACGTAGAAGTCGCCGTAGGGACCCTCGGGGTCGCTCCGGCTCGCCTGGAACCAGGGGTGCTGGTCGCTCGTGTGATTCATCACGAAGTCGGTGATGATGCGTATGCCGCGCTCGTGCGCCTCCGCGACCAGTTGGCGGAAGTCCTCCAGGGAGCCGAACTCGGGCAGCACCGCGGTGTAGTCGGCGATGTCGTAGCCGCCGTCGCGCAATGGGCTGGCATAGAACGGCGGCAGCCACAGGCAGTCGACGCCCAGCCACTGGAGGTAGTCGAGTTTGCCGATGACCCCCTGGAAATCCCCTGTGCCCGAACCGGTCGTGTCGCTGAAGGCCCGCACCAGGACCTCGTAGAAGACGGCGGTCTTGAACCAGTCGGGGTCGCGCGTGAGGCCGGGTGTCGAGGCGGCCCCGGCAGGGAAGACGGACACGGGGAGGGTTCCTCCGATCGGGCGGGTGCGGCGGTGTTGGGCGGCGGTACCGCCGCCTCAGTGGGCCGGACGGTTCGGGCCCATCTTCCCCTGAAAGACCTGAGAATCGTGCCGCGACGGACCACTCTCCGGAAAACGTTTTCACTCAGGGTGTGGGCGTGCGCTCCGACATGCCTTACCGTGGTTGCGCGACCCCTGCGAGCGGAGCACCCCCATCGGGCCCGTCCGAGGGCGGTCGTGACCGCCTCAACGGCGAGGTCCGTCCCCCTCGGGCCCTGTGCCCGACTCTTCTTCGACCGAGGAGCCCGAGTGTCTCACCCCGCACTCTCTTTGGATTCCGCCGACGAGGCGATTCCCAGCGATCCCGCTGGCGGCGACAGCGACGCCGCCGACGCTGCGGGCGGCATACCGGCCGCGACCTACCGGCACGAAGCCGGGCCGCATTTCACGCCGACCAGCGCCCTGGCGCTCGGCCCGGTCGTCTCCCCGCCGCATACGGTCGACGGGTTCGTCAAGCAGTTCCTCCACGAACTCAACTACGGCCAAGGGGTGCCGCTGTCGACGGCCTCCATCACCGACCAGTACCTCGCGCTGGCGCGCACCGTGCGCGCCTACCTCATGGCCCGCTGGCTGGAGACCTCGCGCCGCCGGCGCGCCAACCCGCCGCAGAAGATGGTCGGCTACCTCTCCGCGGAGTACCTCCTCGGCCGGCAACTCGACAACGCCCTCAGCGCCACCGAACTGACCGAGGTCGCCACCGAAGCGATGGCTGCGTGCGGCATCGACATCGACATGCTGCGGGCCCAAGAGGTCGAGCCGGGCCTGGGCAATGGCGGCCTGGGCCGGCTGGCCGCCTGCTTCATCGACTCGCTGGCCACCTTGGGGGTGCCGAGCATCGGCTACGGCATCCGCTACGAGTTCGGCATCTTCCAGCAGACCTTCGTCGGCGGCCGCCAGGTCGAAGTCCCCGACGCGTGGCTGACCATGGGTGGCCCGTGGGAGGTGGCCCACCCCGAGATGGAGGTGCCGGTCCACTTCGGCGGGCGCACCGAGCGCTTCGTCGGCGAGGACGGGCGCGAACGGGTGCGCTGGGTGCCCGACTGGGGCGTCATCGGTATTCGCTACAACTACATGGTCCCGGGCTACCACAACGGGGTCGTCAACACCCTGCGCCTGTGGCGGGCGCGCGCCACCGATGCCTTCGACCTGCAGATCTTCAACGCCGGCGACTACGCCGAGGCCGTGCGCGCCCAGACGTTCGCCGAGAACATCTCCAAGGTGCTCTACCCCGAGGACTCCACGCCGCAGGGGCGCGAGTTGCGGCTGCAGCAGCAGTACTTCTTCGTCGCGTGCTCGATCAAGGACTTCGTCACCCACACGATGCCCTCGGACTTCGACGTCCGTGCCCTGCCCGAGCGGATCATCTTCCAGCTCAACGACACCCACCCGGTCATCGCCATTCCCGAGATGATGCGCCTGCTCCTCGACGAGCACGACCTCGAATGGGATGACGCCTGGGACATCACCCGGCAGTGCTTCGCCTACACCTGCCACACGCTGCTGCCCGAGGCCCTCGAAGTGTGGCCGGTGTCGCTCATGGAGCGGCTCCTGCCGCGGCACATGGAGATCATCTACCGGATCAACGAGGATTTCGTCGAGCATCTGCGCGAGGTCTACCCCGGCGACGAACTGCGGGTGCGCCGGATGTCGATCATCGCCGATCACCCGGAGCGCTCGGTGCGGATGGCGCACCTGGCCACCGTCGGCTCGGTCAAGGTCAACGGGGTCGCGGCCCTGCACTCGCAGTTGCTCAAGGACAAGGTGCTGCGCGACTTCTCCGAGTTGTGGCCCGAGCGGTTCACCAATGTCACCAATGGGGTCACCCCGCGCCGCTTCATCCGGCAGGCCAACCCGCGCCTGACCCGCCTGATTTCCGACACGATCGGCAAGGGGTGGGTGGCCAACCTCGACCGTCTCGAAGAACTTCAGGCGTATGCCGAGGACGCCGAGTTCCGCGACAAGTTCCGCGCCGTCAAACGGGCGAACAAGAAGCGGATCCGCAAAATCCTGACCCAGCGGGACGGCATACAACTGCCCAACGGCCACCTGCTCGACGTCATGGTCAAACGGCTCCACGAATACAAGCGGCAGTCGCTCAAGTTGCTCCACGTCGTCACGCTGTACGACCAGATCATTTCCGGTGAGGTCGATCCGGCCACGATCACGCCGCGGACCGTGGTGTTCGGCGCCAAGGCGGCCCCCGGGTATCACATGGCGAAGGAAACGATTTTCCTCATCAACTCGGTCGCGTCGGTCGTCAACGCCGATCCGCGGGTGGCCGGGCGCCTCTACCTGGCGTTCCCGCCCAACTACAACGTCACGTTGGCGGAGAAGCTCATTCCGGCCGCGGACTTGTCCGAGCAGATTTCGCTGGCCGGCAAGGAGGCCTCGGGCACGGGCAACATGAAGTTCGCCCTCAACGGTGCCTTGACGATCGGCACCGACGACGGGGCCAACGTCGAGATCCGCCAGCTCGTCGGCGACGACAACTTCTTCCTTTTCGGGATGACCGAACCGGAGGTTGCGGAGTTGCAGGCGCGCGGCTATCACCCCGGCGAGTACTACGAGTCCAACCCGAGCCTCAAGCGCGCCATCGACCTCATCGCGAGCGGCCATTTCACCGGCGGCAACCGCGATTTGGTGAGTAGCGTCGTCGGCGATTTGCTCTACAACGACCGGTTCCTCGCGTTGGCCGACTATGCGTCGTACATGGAGGCCCAGTCACGCGTTGAGGCCGCGTATGCCGACCAGGACGCGTGGGCGCGGATGGCGATTCTCAACGTGGCCCGGTCGGGGTTCTTCTCCTCGGACCGCTCGATCCGGGACTACATCGACCGCATCTGGCACGTCAAGCCGGCCCTCTGAGGGCTCCTCGTCGGGACAGAGCGCCCGAGTCGCTTGGCTGCAGCGCGGTGGTCGTGGGGACGACCACCGCGCTGCAGCCAATGCTGGACCGGGCCTGGGGGCGCTGCGAGGCGGGCGCGCCGGACGTCGGCGCGGAACTTACGGTGGGAAAGGGGCACTTCGCACCCCGACATTCGGGGTGCGAAGTGGACGTTGGACGGTTCAGGCGGGAAAGGGGGGACGGGAGGGACGGACCGGGGTCAGTAGCGGCGGACGTGGATGACGTGGGCGGGCTCGCCGGCTGGGCCGAGGACGACGGTGTTGTCGCGGCCCCAGTCCCAGTACTGATCGGTGATGAGGTCATGAGCCTCGAACCGGTCGTGCTCGCCGAACCCGAGGGCGTGCATGTTGAGCCGCACCGTGCTCGTGCGAGTGCCGTGCGGGTCGGTGTTGGCGACCACGATGATCACGTCATCGCCGCCGCCGGGTAGGGGGCGCCGCTTGCTGAAGGCGAGCAGTTGCTCGTCGTCCACGTGGTGGAAGGTGATGTTGCGCAACCAGAGCAGGCTCGGGTGGGCGCGTCGGATCGCGTTGAGTTTGGTGAGGAACGGCGCCAGGCTTTGCCCCTGCTTGGGGCCGCCGGGTTCGTAGTCGGCCCAGCGGCGGTCCTTGTACTCGTACTTCTCGTTGTCGATCTGCTCCTCGGCACCGGGGCGCGCGACGTGCTCCATCAGCTCGTAACCGGCATAGATGCCATAGGTGGGCACGAGCGTCGCGGCGAGCACCGCGCGCACCTTCCAGGCCGCCGGCCCGCCGAATTGCATGTAGGGCGTGAGGATGTCGTGCGTCGTCGGCCAGAAACTCGGGCGCATGTATGCCGCGGACTCACCGGCGAGTTCGCTCACGTACTCGCGCAGTTCCCAGGCGCTGTTGCGCCACGCGTAATAGGTGTAACTCTGCTGGAAACCCACCTTGCCGAGCGTGTGCATCATCGCCGGCTTGGTGAACGCCTCGGAGAGCCAGATCACCTCGGGGTGATCACGAGCGACATCGGCGATGAGCCACTGCCAAAACTCCACTGGCTTGGTGTGCGGGTTGTCGACCCGGAAGATCTTGATGCCCCGGTCGATCCACACCTGCATGACGCGGCGCACCTCGGCATACGCCTTCTTGGGGGCATTGTCGAAGTTGAGCGGGTAGATGTCCTGGTACTTCTTCGGGGGGTTCTCGGCATACGCAATGGTGCCGTCGGCGCGGGTGGTGAAGAACTCGGGATGCGTGGTGACCCACGGGTGGTCCGGGGAAGCCTGGAGCGCGAGGTCCATTGCCACCTCCAAACCGTGGCGGGCGGCCTCGGCGACGAAGTAGTCGAAGTCTTCCCAGCTGCCCAGGTCGGGGTGGAGCGCGTCGTGGCCGCCGTCGGGGGAGCCGATCGCGTACGGGCTGCCGGGGTCTTCCGGGGTGGCTCCCAGGGTGTTGTTGGGCCCCTTCTTCGCGGCCTGCCCGATGGGGTGAATCGGCGTCAAATAGACGACGTCGAAACCCATCGCGGCAATCGCCGGCAGGCGCTGGGCGGCGGTGCGGAAGGTGCCGGACTTCCACCGGTGGTTGACGGGGTCGTAGACGGCCCCTTCGCTGCGCGGGAAGATCTCATACCAGGCGCCCGCCAGGGCCCGCTCGCGTTCGACGAGCAGGGCGTGCTCGGCGCTCGGGCTGACCATGTCGCGCAACGGGCGGGCGTGCAACTCGTCGACGACGGCCTGCTCGGTGCCGGCTTCGAGGCGCATGAAGGGGGGCAGCCCGTGATCGCGCAGGGTGGCCGCCGCCTTGGACAGCAGAGCCCGTCCGGCCTTGGGCCGTTTGACCTCCTCCCGGGCGCGGAGCAGCACCCGGGCGCCCTCTTCGAGCATGAGTTCGGTGTCGACGTCGGCATGCACCTTGATGGTCGCGTCGTGCGCCCAGGTGCCGTAGGGGTCGGACCAGCCCTCGACGCGGTAGCTCCACCAGCCGGTGCGGTCCGCGACGACCGGGGCCAGCCAGTAGTTGAGGCCGGGGTTGAGGCACGTCATGAGCGTGTGATGCTCGTGCCCGTCGGGGTCGGTGAGGACGAGCGTGGCGTTGACGGCGTCGTGCCCTTCCCGGAACACGGTGGCGGTGACGTTGAAGTGCTCACCGACCACCGCCTTGGCCGGCCGGGCGCCGCCATCGACGCTGGGGCGGACGTCCTGGACCGGAATCCGGCCGATGGGAACTTGCGGGGCTACGGTTCGCGGCACACTCACGCACGCCACGCTACCGCGCGCCGCGTCCGGCCGGGACAGGCGGTTAGGACGGGTCGTCCGCGGCATACACCTGCATGCTCAGCGCGGACAGCGCCACCGGGCCCGGCGGGGCGACGGTCGTGCCGGGTTGGGGGCGTTCCCAGGCGCTGTCCCAGAGGAGCCGGTATGCCGTCAGGCCCGGCACGTCGGGCAGGTTCACCGTCGCGTCATGGATGCCGCCGTGGAGGACGACGAGGACCGAGCGCACCCCGAGCCAGGCTCCGTTGACGAGCATCTGGAGGGTGCGGGTGCGCGGATCGTGCCACTCACCGTCCATGGGCGTGCCGTCGGCCGCGAACCAGGCCAAGTCCACCGACCCGTCGTCTTGGACCTTGCGGCCCAGCGACCAGGTGCGCTGACGCAGCGCGGGATGTTCGCGCCGAATCGTCAACAGGTGCGTGGTCGTCGCGAGCAGATCCTCCTGCCAGGGCTCGAGGTTCCAGTCGAACCAGGAGATCTCGTTGTCCTGGCAGTAGGGGTTGTTGTTGCCGCCGCGCGAGTGCCCGTGCTCGTCGCCGGCGTTGAGCATCGGCATCCCGGCGGACATCAGGAGGGAGCCGAGCATGTTGCGCATCGACCGGCGACGAGTGGCGAGAATCACGTCGTCCTCGGTGTCGCCCTCGGCCCCGTGGTTCCACGAGCGGTTGTTGTCGCTGCCGTCGCGGTTGTCCTCGCCGTTGGCCAGGTTGTGCTTTCCGTCGTAGGCGACCATGTCGGCGAGGGTGAAGCCGTCGTGAGCGGCGATGAAGTTGACCGAGGCGGTCGGGCCGCGGTCATGGGCGCCGAAGAGATCGCGGGAACCGGCGAGCCGGGTCGCGAGATCCTGCACCCCGTGGCCAGCCTCGCCGTGGAACTGGCTGCGGGTGTCGGTGAGCCAGAAGGTGCGCATGCAATCTCGGAACCGGTCGTTCCATTCGGCCAGCGGCGGGGGGAACTGGCCGGTGCGCCACCCGTGCATGCCGACGTCCCAGGGCTCGGCGATGAGTTTGACCCGGGAGAGCACCGGGTCGGTGCGCAGCGCGATGAGGAAGGGGTGGTCCGGGTCGTAGGTGTCGCCGCGCCCCCGGCTCAAGGCCACGGCCAGGTCGAACCGGAACCCGTCGACGTGGCATTCGGTGACCCAGTAGCGCAACGAGTCCAGCGCCATCCGGCACACGATGGGGTGGCGCAGGTCCAAGGTGTTGCCGCAACCGGTGACGTCGATGTCGAGGCCGTGTCCGTCGAGCCGGTAGTAGGCGCGGTTGTCCAGGCCCCGGAACGACAAGGTCGCGCCGTGCCGGTCCTGCTCGCTCGTGTGGTTGTAAACGACGTCGAGGATGACCTCCAGGCCGGCCCGGTGCAGGAGTTTGACCATGCCCTTGAACTCGTCGACGACGCCCTGCGGGTCGGTGGCCGCGGCATACCCGGCGTGCGGTGCGAAGAAACCCAGGGTGTTGTAGCCCCAGTGGTTGGTCAGTTGACGACGGACGAGCGCCGGCTCGTGCGTGAAGGCCTGCACCGGCAACAACTCGATCGACGTCACCCCCAGTCCGGTGAGGTAGTCGATCGTGTCCGCGTGGGCCAACCCGGCATACGTCCCCCGCAACCGCTCCGGCACCCCAAGCCGTTGCCGCGTGAGGTCGACGACATGGGTTTCGTAGAGCACCGTCTTGCTGCGGCTGACATGGGGATGGCGATCGCCCTCCCAGTCGAAGGTGTCCCGAATCACAACGCCCTTGGGCATCGCCGCGCCGCTGTCGAGGTCCGAGCGCACCGTGGGATCCCCCCGCCAGGTCTCGGGCAACACCTGATGCCCATAGACCGACGGCCCCCAGGACACGTCACCGTCGATGGCCTTGGCATACGGGTCGAGGAGCAACTTCGCCGGGTTGTGCCGTTGCCCCTGGCCCGGGTCCCATGGCCCGCCCACCCGGAAGCCGTAGCGCTGCCCGACCGTCACCCCCGGAACGAAGGTGAACCACCAACCATGAGCCCGCTCCTGCAACGGAATCCGGCGCTCACTGGCCCCCGTGCGGTCACCGGCGTCGAACAGGCAGAGGTCGACGGCATCGGCGTGACCGGCATACACACAGACATCGGCCCCACCTTCAACCAAACTGACCCCGGGATCGGGCGCGAGATCGCGCCCTAAAGGCGGGGGAGCGGTCGAGACGGCACGGGAGTGGGGCGCCTCGGCATGCAGAGGGGTCGGCATAGAGAACTATCGTAAGCAGTGGATACGGTGGCCGTATGAGCGATCCAGCCGCGCTGCCCAATTTTCCGCCGCCTGCCGACGAGCATCCACTCCGCGGGCGCGTCCTCGACGCCCTTCTCGACCTCGGTCTCCAACCCGACATCGACGCCGACGGCGACGTCGTCATCACCGTCAACGATCAAAACCTCTTCGTGCGCAGCCACGAGGGCGAACTCCAGATCATGCGCATCTTCGGTCAGTGGCAGTTGCCGCCGCAGATCGCCGACGACGGCCGCCACCTGCTCCAGGTGTGCAACGAACTCAACCTCACCCTCAACTGCGTCAAGACCGGCATCGGCAGCGGCACCCTCGCGGTGGCCTACGACCACCTCATGACCCCCGGTGCCGACCTCAACATGACCCTGCAAGTCGGCATCCAGCTCGTGCTGTCCACGGTCGCCTTCTGGCACCAGCGGGCCCTGGGCGTCGACGAGAACGGCAACCCCACCACCCCCCAGGAGGATCCGTCATGAGTGAGTTCGTGCGTCTCGAGGTCGAGGACGGCATCGGCACCATCCGGTTGGACCGCCCGCCGATGAATGCCCTCAACGCCGCCGTCCAGGAGGGCCTGGCCGCCGCCGCCACCGAGGCGACGATGCGCGAGGACGTCTTCGCCGTCATCGTCTACGGCGGCGAAAAGGTCTTCGCCGCCGGCGCGGACATCAAGGAGATGGAGGCGATGAGTTACGCCCAGATGGCGCGCCACTCGGCCATGCTCCAGGACTTCACCCGCGCCCTGGCCCGGATCCCCAAGCCGACGCTGGCCGCTATCACCGGTTACGCCCTCGGCGGCGGGTGCGAAGTCGCGCTCTCCTGCGACTTCCGGATCGCCGGCGCCAACGCCAAACTCGGCCAGCCCGAAATCAGCCTCGGCATCATCCCCGGCGCCGGCGGCACCCAGCGCCTGGCCCGGCTCGTCGGCCCGGCCCGCGCCAAGGACCTGGTCTTCTCCGGCCGCTTCATCGACGCCGACGAAGCCCTGGCCATCGGCCTCATCGACGCCGTGGTCCCCGACGACGAGGTGTATGCCGCGGCCCGCAAGCGGTTGGCCCGCTATGTCGGTGGTCCGGCCCTGGCGATCAAGGCCGCCAAGGAAGCCATCGACAAGGGCCTCGAGGTCGACCTCGAAACCGGGTTGGAAATCGAACGAATGGCCTTCGCGTCGCTGTTCGCCACCGAGGACAAGGCGATCGGGATGGGCGCGTTCGTCGCCAAGCAGAAGCCGAGTTTCGTCGGTCGCTGAGCCCAGCGGCATACCCTGCCGCGGTTGCGTCGGCGAGCGCTGACGCAACCGCGGCAGGGGAGTCGGTGCGCCCGGAAGGCCGAGGGTGTCCCGGTTGGTGAGGCGTGGTGATCGTCACGCCCCAGCGGGCTCGGTGCGCACCTGCTCACCTGCGAGGATGGAGCGAGTTCGTCAACGAACCGAGCCACCCCCCACGTAGGAGAAGGACGAGGCACGCATGAACATCGTGGTCTGCGTCAAGCACGTCCCGGACGCCCAGGGCGACCGGACGTTCACCGATTCGGACATGACCGTTGACCGTGAAGGTGTCGACGGGCTGCTCTCCGAACTCGACGAGTATGCCGTCGAAGAGTCGCTGAAGTTGGCCGAGGCCAGCGGCGGCACGGTCACCGTCGTCACCGTCGGCCCGGCCGCGGCCGCCGACGCCGTCAAGAAGGCCCTTCAGATGGGCGCCGACAAGGGCGTGCACGTCAGCGACGAGGCCATCCACGGCTCCGACGCCCCGGCGACCTCCCTCATCCTGGCCGCAGCGGTCAAGAAGGTCACCGACGGCGCCCCCGAGTTGGTCGTCACCGGCATGGCCTCCACCGACGGCACCATGGGCGTCGTGCCCGCCATGCTCGCCGAGCGGCTGGGCCTGCCCCAGGTGACATTCGCCTCCGAACTGTCCGTCGTCGACGGCAAGATCACCGCCAAGCGCGACAGCGACGCGAGCACCGAGACCATCGAAGCCACCGCACCGGCGCTGATCTCGGTGACCGACCAGATCAACGAGCCGCGCTACCCCTCGTTCAAGGGGATCATGGCCGCCAAGAAGAAGCCGGTCGAGCAGTGGACCCTCGCTGACCTCGGCCTCGACGCCTCGCAGGTCGGCCTGGCCAACTCCTGGACCAAGGTCGTCGAGGTCGCCAAGCGCCCGCCGCGTCAGCAGGGCGAAATCATCACCGACGAAGGCGACGGCGGCGTGAAGTTGGCCGAGTTCCTCGCCGCCCACAAGTTCCTCTGATCGATCCGGAAAGAGAAGGTAGGTAGTTTCCCCATGGGCGAAGTTCTCATCCTGGTCGACCACGTCGACGGCAAGTTGCGCAAGGCAACCGCCGAGTTGTTGACCATCGCGCGCCGCCTCGGCGAGCCCTCGGCCGTCCACATCGGCCCGGGCGCCGAGACCGCGCAGGTGACGCTGGCCAAGTACGGCGCCGGCAAGGTCTACGTCTTCGACGACCCGGCCGCGCTCGGTCACCTCGTGGCCCCGCAGGCCGAGGTGCTCGCCGCCGTGGTCGCCAAGACCAACCCGGTCGCGGTGCTCATCCCGAGCAACTCCATCGGCAAGGAAGTCGCGGCCCGCCTCGCCATCAAGACCGAGTCCGGCGTCATCACCGACGCGGTGGATGTCCAAGCCGGTGACGGTGGCCCGGTGGCGACCCAGTCGGCCTTCGCGGGCTCCTACACCGTGAAGTCGCAGGTCACCAAGGGCGCGGCGATCATCGCCGTCAAGCCCAACTCGGCGGCGATCTCGCCGGCCCCGGCCGCGGGCGCCATCGAGCGGGTCGACGTGGCCCTCTCCGACCTCGCCAAGGCGGCGCCGATCACCGAGCGCAAGCCGAAGGCCAAGTCGGGCCGCCCCGAACTCACCGAGGCCTCGATCGTCGTCTCCGGCGGTCGCGGCACCGGCGGCGACTTCTCCCCGGTCGAGGGTTTCGCCGACACCCTCGGTGCGGCCGTGGGCGCGAGCCGGGCCGCGGTCGACGCGGGCTGGTACCCCCACAGCAACCAGGTCGGCCAGACCGGCAAGCAGGTCTCCCCGCAGCTCTACGTCGCCTGCGGCATCTCCGGGGCGATCCAGCACCGGGCCGGCATGCAGACCTCGAAGACGATCATCGCGATCAACAAGGACGAGGAAGCCCCGATCTTCGAGTTGGTCGACTTCGGCGTCATCGGTGACCTCTTCAACGTCCTCCCGCAGGCCACCGACGAGGTGAAGAAGCGCAAGGGCTGAGCCGCAGGCTCACCCGCAACGCGAGCGCGCGGCATACGGATTGTCGGTCCGTATGCCGCGCGCTCGCGTCCGCGTGCCAGGATGGCCCTTCGTGGGTGTCCTCGATCGGCTCAAGGCGTTGCGGCTGGACCTCACGCCCGCGCGGCGCTCGCGCGACTTCCGGTTGCTCGTCATCGCCGGCACCGTGTTCTACCTCGGCCAGGCGATCTCCTACGTCGCGGTCCCCTATCTCATCTACACGCTCACCGGGTCGAACACGATGGTCGGCCTCATCGGGGTCGTCGAACTCGTGCCGTTGCTGGCGGCCGGACTGTGGGGTGGCGCGCTCGCCGACCACGTCGACCGGCAGCGGATGCTCGTCGGCACCGGCCTGGCCCAGGTGTTCTTCACCGCCCTGCTTGCGCTCAACGCCTTTGCGCCGCAGCCGCGCATCTGGGTGCTCTTCGTCATCGCGCCGTTCCTCGTCAGCGCCGGCGCGCTCCAACGACCCAGCCGGGAGGCGCTGTTGCCGCGCACCGTCACCCACGACGAGTTGCCCGCCGCCAATGCCCTCAACTCCTTCGGCTGGCAGGCCGGCAACCTCCTCGGCCCGACGATCGGCGGCATCCTCCTCACGACCGCCGGCGCCAGCTGGTGTTTCACCGTCGATGTCGTCGGCATCGCCATCGCGACCGTGCTCTACCTGCGGATGGGTTCCTACCCGCACCGCGAGCAGACGACCGCGCCGTCGTTGAGCGGGATCGCGGAGGGCATCCGGTATGCCGTCTCGCGCAGGGACCTGCTCGGCACCTACCTCGTTGACATCGCGGTCATGTTCCTCGCCATGCCGATCGTGCTGTTTCCGGCGTTGGCGGAGACGATCTTTCGGCAGCCTCATCTTCTCGGGCTGCTCTACACGTCCGAGACCCTCGGGGCGCTGGTTGCCTCGGGCCTGTCCGGGTGGCACAAGCGCATTCACTCCTACGGCAAGGTCGTCGTCGTGGCGGCGGCCACCTACGGGGCGTTCATCGCCCTCGCCGGCCAGGCGCCGGCGTTCTGGCTGTGTTGCCTGGCCCTGGCTGCCGCCGGTGCGGCCGACATGACGTCGGCGGTGTTCCGGATGACCTTGTGGAACCAGTCGATCCCAGAGACGCTGCGGGGCCGGCTGGCCGGCATCGAGATGCTGTCCTACTCGGTCGGGCCGCTCGGCGCCCAGATCCGGGCCGGTTACACCGCCGACACGTTCGGGGTGCGCGAGGCGATCAGCGTCGGCGGGGTCGCGAGCATCGTCGGGGTGGTGCTCGCCGCGGCGGCCTTGCGGGAGTTCTGGGGCTACGACGCCCGCACCGACACCCACTTGCTCGCCGAGCGCGCCCGCCGCGCTGCCCACGGCGAGGCCCTGGGACCCGACGCTCCGCCTGGGTGACCCGCCCAGACGTGCGCCCGCGTCAACAATCGACCAATAGGTGGGTTGTTGACCGACCTGCCCCCGCGTCAACAATCGACCAATAGGTGGGTTGTTGACCGACGTGCCCCCGCGTCAACAATCGACCAATAGGTGGGTTGTTGACCGACCTGCGTCCGCGTCAACAATTGACCAATAGGTGGGTTATGGACAGAACGGCGGCTCCTGCAGAAACGGAGGGGCCGGGTCGGGATCGGGCGGAACCGGGTCGGAGAGTGGCCGGGATGGGGCGCTGGGGTGCGGACCGGGATGGGGTGTTGGTGCTGCTCCGTACACTGGCGCGGTGACGGCATACCTCGACCATGCGGCGACCACGCCGATGCGACCCGTCGCGATCGAGGCGTATGCCGCGGCGCTGGCTCGCGTGGGCAACCCGAGTTCGCTGCACACGGCCGGGCGGGCGGCCCGGGCCCTCGTGGAGGAGTCGCGCGAACGCATCGCCGCGGCCCTGGGAGCGCGCCCCTCGGAGATCATCTTCACCAGCGGCGGCACCGAGGCCGACAACCTCGCGATCAAGGGCGGGCACTGGGCGCGCGTCGGTGCCGACCCTGCGCGGCGCCGGCTCGTCGTCAGCGGCATCGAGCACCACGCCGTCCTCGACCCGGTCGAGCACCTCGTCGAGACCGGGTCCGCGCAGGTCTCCTGGCTCGAGCCCGACCGCTGCGGCCACGTCGCCCCGGACGACCTGGCGAGGGTGCTCGACGAGCTGGGCTCGGAGGTGTCGCTCGTCAGCGTCATCTGGGCGAACAACGAGGTGGGCACGGTCCAGCCGATCGCCGAGTTGGCGGAGATCGCGCACGCGCACGGCATACCGATGCACTCCGACGCGGTGCAGGCGGTGGGGCACCTGCCCCTGGAGTTCGCCGCGAGCGGGCTGGATCTCATGACGGTCACCGCCCACAAACTCGGCGGCCCGGTCGGGGTCGGGGCACTTGTCGCCGGCCGCCAGGTCGCTCTCGTGCCCCTGGCGCATGGCGGCGGCCAGGAACGGCAGGTGCGCAGTGGCACCCTCGACGCGGCCGGTGTCCACGCCTTCGCCGTCGCCCTCGACCTCGCCGTCGCCGAGCGTGACGTCGAGGCCAAGCGGCTCGTCGCATTGCGCGACCGGCTCGTCGAGGGGGCCATGGGGCTAGGGCTGGGCATCACGGTGAGTGGGTGCTGGCGCCCCGGCGATGTCGAGGAGCGCGTGCCCGGCAACGCCCACCTGCTCGTGCCCGGCACCGACGGCGACTCGCTGCTCTACCTGCTCGATGCCGCCGGGGTCGAGGTGAGCACCGGGTCGGCCTGTCAGGCGGGGGTGCCGCGGCCCAGTCACGTGCTGCTCGCCATGGGCTACTCCGAGCGGGAGGCGCGTGGGGCACTGCGGTTGAGCCTGGGGCACCCGAGTACGGACGCCGATGTCGACGCCTTCTTGGCGGCCCTACCCGGTGTCGTCGAGCGCGCCCGCCGCGCGGCCCGGAGGTCGTGATGCGGGTCGTCGCCGCGATGAGCGGCGGGGTCGACTCCGCGGTCGCGGCGGCCCGGATGCTGGACGCCGGCCACGAGGTCGTCGGGGTCCATTTGGCCTTGTCGCGGTCGGCGGCCACCTTGCGCGAGTCCGCCCGCGGCTGCTGCACCCTCGAGGACGCCGGCGATGCCCGCCGGGTCGCCGACCGGCTTGGCGTCCCCTTCTACGTCTGGGATCTCGCCGACCGGTTCGCCACCGATGTCGTGGAGGATTTCGTCGCCGAGTATGCCGCGGGCCGCACCCCCAACCCTTGCCTACGCTGCAACGAGAAGATCAAGTTCGCCGCTCTCCTCGACAAGGCCCTGGCGTTGGGCTTCGATGCGGTGGCCACCGGGCATTACGCGCGCATCGTCGAGGGTCCCGGCGGGGAGCGGGAGTTGCATCGGGGCGTCGACCCGGCCAAGGACCAGAGTTACGTCCTCGGGGTGCTCGATGCCGACCAATTGGCGCATGCCTTCTTCCCGCTGGGTGATTTGACCAAGGACGAGGTGCGGGCCGAGGCGGCTGCCCGCGGTTTCGCGGTGGCCAAGAAGCCCGACAGCCACGACATCTGCTTCATCCCGGACGGCGACACCCGCGGGTTCCTCACCCGAGCCCTCGGGGAGCGCCCCGGCGAGGTGGTGAGCACGGACGGGGAGGTGCTCGGGCGGCATACGGGCACCTATGGGTTCACCATTGGCCAGCGACGCGGTCTCGGGCTGGACCGGGGGAGCCTGGACGGGCGGCCTCGCTATGTCGTGGGGATCGACGCTCGGGCGCATCGGGTCGTCATCGGCACCGCCGATCTGCTCGGGATCGAGGACATCGTCGGTGTCGACGCCCGCTGGTGCGGGGCGGTGCCGGCCGGGGAGTTGGAGGTCGGTGCGCAGGTCCGGGCCCACGGCGAGGAGGTGCCGGCGACGGCCTTGGTGCTCGCTGACGGGCGGGTGCGGGTCCGGCTGGCCCAGCGGGTGCGGGGAGTAGCGCCGGGTCAGGCGGTGGTGCTCTACGACGGGACCCGCGTCGTCGGGTCGGCGACGATCACGCAGGAATATTGAGGTGGCGTGGTCCCCCGAGTCGGGTCGCCGGTGGCGACTAGGGTGAGGATCCGTGGCGACTAGCACGACCTCGGAGCAAGCCGTGGCCCGCGTGTGGCCCGAGCCCATGTGGCACAACCTCTTCTACGACCTGGCCTATGTCGCGGCCATCCTGGTGCTCTCCAGTTCGTTCTCGTTCGAGTACACCGTGCTCAACGCCATCTGGATCGCCCTGGTCTTCTCGATGCTGTGGTCGATGTGGCTGGTCACCTCGCTGGTGATGAACCGGATGCCGGTGGGGCCGCGCCGGGTGTGGCTGGTGGCGGTCCAGATGGGATTCGTCCTCAGCGCCGCGGTAAGCGCCGGTGGTCAGGTGGCCCAGACGGTCGAACTCATCGGGGTGCTGCTCGGGGGCGGGATGCTCTCAGTGGCCGCCCTCGTCGCGGTGGAGTCGCGCGGTGAAGGCTCGGCGAGCGGCCGGGTCGAAATCCTGCTCTTGGTCCTGGCCGCGGGACTGTTCGCCAGCGAATGGGCGCTGCCCGCCTTCGGCTTCCTTGTCGCCTGGCCGCTCGCGATCATCCTGGTCATCCGGGTCGCCATCCGCTTCCTGCGCGACGGCGACGAGTCGGCCCACACGTTCACCCACCGGTTCGGCGAACTGACGATGATCGTGCTCGGTGAGTCCTTCGTCAAGGTCGGGCTGGCCGATGACGCCAACGGGCTCAACAAGTTCCGGATCGCCGCCCTCGTCCTGATCCTCGTCGTCATCACGACCGTGTGGTGGGGCTATTTCGGGGTGATCGTGCGCGGCGACGCCGGTGGGAGCGGGCGCCGCCGGGTCATGTGGGCCACCCTCCACGTGCCGCTCCACCTGGGCCTGGTGTTCCTCTCCGTGGGCTTCGCCAAACTGCTCGCCGATTCCCACGCGCTCCTCCACGGCGGAGTGGCCTGGCTGCTGCTCATCCCGTTCGTCCTCGTCATCCTGTCGCTGGCCGGGTTGGCCCTCGTGGGCTCGGGTTCCGCCGGCCAAGTGGCCGCCGAGGGGTTGACCGGGGCCGCCGTCCTCACCGTCGTGGTGGCCGTGCTCACCCCGCGTTTCGAGTGGCTCAACCCGGTGCTGGCGACGTGGTGCGCAACCGTGCCCTTCGTCGGGGCGATCGCTTTCCTACATCGGCGGCTGGCTCGTCTCCTTGGCCCAGGGCCCGCGGTGGCCCTGGCCCCGGACGCCGCACCGACCCCATCGACCAGCCTCGAGGAGTAGGCCCGCCGAGCGATGACGTTCGCGGCATCCGGGCACGACCGCGCGCCGTCGAGCAGTTCTGCTTGACTGGCGGGCATGGCCGACCGCACCCGCCTCACCCGCAAACCCGAGCGCGGTTCCGGCAGCGACCGAGCCCGTCTCGATGCGCTGCTCGACGAGGCATTGGTCGCCACCGTGGCCACCGTCGATGAGGGTATGCCGTGGGTCGTGCCGGTGCTGTTCGCTCGCGACGGCGACCGGGTGCTCATTCACGGCTCGACGGGGGCCGGGGCAATGCGGCAACTCGCGCAGGGCGCGCCCGCGGCCTTCTCCGTGACGGCCATCGACGGCATCGTCGTCGCCGAGTCGACCTTCGAATCGTCGGCCAACTACCGCAGCGCGGTCCTGCGGGGCACCTTCGCCGTCCTGGCCTCCGACGAGGCGTCCCGGGCTTTGGACCTGCTCTCCAACCGCATCCTGCCCGGGCGCACCCACGAGGTGCGGGCCTCCCTACCCAAGGAACTCGCTGCCACCCTCACTCTCGCCCTGCCGATCGAGGACGGGTCGTGGCTCTACAAGGAGCGCGTGGGCCCACCCGGTGAGCCCGACGAAGAGCACGCCGCCTGGTGCGGGGTGGTGCCCCTGGCCGTGACCGCGGGATCCCCGCAGCCCGCGCCGTGGGCACTCGGCCCGGTGCCGGCCTCCGTGAACGCCCTCGTCGCGGCATACCCAGCGCCGGCTCTGAGCGACGCCGGGCCCGGCCCGGTGTAAACAATCGACCTATTGGTGGGTTGTGAACGGATGGCTGTACCGGCCGTCAACGTCCCTGACGACCTCGGTGTAAACAATCGACCAATTGGTGGGTTGTGAACGGATGGCTGTACCGGCCGTCAACGTCCCTGACGACCTCGGTGTAAACAATCCACCTATTGGTCGATTGTGAACGGGCGGCCGGGCGGACGGGCGGCAGGCTGATCGGCGGCTGGCCCGTTGTTCGCGATGGTGGCGGTGGAGGTGAGGCATGGACGACATCGGACACAATGACCCGGTGACACGCGCGACCGGCCTTGGCTCCTTTCCCGGCACGAGTGCGCGCGAGGCGATCGTCACCGTGCGCGACCTCATGCTCGACGCCGACGCCCTCGGGCTGCCCTACGTGCCCGAAACCCCCGCCCGCGGTCCCGGCGCGGACCTCATCGGGCGCGCCGCCGGCCTCCTCGTCGAACTGCCCGTCGACCTTCAACCGAGCGGCTGGCGCTTCACCGACCGCCCTGGGCGGGACGCCCGCCGCACCGCCTCCTTCTGGACCGAGGACCTCGACGAACTCGCCGCGGCCTACGACGGGTATGCCGGCCCGCTCAAGGCCCAGGTCGCCGGCCCGTGGACCTTGGCCGCCTCGGTCGAACTCCACCGGGGCGAACGCGCCGTCACCGACGACGGCGCCGCCCGTGAGATCGTCCAATCCCTCGCCGAAGGCATCCGCCGCCACCTCGCCGATCTCCGCCGCCTCGTCCCCGGCGCCGACATCACCCTCCAACTCGACGAACCCTCGCTGCCCGCCGTCCTCGAAGGCACGCTGCCCACCGCGTCCGGCTTCGGCAAGGTCCGCGCCGTCGACCGCCAGGTCGTTGCCGCCGGGTTGCGCGAGGTCCTCGCCGCGACCAGCGGCCCGACGGTGATCCACTGCTGCCACCCCCGCGCCCCCCTCCCGTTGCTGCGTGCCCTCGCCCCCGGCGCGGTCTCGATCGACGTCACCGACGCCTCCCCGGCCCGCTGGGAATCGGTGGCCCTCACCCTCGAAGCCGGCATCGCCCTGTATGCCGGGTGCCTGCCGACCGCTCTCGGCGCGGCGGGCGCGCTGCGGGTCCAGGCGGTGGCGGACGGCATCCGCCGGGCCCTCGAACGCGCCGGGCTGGGACCGGAGTGGCTGGCCGAAGTGACCGTGACCCCGACCTGCGGGCTGGCCGGGCTCGCCGCGAGCGAGGCCATCACCGCGCACCGCATCGCCCTCGACGTCGCCCGCGAACTCGCCGAGAGTCAGGAGCGATGACGCACACGCCCCGCCTGCCCTGGCAGGTCAAGTTCGTCCTGCTCGCGCTCATCTGGGGGAGCAGTTTCCTCTTCATGAAGGTCGGGCTCTCCGCGCTCGACCCGATCCAGATCGCGACCTTCCGGATCTTCAGTGGCGCCGTGATCCTCGCCCTGCTCGCGCGCCTCACCGGGACCCGGCTGCCCCGCGACCGGCGAGTCTGGGCGCACCTCGCCTTCTGCAGCCTGTGGCTGACCGTGCTGCCCTTCACCGGGTTCGTCATCGGCGAAACCCGGGTGGCGTCGGCGCTCGCGGGCATCGGCAACGCGACCACCCCGATCAGCGCGGTCCTCGCCGCGCTGGTGCTGCTGCCCGCGCAACGGCTCCGGCCCGCCGCCCTCGCCGCCGTCGGCCTCGGCTTCCTCGGGGTCATCGTCATCGCCGAACCATGGAACGCCGGCGGCCGCCCCGACCCGCTGGGCTTCCTCATCGTCGTGCTCTCCGGTGCCTGCTACGGCGTGGGGTGGACCTGGAACCGGCGCTTCCTCGCCGACGCCGACCTCGGCGGCCTGTCCCAACCGACCGCCCTGCTGCTCTGTGGTGCCGTCTTGGCCCTGCCCGGATGGCTCACCTGGTGGGGGCTGCACCGCGACACCGTGGCGACACCGTTCTCGCTCGCCACGCACGCCGGGACCGCGGTCGGCGACGGGCGGCACGCGGCATACCCGATCTGGCTGGCGCTCACCTGCGTGGCGATCCTCGGGTTCGTGGGCACCGGACTGGCCTACATGCTCCAATACGACGTGGCCCGGGCCGTGGGCGCGGTGGTGAGCACGACGGTGACCTACCTGATCCCCGTCGTGTCCGTCCTCCTCGGCGTGCTCGTCCTCGGCGAACGCCTCGGCGTGGCGCAACTGGCCGGTTTTGCGATCGTGCTCAGTTGCGCCGTCGTCATCAATCGCTCGGGGCGTGGACCTCGCGGCGCAGGATCTTCCCCGTCGGGCCCTTCGGCAACTCGTTGACGATCCACACCGACCGGGGGTACTTGTAGGCGGCGATCCGCTCCTTGGACCATTCGATGAGGTCCTCCGGGGTGGTGGTCGAGCCGGGGCGCAGCGCGACCGCGGCCCCGATCTGCTCGCCGAGCAACTCGTCGGGAATGCCGACGACGGCGGCTTCGAGCACGTCGGGGTGGGTGTAGAGGAGTTCCTCGACCTCGCGCGGATAGACGTTCATGCCACCGCGCAGGATGAGGTCCTTCTTGCGGTCGACGATGGTGAAGTAGCCCTCGTCGTCCATGGTCGCGAGGTCACCGGTGCGGAACCAGCCGTCCGGGATGGCCTCGGCGGTCGCCTCCGGCTTGCGCCAGTAGCCCTTCATGACGTTGTCGCCACGGATGGCGATTTCGCCGACCTCACCGACGGGCACCTCGTTGCCCTCGAGGTCGACGCAGCGCATCTCGCAGCCGGGGATCGACACACCGATGGTGCCGGGTTTGCGCGGCCGGTCGGGCAGGTTGAAACTCGCGACCGGGCTCGTCTCGGACAGCCCGTAGCCCTCCATGATGATGCAGCCGAACTTCTCCTCGAAGGCCCGCATGACCTCCAGCGGCATCGCGGATCCGCCACTGGCGCAGGCGCGCAGCGACGAGGAGTCCATGGTGGCGGCGTCGGGGTGGTGGAGGATCGCGGCATACATCGTCGGGACCCCGAGGAAGAGCGAGACCTTCTCGGTGTTGATCGTCTCGATGGCCACCGCGGGATCGAAGCGGGGAATGATCGCCAGCGAGGCACCGACGTTCGTGGCCGCGAGCAGCCCGACGGTGAGGCCGAAGACGTGGAAGAGGGGGAGCGCCCCGAGCAAGACGTCCTCGGGGTGGATCTCGAGGATCGCCGAACTGGAGCGCTGCGCGTTGAGGCGCAGGTTGGCGTTGGTGAGTTCGGCGCCCTTGGGCCGGCCGGTCGTGCCGCTGGTGTAGAGGATGACGGCGGTGTCCTGGTCCTCGCGCGGAGTGGGTTCGGCGAGGGGGGTGCCGCTCGGCAGCGCACCCTCGACCGGGCCGAGGGGGGTGCAGGGGATGACCTGGGTGCCGGTGGACGCCGCGCCCGCCTGGGCTTCGCCGACGAAGTCGGGCCAGACGAAGGCAACCTTGGCGCCGCTGTCGCCGAAGAAATACTCGATCTCGCCGCGCTTGAGCAGCGGGTTCATCGGGACGACCGTCGCCCCGGCCAGCAGCGCACCCCAGAAGGTCACCGGGTAGGCGGGCACGTTGGGCAGGATGAGCGCCACCCGGTCGCCGGGTTCGACGCCGGCCGCGCGCAGTGAACCGGCCACTTGAGCGGCCAGGCCGTGGAGTTGCCGGTAGGTCAGGGCCTGCCCGCTGATCCGGATTGCGGCATGGTCCCCGGCGGTCGCCGAGGCGTTGGTGAGCAGGGTCGCCAGGTTGGTCATGGGGGAGCCTCCGTGGGGCGGGCGTGGGTGTGATGTCCTCGCCCCCATCCAACCGGTATGCCGCGCGCTTGGCTAGGTCCGTTCGGTCACGTCCGAGGGGGGTGGACCCGGTCGCGGTACCGGTTCAGCGGGCCGGGGTGATGTCCGTGTGCCCGAAGTCGTCGCCCTTGAAGAGGAGTGGCTCGCCGGTGGCCTTGGCCAGGGCGTAGGAGAAGCAATCGCCGAAGTTGAGTCGCGCCCGTGATCCCGAACCGCGGCCATACCGGTCGTGCGCGCGGCGCGCGTGTTCGGCATGGTCCGCGGTGACGGGGTGAACCCTGGCGAAGGATCTCGCCAGCAAGGCGTCCAGATCGGTTCGTCGGGCATGGCCGAGCACTAGGTGGGCCTCGACCACCGTCGCGGCTGAGACCGATACCGAGTCTGCGTCCTCAATGGCTTGCGTGAAATCGGCCGCCTCGGGCTCGTCGCGCAGGATAGCGACGATCGCCGAGGTCTCGAGGATCACTTGGGCAGCCCCATCTCGTCGTAGAGATCGTCGTCGGTGAGGAAGGGCTCGGGTTTGGCGGCACTCCGCCGGCCAATCTCAAGGAGGGCTTGCGCCATCCCCTCGCGGCTTCGCCGCTGTTCGTGGACGAGGGCATCCCGGAGCGCGTCGCGGACCGCTCCGGTGGCGGTCGTATGCCGCAGCCGGGCCAGTTCGTGCGCCATGGCGTGCACCTGGGGGTCCTTGATGTTGAGCGTCGGCATGCCCCGATTCTACCCTTGGACGGTAGAATCGGGGGCGAGTTTACTCGTCGCGCATGTCCTTGATCGGGTTGCGGCGGATGTTGCGCAGCAACGGCGGGGCGATCGCCACGAGGGACATGACGACGATGCCGCCGAAGATGACGGCGAGCACCGGGCTGGTCAACCCGACGAATGAGAACCGCGGCTGCGGGGTGAACACGGCAAACGCGAGTTGCGCGACGTGCGTGGCGCGGGCGGCATACAAGACCTCGATGAGTACCGCGATGCCGCCGGCGATCACGGCAGCAATGACGACGATCCGCACCGCAACCCATAGCGAGTAAGTGAGATAGACGGCCACGATGTCGGAGCGCTTGGCGCCGATCGCGCGGAACACCGCGGTCTCCCGGCGCGAATCGGCGATGACGCGCCCCATCATGGCCCAGATGATGATGGTCGCGATCCCGAAGGCGATGCCGAACAGCACCAGGAGCACCGGCCGAGCGTGCGTCATGATGTCGTCGACGGCCAGGTAGTTCGAACCGTAGGTCATGATCTGGAAGGGGGCGCTCTCGCATTCGGGGCGCCAGGTGTAGCAGGAGTAGGTGTCGACGACCCGGCGCGCCGCCTCGACGTTGTCGAAGGCCGCCAGATACCTGCGGTCCATCTCGGGCGGGACACCACCGGGCGAGGCAGTCGGCGCCGTGGACAACAACGCGTCGTGCCGCAACTCGGCGGGCAGCGCCTTGAGCGAGTCGGCCGGGATGATCGCACCGAGGCCATAGTCGACCCCCACCATCGAGGTAAGGATGGCATCGACCCCCGTGGAGTTGGGGGAGGGGGAGGGCAGCAGCCCGACGACCTGGAAAGTCACCGCCTCGGCGAGTGGGGCCTGCGCCGGTGTGAATTGGTTCTCGAACGCCTGCCGGTTCTCCTCGGCCCTGCGCTCCGCGGCGGTCCGGGTGTCCGAGGCGACGGTCACCATGCCGCACGGGGTGGTGGGGAGGGCGAGGATCAGCGACGGCTTGACGTAGTCGCGGTTGTTCTTGTTGGCGGCCATCTCGTTGGCCTGCTGGCGCGCCTGGCTGACCCGCGTCTGCTCGGCGTCGTTGCGATAGCAGGTGAGGAATGTCTGGCCGTTGACCTTGGTGCGCAGGTCGGTGAACCAGCCGACCTGGTCGCCGGAGTCCGCTGGCCGCTTGGGCAGGTTCAAGGTCGTGAAGGTCGCCAGGGCGTCGTCGGCCGTGATGAGGACCGGTATGCCGCGTGCCGGCGTCCGGGCCAGGTTGGCTCCTACGACGAACTTGGCGACGAGCGCCTCATCGACGATGGTGTAGTTGCCGCCGGCGATGTCGGAGGACCTACCGGAACTGCTCGTCTGGGTCGCGGGGGCGGGCTGGTTGAGGTCTTCCTTGCCGCCGGCGAGCAGATGGAACTGGAGGTGGGCGAGGCTGCGCGGGGCGTAGATGTGGGTGGCCCCTCGCGGCTTGACCAGGCCGGTGAAGGTGTCCAGAGTCGGTGTGGCGGAGGAGTTCTCCTTGGCCTTGCCGGCCAGGTAGCGCTGGTAGGCCACCGAGAGGGTGTTCACGGACTTGCGGAACTCCGCGGGCACGTTGGGGCTGTTGTCCTCGACGACGGCCGGCGCCTCGGTGCGCGGGTCGTAGTCGGTGATGCCGTAGGTCTTGGCGGCCGCCTTGCGTTCGGCGAGGTATGCCGTGTTGAGTTCCTGGACGGCGGCGATGACAGCGGGATCGTAGATGTCCGCACCGCTTGCCGAGTGGTTGATCGGGTTGGGAATGCCCTGGATGAGGAACTGACCCTCGAAGTTCTGGCGGGTGAAGTCCTTGATGCTGTGGTTCACCCCGGTGAACAGCACCGTCACTCCGGCCATCACCCCGAAGACCAGGGCCGAGACGATGGTGGTGATGAGCAAACGGACCCGCTTGGAGCGGATCTTGGTGCGCGCCAAGGTGATCGTGTCGCGGGGCCCGATCATGCGACGACCTCCGCTCCATCGGCGACGATCCGGCCATCGCGCAATCGCACCACCCGGTCGGCCCGCGCCGCCATGTCCTCGTCGTGGGTGACCATGACGACGGTCGTGCCCGATTCCTCCCGGATCTGCTCGAAGAGGTCGAGGATCGCGGCGCCCGCGGCGCTGTCGAGGTTGCCGGTCGGTTCGTCGGCGAGGAGGAGTTTGGGAGTGTTGAGCAGGGCCCGGGCGATGGCGGCGCGCTGCATCTGCCCACCGCTCATCTCCCGGGGCCGGTGGGTGGCCCGGTCGGACAGGCCAACCTCTTCGATGAGGTCGAGGGCGCGGGCATGGCGTGGGCCGCGCTTGGTGTGGGCGAACATCCCGGGCACCTCGGTGTTGGTCACCAACTGCAGGAAGGGCTGGAGATAGAAGAACTGGAAGACGAACCCGATCGTGGTGTTGCGGAAGGTTGAGAGCCGCCCGTCGCGCATCCGGCCGAGGTCGGCGCCGTCGACGACGACGCGGCCCTCGCTGGGCTTGTCGAGGCCGCCGATGAGCTGGAGGAGGGTCGATTTGCCGCTCCCGCTCGCACCGACGAGGGCGACGAATTCACCGGTGTCGATGGTCAGCGACACCCCGTCGAGGGCTTGGACCCGCTGTTTGCCCACCTTGTACGTCTTGCGGAGGTCGCTCACCTCGACGATGGGGGTCCCGGAGCGCGGTCGTGCCGGTCGGGTATGCCGCGGGGCCGTTTCGATCGTCGGCTGGCCGCCCGCTGGTTCGGTCGTGGCGGCCGCCGCGCGCAGGGCCGCGATCGCGGCGTCGAGGTTGCCGTCGTGGGCCGCGAGGAAATCCGCTGCCGACGGGTGCAATTGCTGGTCCATCCCTGCCTCCTGGTCCTGTGCGGCACACACTACTGCAGAATGCGTAATAGCGCTCGGGTTCACGATTGGGCGTGTCGCGCTGTCGGTGGGGTGCGGCAGGATGTCCGGGTGACCGAGACCGACGTGCCCGACGCCCGCCGCCACGAGTGGACCGACCTTGCCGAGCAGGCGAGCGCGGCGCAGTTCGCCTACCACGTCAAGGATGCGCCGACGATCAGCGACGGGGAGTACGACGCCCTCATCCGCCGCCTGCTTGCCCTCGAAGAGGAGTTCCCGAGTCTGCGGACCCCCGAGAGTCCCACCCAGCAGGTCGGGGGCGCGGTGTTCGCCACTGGGTTCGAGGCGGTCGATCACCTCGAGCGGATGCTCAGTCTCGACAACGCCTTTTCCGAAGAAGAGATGCGCGCCTGGGCCGCGCGGGTGGAGCGGGAGGTCGGCGGCGCGGCATACGACTATCTCTGCGAACTCAAGATCGACGGCTTGGCCGTCAACCTGCTCTACGAAAACGGGCGCCTGACCCGCGCGCTGACCCGGGGTGACGGCCGCACGGGGGAGGACGTCACCCTCAACGTCAAGACGATTGCCGGCGTCCCCGAGCGGCTGGTCGGCACCGGCGTGCCGGACCTCATCGAGATCCGCGGGGAGGTCTATTTCCCACTCGCGAGTTTCGCCGACCTCAACGCCGCGCTCGTCGAGGCGGGCAAGGCGCCGTTCGCCAACCCCCGCAACACCGCCGCCGGGTCGCTGCGGCAGAAGGACCCGCGGGTCACCGCCAGCCGCGACCTCCACCTGCTCGTCCACGGGGTGGGGGCGCGCAGCGGCATCGAGTTCGAGACCCTGAGCGGAGCCTACGAGCAGTTGCGCGCCTGGGGGTTGCCGGTGTCCGACCGGGCCCGGGTCGTCGGGTCGATCACGGAGGTGCTCGCCTTCATCACCCACACCGGCGAGCATCGCCACGACACCGAGCACGAGATCGACGGTGTCGTCGTCAAGGTCGACCAGATTGCGGTGCAGCGCGCGCTCGGCGCCACCTCGCGGGCGCCGCGGTGGGCCATTGCGTTCAAGTACCCGCCCGAGGAGGTCAACACTCGCCTGCTCTCGATCGAGGTCAACGTCGGGCGCACCGGGAGAGTGACCCCGTATGCCGTGATGGAGCCGGTCGTCGTCGCCGGGTCCACCGTCAGCCAGGCCACCTTGCACAACGCCGACGAGGTGCGCCGCAAGGGGGTGCTCATCGGCGATGTCGTCGTGTTGCGCAAGGCCGGCGATGTCATTCCCGAGGTGCTTGGCCCGGTGGTCGCGGCCCGCGATGGCAGCGAGCGCGAGTTCGTGATGCCCACGCACTGCCCGTCGTGTGGGTCGCAGCTCGCGCCGGAGAAGTTGGGGGACAAGGATATTCGCTGCCCCAACGCACGGTCGTGCCCGAGCCAGTTGCGGGAGCGACTGTTCGGGCTCGCCTCGCGGGGCGCCTTCGATATCGAGGCGTTGGGCTGGGAGGGCGCGATCGCGCTGCTGGATTCGGGGGTGCTGACCCGGGGGGAGGAACCGAGCGAGGCGTGGCTGTTCGGGTTGACCGCCGCCGACCTGATCCGGGTGCCGCTCTACACCCGCGCCGCGAAGGCCAACGACCCGGCCGAGTCGGTCGTCGACGACCGGGTGCTCTCGGCCAACGGCGAGAAGTTGGTGGCCAACCTGGCGCAGGCCCGGTCGCGTCCGCTGTGGCGGGTCCTGGTCGCCTTGTCCATCCGCCACGTGGGCCCGACGGCGGCCCGGGCGCTCGCCCAGCATTTCGGGTCGATGGCGGCCATCCGGGCAGCAAGTGCCGAGGATTTGGCGGCCGTCGATGGGGTGGGCAGTGTCATTGCCGAGTCGGTCCGTGACTGGTTCGACCGCCCCGACAACGCCTGGCACCTCGACATCGTCGAGCAGTGGGCCGCCGACGGGGTCGCCATGGTCGATGCCCGGGACGAGACGATCGAGCCGACGCTGGCCGGTCGCACCGTCGTCGTCACCGGCTCATTGGAGGGCTTCACCCGCGACTCGGCCAAGGAGGCCATCCTGGCGCGAGGCGGCAAGGCAGCCGGGTCGGTGTCGAAGAACACCGACTTCGTCGTCGTGGGGCCCGGCGCGGGCTCGAAGGAGACCAAGGCGCGCGAGTTGGGGCTGCCCATCCTCGACGAGGCTGCTTTCGTGCGCCTGTTGGAGACCGGCGCCCCCTGAGCCGGGCCGTGGGGGGACCGAGCCGGTCAGCGCTCCACGGACGGGTCGGGTGGCAGGGCCACGGCAGCGCCGACGCGCTGTTCGAGGGCGCGCCCAATGGTGCGTACCTGCGGTGAATCGGGGCCGAAGGTCGAGGCCCCCGAGGCCCTGATAGCGGTGGCGAGGTTCGCCTGGGCAGCGGCCAGGGCTCTCAGCAGCCTGTCCGTGACGGCGGCCCCGCCACCAGCGCAGGCCTCGTCGTCGATGTCGAGTTGTTCCAAAGTTCCTTGAGAAGCGACGACGACGGACACACCCTCGTGGGCCGCCGAGGCTGTCAAGGAGTCGATCGAAGCCCGCCACTCAAACACTCGCTGCGCCTGCTCGAGGAGGGCGGCGAGTCCACGTTCGTCGGGGCCGGCTCCGAAGTCGAGATCGTCGGAGGTTGTCACCAGGTGCCTCCCGGGTTTTGCCGCGGGCCGGATTGGTCGTCCGGGTCGAGGTCGGGGGATCGAAGGGTCACGCTGAGTTCAGCGTTGACTGCCGACTGGGTGGCATCCATGCCGGGAAACTGACGCGCCGTCAGGTCTTCCGAGGTGGCCCGCAACCGGCTCATCGCATCCTTGAGGGCAGTGAGGACGGCGGTGCGGACCTGCCGGCCCCCATGGCTGGCCACTTCGTCGCTGATGGACAGGCCGGTGATCAGCCCATCGATGTTGACGCGGACGCGAACCTGGCCGCGAACAGCGCGTCCCTCGGCGCTCAGGGACATCATCTGGCTGGCCCAGTCGTGGGCGAGGCGGGCACGCTCCTCGGCGCCCGCGATGTCGTCCTCAATGGCGGCCAGGGCCCCCTCCGGCGTGCCGAACGGGTCGGGCAGCGGGTCGGTGGTCATGATTCGGGGTGCGGGGTGTCGTGGAGGACGCTGTTGTGCGCGCCGCCCGTGCTATCGATCACGAGTATGTGCGGATGCTCGATGGCCATCTTCAAGAAGAAGTCCTTCAAGGATTGACGCGCAAGGGGTCCGGCGTTGTGGCTCAGTCGACCGAGCAACTCGGTCATGTCCTGCGCGGGCAGGATGTGCATGTCCACGCCCGGGGCGAAACCGCTGCGCGTGAGCATTTCACCATGCAGAGCTTTCCCGGTCTGCTCCAGGTGGGTCCACACCGAGCCGACACGTTCGAGGAGGGCCTTGAGCATGCTGTGGGACTCGATCAGGGCCTTGAGTTTGCCTCCGAGTTTCGCGGTCCAGGCGGCGACCTTTGAGCTGGCTTGGGAGATGACCCATGGCGTTGCCAACCCTAGGGAGACGGCCAACTCGGCCACATAACTCAAGATGGAGGCCACGATCTGGGAGATGGCATCCCGCACCAGGCCGCGAACGATGGTGACCACGGACGCGGCCCCGGTCAAAGACGTTCCCAGTCCGTCATGAGAGTTGGCGATCGCTGCCATGGCGGTAGCGATGTTCTCGATCGCGGCGACGGCGGCGTCGTGGGCGTCCCCGCTCATCGTCTGCGCGAGTTCCTTGGCCGACCTGACCACCTCGGCCGACAGGCGTCTGATCTCGCGCGCGACGTTGTGGCACGTCTCGGCGTTGGCATTGACCTGTGCCGGGTCTCCGGCCAATTGGTCGAGCCATTGCTTCGGCGGCTTGAAGTGTTCCTGCAACCAGCCGAGGCCGGCCGCGATGAGGGCCCCGAGCGGGTCAGCGGCGGTGGCGAGCAGGTCCAGGCCGGTGGGGATGGTCATCAACCCAGCCGCGAGCCAGTTTTGGTTCTGCAGGTCACCAGCCATTTGCTGCAGGTCGTCGGCGAGACCTGCGCCGGCGAAGAGGGGGGTGGCCTCCGGGGTGGCCGTCAGGTCGCTCATCGGCCCGCACCGGCCTTCCCGATCGTGAATTGGGCCAGCAAGTCGTTGAGGTCGTAGGTGGCAGCCATGCTGGTCATGCCTCCGGAGACCCACTTGAGCGCCTCGGAGAGGCCGTCGATGCCGGCCACCGCGTGTGGGCCAGCCTGGTTCACCGGTCCGGCCAAGAACCGGCAGATGATCCCGAAGGCGTCAGTACTGACCGCTGTAGTCAACGCGCCGCGGCACGCGTCGACGGACGACGCTAGCGAGTCCATTTCGCCGGCTTGATGACGCAAGTGATCGGTATCGACGGTGAACGTGCCCGGCATGGCGTGCCCCTTCCTGGCTTTCCACTCATGGTTGGTGCGCCCAACGGGTTCACTGTGCCACGGATCCGACCCGACGGCCCATGGGGAGCACTCCCCATGGGCCGTGTCCAGGCGGTATCGCCTACGGACCTCTAGGCTGAGGGGGTGCTCGTCGTAGTCCTCATCGTGCTCTCAATTGGTCTGCTCGCGCCGGCCGCGTTGTGGGCCCAGGCAGTCGTGAGCGCGGTGCGAACGCGCGACCCGTGGGTTCCTTTCCTCCGCAGGCCCGACGGTGCCTATCCACTGCTCGTTAGGGGTCGGCGAACCAGGGGGTTGGCGCTGACCCATCCGGGTCGACGCAGCAGGCTCGTGGCGCGGTGGGGGTTCGTGACGGCGCTCGCGGCATTGGGCATCGCCCTGGCGAGTTGGTTGTGGCTGGGCCCGGGTCGGACGCTGGGTGTGGGGGCCTGACATGGGGGTCGCATCGGCCAGCACCCACGCACCGCTCATTCGCCGCCTCGGGCTCGCCATCGTGGGGTACGCCTTCGCCGCGATCGCCTGGGCTTTCGTCTTCGTGGCCGTTCGGACGGGCACGAAGCCTGATAACTCGTGGTTCGGGATCATCGTGGGGTATGCCTTCGTTGCCCTCGTCTTCCTCGGTGCGGTCTTCCTCACGTGGTATGCCACCTGGCAACTCCTCGGGCGTGAGCCTTACGTCGTTCTCGACGACAACGGAGTCAAGGAACAGCGCGGGCGGCATACCCTGCGTGCCATCGCCCTCACGGACGTCACGCGAATCCAGGTGCTGCCGGGGCAACGCACCACGGTGGGGAGTGGCCGGGGTCCAGGGGATCCGGCACCCCAGGGTTCGCGGACCCGGCTCACCGCGCAGGCCCTCATCAGCGCGGGTGACGGCAACCCCATCATCATCACCGAAGGACCCGGCTGGGCCGACGTCATCGACGTCTTGCGGCGGTGGGTCGTGGCCCGTCCCGACCTGCTCACGGACGAGACAACCGCCGCGATTCTGCGGTGAGGTTCGCGGCGAACTCAGGCCCGGATCGGGGTGATCGTTACCCCGCCGGCCGGGTCGAGGTCGAGCACCTGAGCGCCCGCTCCGTGGGGCGCGAACGTCCAGTTGGGACCGTCGTGGCTGATCGCGTAGTACGTCGACGGTGCGCCCACATGCCACACCGACCCTTCGTGAGCCACGAACGCCTCGTGCGTGTGCCCACTCAGGATGACGACCGGCCCCGCCAGCGCGGCCAAGCGATCCGCCAGGGCCGGGCCGTGACGCAACACGAACCACTCGTGCGTGCTTCGCGACCGCAGCGGATGATGCATAAGGAGCAGCAGTGGCTCTGTCGGGACCGCTCCGACGGCGTCCAGCGCAGCCACGACAGGTTTCGCCGACCCCTCGATCCGACCCCACGAGTTGGTCGCGGCCGTGACGACTCGCCAGGCACCCAGCCGAGCGGGCGGCATACCGAACACCGAGGTGACCACCGCGGTCCGGTCGTGATTGCCCGGCACCGCAACGATCGGCACATTGGGGTATGCCGCGGTGAGCCGATCGTGGACGGCCTGGGCCCCGACCCGAGACCCGTCGTCGCAGATGTCCCCCGTCAGAGCGATGGCGTCCACGGGGCCGGCGTCCCCCGCGGCGGCCACAACGGTGTCCAAGCGCCCCGCCGCGTCGATCTCCGGGTGGTGAGTCGTGGACTCTGGCGCATGCAGATGGGTGTCGGAAAGGTGGAGCACACGCATGCGAGCGACGCTACGTCACCGCTGACCGCCCGAGGCGCTCGTCGTGGCGCGCGCCACCGTGTGGCCTCGGGCATGGCGCAGGCTACGACGGGAAGAGCATGAGTTCGCCGCGCACGACTCGCCGGGCCAGACCGAATGCCTCGCTCACGACCCGCAACCGCGCCCCGAGTTGCTCCGTGGGGTTGTTCGGGCGTTGCTGAGGCATTGAGGCTGTCGCGACGGGCGGCGCGATCCGGACCCGCCAATTGCTCCCGGGCCCAACGAGCGGCAGGAATGCGGTAGGGCTCATAACAAACTCCTCCAGGAAGTGGTGGTGGGTGTCATGAAGACAGCCAAGCGAGAGCGGCTGTGTCGATCGCCTGACTTCCCCGTGGGTCTGCTGTGGCCTGACTTCGCCGGGCTTGGGAGGCGCCTACACCTAGACTGGCGCCATGGCAGACCTGACTCGGGCCGATGTCGACCATTTGGCGCACCTCGCCCGCATCGATCTCTCGGACGCCGAGTTGGACCGCATGGTTGGTGAACTCGGCGTCATCCTGACGTCGGTGGCCACCGTGCAACAGGCCCCTACGGAGGGGATGACGGCAATGTCGCATCCGCTGCCCCTGGTGAACGTCACCCGGCTCGACGAGGTCCGGCCCTCCCTAACCCCGCAGGAGGCGCTCTCGGGAGCCCCCGAAGTCGACGAACAGCGCTTCTCCGTGCCGCGCATCCTCGACCAAGACTGACCGCCCCGGTACCTCACCGCCGACCCCACTCAAGGACTGACACCCTGATGTCCACCCTGATTCGTACCAGTGCCGCCGAACTGGCTAGCATTCTGGCCACCGGCGAGGCTTCCGCGGTCGAGATCACCCAAGCCCATCTCGATCGCATCGCCGCCGTCGATGACCAGGTCCACGCCTTCCTCCATGTCGACGCCGAGGGGGCGCTGCGCTCGGCCGCCGAGGTCGACAAGCTCCGGGCCGCCGGCGACGATGTCCATGTCCTCGCCGGGGTGCCGATTGCCGTCAAAGACGTCGTCGTCACTCGCGGGCTGCCGACCACGGCCGGCAGCGCGATTCTGCGCGGCTGGGTGCCGCCCTATGACGCCACCCTCGTCACCCGGCTGAAGAACGCCGGGATGCCCATCCTCGGCAAGACCAACATGGACGAATTCGCCATGGGCTCCTCCACGGAGCACTCGGCGTACGGCCCGACGCGCAACCCGTGGGACCTGACCCGGATTCCGGGCGGTTCGGGCGGCGGATCGGCGGCGGCGCTCGCGGCCTTCGAAGCCCCACTGGCGATCGGCACGGACACCGGCGGATCGATCCGTCAGCCCGCGGCCGTCACCGGCACCGTCGGGGTCAAACCGACCTATGGTGGCGTGTCGCGCTACGGCCTCATCGCCATGGCTTCCTCCCTCGACCAGGCCGGTCCCTGCACCCGTTCGGTCCTTGATGCAGCCTTGTTGCACAGCGTCATCGGTGGCCACGACCCGATGGATTCGACATCGCTGGCAGGGCCCGTTCCGGCGGTCGTCGAGGCGGCCCGGAATGCCGATGTCTCCGGGATGCGGATCGGCATCATCACCGAATTGACCGGCGACGGATTCCAACTCGGGGTGCGCGAACGCTTCGATTCATCCCTGGCGCACCTCGTCGATGCCGGCGCCCAGGTCGTCGAGGTGTCCTGCCCCTCCTTCGTCTATGCCCTGGCCGCCTATTACCTCGTCATGCCGAGCGAGGTGAGCAGCAACCTGGCCAAGTTCGACGCCATGCGCTACGGGCTACGGGTCTTCCCCGAGGGCATCGACGACCCGAGCGCCGAGCAGGTCATGGCGGCCACCCGTGACGCGGGCTTCGGCGACGAGGTCAAGCGCCGCATCATCTTGGGCACCTACGCCCTGAGTTCGGGCTACTACGACGCCTACTACGGCTCGGCGCAGAAGGTCCGCAGTCTCATCGCCGCCGATTTCGCCGCTGCCTTCGAGCAGGCCGACGTGCTCGTCTCGCCCACCGCACCGACGACCGCGTTCCCGTTGGGGGCCAAGTTGTCGGACCCGTTGTCGATGTACATGCAGGACATCGCCACGATCCCGGCCAACCTCGCCGGTGTGCCGGGGATCTCCCTTCCCTGCGGTTTGGCCGGCGAGGACGGGCTCCCGGTGGGCTTCCAAATTCTCGCCCCGGCCATGAAGGACGAGCGACTGTATGCCGTGGGCTCGGCCTTGGAGCAGCGCCTCCACCACGCCTGGGGAGGGCCCCTCCTGCACCGCATCCCGGCCCTGACCGAGACCAAGGAGGCCTGATCGTGACGCAGGTGAGCACGGGCGAAGCCCTCATGGCCTACGACGAGGTCGTCGCGGCATACGACCCGGTGATGGGGCTGGAAGTCCACGTCGAACTCGGCACGGCGACCAAGATGTTCTGCGGGTGTGCGACGACCTTCGGGGCCGACCCCAACACCCAGGTGTGTCCGGTGTGCCTGGGGTTGCCCGGCGCGCTGCCCGTCGTCAACGCCATCGGCATCGAGTCGGCGATCCGGATCGGGCTGGCGCTCAACTGCGAGATCGCATCGTGGTGCCGGTTTGCCCGGAAGAACTACTTCTACCCGGATATGCCCAAGAACTTCCAGACCAGCCAGTACGACGAGCCGATCGCCTTCAACGGCCACCTCGACGTCGAGTTGGAGGACGGCTCGACGTTCCGGGTCGACATCGAGCGGGCGCACATGGAGGAGGACACCGGCAAGTCCCTCCACGTCGGCGGTGCCACGGGCCGCATCCACGGGGCGACGCACTCGCTCGTCGACTACAACCGGGCCGGCATCCCCCTCATCGAGATCGTCACCAAGCCGATCGTCGGGGCGGGGGAGCGGGCCCCCGAAGTGGCGCGCGCCTACGTCGCCACCCTGCGCGACCTCGTCAAGGCGCTCGGCGTGTCCGACGTCAAGATGGAGCAGGGCTCGATGCGCTGCGACGTCAACCTGTCGCTGATGCCCAAGGGTGTCGCGGAGTTCGGAACCCGCTCGGAGACCAAGAACGTCAACTCGTTGCGCTCGGTCGAGCGGTCGGTCCGCTACGAGATGTGCCGTCACGGCGCGATCCTGGCGGCCGGGGGAGCGGTGACGCAGGAGACCCGGCACTGGCACGAGGACACCGGGATCACGACGGCGGGGCGCGTGAAGTCCGACGCCGAGGATTACCGCTACTTCCCCGAGCCCGACCTCGTCCCGGTCGCGCCCGCCCCGGAGTGGGTCGAGGAGTTGCGGGCCAGCCTGCCCGAGCCGCCGGCCCAGCGCAGGAAACGGCTGCAGACGGCATACGGGTTCAGCGACCTGGAGATGCGCGACGTCCTCAACGCCGGTCTCCTCGACCTCATCGAGGAGAGCGTGGCGGCCGGGGCGACTCCGGCGGGCGCCCGCAAGTGGTGGTCCGGTGAGATCGCCCGGCGCGCCAACGCCGCCGGTCAGGACGTTTCCTCGTATGCCGTGGGGCTGGGTGTGGGCCCGGCGCTCGTCGTCGAGTTGGAGGGTTTGGTCACGGGTGGGCGCCTCAACGACGCGATGGCTCGCCAGGTGTGGGAGGGCGTGCTCGACGGGGAAGGTTCGCCGACCCAGGTGGCCGATGCCCGGGGCCTGCAACTCAACCGGGACAGCGGCGCCCTCGAGGCGGCCGTCGACGAGGTGATCGCCGCCAACCCGGATGTGGCCGCCAAGATTCGCGAGGGCAAGGTCCAGGCGGTCGGGGCCCTCATCGGTCAGGTGATGAAGGCGATGAAAGGCCAGGCCGACGCGGCGGCGGCCCGCTCCCTGATCTTGGAGCGCCTCACCCAGTAGCCCTTGCTCAGGGGTGACTCAGGGCCGTCCCTGAGCACCCGGCGCGCGGAAGTTGGCCAGAATCGAGTCATGGCCGTCGCCGCTACCCGTCCTCATGGGTCCGCGTCGACTCGATGGACCCTGATGGCACTCGTCCTCGGTGGGGCGGCCTTCGGGGCGTGGAACTCCTGGGCCAACCATGGTGGTGGCCCGGCTCCCGTGTATGTCTCGAAGGTCATCGGTGTCGTCTGGGGTTGGCTGGCGGTCGGGGCGCTCGTGCAGTGGTCGGCCCTGACGTGGCGTTTGAGTTTCGGGCGCGGCTCGGCGTTCTACACCGCCGCCATCCTCGCCTACTACGCAAGCGACTTTCACGCCGGCGTCTATACGAACTTGCCGCTTCCACCCGACCTTCTGGGAAACCCACCATCCGGGTATGCCGTGGGCACCGATTGGGCGGCGTTGATCTGGGATGTCGTTGTCTGGTTGGTCATCGCGCATGTCCTCTCGGCCCTCGTAGCCGGGCTCGGCGTCCTGCGCCGCCATGGTGGGGTCCTCGCGCTGTTGGCCACCCTCGCCGTGCCGGCATACCTCCTCTTCAACGCCATGACCACCTGGCGCTGGGCGACGGACCACCCCCACCTGGATATCGGAGGCAGCACGGCCGCGGTGAGCCGGTGTTTGACCATCGTCTCGTGCGCGCTGTGTCTCCTCGGACTGGCGTGGTCCCTGCACCAGCAGCGGTCATCGAGGGAGTGAGCCACGGTCGACGACCTGGCTGCCGCGTGCCGCCCGACAACTGGGTGAGGTCCTTGCGGGGCGCAGGTGGCCCCTGAGGCGTGGGGCGTGGGGCGGGGCCGCGCCTCGTGCGGGCTTCCCTGCGAAAAGTGGTGTGATCGCCCCACGTACTGCACGGTAGCGAGCCGCAGGATGGCCCCGCGCTCGGTGGCTCTCCGGTTCGGTGTGATCACCCCGCGTGCTGCACGGTAACCCGAAGCAGAGCGCGCTGGGAGGGCCGATGGCCGCTTGGCTGATGAGTGGTGGTCGTGGGGACGACCATCAGGCTTCAGCCAAGCACGCTCCGTGGCTCACTAGGGGCTCGGGCCCAGCGCGACGACACCAGGGTGGTCGCGGGGGACGCCGGTGACGATGGCGCGCTCGATATGCCGCCTCCCGGCGCCGGGCCGACACCGACCAACTGGGTCTGCACCCGGGGGGTGCGGCACCGCGGCATACCTGCTAATCTGGAATCACTCCAAAAAACCGAGTGCAAGGGAGCCGGACACCCATGTCCCTCATCAACACCCCCATCAAGCCGTTCACCACTCAGGCCTTCCACAACGGCGAGTACGTCGAGGTCAGCGAGTCGGACGTCCTCGGCAAGTGGGCGATCTTCTTCTTCTACCCCGCCGACTTCACCTTCGTCTGCCCCACCGAACTCGGTGACCTCGCCGACCAGTACGAGGAACTCCAGAAGCTCGGCGTCGAGGTGTACTCGGTCTCCACCGACACCCACCACGTCCACGCCGCCTGGCACAAGGACTCCGAGACGGTCGGCAAGATCAAGTACTACATGCTCGGCGACCCGGCCGGCGTCATCACCAACAACTTCGAGAACATGCGCGAAGGCCAGGGTCTCGCCGACCGCGCGACCTTCCTCGTCGACCCCGACGGCATCATCCAGGTCATGGAGGTCACCTGCGAGGGCGTCGGCCGCAACGCCGCCGAACTCGTCCGCAAGGTCAAGGCCGCCCAGTACGTCCGCAACCACCCCGGTGAGGTCTGCCCGGCCAAGTGGGAAGAGGGCGCCGCCACCCTCAAGCCCTCGATCGACCTCGTCGGCAAGATCTGACAACTCGCCGATCTCTCCCTCGCGAAGGGTGAGGTATGCCGCGAGCCCGCCGCTCGCGGCATACCTCACCGCGCCCTGACCGCGCCCGAAAAGGACACCCGATGCTCGACGCGACCCTGACGGACCAACTGCGCAGCTACCTGACCAACCTGCGCCACCCGATTGCGCTGGTCAGCGCCCTGGACGACTCGCCCAAGTCGCACGAGCTCGCCGACCTGCTCGACGAGATCGCCGGCCTGTCCGACCTGGTCACCCATGAGCGCAGCGACGCCGCCGACGCCGCGACCCGGCGCCCATCGTTCCGGATCGTGCGGACGGGCACCAACGTCGAGGTGACCTTCGCCGGCATCCCGCTCGGCCACGAGTTCACCTCGCTCGTGCTCGCCCTGCTCCACGTCGGGGGCCACCCGCCCAAGGTCGACGACGAGATCGCCGAGCAGGTGCGTGGGCTGCGCAAGCCGTTGCACTTCGAGACTTACATGTCCTTGTCGTGCCAGAACTGTCCCGATGTCGTCCAGGCTCTCAACATCATGAGCGTGCTCAACCCCGAGCACATCTCGCACGTCGCCATCGAGGGCGGAGTGTTCCAGGACGAGGTCGCCGAGCGCGGCATCCAGGCGGTGCCGACGGTCTACCTCAACGGCGACGTGTTCGGGCAGGGCCGGATGAGTCTGGCCGACATTCTCGGCAAGGTCGACGAGGGCGCCGACGCCAAGGCCGCAGCCAAGGTGGACGCGATGGAGCCCTTCGAGGTGCTCGTCATCGGCGGCGGCCCGGCCGGGGCGAGTGCGGCGATCTACACCGCGCGCAAGGGGATTCGCACCGCTGTCGTCGCCGAGCGCTTCGGTGGCCAACTCAACGACACGGTCGGCATCGAGAACTACCCGAGTGTGCGGCATACCGAAGGACCGCGGATGGCCGCCGACCTCGAGGCTCACGTCCGTGAGTACGGCGTCGAGGTCATCATCGGGCAGCGGGCCGCCGCGCTCGTGCCCGCGACGCAGACCGGCGGCTACCACACGGTGACCCTGGCCTCCGGCGCCTCGCTCCAGGCCCGCACCGTCATCGTCGCGACCGGCGCCCGTTGGCGCACCATGGGCTGCGAGGGCGAGGAGGCCTACCGCAACAAGGGCGTGACGTTCTGCCCGCATTGCGACGGGCCGCTCTTCAAGGGCAAGCGGGTCGCGGTCATCGGCGGTGGCAACTCCGGGGTCGAGGCCGCCATCGACCTCGCGGGCATCGTCGGGCATGTGACCGTCGTGGAGTTCCTCGACGAGATGCGCGCGGACCAGGTGCTCCAGGACAAGTTGACCAGCCTGCCCAACACGAGTGTCGAGCTGGGCCGGCGCACGACGGCCGTCATCGGGGACGGCACCAAGGTCACCGGGTTGGTGTGCGAGCCGCGCGAGGGCGGCGAGGCCGTGACCATGGACCTCGACGGCGTGTTCGTCCAGATCGGGCTGCTGCCCAACGCGGAATGGGTCAAGGGCGTCCTCGACGTCAGCGCGCGCGGCGAGATCGTCATCGACGGTCGCGGGGCCACCAACATCCCCGGGGTGTTCGCGGCCGGCGACTGCACGACTGTGCCCTACAAGCAGATCACCATCGCCAGCGGCTCCGGGGCCACGGCGGCCCTGTCGGCCTTCGACCACCTGATCCGCACCCCGGCTCCGGCGCCGGTGTCCGCCTGACCCCACCCGTCTCCCTTTTCCTGCCTAAACCGCCCACCGTCCACTTCGCACCCCGACAGTCGGGGTGCGAAGTGCCCCTTTCCCACCGCCAGTCGCCGATACCCGCCCACCCGTCGCCCGCATCACGCGGTGCCACTTCAGGGCTGGCGGGCACGGGCCCAGTGGGAGCACTATCGGTACATGACCACCGCTGCTGAAGATCGACTCCTCGTCCTCCTCCGGCACGCCGAGGCCGTCGACCTGCGAGGGGCAGGTGACCTCGAGCGAGAACTCACCGACGCCGGGGTCCGCGACGCCGAGGCGGCGGGTCAGTGGCTCCACGAGCACGGCGTCGGCATCGACGAGGTGCTGTGCTCCTCGAGTACCCGCACCCAGCAGACCGCCGAAGGTGTGTGGTCCGGCGGGTGCGCCGAGGCCGATGTCCATGTCGACCGGCGCCTCTACAACGCCTCGCCCGAGGCGATCCTCGACGTGGTGCGCGACGCCGACGAAGACGCCAACGTCGTCATGGTGATCGCCCATGCTCCGGGTCTGCCCGCGCTGGCCTCCCTCCTTGCCGACGGCCAGGGCAGCATCGCCGCCCACGAGGCCATGGGCAACGGCTTCCCCACCACCGGGTTGGCGCTGCTGCGCTTCTCGGGTCGCTGGCGCGACCTCGACTTCGGCGACGCCGTCCTCGACCGCTTCCACATCGCGCGCGGCTAGGCGCCACCCGCGCCGGACGGCCCCAGGGGGCGGGGCCCCTCGGTCGGTATGCCGTGGTCCTCGGGTCCGGGCCCTTGTCTCCCGACCCGGCGTCGTCACAACGACGCGGTATGCCGTGGGCCTCCGCCGTCCACCCGCGCGTGGGAGTCCGCGTCGAGACGCTGGCCGACAGGATCGAGTGCCACCGCTCCACCGGCGCGTGGGGGCCCCATCAGTCGGCTGCCGCTCCTGCCCGCCATCGCTCGACCTTCGCCCCGCTGATCCAGTGAGCAAGGCAATGTGCGCCCTATCGACCGCAAGGAGTATACTCATAGCATCCCCAAACCCGCCCAAACAGGGCATATTGCACAATGCAGTGCGCAGAAGGTGGTGCTGCGATGTCTACAGACACGCGGTCGGTCCAGGAGCGAGGGTTGCCGCTAGCGGCACTCACCGCTCTCGTCGTCGGTTCCATGATCGGGGGTGGAATCTTCGGACTGCCCTCCCAAATGGCGCTCAGCGCCGCGCCGGGCCCGCTCCTCATCGGCTGGACGATTACCGGCGTCGGGATGCTCACCCTGGCCCTGGTGTTCCAGCGCCTCAGTGTGGCCCGGCCCGGTATCGAGGGCGGCGTCTACGGCTATGCCCGTGCGGGATTCGGTGACTACGTCGGCTTCACCTCGGCCTGGGGCTACTGGATCAGCGCCTGGATCGGCAACGTCGGCTACTTCGTCCTGCTCTTCGCCACCTTGGGCCACTTCTTCCCCGTCTTCGGCAAGGGCAACACCGCGGCCGCCATCATCGCGGCCTCGATCGTCTTGTGGCTCGTGCACGCCCTCGTCCTGCGCGGAGTGCACAGCGCCTCGCTCCTCAACGCCGTCGTCACCGCGGCCAAGATCATCCCGATCGTCGCCTTCGTCATCATGGCCGCGGTCGCCTTCAAGGCCGGCATCTTCACCGCCGACTTCTGGGGCCGGGTGACCGAAGTCCCCGCGTCTGATGGCGGCACTGCTGCGCTCGGCACCACGATGGACCAGATCAAGAACATGATGCTCGTCACCGTGTGGGTGTTCATCGGTGTCGAGGGCGCCTCGATCTACAGCCAGCGGGCCGCCAAACGCTCGGACGTCGGCAAGGCGACCGTCATGGGTTTCGCTCTCGTCTTGGCCCTGCTCCTCCTGGTCAACTTGCTCGCCTATGGCGCCATGCCGCAAGCCGAGATCGCCGCCCTGGCCGACCCCTCCATGGGTGGAGTCCTGGCGCACATCGTCGGTCCCTGGGGCGCGAGCTTCGTCGGCATCGGCTTGATCATCTCGGTCCTCGGCGCCCTCCTCGCCTGGGTGCTCCTCTGCGCCGAGATCCTGCGGGTCCCCGCCGGCGACGGCAACCTGCCCGCGGTCTTCGGCAAGGTCAACAAGGCCGGTAGCCCCACCGCCGCCCTCTGGCTGACCAACCTGTGCGTCCAGGCCATGCTCATCTGGACCTATTTCAACTCCTCGACCTACACCGGCCTGATCCTGCTCGCCAGTTCCCTCATCCTGCTGCCCTACCTGTGGTCCGCGCTCTACGCACTCGTCCTGGCCGTCACCGGCCGTGGGGAGTTCACGATCCGGGACCTCGTCGTGGGAGCCGTGGCCACGGCATACGCCCTCTGGCTGGTCTACGCCGGTGGCCTGTCCTACGTCCTCGTCGCGGCGATCGCCTACCTGGTGGGCACCGTCCTCTACGTCATCGCCCGGAAGTCCGCGGGCCGGCAGGTCTTCACCACCCGCGACCTGATCTTCGTCGCCCTCGTCACCCTCGCCGCGATCTACGGCGTCATCGAACTCATCCGCGGCAACATCTCCGTCTGATCCGCACCTCACCCACGCTCAACCCCAGAAGGGACGTGGTCATCGTGACCACCTCGAACTCGGCGCACGACGCCACCATCACCCCCGCCTTGCCCGCCCCCGGTGTGTGGAGCGAGGCCGGCCGCCTGCGAACGGTCCTCGTCTGTTCCCCCGGTCTGGCCCACGAGCGCCTCACCCCCGGCAACATGGACGAACTCCTCTTCGACGACGTCCTCTGGGTCGCCCAAGCCAAGCGCGACCACTTCGACTTCGCCGCGAAGATGCACGACCGCGACATCGAGGTCCTCGAACTGCACCAACTCCTCGCCGAAGTGGTGGCCGACCCCAACGCCCGCGACTGGATCCTCGACCGGCGCATCTCCCCGCACCGGGTCGGTCTGGGTCTCATGGGCGAGACCCGGGCCTGGATGGAAAGCCTGGTCCCCGAAAAGCTCGCCGAGTTCCTCATCGGCGGGGTCACCTACGACGACGTCCCCGCCGAGACCGCCGGGTCCTTCCTTGCCGCGCTGCGCGACAATCTCGCCGACCCCGGTTTCATCCTCCCGCCGCTGCCCAACACCCAGTTCTCCCGCGACTCCAGCGCGTGGGTCTTCAACGGGGTGATGCAGAACCCGATGTACTGGTCGGCCCGCCGCCAGGAAACCCTCCTCACGTCCGCGGTCTACAAGTTCCACCCCCGGTTCACTGCCTTCGACTTCCCCATCTGGATCGGCGACTACGACGAACTCGGGATGCCGATCCAGGGCTTCGAAAAGGGCCAGACGAGCATCGAGGGCGGCGACGTCATGCCGCTGAAGAAGGGCGTGCTCCTCGTCGGCATGAGCGAACGCACCTCCCACCAGGCCATTTCGCAACTGGCCCAGGAACTCTTCCTCGCCGGGGCCGCCGAGCAGATCCTCATCGCCGCCCTGCCGCGCAAACGTTCGGCGATGCACCTCGACACGGTGTTCACGTTCTGCTCCCACGACGTCGTCACCGCCTATCGGCCGGTCGTCTCCGAAACGGTCACCTTCGTGCTGCGCCCGGATGAGTCGGCCCCAGACGGTCTCGACCTGCGCCCCACCGGAAAGTCGCTCGTCGACTCGGTCAGTGAAGCCGTCGGCGTCAAACTCAACACCGTGTGGACCGCCGGGGACTCGTATGCCGCCGAGCGCGAGCAATGGGACGACGGCAACAACGTGCTCGCCCTCGACGACGGCGTCGTCGTCGGCTACGACCGCAACACCCACACCAACACCCAGCTGCGCAAGGCCGGCATCGAGGTCATCACCATCATGGCCTCCGAACTCGGCCGCGGCCGTGGCGGTGGCCGCTGCATGAGTTGCCCCATCGTGCGTGACCCGCTCTACACCTGAGGTTTTTCCGTATGCCGTGGGCTCGCCGCCCCGGGGCCGGCCAACCGGCGGCGGCGCGGCATACGAGAGCCCACGGCATCCGAGAGCCCACGGCATCCGACCACGTCCCCCTGACCCAAGCCAGCCGGCCGTCAACATTCGACCAATAGGTGGATTGTTGACACGGCCGGCCCGGTCCCAGCCCTCACCCCGCCGTCAACATTCGACCAATAGGTGGATTGTTGACGGCCCCGGCCACAGCCATCACCCACCACTCACCGAGAACGTCGCAAGGAGCCCGACATGCCCTTCAACAACCGCAACCGCAACGTCCTCTCCCTCGTCCACCACACCGAGCGGGACCTGCACTACCTGCTCGACCTCTCCCGTGACCTCAAGCGGGCCAAGTACACCGGCGACGAGGTGCCGCGCCTCAAGGGCAAGAACATCGCCCTCATCTTCGAGAAGACCTCGACCCGCACGCGGTGCGCCTTCGAGGTGGCCGCCTATGACCAGGGCGCGCACGTGACCTACATCGACCCGGCCTCCAGCCAGATCGGGCACAAGGAGTCGATGAAGGACACCGCGCGGGTCCTCGGGCGGATGTACGACGCCATCGAATACCGCGGCTTCTCCCAGCACACCGTTGACGAACTCGCGGAGTTCGCGGGGGTGCCGGTCTACAACGGGCTCACCGACGAGTTCCACCCGACCCAGATGCTCGCCGACGTGCTCACCATGACCGAGCACACGTCCAAGCCGCTCCACGAGATCGCCTTTGCCTTCGTCGGCGACGGGCGCAACAACGTCGCCAACTCGCTCCTGCTCGTCGGCGCCAAGTTGGGCATGGACGTGCGGATCGGGGCACCGAAGGACCTGTGGCCGGCACCCGAACTGGTCCAGATGTGCGAGGGGTTCGCCGCCGAGTCGGGCGCGCGCATCCTCGTCACCGACGACCCGCATGAGGCGGTGCGCGGTGTCGACTACGTCCACACCGACGTGTGGGTGTCCATGGGCGAGCCGATCGAGACGTGGGGCGAGCGCATCGAGGAGTTGCTGCCCTTCCAGGTGACCCCGGAATTGATGGCGGCCGCGGGCAACCCGCGGGTGAAGTTCATGCACTGCCTGCCGGCGTTCCACAACAGCGAGACCAAGGTGGGCGCCCAGATCGCGGCGCAGTACCCGCACCTGGCCAACGGCATCGAGGTGACCGAGGACGTGTTCGAGTCGAACTACAACATCGCCTTCGAGCAGGCCGAGAACCGGATGCACACGATCAAGGCCATTCTCGTGGCCACCCTCGCCTGAGCCGCCGCTAGCAGCCAAGGAGTCCTCATGCGCATCGTGATTGCTTTGGGCGGCAACGCTCTTCTTCGCCGCGGCGAACCCATGGAGGTCGAGAACCAACGCGCCAACGTCCGCACCGCCTGCGAGAAGATCGCGCAGGTCGTCCCCGGCAACGAGGTGGTCGTCGCCCATGGCAACGGCCCCCAGGTCGGCCTGCTCGCGCTCCAGCAAGCGGCCTACGACAAGGTCAACCCCTACCCGCTCGACGTTCTGGGCGCCGAGACCGAGGCGATGATCGGCTACCTCATCGAGCAGGAACTCGGCAACCTCGTGCCCTTCGAGCAGTCGCTGGCCACGATCCTGACCCAGGTCGAGGTGGCCGCCGACGACCCGGCGTTTGCGCACCCGACCAAGCCCATCGGTCCCATCTACGACGAGGCGACGGCTCGGGCCCTCGCGGCGGAGAAGGGCTGGTCGATCGCCCCCGACGGCCCGCACTTCCGCCGCGTCGTGGCCAGCCCCGAGCCGCAGCGGATCTTCGAGTTGCGCCCGATCCGCAAACTCCTCGAGGCCGACACGGTCGTCATCTGCGCTGGTGGGGGCGGCATACCGACGATGTACGACGGCGACCGCAAACTCCACGGCGTCGAGGCCGTCATCGACAAGGACCTCTGCTCGGCGTTGCTCGCGGAGGAGTTGGAGGCCGACCTGCTCGTCATCGCCACCGACGTCGACGGGGTGTACACCGGGTTCGGCACCCCCGAGGCGCGGAAGATCGACGCGGCAACCCCCGAGGAGTTGGACCCCGCGGTGCTGCCGGCCGGCTCGATGGGCCCGAAGGTGTTGGCGGCCAGCCGGTTTGCCGCCAACACGGGCAAGACCGCGGTGATCGGATCGCTGGACGACATCGCCGACATCGTCGCTGGCGTCGAGGGCGCGGGCACCCGCATTTCCGGCTGAGGCTCGCCGGGCCCCGGCGTCCCGTTTGGTTGGCGCGCAGAAAGTCGCGTTGGCACGCACAAATTTGTGCGCGCCAACGCGACTTTCCGCGTGCCGTCGATTGCGTATGCCGCGCTGCGTCCGTATGCCGCGCCGCTGGCCTGGGAGTCTGGCGAACCGCGCCGCGGGCTGAGCGCGGGAGGTGAGCGGGCGGCATACGGACCTAGGATCGGGGTCATGCCCGAACTGCGCTCCCGGACCTCCACCCACGGTCGCACGATGGCCGGTGCCCGCGCCCTGTGGCGGGCGACCGGGATGACCGACGACGACTTCGGCAAACCGATCGTCGCGATCGCCAACAGCTTCACCCAGTTCGTGCCCGGGCACGTCCATCTCAAGGACCTCGGGCAGCTCGTCGCCGAGTCGGTGGCGGCGGACGGGGGAGTGGGGCGCGAGTTCAACACGATCGCCGTCGACGACGGGATCGCCATGGGGCACTCGGGGATGCTCTACTCGCTGCCGAGCCGTGAACTCATCGCCGACAGCGTCGAGTACATGGTCAACGCGCACTGCGCCGATGTCCTCGTGTGCATCAGCAACTGCGACAAGATCACGCCGGGCATGCTCATGGCTGCGCTGCGCCTCAACATCCCGGCTGTGTTCGTCTCCGGGGGGCCGATGGAGGCGGGCAAGACTACGGCCGTCGAGGGGTTGGTCCACAGCAAGCTCGATCTGGTCGACGCCATGGTCGCCGCGGTGGACGACTCCTACAGCGACGAGCAGATCGGGGCCATCGAGCGGTCCGCCTGCCCGACGTGCGGGTCGTGTTCGGGAATGTTCACCGCCAACTCGATGAACTGCCTCACCGAGGCCATCGGGCTCTCGCTGCCCGGCAACGGCTCGGTGCTCGCCACCCACGCCGCGCGCCGCGACCTGTTTGTGCGTGCCGGGGAGCTAGCCGTCGAACTGGCCCACCGCTACTACGACAACGACGACGATTCGGTGCTGCCGCGCAGCATCGCCACCCCGTCGGCCTTCCGCAACGCGGTCGCCCTCGATGTGGCGATGGGCGGCTCGACGAACACCGTGCTCCACCTGCTCGCCGCCGCGCGCGAGGCGGACGTCGACTTCTCGATCGCCGAGATCGACGCCATCTCGCGACGTGTGCCGTGCCTGGCCAAGGTGGCCCCGAACAGCCAGCTTTTCCACATGGAGGACGTCCACCGCGCGGGCGGCATCCCCGCGCTGCTCGGCGAACTCGACCGGGCCGGGCTGCTTGAGCGGGACGTCCATGCGATCCATGCCCCCTCGCTTGATGAGTGGTTGGGGGAGTGGGACGTTCGCGGCGGGGCGGCGAGCGAGGCGGCATACCACCTCTTCCACGCGGCCCCCGGTGGGGTGCGCACGACGGAGCCGTTCTCCACGACCAACCGGTGGGCCAGCCTCGACCTCGACGCGGCGCAGGGCTGCATCCGGGACCGGGAGCACGCCTACACCGCGGACGGCGGCCTCGCGGTGCTCCACGGCAACATCGCCCCCGACGGGTGCGTCGTCAAGACCGCGGGCGTGCCGGAGAACGTGTGGCATTTCGAAGGGGTGGCGCGGGTCTTCGAGAGCCAGGAGGGCGCAGTCGACGGCATCCTCGACAAGAGCGTCGGGCCCGGCGACGTCGTCGTCATCCGCTACGAGGGCCCCAAGGGCGGGCCGGGGATGCAGGAGATGCTCTACCCCACGGCCTTCCTCAAGGGGCGCGGTCTCGGGCAGCAGTGCGCCCTCATCACCGACGGGCGTTTCTCCGGCGGGACCTCCGGGCTCTCCATCGGGCACATCTCGCCCGAGGCGGCCTCGGGTGGCCCGGTGGGCCTCATCGAGGATGGGGACCGGATCGTCATCGACATCCCGGGCCGCTCGCTGCACCTCGACGTGAGCGATGAGGAGTTGGCCTCGCGCCGGGCGGCGCAGGAGGCTCGGGCGCATCCGTGGACGCCCGTGAGCCGTGACCGCCCGATTTCGGCGGCGCTGCGGGCGTATGCCGCGATGGCCACTTCCGCCTCCGACGGCGCCGTCCGCCGCGTCCCCTGACTTCGCCGAGGCCGCCATAGGCCCGGCCGAAGGTGGCGTAGGAGTGCTGCTCAAGGGAGGGTAACGAACCTGCCTACGTCGCGTGGAAAGGCGAAAGACCATGAGCCCCAGGCCAGAAATGGACGTACTCCTCGCCCACCAGGCTGCCCAACGACGGCATATCCGAAAGGCACTCGAAGGACTGACGGACCAGCAGTTGCTCGCTGCCCCGTTGCCGTCAGGATGGAGCGTGATCGCCCTGATCCACCATCTGGCCGTGGATGACGAGATGTTCTGGTTCCGGTGCGTTCTGGGCGCCGACGAGGCGGCGATCGCAGCGCTGGACGGGGATGGTTGGAAGCCGCCGGCAGGCCTTTCGCCGAGAGAGGTGCTGGCCCTCTACGAAGCCCAGGCCGAGCAGGCCGATCGGGTGCTCGCCACTGTCGACCTCGATGCGGCACCGGCGTGGTGGCCCGACGACGTGTTCGGTGGTTGGCGCCTGTGCTCCGCGCGTGCGGTTCTCCTCCATGCACTCACCGAAATCAGTTGTCACGCTGGTCATCTGGATGCCGCGGTCGAACTCGTCGACGGCCGTCAACACCTGGTCCTCTGAGGGGCTAGGGACGCTCCGGGGGCATCGGCGGCCGGCAACGCACATGCAGCGTACCGCCAGGCAGTCGGGTCCGGTTCTCGCTCACCCATCGGTATGCCGCCCGCGCCACTGCCGCTCCCGGGCCGCGGCCCATGACCACGCCAAGGGCTCGCCAGGGCCACGGGCCGGTCGCCAGGATCGCCGCCCAGCCGAGGTAGCCATAGTGAATCGCCCCGTGCGCGTCGATGACGGCGATCTCACGCAGGGCGCGCGCCTCGTCAATACCGGCCCCCGCGAGGTCCTGATCTTGCAGGACTCGCGCCTGGACGTCGACACCGAGCCGGTGGATCTGCGCGGCGGTGCGCAGGCAGAACCCGCAGTCTCCATCGACGAACATGACAGCACGCCCGGCCCTGGCCATCCCTGAAGTGTGTCAGGTGCCGCTGCACCTCCGCGCTTGCTGCAAGGGGTCGGTCAGACGCGGTGGTCCCGCCCATCGAAGGAGTGAGACACGCCGAGAAATCGCCGCATCCCCGGCGTGTCTCACTCCTTCGATGGCGAACCGTGGTCGGCCTTCACCATCGGCGAACTCACACGAGCCCCCCGAGCACCGTGGGCACCCACCTGCTCACCTTCACCTCCTCGCTCTCCGCTCCCAGCACCAGCCTGTGGGATGCGTGCCGAACGAGCGGGATACGGCACCCTTGACACGCGTGTGGGGGACGGTCCTAGGTTGTGCGTGCCGAACGAGCGGGATACGGCACCCTTGACACGCGTGTGGGGGACGGTCCTGGGTTGTGCGTGTCGAACGAGCCCCCGTCCCCGCCGGCGCTGTCCCCTCCGCACCGGTTCCGCCCCTCATCACCCGCCATCGGCCCGACTGCAACCAGCACGAAACCCACACCCCGAAACGGTTCATCGTCAGCGTGTCTCACTCCTTCGCTTGAGGTGGAGGCGCGCGAAGGGACGCGGGACTTTGAGACGGGGGAGGGCCGACGGGGGCGTGGGGGCGTGGGGGCGTGGGGCGACGAGACGGGGAACCTGGGCACGCGAGAGCAACTCGGCGCGCGGGGGCGTGGGGCGACGAGACGGGGGAACGCGGGCGCGCGAGGGCTACTCGAGGCGCGGGGGCACGCGGCATCCGAGAGCCGAGGAGCGCGGCGCGCGCGCACGGCATACGGGATCGAAGAGCGCAACGTGAGACACGGCATACGTCCGACATGTGGGATCGGCCTCTCGCGTGTTGACACGCCCCCTGGGCCCCGACCAGAGTCGTGGCGTGGCCCTGTTGCTCGTACTTCCGCCGCGCGCCTGAATCCGGCATCACCTCAGGCGCGCTCCTCCGTTGTCTCTCGCCACGAGACCGGAGGTTTTTTTATGCACCCGTGGCGCACAGGACCAGAGACAAAAGGACGCACGGCCGACCCGTTCCGTGCGAAAGCAGGACCCCGGCAAGTCAAGGAAGTGAAACCGCATGAGCGAGTCCGGCGCGCGCGTGACCCCGTCACCGGCGCAGATGGCCCAGCACACCCGTCCGCGGACCCCGATCGAGGTGACCGGCGCCCAGTCGCTCGTCCTCTCGCTCGAGGCGATGGACGTCGACACGGTCTTCGGGATTCCCGGCGGGGCGATCCTGCCGGCCTACGACCCGCTGCTCGACTCGGTCAAGGTGCGTCACATCCTCGTTCGCCACGAGCAGGGTGCCGGGCACGCCGCCGAGGGGTATGCCGCCGCCTCGGGCAAGGTGGGCGTGTGCATGGCGACCTCGGGGCCGGGGGCGACCAACCTCGTCACGGCCATCGCCGACGCCAACATGGACTCGGTGCCGATCGTGGCGATCACCGGCCAGGTCACCTCGGCGGCGATCGGCAGTGACGCCTTCCAGGAGGCCGACATCCGCGGCATCACCATGCCGGTGACCAAGCACAACTACCTCGTCACCAACGCCGCCGACATCCCCCGGGTGATCGCCGAGGCCTTCCATATCGCCGCGACCGGCCGTCCAGGCCCGGTGCTCGTCGACATTTCCAAGGACGCCCTGCAGGCCAAGACGACGTTCTCCTGGCCGCCGCGCATCGAGCTTCCCGGCTATCGACCGGTGTTGCGCCCGCACAGCAAGCAGATCCGCGAGGCGGCCCGCGCGATCGCCGCGGCCGAGCGGCCGATCCTCTACATCGGCGGCGGCGTCATCCGGGCCCGGGCTAGCGAGGAGTTGCGCCGGTTCGTCGAACTCACCCAAATCCCGGTCGTCACCACGCTGATGGCCCGCGGCGCCCTCCCCGACAGCCACCCGCTCCACCTGGGTATGCCGGGCATGCACGGCTCGGTGCCCGCGGTCACCGGGTTGCAGAAGTCCGACCTCATCATCTGCATCGGCGCCCGTTTCGATGACCGGGTGACCGGCCAGTTGTCGACGTTTGCGCCCGAAGCCGCGGTCATCCACGCCGACATCGACCCCGCCGAGATCAGCAAGAACCGTAAGGCCGACATCCCGATCGTCGGCGATGCCAAGGCCGTCCTCGCCGACCTCATCGAGGCCGTCGACAACGACATGGAGGCCGGTCATGTCGGCGATTACGCCGCCTGGCGCGAGCGGGTGGCCGGCTGGAAGGAGATGTTCCCCCTCGGCTGGACCGAACCCGGCCCCGACGACGCCCCCCTCGCTCCCCAGTACGTCATCCAGCGACTCGGCGCGATTGCCGGCCCCGAGGCGGTCTACGTCGCCGGCGTCGGCCAGCACCAGATGTGGGCCGCCCAGTTCGTCGACTACGAACGTCCCAACGCCTGGCTCAACTCCGGCGGCCTGGGCACCATGGGGTATGCCGTCCCGGCCGCGATGGGCGCCAAGGTCGCCCAGCCCGAGCGGGTCGTGTGGGCCATCGACGGCGACGGCTGCTTCCAGATGACCAACCAGGAGTTGGCCACCTGCGTCATCAACGACGTCCCGATCAAGGTCGCCGTCATCAACAACTCCTCGCTCGGCATGGTGCGCCAGTGGCAGACGCTGTTCTACAACGAGCGCTACAGCAACACCGACCTGCACACCTCGCACGCGGGGGAGCGGGTGCCGGACTTCGTCAAACTGGCCGAGGCCTACGGGTGCGCGGGGCTCCGCTGCGAGCGTCCCGAGGATGTCGACGCCGTGATCGAGGCGGCGATGGCCATCAACGACCGGCCGGTGGTCATCGACTTCGTCGTTCACCGCGACGCGATGGTCTGGCCGATGGTGCCCGCTGGGGTGAGCAACGACCTGATCCAGGTGGCCAAGGACACCGCCCCGCAATGGGACCGGGAGGAGTCGGGGGCGCCGGGGGATGACCGCGAGGGCGGAGGCGGAGTCTCACGCGAGAGCCGCGGACCGGCCACCGCCGCCCACCGCGACCCCGCCCACCCCGCAACCCCCGCAGGGAAGTGACCGCCATGTCCACGCACACGCTGTCCGTGCTCGTCGAGAACAAGCCGGGTGTCCTCGCCCGGATCGCCGGGTTGTTTTCCCGGCGGGGCTTCAACATTCACTCCCTGGCCGTCGGTGAGACCGAAATCCCCGAAATCTCGCGGATGACCGTCGTCGTCGACGTCGAAGACCTGCCCTTGGAGCAGGTGACCAAGCAACTCAACAAACTCGTCGAGGTGCTCAAGGTCGTCGAACTTGAACCCGGCTCCTCGGTTCAACGCCAGGTCATGCTCATCAAGGTCAAGGCCGACCCGGCCACCCGCAGCCAGGTCCTCGAAATGGTCTCGATGTTCCGGGCCAAGGTCGTCGACGTGGCCACCGAATCCCTCACCATCGAGGCCACCGGCAACCGCGACAAACTGCGCGCCCTGCTCGACGTCCTCGAGCCCTACGGCATCAAAGAACTCGTCCAGTCGGGCATGGTCGCCATCGGACGAGGCCCCCGGTCGATCACCGACCGCGCCCTCACCAAGCCCTAGTCCCAGCCCCATCAGCCGTTCCGCACGCCCGGACGCCGCGCCGCCGCGGCGAGCGGACGGCATACGCTCACCCTCAACAACGCAACCATCCACGAAGGAGAGGCCGCAGTCATGGCCGAGATGTTCTACGACGACGACGCCGACCTGGGCGTCATCCAGGGCCGCAAGGTCGCGGTCATCGGCTACGGCAGCCAAGGCCACGCCCACGCCCTCAACCTGCGCGACAGCGGCGTCGACGTCCGCGTCGGTCTCGCCGAGGGCAGCAAGTCCCGCGCCAAGGCCGAGGCCGAGGGCCTGCGGGTCCTCACGGTGGGCGAGGCCGTCGCCGAGGCCGACCTTGTCGTCATCCTCACCCCCGACCAGGTGCAGCGGCATGTGTATGCCGACCACATCAAGCCCAACCTCAAGCCGGGCACTGCCCTCCTCTTCGGGCACGGGTTCAACATCCGCTTCGGCTACATCACCCCCGAGGCCGGCAGCGACGTCATCATGGTCGCCCCCAAGGGCCCGGGCCACCTCGTGCGGCGCGAGTTCGTCGACGGGCGTGGGGTGCCGGTGCTCGTCTGCGTCGAACAGGACGCGAGCGGGCACGCCTGGGATCTGGCCAAGTCCTACGCCAAGGCCATCGGCGGCCTGCGCGCCGGCGGCATCAAGACGACGTTCACCGAGGAGTGCGAGACCGACCTGTTCGGTGAGCAGGCGGTGCTCTGCGGTGGCGCCTCGCAGTTGGTCATGTACGGCTTCGAGACCCTCGTCGAGGCCGGCTACCAGCCCGAGGTGGCCTACTTCGAGTGCCTCCACGAACTCAAACTGATTGTCGACCTCATGATCGAGGGCGGCATCGCCAAGCAGCGCTGGTCGGTCTCCGACACCGCCGAATACGGCGACTACGTCTCCGGCCCGCGGGTCATCGACCCCAGCGTCAAGGCGAACATGCAGGCCGTCCTCGCCGACATCCGCAACGGCTCGTTCGCCAAGCGGTTCATCGACGACCAGGACGCCGGCGGCCCGGAGTTCAAGGCGCTGCGCGAGAAGGGCGCCCAGCACCCGATCGAGGCGACCGGACGCGAGCTGCGCAAGCTCATGGCGTGGGTCGACTCGGGTCGGGACACCGACTACGTCGAGGGGTCGGCCGCGCGCTGACGTCCGGCACACGTCATAACAGATAAGGACCGATGCCGAAGGACCCACCGATCACGGTGGGTCCTTCGGCATCGATCTTCCCGCCACCCCCGGGTCGGTGTCACCCGATCGTGACGCGCCCGACGGGCGGCCACGCCGGGCCGATGCTCCGGGCGTCGGGAACGTCGTCGCGGGGACTGCGCTCGAGGGCGCTCAGTTGCCCTCCCTCGAGGTAGAGGGTGAGGTCGGCCAGTGGTGCTGCCTGCTCGTCCCGTTGGGTGATGTCGAGGGGAAGGGGACCATCTGGCCGGCCCAGTCGTGGGGCATCGGCGGGTAGATAGAAGGTCATTTGCTCGGGACTGCCCTGCAACAGGACCAGATGCTCGATCTGGCTCAACAAGATATCTCGTTCATCATCAAGGTGATTCGCGACAAGTAGCAAGATCGCCCGCACCTGTTCGGGGAGGGGCGTGCGCGCAGGGAAGACGAGGGCAGCCGTGTCGATTCGGCGGTCGCGCCGAAGATGCGCCAGGCCCCAGCGTGCCTGGTTCCTGATCGCTGGGTCCGACGCCAGGGCACCGGCTTCGAGCAGTGCTATGTCGCTCGTGTTGTCGCACAGGGCCAGTGCCGCCAGCAAACTCGCCCGCACCCCTGGCACCGCTTCCGCGGTGAGCGCCGCCAGCAGCGCCCGACGGGCCCGAGCCACCTGAGCCGGTGTCGGGTGCGCCCCCGGATAACCGACGATCGTGCCCAGCGCACCTGCAGCAGTCGAGCGTTCGGCGGCTGCGTCGCTCGTGAGGCCGCTCACGAGCACGTCAAGCGCTTCGACGGCGCGCACATCGGCAACTACGCGATAGAGAACCCCTCGGACGTGGGCGGCCGAAGCGCGTCGTATCGCTTCGACCAGGGCCGGCAGGGGGGCTGTCGCCGTGAGGGTCCGCACCACCGTGCGCAGGTCGTCGGCGGACGCGAGAGCGTCCAGGATCTCCTCGGGCGTTGTTGCCATCACCTGGCGTTCTCCTTACCAACCGCCTGCAGGCAGGGTAGCCGCTGGCCAGCGCCGCCGCTTCTGGGCGCCCCACGCCGATGTGCGAGGTGGGCGCCGAGTTTGGGACACTGACGCGATGAGCACTTCCCAGCCCGGCTTCCTCCAGGGGTGGCCGGTGTGGGTGGTGTTCGTCGTGCTGTTCCTCGGCGCCTACGCCCGCGGCAACGCGACCTACCTCGTCGGGCGCGGGGCTCGGGCCGGGGGCGCGCGTACCCGCTGGGCCCACTACCTGGACTCCCCAGTCGTCCGCGGAGCCGAACGCTGGGTTCGCCGCGCGGGCCCGCCGATGGTGTCTCTCGGCTTCCTCACCGTCGGGGTCCAGTCGGCGATCAACTTCTCGGCCGGTGCCATGCGGATGCCCCAGCGCTACTTCCAGCCGGCCGTCATCGTCGGCGCCGTCCTCTGGGCGACGGTCTACACGACAGTGGGGTTCGCGGTCATCGATGCCGTGCTCGGCCGCCTCCCGTGGTGGGTTGCGGTGCTCGCGGCCGGGGTGGTCGTGGCGCTGGTCTGGTATTCGCGGTGGCTGGACCGGCGCGCGCGAGCGCGGGCGGCGCAGGCGTTGGCCGAGGCGCGTGGGACGGACGGTTCGCCCGCCCCGTGACGAGGATCATGAGTCCGTATGCCGAGCGCTCGCGTCCGCATCGTGGGCGCGGCCTACGATGGGAAGCGGCACATCGGCGTGCCACGGGGGTTGCCCGCTCGAGGTGACCCGACATCGTCAGCCCGTGCACGGCATACCGATTCGCTGAACTGCTGTGCCGGGGTCCGCCGCCGTCAAAGGAATCCGTCGTGACCAAGCCTGTGGTCCTGCTCGCTGAAGAACTCTCCCCCGCGACCATCGAGGCCCTCGGCCCCGACTTCGAGATCCGCCACACCGACGGCGCCGACCGCTCCCAACTCCTCCCGGCGCTCGCCGATGTCGACGCGGTCCTCATCCGGTCCGCCACCAAGATGGACGCCGAAGCCATCGCTGCCGCACCGCAATTGAAGGTGATCGCGCGCGCCGGGGTGGGCCTTGACAACGTCGACATCCCGGCGGCCACCCAGGCCGGCGTCATGGTCGTCAACGCGCCGACCTCGAACATCACGAGCGCCGCCGAGTTGGCCGTGGGGCTGCTCATCGCCGCCGCCCGCAACATCGCCCCGGCCAATCAGGCTCTCAAGGGCGGGAAGTGGAAGCGGAGCGCCTACGGCGGGGTCGAACTGCTCGACAAGACCGTCGGCATCGTCGGGTTCGGGCGGATCGGGCAGTTGGTCGCCGAGCGGCTCAAGGGGTTCGGCGTCGAGCTCGTCGCCTACGACCCCTACGCCACGGTGCAGCGGGCCGGGCAGTTGGGGGTGCGGCTGGTCGGGCTCGACGAACTCCTGGAGACGGCCGACTTCATCACGATCCACCTCCCCAAGAACGCCGAAACGATGGGCCTGATCGGCAAGGAGGCCCTCGCGAAGGTCAAGCCGACGGTGCGGATCGTCAACGCCGCCCGCGGTGGGGTGCTGGACGAGGAGGCGCTCGCCGCGGCCATCGCCGAAGGGCGGGTCGGCGGGGCCGGGCTCGACGTGTTCGCCAAGGAGCCGTGCACGGAGAGCCCGCTCTTCGAGCACGAGGCGGTCGTCGTCACCCCGCACTTGGGGGCGAGCACCGAGGAGGCCCAGGAGAAGGCCGGGGTCGCGGTCGCCCGGTCGGTGCGGCTCGCGCTCAGCGGCGACCTGGTGCCCGACGCGGTCAATGTGTCCGGCGGGACGGTGGCCGAGGAAGTGCGCCCCGGCATGGACCTCGTCGAGCAGTTGGGTCGCATCTTCACCGCCATCGCCGGTGGGGTGCCGGTGCAGTTGGATGTCGACGTCCGCGGCGAGATCACCCGCCACGACGTCTCGATCTGGGAGTTGTCCGCGCTCAAAGGGCTCTTCGCCGACGTCACCGAGACGCCCGTGACCTACGTCAATGCCCCGCTCCTCGCCGCCGACCGGGGCTGCAAGACCCGGTTGGTGACCAGTTCGGTCGCCGAGGACTTCCGCAACGTGACGACTCTGCGCGGCACCATGGCCGACGGCACGGTCGTGTCGGTCGCGGGCACGCTGACCGGGCCGAAGATGGTCCAGAAGATCACCGGCGTCAACGGGTTCGACCTGGAAATCCCGATCTCGCAGCACCTCGTCTTCTACACCTACGAAGACCGTCCCGGCGTCATCGGCGCCCTGGGTCAGATGCTCGGCGACGCCTCGATCAACATCGCCGGGATGCAGGTCTCGCGCGATGACCGCACCGGCATGGCCCTCGTGGCCCTCACCGTCGACAGCGCGATCCCGGCACATTTGGTGTCGGCGATCGAGAAGGAGATCGGCGCGGCGACCGTCCGGGTCGCCGATCTCGACTGACGATGTCTAGTTGTCCTCCCGAACGCGCCGGCGGCCCGAACGCAGCCGACGAGGTCGAGTGCCGGCCCGGGGTTGACCGGGAGCCGTCGTGGTGGCGGGTCGCGCTCGCCGGTCTCGTCTTGAGCCTGCTGGCCCTCTGGTTTCCGTATGCCGTGGAGCTGGGGACCGTGTTCGGCCTCCTCCTGCTGTGGTTCGTCGGGCGGCGCCGCGGCTGGGGGCTGCGGTGGTCGATGGCCTTGGGTGTCGCGATGACGGTGAGTTTGGTCGTTGTGTTGGTGACGGTCGCGGCTTCCGTGCCGCGGCCGGTCGAAGTGCTCCCGATCTCCACTTGCGACCCCACCGGCTGCCCGAGCCCACGCTGAGCCGCATCGGAGACGGCATACAGTCGTCTCGTGATGTGGATCACCGTCCACGATGTGGAACTCGACCGGAAGTACTAGGACGTCCTCGTATTCTCGACACCGTGCAGCGGCGGCCCCACACCATCGGTGGCTGCCGCGCGGTCCGATAGGTCAGTTGCTCGCCACGGCGATCCCGTGCCGCTGACCGGCTCGTCCCACCGGGCAGAGCCAACGACCGCAAAGACCCCCATTCCGCATGGCCCACCCGGGCGAGAGGAACCATCATGAGCGAAGAGGCCAAGGCGGCCCGCCAGGCGCTGCAGGAGTCCATGGACCTGCGCGACCAGGGCCACACCGAAGACTGACCCCAGCGACGGGCACCCCAGCGCGCGGCATACGGATTCCGCGATCGAAGGCCCCCGACCGGCACGATGCCCGGCGGGGGCCTTCGCGGTCGTAGCCGGTGGCAGTGCCGCGGGTCTAGGTTGTCGCCATGGTGGCCTACGACCTCGACAACCGTTACCGGGCCGGTGCCCCGCCCGTGCTCCTCACCGGGGTGCAGGCCATTGCCCGCTTCCTGGTCGAACAGCGCGCTCTCGATGCCCGCCACGGCCTCGACACGGCGTTCTTCGTCTCGGGCTACCAAGGCAGCCCGCTCGGTGGCGTCGACAAGATGCTCGCCGGTATGCCGCAGGTCCTCGCCGACAACGCCATCCACTTCGAGCCCGGCGTCAACGAGGAGCTCGCCGCAACTGCGGTGTGGGGCAGTCAAATCGAACTGCCCGGCGGGTTCGTCGGCAGGGACGGGGTCGTGGGGGTGTGGTATGGCAAGGGCCCAGGGGTCGATCGGGCGACCGACGCGCTCCGGCACCTGGCGATGTACGGCGTCCACCCCCGCGGTGGTGTCGTCCTCCTCGTCGGGGACGACCCGGCGGCGAAATCCTCGACCGTCCCGGCGGTGAGTGAACGTTCCTTGGCCGCGCTCGGCATACCGGTCCTGCTCCCGCGCAACGCCGGCGAACTGGTCACCTTCGGGCTGCACGCTGTCGCCCTCTCCCGGGCCTGCGGCACGCCGGTGGCGGTCAAGATCGTCGCGGACCTCGCCGATGGCGCCTGGGTCGTCGACGGAGCCGATACCCAGGTGGAGCCGGTGACGCCGACGCTGGACTGGGAGGGCCGACCGTGGAGCTACCGGCAAAGCCCGCCGGTCGTCGGCAGCGCCCGGGTGGTCGCCGTCGAGGCCGAATTCGTCGGACCCCGGGCGGCCATGGTCCAGGCGTATGCCGCGGCCAACCCCCTCGATGTCGTCCGGCTCGCCCCGCCCAACCCGCGGATCGGGCTGCTCGCGACCGGGCCGGCCTACGACTCTCTCGCCCAGGCACTCCTCGACGTGGGGGCCGATGACGACGTGCTAGCCAAGCATGGGGTGAGCGCGCTGCGGGTCGGCCTCATCTCCCCGCTCAACGTCGCCGAGGTCCGCGACTTCGCCCGCGGCTTGGCGGAGTTGTTCGTCGTCGAGGACAAGACCGCGTTCCTCGAATCGCAGGTCCGCGACGCGCTCTACGACCTCCCGGAGGCGGATCGACCCGCGGTCATCGGCAAACGGGACCGGCTCGGGCACCCGCTCGTGCCCGCCGACGGGGAACTCACTCCCGGCCGGCTCATCGGCCCCCTGCGGCGGGTCCTCGGCGACCGGGTGCCGCTGGCCTCGACCCCGCCGGAGCGCCCCGCCCTGCCGCTCCTGCCCGTGAGCCGCACGCCCTACTTCTGCTCCGGTTGCCCCCACAACCGCTCGACCGCCGTCCCCGAGGGCTCGCTCGCCGGCGGCGGCATCGGCTGCCACACTCTCGTCACCTTGTCGCGACGCACCGACTCGGCGGTCACCGGCTTCACCCAGATGGGTGGCGAAGGTGCCCAGTGGATCGGCCAGGCGCCGTTCACGTCGACCCGGCACATCTTCCAGAACCTCGGCGACGGCACCTTCTTCCACTCCGGCCAGTTGGCGATCCAGGCCGCGGTCGCCGCCGGAGTGAACATCACGTACAAACTCCTCCACAACGACGTCGTCGCCATGACCGGCGCCCAGGACGCGCAAGGGGCACGCCGCATACCCGACATCACCCACAAACTGGCGGCCGAAGGCGTCGCCGAAATCATCGTCGTCGCCGACGAACCCGAACGGCACCGGGCCCGCGACCTCGCCCCCGGCACCCTGCTGTGGCCGCGTGACCGCCTCGACGAGGCCCAAGTGCGGCTGCGCGACATCCCCGGCGTGACGGTCCTCATCTACGACCAGCACTGCGCCAACGACGCCCGCCGGCAGCGCAAACGGGGCACCTTGCCGACCCGGGACACCCGCGTCGTCATCAACGAGGACATCTGCGAGGGCTGCGGCGACTGCGGCATCAAGTCGAACTGCCTGTCGGTGCAGCCGCTGCCCACCGAGTTCGGCGACAAGACCCGCATCGACCAGACGACGTGCAACACCGACTACTCCTGCCTCGCGGGAGACTGCCCGGCGTTCATGACCGTCGAGGTCGACCCGGCCGCGGGGCGGGCCCGGCGCACCGACCTGCCGACCCCGCCGGACGTCCCCGAACCGACGTGGTCGGTGCCGGTGGGCACCCAATCGGTCCTCCTCACCGGGGTCGGTGGCACCGGGATCGTCACCGTCAACCAGGTGTTGGCGACCGCGGCGTTGCGGGCCGGGTATGCCGTGGAGTTGCTCGACCAGATCGGGTTGGCGCAGAAGGCCGGCCCGGTCATCGGGCATCTGCGGTATGCCGCGGACGGCCCGGTCGAACCCTCCAACCGGGTGACCACCGGTCATGCCGACGCGATCCTCGCCTTCGACCTGCTGACCGCGGTCGAACCGAGCAACCTGCGCTACGGGGACCCCGCGCGGACCGTGGCCGTCGCCTCGACCTCGCCGACACCGTCCGGGCCGGAGGTCTACGACCGTTCGCTGCACCAGACGTCGATGGCCGAGCAACTCCGCCGGCTCGCGACCGCGGTGGGTGCGACCCATACGCTCGACATGTTGGCGGCTGCGGATGCGCTGCTGGGCTCGACGACCGCGGCCAACCTGCTCCTCGTCGGGGCTGCGGTCCAGTCGGGGGCCTTGCGGCTGCCCCCGGCCGCCGTCCTCGAGGCCCTCGAGATCAACGGGGTTGCGGTGGCCGCGAATACGGCAGCCTTCGCCTGGGGGCGGCTCAGCGTGGCCGACCCGGAGGCCTTTGCGGCGGCGGTCGCGTCGGCCACCCCGGCCGTCGTGCCGGTCGTCGCTGATGACCCGGTGCGGCTGGTGCCGACCCTGGCGACCGCCGCGTTCGCGGGGGAGACCCGGCGGCTGGCCGAGATCCGCGCGGCCGAACTCGTGGGCTTCGCCGATCGTGCCTGCGCCGAGGATTACGTCCGGATGGTCGATGCGGTGTGGCGGGCCGAGCGGGCCATCACCGAGTCCACCCGGCTCAGCGAGGCGGTGGCGCGCTACCTGTTCAAGCTCACGGCATACAAGGACGAATACGAAGTGGCGCGGCTGCTCACCCGGCCGCGGGCGGGTGAGCTGGCCCAGGCCGCGGTGCCCGGGGGCACCAATCTCACCTTCCGGCTGCACCCGCCGATGCTGCGCGCGGTGGGTCAGGCACGCAAGATCGGTTTCTCCGGTCCGACCCATGGGGCGCTCAAGGCGCTCGCCAGGCTCAAACGGCTCCGGGGGACCGGTCTCGACCCGTTCGGGCGGGCCAAGGTGCGCCGGGTCGAGCGCGAACTGCTCCGCCACTACCGGGTGACCCTGCACGGTTTGGTAGGTTCGCTGACGGCCGCGACGTACGAGTCGGCGGTCGCGTTCGCCGAACTCCCGGACCTCGTGCGCGGTTACGAGGAGGTCAAACTCGCCAATGTCGCCCGGTATGCCGCGGCCCTGGCCGAGATGGGACTGCCCGGCCTCGACGTCGACCTCGGCGAGACACTCGATCGGTGATTCCGTGATGTGGGACGGGCCGTCCGCATGACAAGACGTCGGCCTACCCTCGGGAGCATGGCTGACACCGGTGTGAAGACCTTGCTCAACCTTGCCGTCATCGGGGGTGATGGCATCGGCCCCGAGGTCGTCGACGAGGGACTCAAGGTGCTCGACGCGGTCGCGGGCGCGGCCGGGCTCAGCGTGAGCACCACGGCATACGACCTGGGTGCGGCCCGCTGGCACCGGACCGGGGAAACCCTGCCGGCCTCGGTCGTCACCGAACTCGACGGGCACGACGGCATCCTGCTCGGCGCGATCGGCGACCCGACCGTGCCGTCCGGGGTGCTCGAGCGTGGGGTGCTGCTGCCGCTGCGGTTCGCCATGGACCACTACGTCAACCTGCGCCCGGCCAAGCTCTACCCGGGCGTGGACTCCCCGCTGGCCGTGGAGCGGGTTGCGCCCGATGGCATCGACTTCGTCGTCGTCCGGGAGGGCACCGAGGGGCCCTATGTCGGCAACGGCGGAGCGCTGCGGGTCGACACCCCCCAGGAGATCGCCACCGAGGTGAGCGTCAACACCCGGTTCGGGGTCGAGCGGGTCGTGCGGGACGCCTTCGCGCGGGCCCAGGCCCGGCCGCGCCAGCACCTCACCCTCGTCCACAAGCACAACGTGCTCGTCCACGCCGGGCACCTGTGGCGGCGCACCGTCGAGGCGGTGGCGGCCGAGTTCCCCGAGGTGACCCTGGCCTACCAGCACGTCGACGCCGCGACCATCTTCATGGCGACCGATCCTGGACGCTTCGACGTCATCGTCACCGACAACCTCTTCGGCGACATCATCACCGACATCGCCGCCGCCATCTCCGGTGGCATCGGCTTGGCCGCGAGCGGCAACATCAACCCCTCGGGCGAGCACCCGAGCATGTTCGAGCCGGTCCATGGGTCCGCGCCCGACATCGCCGGGCAGGGCAAGGCCGACCCGACGGCCGCGATCTTGTCGGTGTCGATGCTGCTTGCGCACCTGGGCCATGCCGAGCCGGCGGCCCGGATCGAGGCCGCCGTGGCCGCGGACCTCGCGCAGCGGGGGAGTGCCGTCCGTAGCACCGCGCAGGTCGGCGACGCCATCGCCGCACTGCTCTGACGCGCTGACTGCTCCCGAACTGACGCTCGACGGGGTCTCGATCTGAGGCGCGGCCTTTTCCCGATCCCGGCGCCGTCTGGGATACCGCTCACCCGGACGCGGCCCGGCTAGGCTGGGCGGCGTCCGTCATCGCCGCTGGAAGGACCCTTCATGTCCCTGTCGTTCGCCGCGACCCTCAACCCGCACCCGACGAGCGCCGAGCGTCGCGCTGAAATCCTGGCCAACCCCGGGTTCGGGCAGTTCATGACCGACCACATGGTCACGGCGACCTGGCGCAAGGACGAGGGCTGGGGCGAGGGGGAGCTCACGGCATACGGGCCGATCACGATGTCGCCGGCGGCGGCGGTCCTCCACTATGCCCAGGAGATCTTCGAGGGCCTCAAGGCGTACCGGCACCCCGACGGCACGGTGTGGACCTTCCGGCCCGACAAGAACGGCGAGCGGCTCAACTCCTCGGCCCGCCGGATGGCGCTGCCCGAGTTGCCCGTCGAGGATTTCGTCGAGTCGTTGCGCATCCTCGTCGAGGCGGACGAGGCGTGGGTGCCGGCGGCCGATGGCGGGGAGAAGAGTCTCTACCTGCGCCCGTTCATGTACGCGAGCGCCGCTTTCCTCGGCCTGCGGCCCTCGACCGAGGTCAAGTACTCGGTCATCGCCTCCCCGGCGGCCTCGATCTTTGTCGGCGGCCCGAAGCCGATCACGCTCTGGGTGAGCCAGCACTACGCGCGCGCCGGTGCCGGGGGCACGGGCGCGGCCAAGTGCGGCGGCAACTACGCCAGCGCCCTCGCCGGCCAGATCGAGGGGGCGGCGAACGGCTGCGACCAGGCGGTTTTCCTCGACAGTGCCACCCAGACGTACGTCGACGAACTCGGCGGGATGAACGTCTTCTTCGTCACCAAGGACGGCCACCTTCTCACCCCCGAGCTGACCGGCACCATCCTGCCGGGCATCACGCGCATGTCGGTGTTGGAGTTGGCCAAGGAGTTCGACTTGACGCCGGTCGAGCGCCGCATCGAGGTACAGGAGTGGAAGGACGGGGTCGCCAGCGGCGAGATCCTTGAGGTCTTCGCGTGCGGCACGGCCGCGATCGTCACCCCGATCGGTGAGCTGCGGTGGGAGGGTGGTTCGGCGCCCTCGACCGCCGGCGAGCACGGCGGCGAGGTCACCCGCGGCATCCGCGCCCGGTTGTTGTCGATCCAGCAGGGCCGCAGCGAGGACACCTACTCCTGGATGCAGCGCCTCGCCTGAGGGTCGGTCGCCGCCGCGATACCGGTATGCCGTGAGCTCACCACCGCGCGCCACCCCCGCCCTGGTCGCCACCGATCTCGACGGGACGTTCGTGCGCTCGGACGGTTCGGTGTCGGCGCGCTCGGCGCGGGTCTGGCAGTCGCTGCCGGACCGGGGGGTGGAAACGTTGATCGTCACGGCCCGCCCGCCGCGCTGGCTCCACGATCTTGAGCACGTCGTCGGCCCGCGAGGCGTCGCGATCTGTGGGAATGGGGCGTTCGTCTACGACGTGGGTGGGAGGCGGCTGCTGGACGCGCATGTCTTCGACGCGGCCCTGCTGCTCGCGCTCGTCGAGGACCTGCGCGCCGCCATCCCGGGCGTCTTCTTCGCCGCCGAGCGCGCCGACGGCCCCTACCTCGAGCACGGTTGGCCCGACCCGCACAGCAGGTCCGGGGCCGACCGTGTCCATCGGGGTCACGGAGCGGCAATCGGCGACGGTCAGGTCGGCAAACTGCTTGCGCTCGCTCCCGGCATACCGGTAGCGGAGTTCTTCGCGCTGGTGGATGCGATCGTGGGGGAGCGGGGTCACCTGGCCTACTCCGGCGCCCACGGCCTGGCCGAGATCAACCCGCGGGGGGTGACCAAGGCGGTCGCCCTGGAGCAGTGGTGCGGTCGGCTCGGGATCGCGGCGGCTGATGTGTGGGCCTTCGGGGATATGCCCAACGATCTGCCGATGCTGCGGTGGGCCGGGGTCGGGTATGCCGTGGCCAACGCCCACCCGGACGTGCTCGCCGAGGCCGATGCCGTGTGCCCGGCCAACGACGACGACGGCGTGGCCGCGACCCTCGAGCCCTACGTGTAGTTGGTGGTGTCGAGACAGCGAAGAAACGCCTGTTCGTTGAGCCGGGTGTTCCAAACCCGCTTCTCCGGGTCACTGAGATGCATCTCAAAACCCCGCAGCCTCGGGTTCCACCACGAGAATGTCTCGACGCGCTTCCCGAGGCTAGAAACTTCGTCAAGTGCAGGGATCAGGTCGCTATCGAGAGACGCGAGGATGACGAGGTCAACGTCGGAGCTTGTGCGTGTCGGAGCAAGGCGAGCGCGCACATCACATCAACGCCCTTCTCGGTGGGTGGCCCGACCGGGATTTTGAGACCGGTTTGGGGGTCTCGAACCGGTATACCCGACTCGTCGCGTTCGTAGCGATAGCGGAGGGGGCGATGGGTCACACGGACTCTCCCGTCGCGCTCCCAGTGGCGCTTCTGGGCCAGGTTGCGGGCGTAAGCGGCCGGCTCATGATCGGGGCTTGGAAGCCCACGATAGACATCAACGAGCGCTAATGAAGCGGATGGCCAGCCCTCGCGTTGCCGTGAGTTGCGTTGTGACAGTAGTTGATGAGCGAAGTGGAGCGGATCGATGAGGGCTTCGTGCTTCGGCCGCCATCGCGTCGCCTCGAACCTGGAGTGTCCCGTGAGATGGACGTTTTGGTAGTCAACAACGATGACCGTGCGCAACTCGGACACAGGTCCTCCGTGGGAAGAAAAAACCCCACCAGTCCCGAGGGACGGTGGGGAACTAGATCCCCAGTCTGTCACATCGGCATAGGTGCAACAAGAGGGCCTTGGGTGCCTTGCGACGGTCGTCGCAGGGTGTGGGGCATCGTTCATGCTCTTCAGGAGGTGCTCCTCACGGTCGACGCACTACACCCGGCCAACGACAGGTTCATTGGGCTGGGATGCAAAGGGCGCACCAGGATGCGCCTCTTGCATCCCAGCCCTCAGTTGCGGGGGCACCCCACCGGGGTCGGGCGAGTGACGCTCGTACGGCGGGACGGTAGGCTCGAAAGCGACCACCGTCTGCCGCGAGGAGTTCGCATGTACACCCTGCCCGACCTGCCCTACGACTACGCCGCGCTTGAGCCGGCCATGACCGGCCAGATCCTGGAGTTGCACCACGACAAGCACCACGCGGCATACGTCAAGGGCGCCAACGACACCCTCGAGCAACTGGCCGAAGCCCGCGACAAGGGCGAACTCGGCGGGCTCGTCGGTCTCGAGAAGACCCTCGCCTTCAACCTCTCCGGCCACGTCCTGCACTCGATCTTCTGGACCAACCTCTCCCCGGACGGCGGCGACCGCCCCGACGGCGACCTCGGTGCGGCCATCGACGAGCACTTCGGGACCTTCGACGCCTTCAAGGCGCAACTGACGACCGCCACCCAGGGTGTCCAGGGCTCCGGCTGGGGCGTCCTCGCGTGGGAGCCGCTCGGCAAGCGCCTCATCATCACTCAGGTCTACGACCACCACGGCAACGTCGGCATCGGCTCGGTCCCGATCCTCGTGTTCGACGCCTGGGAGCACGCCTACTACCTCCAGTACAAGAATGTCCGCCCCGACTACGTCGGCAAGCTGTGGTCGCTCGTCAACTGGGAGGACGTCGCCGCCCGCTTCGCCGCCGCCAAAGGCTGAGTTCGCGCGCAGGGTGATCCGGCGCCGTATGCCGCGCCCGCGGCATACCAGGTCGGGGCTCTGTGCGCTTGACTCACTGCTGACTTCGCACCCGCCGACCCGCCCACCGAATGGTTCGTGAAAGGACCATTGACAGGGCCGGGTCGGCGGGTGTTTTCTGTGACGCACCTCACTTCCACACCGGCGGGTGGTCCGTCGGAGAACCTTAAGGGGCGCACAACGTGAGCAGTGGTGTCACGCAATCGAGCGACGAGGCCCTCCTCGCCGAACTCGGCTACAAGCAGGAGCTCAACCGGACCTGGTCTGCGTTCAGCAACTTCGCGATCTCGTTTTCCATCATCTCGATCCTCGCCGGCTGCTTCACGACCTTCGGCCAGGCATGGAACAACGGCGGGCCGGTGGCTATCTCCATCGGCTGGCCCCTGATCTCCATCTTCATCCTCGTCATCGGGTTGTGCATGTCCGAGTTGGTATCGGCATACCCGACCTCGGGCGGCATCTACTGGTGGGCCGCCAAACTCGGCGGGGCCAAGGCCGGCTACTACACCGGTTGGCTCAACCTCATCGGCCTGCTCGCCGTCGACGCCTCGGTGGCCTACGGCTGCGCCACCTTCTTCGACCTCACGTTCAGCACCTTCAGCGAGTCATGGGCGGCGGGCTACTCGCTGACCCGGGTGTTCGTCATGTTCCTCGTCGTGCTGGCCCTGACCGCCGCCGTCAACATCTGGGGCGGCCACCTCATGGCGGTCATGAACAACATCTCCGTGTGGTGGCACGTCTTCGGCGCCGCGGCCGTCATCCTCATCCTGGTGATCCTGCCCAAGTCGCACATGAGCGTGGCCGACGTATTCACCATGCGTATCAACAACAGTGGTTTCGCCGACGGCTCGACCAGCGGCTTCACCTACTGGTTCCTCGTCCTCCCGCTCGGGTTCCTCCTCACCCAGTACACGATCACCGGCTTCGACGCCTCGGCGCACCTGTCGGAGGAAACCCAGGGGGCGGCCAACGGCGCGGCTCGCGGCATCTGGCAGTCGATCTTCTACTCGGCCATCGGTGGGTGGATCCTGCTCCTCTCCTTCGTCTTCGCCGTCCAAGACCCCGATGCGCTCACCAAGGCCGGCGGTGGCGTCGCGACGATCTTCGCGCAAGCGCTGTCGTCGGGCTGGGCCGGCACGGTGCTGCTCATCGCCAGTGTGGGCCAGTTCTTCTGCACCACCGCCTGCATGACCTCGACGAGTCGGATGCTCTTCGCCTTCAGCCGTGACGGCGCCGTCCCTGGGGCCTCCCTGTGGGCGCGGCTCAACAAGGACAAGGTGCCCGCCAACGCCGTCCTCATCTCCTCGATCGTCGCTGCGGTCATCACGGTGCCGGCCCTGGTGCCCGTCGACATCAATGGGGCCCCCGTCCCGGTCGCCTTCTACGCCGTCGTCTCGGTGGCCGTCATCGGCCTCTACCTGGCCTTCGCCATCCCGATCTTCCTGCGCTGGCGCGCCGGCAACTCCTTCAAACAGGGTTCGTGGAACTTGGGCAGCAAGTGGAAGTGGATGGCTCCCATCGCCATCCTCGAGATCGCGGTCATCTCGGTCTACTTCATCCTGCCCTTCACTCCCGCGGCGGTGCCGTGGAACGAGGCCTTCGAATGGAAGTACGTCAACTATGCCCCCATCCTCACCGGCGGCACCCTGATCCTGCTGTGGGTCGGCTGGCACCTGTCGGCGAAGAAGTGGTTCACCGGGCCCAAGACCACCGTGGACCTGCCCACGGGCGTGTCGTCGGCCGACGAGATCGCCCTCGAACACCACGGGCAGACCGCCCACGGTGGGACCATCCACGAGTGGGGCGGGGACGAGGGCGACTCGCGCTGACCGCGGCCCACTGACCCCACCGCCACCCCTTCGACACGGGAGCACGCCATGGCGACAGACCTCGATCGCCAACTGGACGGCATACCGGCGCTCGCCGGGCAGGACCGTGAGATCACGGCCCTGCCCGGCGGGCTGACCAACCGCAACTACCGGGTGCGGACGGCCGCCCACGACGTCGTCGTGCGCATCTCACCGGCGAGCAGCGGGCTGTTGGCCATCGACCGCGACCAGGAGATGCGCAACACCCGCGCTGCCGCCCGAGCGGGAGTCGGTCCGGGGGTCGTGGACCACCGGCGCGGGGAGGGCATCCTCGTCGTCGAGTTCATCCCCGACGCGCTGACCTACGACGACGCACTCGTCGGGGCGAACCTGCCGCGGGTGGCCGCCGCGGTGCGCACCCTCCACGCGGGCCCGGAGTTCGTCGGTCGGTTCGACATGTTCGCCATCCAGCGGCGGTACGAGGCGGTCATGAGGGAGCACGGCTGGCGGATGCCGGAGGGGTATGCCGCGTTGGCGCCGCTTGCGGCCCGGATGGCGGCGGCTTTGGGGGCGCACCCGGAACCGCTCGTGCCCTGCCACAACGACCTGCTCGCCGCGAACTTTCTCGACACCGGCGACCGGATCTGGATCATCGACTATGAGTACAGCGGTATGAACGAGGCGAGTTTCGAGTTGGGCAACCTCATCCAGGAGGCCCATCTCGGGCCCGATGACCTCACCGAACTGGTCAGCGCCTACGTCGGGCGCGAGGATCCGGTGGCCACTGCACGGGCGGCCGTGTGGGGCATCGTCAGTGCCTACGCGTGGACCCTCTGGGGCACGATCCAAGCCGGGCTGGGCGACATCGACTACGACTTTTGGAGTTGGGCCATGGACAAGTTCGAGCGGGCGCGTGCGGCGATGACGGCGCCCGGGTTCGGGAGGCTTCTCGACACGGTGGGGGAGGGTCGATGAGCACCGCAACCGGTTCCCCGCACCCGGGAACTGCCCCGGCGGCTAACAATCGACCAATAGGTGGATTGTTCACCGGCGCCCTGCCCAGCCGGGCGCGCGTCGTCATCATCGGCGGCGGCGTCATCGGCACCTCGATCGCCTACCACCTGGCCCACCTCGGCTGGACCGATGTGCTCCTCCTCGAACAAGGCAGCCTCTCGTGCGGCACCACCTGGCACGCCGCCGGCCTCGTGGGGCAGTTGCGCGCCAGTGAGGCCGGCACCCGCCTGGTGCGCTACTCCACCGAGCTCTACGCGCGCCTGGAAGCCGAAACCGGGCTGGCCACCGGATACCGCGTCTGCGGGGGGCTGACCGTGGCCCGCACCCCCGACCGGATGGTCCAGTTGCGGCGCACGGTGGCGACGGCCGCGGCATACGACCTCGACTGCGAACTCCTCACCCCAGCCCAGGCCAAGGAGCGCTACCCCCTCATCCGCGACGACGACCTGGTCGGCGCCATCTGGCTCCCGGGGGACGGCCGCGCCAACCCCACCGACCTCACCCTTTCGCTGGCCAAGGGCGCTCGGCAGCACGGCGTGCGGATCGCCGAACGGGTCCGCGTCACCGAGGTGCTCTGGCACACGACCAATGGCCGGCGCCGCGCCACCGGCGTGCGCACCGATCACGGCGAGGTCGAGGCCGAGATCGTGGTCAACGCCACCGGCCAGTGGGCGAACGCGCTCGCCGCGAGCGTCGGGGTGAGCGTGCCGCTCCACTCGGCCGAGCACTTCTACGTCGTGACCGACCAGATCGAGGGCGTCCACCCCGACCTGCCGGTGCTGCGCGACCCGGACGGCTACACCTATGTGAAGGAGGAGGTCGGCGGGCTGCTCGTCGGTGGCTTCGAGCCCGAGGCCAAGCCGTGGGTCGCCCCCGATGCCATTCCCCATCCCTTCGAGTTCCAGTTGCTCGACGAGGACTGGGAGCACTTCGAGATCCTCATGGACAGCGCCGTCCACCGGCTCCCCGTGCTCGCCGAGGTCGGGATCCGCAAGTTCTACAACGGCCCGGAGAGTTTCACCCCGGACAACCAGTTCATCCTCGGGCTGGCCCCCGAACTCGACAACTTCTACGTCGCAGCCGGTTTCAACTCGGTGGGGATCGCCTCCGCCGGTGGCGCCGGCCGGGCCCTTGCCGAATGGATCGTCGAGGGCGAACCGACGATGGACCTCGCCGCCGTCGATATCCGGCGCTTCTCCCGGCTCCAGGCCAACCCAGCGTGGTTGCGCTCGCGGGTCGGGGAGGTCCTCGGCCTGCACTATGCGATCCCCTGGCCCAACCGCGAGTTCGAGTCGGGTCGCCCGCAGCGCCGCTCCCCGGTCCACGACACGCTGCGGGCGCAGGGCGCGGTTATGGGGTCGCGCAACGGGTGGGAGCGGGCCAACGTCTTCGCTCCCGCCGGGGTGGAGCCGCGCCTCTCCTACTCGTGGGACACCCCCGAGTGGGTCGCCTGGGCGCGCGCCGAACAAGAGGTATGCCGCGGCGCCGTCGCCGTCTTCGACCAGACGTCGTTCTCGAAGTACCTCGTCACCGGCCCTGGTGCGCTCGAGACCCTCCAGTGGGTTTGCAGCGCCGACATCGACGGCCCGGACGGGTGGGCGGTCTACACCGCGTGGCTCAACGCCCGCGGCACCTATGAAGCCGACGTCACCGTGACCCGCCTGGCCCAGGATCAGTTCCTCGTCGTGAGCAGCGCCGCTACGACCGTCCGCGACCTCGACTGGCTGCGCCGAAACGTGCCCGACGAGGCCGCACCCGTGAGTTTCGTCGACGTGACCAGCGGGTATGCCGTGTTCGGCGTCATGGGTCCGAACTCGCGCACCCTCCTGTCCCGGCTGACCCGGGCCGACCTGGACGAGCGCTTCCCGTTCGGCTACAGCGCGGAGATCGACCTGGGCCGGGCGACCGTGCGCGCCACCCGGATCACCTATGTCGGCGAACTCGGCTGGGAGTTGTACGTCCCGGTCGACCAGGCCGCCGGGGTGTATGCCGACCTGTTCGCCTCCGGGGAAGACCTCGGCATCGCGCCGGCCGGCTACTACGCCCTGGAAGCGCTGCGCCTCGAAAAGGGCTACCGAGCCTTCGGGCGCGAACTGACCCCCGAGGTGGGTCCGATCGAGGCCGGGCTCGGGTTCGTCCTCGACCGGGGCGAGCAGGCCGACTTCCTCGGGCAGGAGGCGGCCGAGCGCGTGCGGGCCAGCGGCCCCCGGCGACGGGTCGTGTCGTTCACGGTCGGTGACCCCGCGGCATACCTCTGGGGTGGCGAACTCGTCCTGCGCAACGGTGAGCCGGTCGGGCAGGTGAGCAGCGCGGCATACGGGGCCACCGTCGGGTGCAGCGTCGGGCTGGCGCTCGTCGGGCCGCGGGAGGGGCTGGCCAACGCCGAGTGGGTGCGTGCCGGGGACTGGGAAGTCGACCTCGCCGGGCAGCGGCTGCCGCTCGTGGTGAGCCTGCGGGCGCCCTACGACCCCGACGGGGTGCGCCTCGAGCGAGTCCGGTTCTAAATGGTTCTTAACCGGACCATTGACGCGCGGCGAGCGGCGGTATTGGATCAAGGGGTGCTCGCCGAATCGTTGCCCGCCTCGTTGCCGGGGGCCGTGCTGCGCCCGGCGGCCGGCAACGCCTTCGAGACCACGGTCGAGCAATTGGCCACCGCCATCCGGTTGGGCGTCTTGCGCGACGGCGAACTCCTGCCGCCCGAGCGGGTCCTCGCCGAACAACTCGGGGTCAGCCGCAACACCTTGCGCGAGGCGATCGCCGCGTTGCGCGATTCCGGGTTGGTGACGACGCGCCGGGGCCGCGGGGGAGGCTCGGTGGTCACGTATGCCGTGCCCACCCCGCCGCGGACCCCCGCGGTCCGCATGGGGCCGGCTCTCGCCGATGCGCTCGACTTCCGCCGGATCGTCGAGCCGGGGGCAGCGGCGCTGGCCGCGACCCGGACCCTGGCCGCCGACCAGCGAGCCTGGCTCCAGCAGGCCCTCGACGAGGCGTGTGTGGCCGTGGAACCCAGCCACCGGCTCGCCGACTCCCGCCTCCATCTGGCCATCGCGACGGTCGCCGGTTCGCCGATGCTCATGGAGGCCGTCACCCGCGCCCAGGCAGCGCTCGGCGAACTGCTCGGCGCCATCCCCGTCATGCGCCGCAACATCGACCACTCCGACGACCAGCATCAGGCGATGGTGCGCGCCATCCTCGCCGGCGACCCCGAGGAGGCGCGGCGTGTCATGGAGGAACACTGCGACGGCACCGCCGCCCTGCTGCGCGGCCTCATCGGCTAGCCGGCCCCGACCCATCCCTCCCCCCATCCGTCCCGCATCCGAAACCCATCCACCGAAAGGCAGCCCGAGATGAGCCCAGCCCCCACGCTGACCCTGGAGCAGTTGCGCACCGAGATCACCTCGGGCGAGATCGACACCGTCATCGTGGCCTTCACCGACATGCAGGGCCGACTGCAAGGCAAACGGCTGCACGGCCAGTTCTTCCTCGACCAGGTGCTCGCCCACGGCACCGAGGGGTGCAACTATCTGCTCGCCGTCGACGTCGAGATGAACACCGTCGGCGGCTATGAGATGTCGTCGTGGGAGAAGGGGTATGGGGACTTCGAGTTTGTGCTCGATCTCGACACGCTGCGCCGCACCCCCGGACAGGCCAACTCGGCGACCATCCAATGCGACCTGGCCTGGCTGGACGGGTCGGGGCCCGTGCGGCCTTCGCCCCGGGACTTCCTCAAGGCTCAGGTGGCCCGGGCCGCGGATCTGGGGTTCGTGGCGCTCGCGGGGACCGAATTGGAGTTCATCGTCTTCGAAGAGTCCTACGAGCAGGCCTGGGATGCGCGCTATCGCGGGCTCACCGGCGCCAACCGCTACAACGTCGACTACTCGATCCTCGGCGGGACGCGGGTCGAGCCGCTGCTGCGCGACATCCGCAACGAGATGTATCGCGCCGGGCTCACCGTCGAGTCGGCCAAGGGCGAGTGCAACCTCGGCCAGCACGAGATCGCCTTCCTTTACGACGAGGTGGTCCGCACCTGCGACAACCACGTCATTTACAAGAACGCCGCCAAGGAGATCGCCGCCGCCCATGGCCAGTCGATCACCTTCATGGCCAAGTACGACCAGCGCGAGGGCAACTCCTGCCACATCCACCTGTCGCTGCGCGGCCAGGACGGGAGCGCGGTCTTCGCCGACGGCGACCGGCCCGGGGGGCAGTCGGTTCTCTTCGACCGCTTCCTCGCCGGCGTGCTCGCCACGCTGCGCGAGTTCTCGTTCTTCTACGCCCCGAACATCAACTCCTACAAGCGTTTCCAGCCCGGTTCGTTCGCGCCGACGGCCGTCGCCTGGGGCCGGGACAACCGCACTTGCGCGCTGCGGGTCGTCGGCCACGGGTCCGGGCTGCGGATGGAGAACCGGGTCCCCGGCGGCGACGTCAACCCCTACCTCGCGGTCGGGGCCATGCTCGCCGGCGGCCTCTACGGCATCGAGCACGAGTTGGAGTTGGAACCGGAGTTGGTCGGCAATGCGTATGCCGCGGACGTCCCGCACGTGCCCCACACCCTCGCCCAGGCGCGTGACCTGCTCGCCGGGTCGCAGATCGCCCGGGCCGCCTTCGGTGACGATGTGGTCGACCACTACGTCAACGCCGCCGACATCGAACTGACCGCCTTCAATGCCGCCGTCACCGACTGGGAACTCGTCCGCGGCTTCGAACGCCTGTAACCAACCGACCAAACCCCCCGTAAACAACCGACCAATAGGTGGATTGTTGACGGATCGACCCCCTAGCCCGCCCGCCCAGACCCGTCAACAACTGACCAATAGGTGGATTGTTAACACGACCGCCCGCCCAGACCCGTCAACAACTGACCAATAGGTGGATTGTTGACAGGGCCGCCCGCCCAGACCCGTCAACAACTGACCAATAGGTGGATTGTTGACACGACCACCCGACCCAACGGCATACCCCGCCGAAATCCAGCCCGTCGAACCATAAGGAGCCGACCCCCATGCCCACCCATGACGTCATCAACCCAGCCACGGAGGAGATCGTCACGACGATCGACCTCGTCGGCGTCGAGGAGACCGACGCGGCCATCGCGCGCGCCGTCGCGGTGGGCCCGGCCTGGCGGGCGGTCACGCCGGCGGACCGGGGGATGCTGCTGCGCCGGTTCGCCGACGTCGTCGAGGCCCACACCGAGGAACTGGCCCGTCTCGAGGTCGCCAACGCCGGTCACACGATCGGCAACGCCCGCTGGGAGGCCGGGAACGTCGTCAACGTGCTGCGCTACTACAGCGCGGCACCGGAGCGGCTTTTCGGGCGCCAGATCCCGGTGGCCGGCGGCCTGGACGTGACCTTCAAGGAGCCGCTCGGGGTGGTCTCGGTCATCGTCCCGTGGAACTTCCCGATGCCGATCGCCGGCTGGGGGTTCGCCCCGGCCCTGGCCGCCGGCAACACCGTCGTCCTCAAACCCGCCGAACTCACCCCGCTCACGGCGCTCCGGCTCGGCGAACTCGCCCTGGAGGCCGGCATTCCCGAAGGGGTGTTCACGATCCTCGCGGGCAAGGGCTCGATCGTCGGCGAACGGTTCGTCACCCACCCCGACGTCCGCAAGGTGTGCTTCACCGGGTCTACCGTTGTCGGACAGGGGATCATGCGCAAGGCCGCCGACCAGCTCAAGCGGGTCACCCTCGAACTCGGCGGCAAGAGCGCCAACATCGTCTTCGCCGACGCCGACCTCGAGGCGGCCGCGGCCAGCGCCCCGATGAGTTTCCTCGACAACGCCGGCCAGGACTGCTGTGCCCGCAGCCGCATCCTCGTCCAGCGCAGTGTCGTCGACGCCTTCATGGCCCGCTTCGAGGAAGCCATCACCGCGGTGCGGGTCGGGGACCCCGAGGACGAGGCCACGGAGATGGGCCCGCTGGTCTCCTCCGGTCAGCGGGACACCGTGCGGTCGTTCGTCGAGGACGCCGAGAAGTCCGGGTATGCCGCGCCCGAGGTCGCGTTCCGCGGCTCGGCTCCGCAGGGGGCCGGCTGGTGGTACCCCCCGACGGTGCTCTTCGCCCGCGGCGCCGACGACCGGGCCTGGCGTGAGGAGATCTTCGGGCCGGTCGTCTCCGTCATGCCCTTCGAGGACGAAGCCGAGGCGCTCGCCCTGGCCAACGACACGGCATACGGGCTCTCCGGTTCGATCTGGACCCGCGACGTGGGCCGGGCCATCCGGGTGGCCCGCGGCGTCGAGGCCGGCAACCTGTCGGTCAACAGCCACTCCTCGGTGCGCTACTCGACGCCGTTCGGCGGGTTCAAGGCCAGCGGCATCGGGCGCGAACTCGGTCCGGATGCCCTCGACGCCTTCACCGAGACCAAGAACGTGTTCTTCGACACCCAGAGCTGACCCGCGGTGCCGGCGACTGCGGTCGCCGGCACCCGGCATACGAAAACCAACCCCAACGAAAGAGAGACTCACATCATGGCTGGACGCATCGAGGGCAAGGTCGCGGTCGTCACCGGCGGCTGCTCGGGCATCGGCTTGGCGACGGTGCGCCGGTTCGCCGAAGAAGGCGCCAAGGTCGTCGTCGCGGACCTCAACGACGAACTGGGGGCCCAGATCGCCGCGGAAGTGGGCGGCATCTACGTCCACTGCAACGTCGCCGACAAGGCCGATGTCGACGCCCTGTTCAAGACCGCGTTCGACACCTACGGGCGCATCGACATCGCCTTCAACAACGCGGGCATCTCCCCGCCCGAGGACGACTCGATCCTCGACACCGACCTCGAGGCCTGGGACAAGGTTCAACTGGTCAACCTCACCTCGGTTTACCTGTGCTGCAAGGCCGTTCTGCCCTACATGCTCGAGCAGAAGTCCGGCTCGATCATCAACACCGCCTCGTTCGTCGCGGTCATGGGGGCGGCGACCTCGCAGATCTCCTACTCGGCGTCCAAGGGTGGGGTGCTCTCGATGACCCGCGAACTGGGCGTGCAGTTCGCCCGCGAGGGGGTGCGGGTCAACGCCCTGTGCCCCGGACCGGTCAACACCCCGCTCCTCAAGGAGCTCTTCGCCAAGGACGCCGAGCGGGCCGCGCGCCGACTCGTCCACGTGCCCATGGGGCGGTTCGGGGAGCCGGAGGAGATGGCCAACGCGGTCCTCTTCCTCGCCAGCGACGAGTCCAGTTTCATGACGGCGAACACCTTCCTCGTCGACGGCGGCATCTCTGGGGCGTATGTCACCCCGCTCTGAGCCCCGTGCTCTGACACCCTGGTGTCGTGACGTGACTCCCCAACGACGTTAGGCATGACCATGACGCAGCGCGACCGGCCGGTGATCGGCATTTCCTGTTACGTCGAGAAGATCGACCGTGACCCCTGGGTCCAGCAGTGGTCGGTCGTGCTGCCCTACATGTACGTCGACCACATCGAGGCCGCGGGCGGGGCGGCGGTCATCCTGCCGCCCCGCCTCGACGCCGACGATCACCTGGCGCGCGACGTGCTCGCCCGGGTCGACGGGCTGATCCTCGCTGGCGGGGCCGACATCGAGGCGAGCCGCTATGGGGCGGCGCCCCATGCGACGGCGCAGGCGCCCCGCCCGGACCGCGACGCCTGGGAGTTGTCGCTGGCCCGGGTATCGCACGCGGTCGACCTGCCGACGTTGGGTATCTGCCGCGGGATGCAGATCATGGCGGTCGCGGCCGGTGGGGCCATCGAGCAGCATTTGCCCGACCGTGTCGGTCACCTCGAGCATTTACCCGAGTTGGGCCGGTATGCCGCGCACCCCGTCGCCCCGGTCGCGGGCTCGCTGCTGGCCTCGGTCCTCGGCGAGGCGGTGCTCGACGTCCCGACGTACCACCACCAGGGGGTGTGTGCCGACTCGCTCGGCGAGGCGGCATACGTCTTCAGCGCGTGGCATGCCGACGGCACCCCGGAGGCGATGGAAGACCCGGAGTCCCGGTTCCGGCTGGCCGTGCAGTGGCACCCCGAGGCCGGCGAGGACAACCGACTCTTCCGCGCCCTGGTGGAGGCCGCCCACACCATCGAAAACTGACGCGCATCGTCAAGCCCGCCGCGGTGTTTCGCCCGGCAGTGGCATCGTCTTCGGACAGCGAACGCACAGGCTGCACCCGCACACTGAGGGCATGACGCAGAACGCCAAGGTGACGAGTTGGGGCCTGCGAGCGCTGGCGATTGCGGCCGTTGCGGGCGCGAGCGGGGTCGTCCAGGCCGTGCGCGGAGTGCCGCGGGCCATGGGCGGCACCCCGAGTGGCGAGCGGGCGGCCCGGGTGGCGGCATCCCCGCACTTCCGCGACGGCAAGTTCCACAACGGCCCCCTCGGCGGCCCCACCGAAGCCGCGCCGATGAGCGACGTCGCCAAGGGCATGCTCTTCGGGGACGAGCAGCGGCGACCACGGGGGATCGTGCCCATCGTGCGGACCGGAGGAGAGGCGCGTGAGGTGGCCGGGGAGGGGTTGTTCGCCACCTGGTACGGCCACTCGAGTGTGCTCCTTGAAATCGACGGGACCAGCCTCCTCATCGACCCGGTATGGGGGGAGCGGGTCTCGCCCTCGGCGCACATCGGACCGAAGCGGTTGCACCCCAACCCCGTCGAGTTGGGCGAACTGCCGCGCATCGACGCCGTCGTCATCTCCCACGACCACTACGACCACCTCGACGAGCCGACGATCACCTGGCTGGGGCGTCATACTGGCTGCCTGTTCGTCGTCCCGCTGGGAGTGGGTGCGCATCTGGCGGCGTGGGGAGTGTCCGAGTCGCGGATCGTCGACCTCGACTGGGACGAGGACACCAAGGTCGGCGACATCCAGCTGCGGGCCTGCCCGGCGCAGCACTTCTCCGGGCGCGGGTTCGGTCGCGACAGCACCCAATGGGTGTCCTGGGTGATCGCCGGGCCTGAGCACAGGGTGTTCTACTCCGGTGACGGGGGATACTTCGAGGGGTTCGCGCGAGTGGGGGCCGACTTCGGGCCGTTCGATCTGACCCTCGTCCAGATCGGGGCCTACGGTGCGGCCTGGCCGACGATCCACATGACCCCCGAGGACGGGGTGCGCACTCACGTCGACGTCGGTGGTTCCGTGCTGTTGCCCGTCCACTGGGGGACGTTCAACCTGGCCCTGCATGCGTGGTCCGAGCCGATCGAACGGGTGCTGGCCGCCGCGGTCGAACAGGGGGTGACCGTGGCAACCCCGCGCCCGGGTGAGCGGTTCGACGTTGCGTCCCCGCCCACCGGCACGACGTGGTGGCGCCCCATCGCCTGAATCGGGGGCGGGGCGTCGCGGGTGCGTGCCGAGGGAGCGGCATACGGCGCCTTTGGCACGCAGGTGAGGGCGCCGGCGGGCGATGTATCCCTGCGCCGCCCTCGTGCGTCTATGAGGTGTCAGGCCCCTACAGCCCCCAACGAAAGGCGCGCCCCACATGTCCGCCAACGTCGGCACCCCCGACCGCATCGTCCGCATCATCGTCGCCGTGCTTGCCATCCTCGGTGCCATCAAGACCGCCGGCATCCTCTCGGTGATCCTGTGGATCGTTGCCGCGATCATGGTCCTCACCGCCATCGTCGGCTTCTGCCCGCTCTACCGGCTCGTCGGCGTGAACACCTGCAAGACGAAGAACTGACCTCCTCGTAGCCTGGGGTGGTGAGCACTCCCGGCTACACCCACGACGACCTCCTGGCCGAGTTGCCCGGTCTGCACCGGTACGCCCGCCACCTGGTGGGCACCCGCAGCGGCGTCGACCCCGACGACCTCGTCCAGGATGTCGTCGAACGGGCCCTGGCCCGTGCCGACACCTTCCGTGGCGAATCGTCGTTGCGCACCTGGTTGCACCGGATGCTCCACCACCGCTTCCTCGACGTATGCCGCCGCGACCGGTCGGTGCCCACCGAAGATGCCGACCTCATGGCTCGCATCGAAGCGAGTTGGCGCGATGACGCCTACACCGTCGACCTCGACGCGGTCCTGCACCGGGTCGAGGTCGGCGACGATTTGCGGGACGCGCTCGCCCATCTCCCGGTCCCCATGCGGTCGGCCGTGCTCCTCCACGATGTCGAGGGGCTGACCGTCGCCGAGATCGCGGCCATCCAGGGCATCGGGCTCCCCGCCGCCAAGCAACGGCTGCGCCGCGGCCGCACCGCCCTGGTCTCCCTCCTCGACGGGCAGATCGACCGTCGTCGCCCCACCCCCGAGGTTCCGTTGCGCTGCTGGAAGGCCCGCTCCCTCATCGGCGACTACCTCGCCGACGAGTTGGCCCCGGCCCGCCGGGTCGCCGTCGAAACGCACCTCGGCGCCTGTCCCACCTGTCCGGCACTGTATGCCGCCCTCGTCGGGGTCCGCGACGCCGCCGGCCGGCTCCGGGGCGCCGATGACGCCCGGGACCCCAACTCGGTGGTGCCCTCCCCCATCGCCGACCTGGTCAGGGCGCGGACCGCGCCACCAACCGCTGATGATCGGCCTGGATATGCCGACTCGCCAACCACCCGGCCACCGCTGCCCACGCGAGCGCCGCGGGCACGATGACGAGCAACGAGCGGTGCAGCCCGATGGCCTGCGCCGACAGTTGACCCGCGAGGGGATGCAGTTGCGAGCGGTGCCCGAACCAGTCGGAGAGGTAGCCGGCGAGAATCGGGCCCAGCGCGGCGCCGCCGAGATACCCGACGGCGAAGTTGAGGGCCACCGCCGTGGCCCGCAGGTGCGGCTCGACGACATCGGCCAGCGCCGGCACCCAGGCGCTCGTCATGAAGTAGTTGAAGAACCAGCCCAGCCCGAGGACGAGCGAGAAGAGCAGCGGCTGGTGGCGAGGCACGAGCAGGGCCAGCAGTACCAGGGGCGCCGAGAGCGAGAGACCGAGGACGCCGACTAGCAGGCGGGCCCGAGGCGACCGTCGGCTGGCCCGGTCGGCGAGAAACCCTCCGAGGAGCAGCCCGCTGACCCCGGTGATCCCCAAGACGACCCCGGTGCTCATCGAGGCGCGCCCCAGTTGGAGGTGGAAATAGCGCTGGAGGAGGGGCACGAGGAAGGTGGCCACGGCATACGAGGCGATCTGGGTGCCCACCGAGGAGACCATGAGCCACACCACGGTGCGGACGGAGACGAGGTGCCGGAGCGCATCGAGAGTGTTGGTCGCCCGATAGTCGCGCAGCGTCTCGTCCTCCGCGCCGCCGGGCTGGGGTTCGGGGATTCGCCACAGCAGTGCCGCGAGAACGAGCCCGGGAACGGCCGCGACGAAGAACGGAACCCGCCACGACCCGGTCGCCTGCACGAGCGGTCCGACGGTCAAGAAGGCCAACAGCAGCCCGCCGGGCATCCCCAACTGCATGATGCTGATCGCCCGCGACCGATGATCGGGGTGGAAGGTGTCGAAGACGGTCGCGTTGGCGGCTGGGGCATAGGACGCTTCGCCGATACCCACCCCGAGGCGGAAGACGATGATCGCCACCAGCCCCCAGGCCGCACCGGTCAAGGCCGTGAACAGGCTCCAGGTGACCAGCCCGCCCGCCATCACGGTGCGCCGCGAACCGCGGTCGGCGAGCCGGCCGAGGAGGATGCCGGCGACGGCATACACGACCGTGAACGACGAACTGATGACGCCCACATGCCCGTCGGTGAGCCCGAACTCGGCCTTGATCGGTTCGACGATGATCGCCGGGATGGCCCGGTCGTAGAAGTTGAGGACGTTCGCCAAGGTGAGCAGGACCAGGATCGCGCCGGCGGACATCCGCGCAGGTGGCGACGGGGCGAACGCGCGCGGCGGGCCCTCCTGGGGGTGCTCGGGCGAGGTCGAGGTCACGGCGACAGCATCTCTCGTCGGAGGGTATGCCGTCGAGCCCGGTCGGTGCCCACGGCTGGGCCGGCGCTCAGCGAAGCGTGTGGTCTTCGCGATCCGTGGCTCGAAGCCGCTTTCTGGTCAGTAATCCGTAGCCGTTTCGACGAAAAGGTGACGAAATCAACAGTGATGGGCCACAATGGCTCGACCATCGCCATGACACCGACGCGCAAAGGGCCCACCATGACGAACCCGTCCGCCTCCGCCGCCCCCCATCCCGAGCACGACCCCGGCACCCGCCGGTGGCTCCCGCAGTCCTGGACCGCCGTGGATTCCGCGCGCGCCGAGCGGCTGCTCGCCGCCGAATGGGAACGCTTCGGGACCTGGTCACAGGCCTCGGGTGCTCACAACCAGCGGGCCAGCCAGAGCCTGCCCCTCGGGGTGACGAGTTCGTTCCAGCACTGGGATCCCTACCCCATCACCATCCAGTCCGCGCGCGGCGCCTGGTTGACCGACGTCGACGGCAACCGGCTTCTCGACCTGTCCATGGGCTTCGGCGCCATGCTCGTCGGCCACCTCAACCCGGTCGTCGTCGAGCACGTCGAGCGCGCTTTGGAGGAGACCGGCACCCTCTTCGTCACGCCCTCGCCCCAGGCGACCGAGATGAGTGAGCGGTTCCGGGAGCGCTTCCACCTCGACATGCTGCGGTTCACCAACTCGGGCACCGAGTCGCTCATGTATGCCATCCGGTGCGCCCGGGCCTTCACCGGCCGCAAGGCGATCGTGAAGATCGAGGGCGGCTACCACGGGGGCTACGACGGGCTCCAGATTTCGGTCAAGCCCGATCTTGCCGACATCGGCCCGGCCGACAACCCGACGCCGCAGGTGCCCTTCGACGTCGAGGCGGGCACCGTCCACGTCGTCGCTTACAACGACCTGGGCCAGTTGGAGCGGGTGTTCGCCGCGCACGGGTCGGAGATCGCCGCGTTCGTCGTCGAGCCGGTCATCGAGAACCTCTCGATCGTCGTCCCCGACGAGGGCTACCTGCCCGGCGTGCGCGCCCTGTGCGACCGCTACGGCGTCGTCCTCATCTTCGACGAGGTCAAGACCGGTTTGACCGCGGGGTATGCCGGGGCCACCCAGCGCCTCGGCGTCCAGCCCGACCTGGTCACCTTGGCCAAGTCGATTGGCGGCGGACTGCCGCTGGCGGCGTTCGGGGGCAAGCGCGAGGTCATGGAGGTCGTCGTCGACAACCGGATGGCCCACTTCGGCACCTACAACGGCAACCCGCTCGTCATGGCCGCCGCCAAGGCCGTCGACGAGATCTGCACCCACGAGGCCCTCGACGCCGCCGAGGCGATCAACGTCGGCGAGATGGACGCGATGGACCAGATCATCACCGAGTTCGAGTTGCCGGCGCACACGGTCGGGCTCGGCGTCAAGGGCTGCGTCACCTGGTCGCCGACTCCGGTGCGCAACTACCGCGACTACAAGGCGACCGATTTCCGGTTGGCCGAGTTGTCCTGGCTCTGGGGCGTCAACCGGGGCATCCTCACCCCGCCCGGTCTCGACGAGCAGTGGCTCGTCTCGTTGGCCCACACGCAGGCCGATATGGAAATGCTCACCTCGCACTTCCGCGACCTCGCGGTGGCGTTGCGCGCCTGAGAACCGGCGCATCCCGGGACGGGGGTATGCCGGGAGGTGGCCACCATGTGGACACCTCCCGGCGGCCTGGGGGCCGCATGCGAGAGTGTTGCCGTGATATTCGTGACTGCCGCCACCGCGGCTCTCATTATCGACTAGCGCGACGAGACTCCTCGTCGCGCAGACCTCCCACACCCGGGGGGTCTTTTGCTTTGTCGGGACGTCACCGCAACCGGGCGGCCCGAGATGGCAAGGGCTGATGGTCCACCACCTCCGGACCGCAGCGGTAGCGCCGGTCGAGACCGTGATCGAACAACCACCGCCCGGTGTGGCCCGGGGCGGCGTCGGACACGCACCGACGCCGGCCCGGGCGGCACCCCGCCCGGCACTCCGCCCACCGGCGGGGCACATGGGCCGGCCCCGCGGCATACCCACTTATCACCGACGAAACGAAACGACGCGATGAGCGACCTGCACGTCTACGACACGACCTTGCGCGACGGCGCCCAACAGGAGGGGCTCAACCTCTCCGTCCACGACAAGTTGGCGATCGCCGCGCACCTGGACGACCTGGGGGTCGGGTTCATCGAGGGCGGCTGGCCGGGGGCCAACCCCAAGGACACCGAGTTCTTCGCCCGCGCCGCGCGCGAGCTGAGCCTGCGCAACGCCACCCTCGCCGCCTTCGGGGCGACCCGGCGGGCCGGCGGGCGCGCCGATTCCGACCCGCTCGTGCGGGCCCTGCTCGACAGCCAGGCCAGCGTCGTCACCCTCGTGGCCAAGTCGCACACCGGTCACGTCGAGCGGGCGCTGCGCACCACCTTGGCCGAGAACCTCGAGATGATCCGCGACACGGTGAGCTTCTTGCGGGGCGAGGGCCGCCGGGTCTTCCTCGACGCCGAGCATTTCTTCGACGGGTATGCCGTCGACCGCGCCTACGCTCTCGAGGCCCTCCGCGCCGCCGCCGACGCCGGCGCCGAGGTGCTCGCCCTGTGCGACACCAACGGCGGGATGCTGCCGAGTCAGGTCGCCGACGTCGTCCACGATGTCGTCTCCACGCTCGGGCTGGGGGCGGACGAAGCGGCTCGGGTCGGTATCCACTGTCACAACGACACCGGCTGCGCGGTCGCCAACTCGATGGCGGCCGTGGACGCCGGGGCGCGCCATGTCCAAGGCACCGTCAACGGCTACGGCGAGCGCACCGGCAACGCCAACCTCGTCACCGTCGTCGCGAACCTGCAGCTCAAGAAGGGCTTCGAGCTGCTCGAGCCACACCGGCTCCAGGAAGCGACCCGGATCAGCCACGCAATCAGCGAGGTGACCAACGTCCCGCCGTACTCGCGCCAGCCGTACACCGGGGCGAGCGCGTTCGCCCACAAGGCGGGCCTGCACGCGAGCGCGATCAAGGTCGACCCCGACCTCTACCAGCACCTCGACCCCAAGGCCGTCGGCAACGACATGCGGATGCTCGTCTCCGATATGGCCGGCCGGGCGAGCATCGAACTCAAGGCGCGTGAGTTGGGCTTCGCCCTCGACGCGGACGACGAGGAGGACAGCGCCCACACCAAGCGGGTGCTCGCGACGGTCAAGGACAAGGAGTTGCGCGGCTACACCTTCGATGCCGCGGACGCCTCGTTCGACCTGTTGCTGCGCCGCGAACTCGAAGGTGGCCTGCCCGAGTTCTTCGAGGTCGAGTCGTGGCGGGTCATCACCGACGCCCGCGCCGAGGACGCGGCCCTCTCCGAGGCGACGGTCAAACTGGTCGCGGGGGAGAAGCGCTACGTGCGCACCGGCGAGGGCAACGGTCCGGTCAACGCCCTCGACCAGGCGTTGCGGTCGGCGCTGCGCCGGGCCTACCCCGAGATCGAGGACTTCGAGTTGGTCGACTACAAGGTGCGCATCCTCGAAACCTCGCACGGCACCGACGCCGTCACCCGGGTCCTCATCGAGACCAGTGACGCGACGACGACCTGGACGACGATCGGGGTCGCGGCCAACATCCTCCAGGCCAGTTGGGAGGCCCTCATCGAGGCGGTCACCTACGGCCTGATCCGCGCGGGCGTCAGCCCCCGCTGAGGTCGGTCCCGTTCCGATGGGCTCCCCGTGGGATCAAACCCCGTATGCCGTGCGCGCCGAGCACGGGCTGCGTGGGGCCCTCGAGGTGGCCGGTGGGGTGTCGACGGCGGTGGTCGTCGACACCTTGTCCTTCACGACCTGCGTGAGCGTTGCCCTCGAGAGGGGGATCGCGGTGCGCCCCTTCCGGTGGCGCGACGAGCGGGCGGGCGCCGAGGCAGCCGCACGGGGAGCGCTCCTGGCGGTGCCTCGCCAGAATGCCGCCCCGGACCAGGTCAGTCTGTTCCCGGTGTCGTTGGCGCGCGTGGTCGGGGTGGACAAGGCCGTGTTGCCCTCGCCCAACGGGTCCACGATCTGCGCGGAGTTGGCGGCGACGGGGGTCGCGGTCGTGGCCGGGTGTATGCGCAACGTCGGCGCGGTCGCCCGGTGGGTGGCAGGCCGCGGGGGACCGGTCGCGTTCGTCGCTGCGGGCGAGCGCTGGTCCGACACCGACGAGTTGCGCCCCGCCTTCGAGGACATCGTGGCCGTCGGTGCCCGGGTGGACGCGCTTCTCGGTCTCGATTTGACGCTGTCGGTGAGTCCCGAAGCGGAACTGGCGCGGGCGGCATACCTCGGGGTGCGCGATCGAATCCCGGAGGTTCTGCGTGACTGCGCGAGCGGGCGGGAGTTGGTCGAGCGGGGGTATGCCGCCGATGTCGCCATGGCCGCTGCGCTCGATGCGAGCGAGCAGGTGCCCATCCTGACCGACGGCTGGTTCGTGGAGGCCGCGTAGCGAGAGGAAGGCGCCGCAACTCTCCTCAGGAGGGCAGGGTGCGTTGAGGGGTCGCGCAGCCACCGATCTTGGTCACTGTCGCGGACGTTCGATCCGAACCCCGGACTGTCAGTCGCTCCCGTCGAGCCGGCGCAGGATGCAGAACTCGTTGCCCTCGGGGTCGGCCAGCACGGCCCAACCGCGGTCCGGGCCGTCCCGGTGGTCGGCCACCAGGGTCGCTCCCAGGGCAAGAACCCGGTCGACCTCCGCGTCCCGGTCACGGTCGGTGGGGCGCAGGCAGGGGTGCATGCGGTTCTTCACGCTCTTGCCCTCGGGCACCGCGAGGAAGAGCAGCCACTGACCGGCAGGGCCCTGCAGCCCACACTCGTCGTCGCCTGGCCCCTGCGGGAACTCAGCCGCATCGGGCATCACGAAATCCTCGAGCACCCCTGCCCACCACTGCGTCTGAGACCAGGGGTCGTGGGCGTCGAAGCACAGATTCGCGATGCGCGCAGCCATGGCCGGAGCCTAGGGGTGGGCGGACGGCAGTTCCAGGGCATCGAAGATGTCGAACAGCCGGAATTCGCGAGTCAGGTCGAACGCCGCGAGCATCAGCCGAGCAGGCCTACCACAACGCGACTCCCTCAATCCGGTCGGCGAGTTCCGCGGTGGTCGCCCCGTCATCGGCGATGGGCAGGATGTCGACTTACAGAGACATGGTTGCCTCGGCCGGGAGGGCGCCTTCAGCAACAGAACCGAGGATCGCTTGCGATCCGACAACGATGACCGACTCGGCCCCGATGATCTGGCACGCGGTTCGGATGGCGTGCTCGAGTTGATCTCGGCGCATCAGATGCTGGTCAGCGCGAGTTGGCGTTCTTCCTGGGGGAGGAAGCCCCCAAGTGGAGAGACTTCGCGCATCTCGATGCTGTGCCGGTCCAGGCCCGTCAGGGCGTGCCGGATGCCGCGAAGGTCGCCATCGCTGACGAGTTGTCGCCAGCGGCTCACGTTGCGGGAGTGTGGCTGACCAGTGACGTGGAGGCCTAGATGGTCGAGCCGCGACTCAATGGCGGGCCGCCACTCATCAAGTTTCTCCGTGCTCAGATGGAGCGCAAGTTGTTGGTGGAGCCTCCACGAGCGGCGCTCGGCCCGGGTCAATTCAGGCGGCACGGACCGACGTGTCACCTGTAAGCGCAACCCCATGCACTCCAGGAGCCGGCTTAACATGGCATCACTGAAATCGACTCGCCCAGAGACGAATTGGCTAATGCTCGGCTGATGCACGCCGCTCAGCAAGGACAGCTGTCTCTGGCTGGTGCCAGTTGCCGTCATCGCCTCGTGAAGCAATTCTCCCCGCTCGCTCATTGTCGCAATATAGCAGGAAATGCTATATGGGAAGCCATGGGCGGCCTTCGCATGGCCGCCTTGCTGTTCGGTCGCATGTGGCAGGCACGCTGCGGAGTCGCTGCTGATGCGTGTCTCACTCTCTCGATGTGAGGGCGGGCTCGATGAGGGCGAGCAGACGTGTCCGCAATGCATTGGATCGCTCGGCGAACTCGCGCTGGCGCGCCACGTAGGTGGACTTGCCGGCTGCGGTCTCGATCGGCACCGGCGCGATGCCCAGTGCGCTCAGGTCGTAGGGCGATGCCTGCATATCGAGCAACCGGATCTCGCGGGCCAGGTCGAAGGCCGCCAGGGTCAGCGAACTCGGCACCCAGGGGGTGAGTTTGATGCACCACTTGTAGATGTCCATGCCCGCGTGCAGGCAGCCCGGCTGCTCCAGGTCCACCTGGGTCGCCCTGGTCGGCTGCAGCGCGTTGAGGGGCGCCGCGCTCGGGGTGAAGAACCGGTACGCGTCGAAGTGCGTACACCGGATGGCGTGCGTCCGCGTCACCGCGTCACTTCCGGCTGAGCCCAAGCGCAGCGGCCACGCCTCGTGACGCACCCCGTCGGCCGGGATGCCGTAGACCATCGCCCACTCGTGGAGCCCGAAACACCCGAGCGCCGGGGGCCGGGACAGGGTCGCGCTCACCAAGTTCCGCACGAACTCGACGGTATGCCGCCGCTCGGCGAGGAACGCACGCTCGTCGAGGGTGACCACATCGCCCACCGTGACGTACCAGCGCCAGGAGGCGCGCGGCATACCGGCCGCCCCGGCCAGCCCCACCCCTGGGCCGGGGTGCCACCTCGAGAGCCGGCCGGGCGCGAACCCGTAGTAGTCGAACAGGAAGTCCTCGACCGGGTGTTTCAGCCCCCGGTCCCGGCGGGCCAGGCGGGCGGCGGTGCGCTCGGCGACGGCCGCCTCGTGAGCGGCGGCGCGGGCCGACCACACGTCGAAGGGGAGCACGTCGAGCACGCCGCCCATGGTCCCAGACCGCTGTCGGCGCGCCTCGCTAGGCTCGTCGTATGCGGATTGCGAGATTCACCGTGGGCGACGACCCGCGCTTCGGCCTGGTCGACGGCGCCGGTGAGAAACTGGCCGAGATTACCGGCGACCCGCTCTACCAGCGGATCGAACTGACGGGGGCGACGTATGCCGTGGCCGACGTGCGCCTGCTCGCCCCGGTCATCCCGCGCAGCAAGGTCATCGGGATCGGCAAGAACTACGCCGACCACGCCGCCGAGATGGGGGGCACGCCGCCGGCGCAGCCGCTCATGTTCCTCGTGCCCAACACCGCAGTCGTGGGGCCGGGTGACCCGATCGTCATGCCGCCGCAGTCCCGCGAGGTGCACTACGAAGGGGAGTTGGCGGTCGTCATCGGGAGGGTGGCCAAGGATGTCGCGCCCGAGGATGCCGCCAAGGTGATCTTCGGCTACACCTGCGCCAACGACGTGACCGCGCGCGACCTGCAGCGCAGCGATGGGCAGTGGAGCCGGGCCAAGGGGTTCGACACGTTCTGCCCGCTCGGGCCGTGGATCGAGACCGACCTCGACCCCGGCGCGCTGTGGTTGGTGACGCGGCGCGACGGTGAGGTCGTCCAGGACGGCACCACCGCGGACATGGTGTTCGGGGTCGGCGAGCTGATCGCCTATGCCTCAGCGGCGTTCACGTTGTTGCCCGGCGATGTCATCTTGACCGGCACGCCGGCCGGGGTGGGGCCGGTCGAGGCGGGCCAACGGGTCGAGGTCGAGATCGAGGACATCGGAGTGTTGAGTAATCCGTTTGTGCGGCACTGAGCGTCATGACCGGCGCGGGCAATGGGCAGCTGGCGGTCACCGCAGAAATGGTGGCGCGGCTCCTTGGCGAGCAATGCCCGGAGTTGATCGGTGGCCGGGTGCTGTCGTCGTTCCGCCAGGGCTGGGACAACACCGTCTTCGCGCTCGGTGACGACCTGCTCGTCCGGGTGCCTCACCACGCGATCGGGGGCGAACTCGCGCTCGCCGAGCATCGGGTGTTGCCCGGCGTGGCGGCGGTGTTCGCGGCGGCCGGGGTCGCGGTGGGCGCGCCGGTGCCGGTCTTTGTCGGTATGCCGTCCGCGGCCTATCCGTGGCGGTTCTCCGTCGTGCCCTGGTTGCCCGGGACGGTGGCGTTCGACGTTCCGGCGCAGCGGCGCGCCGAGGAGGCGCGGCTGCTGGCGCGGGCGCTGGTTGCGCTCCATCGCCGCGGGGATGCCGCGGCTGCGCCGGTCAACTCCTATCGCACCGGCCACATCGGGGATCGGCCACCACCGGACTGGGTTGCCGCACGCGTCGCGATCGAGGCTGCCGAGTGCCACGTGGCCGATCTCGAGGCGGCCTGGTCGAGGTGGGCAGGAGCACCGGCATGGGATCGTGACCCGATGGCTATCCACGCGGATGTGCACGCCGGCAATGTCCTCTTCGGTCCGCTGGCCCTCATCGACTGGGGTGACTCGACAGCAGGGGACCCGGCGGTGGACCTTTCGGCCGCGTGGACGGTGTTCGAGGGTGACGGAACGGCTGCGTTCGTCGATGAGGCGACCCGGTTGGGCGGTTACGACGCGGACACCTGGGCACGCGCTCGGGCCTGGGCGTTGCGCCATGCCGTCCTCGTCGCCGGCGGCCCCGACACCGCGCTGCGCCGCGAGAGCCCGCGCGTCCTGCGCGCGCTCCTGGCCTAGCCACCCTCAAGAACAACGAGGTCGGCCCAGGCGCTACCGTTCCCCGCGATTGCCTGAAGCGTGGTGGTCGTCCCAACGACCACCACGCTTCCGGCAAGCCACTACCCCACGAAGCAAGACTGAAAGCCCACTTGACCCGGGTGGCGGCTAGGCGGCGGGCGTCTTCGGGGTCACGCTGATCTGCCCCCCGAGGGCGTCGATGACCTTGACGATCGTTTGGAAGGAAGGGTTGCCGGTGCTGCTGAGCGACTTGTAGAGGGATTCGCGTCCGACCCCGGCCGCGCGCGCGATTTCGGCCATTCCTTTGGCCTTGGCGATGTCCCCCAGCGCTGCCCGCAGCAGGGCCGGGTCGCCACTGCGGGCGGCCTCGTCGAGGTAGGCGAGCATGTCTTCGGTCGTCTCAAGGTAGTCGCTGGCATCCCAGCGGCGGATGGTCATGGCCATGAGTTCTCCTGTCGGAAGTGGGCTGCCAGTTCCTTGGCCTTGTTGATGTCGGCCGACTGGGTGGACTTGGCTCCACCGATGAGCAGCAGGACGACGGTCTCGGCGCCGTGCAGGTAGTAGATCCGGTAGCCGGGCCCAAAGTGGAAGCGCATTCCGTTTACCTGGTTGCCGACCGGCCCAATGTCTCCAACGAGACGGCCTTCGACCTGACAACGGCGCACCGCAAGGTTGATCCGCGCCCGGGCCTGCCGTCCTTGGGCTTTCGGATCCATTTGTCGCAACTATCCGTGGTCAGGATGTGCACGATGCGAGCGTATCCTATGGGATACGACGGCGGGTCTGTTGCGCCGAACGGTGATTGAAGTCCCAGTCGCTGACGGCAGGGGGCCCACCGGCCTGACGATCGGCGCAGTACGCGTCGCGATCCCCGCACTCGCTGCACGGTGACACGCACGGGAAGCGCGGGCCCGCACTCTGCCGAGATACCCCTGCCCCTCATCACCCGCCTCCGGTGCCCGGCACCGCGTCCCTGGTACCGCGGTGAGTGCCGAACGAGCCGTATGCCGCACCCATGGCACGCACACCGGGCTTGCTCCTGCTTGGATGAGTGCCGAACGCCCGTGTTCCAGGTGGTCCATTGGGTCGGTGTAGCGGGGTGATCCGCTTGGGGATTCGCCCACCCAGGGGGCCGGAGCGGGGGATTCGCCTTCGAGGTCAGCGGTTGCGCTCGCCTAGGCTGTCTACCCATGACGACCAGCGCGCCCGCCCTGCCGGAGATCCCCGACCTGCCCGGTGCCGTTCGCCTGCGCGTGGCACCCAGCCCGACGGGCGACCCCCATGTCGGGACGGCATACATGTCGCTCTTCAACGTCGCGTTTGCGCGGCAGCAAACCGGACGCTTCCTGCTGCGGATCGAGGACACCGACCGGGCCCGGTTCCGGGCCGACAGCGAGAGCCAGGTGTTCGACACTCTCGGCTGGCTGGGCCTGACCTGGGACGAGGGGCCCGACGTCGGCGGGCCATGCGCGCCCTACCGGCAAAGCGAGCGGCTGGACACTTACCGCCCCTACGTCGAGCGGCTGCTCGCCGAGGGCAAGGCCTATCAGTGCTGGTGCTCGACGCAGCGCCTGGCTCAGATGCGCGAGATCCAGCAGAAGACCAAGCAACCCACCGGCTACGACCGGCTCTGCTACGGCAAGACCCGCGAGGAGCGGGCGGCGCTGCCCGGTTTCAGCGAAACCCCGGTCGTGCGGATGCTCATCCCCGACGATGTCGAGGTCGAGTTCGACGACCTCATCCGCGGCCAGGTGTCCGCACCGCGACCCGACGACCAGGTCATCCTCAAGGCCGACGGGTTCCCCACCTATCACCTCGCCGTCGTCGTCGACGACCACGAAATGGGGATCACCCATGTTGTGCGCGGCGAGGAGTGGATCTCCTCGACCCCCAAGCACATCCTGCTCTACCGGTGGTTCGGGCTGACCCCGCCGCGGTTTGCCCACATGCCGCTGCTGCGCAACGAGGACAAGTCGAAGATCTCCAAGCGCAAGAACCCGGCCGCGCGGCTCACCTGGTTCCAGGAGCAGGGCTACCTTCCCGAGGCGCTCGTCAACTTTCTCGCCTTGCTTGCCTACCCGCCGGCGCAGGATGCCGACGGTAACGACGTGGAGGTGTTCGATTTCGCGGATTTCAGTGCGCGCTTCGATTGGCGCAAGGTCAACCCGGTCGGCCCGATCTTCGACCTCAAGAAGCTCGACTGGCTCAACGGGGTCTACATCCGCGGCCTCGACCTCGGCGATTTCGCGGGCCGCCTCCTACCCTTCTTGATCGCCGACGAGGTGCTGCCCGCGCAGCCGTCGTTGAGCGAGTTGGCGCGGCTGCGCGCCGTCGCCGAACTCATCCAGACCCGCATCACGCACCTCACCGAGGCGACTGCCTTGGTCCGGCCCTTCTTCGTCGCGGATGATGCGCTCGAGATCGCTGAGGATGCTCGCGCGGGCCTGGGGGAGCGGGCTGGTGAGGTGCTCGATGCCGCTGCCGCGGTCCTGGGCGACATCGACGACCACGGCCACGGCCCGCTGCGCAGCGAAACCGCCTGGACCGCAGCAACCATCGAGGCCGCCCTGCGCGGCGCCCTCGTCGACGGCCTAGGGATCAAGGCCCGCTTCGCGTTCGGGCCGCTGCGCACCGCCGTCTCGGGGGCGCGGGTGAGCCCGCCGCTCTTCGAGTCCATGGAGATCCTCGGCAAGACGGCGACCCTGAACCGGTTGTCGGCCTTGCGAGCCACCCTCTGAGCACCTCTGCCCCGGTCCGTATGCCGTCCGCCCAACCCCGCCGTCGCGCGCTCCTCATCGACGCCGACGGAACCCTCTGGGACACCCGCACGGCCATGGAGTATGCCGGCCGGGCCGGGGTGCGGGCGGTGTGGCCGCAGCTGTCGCCGGCCGTGGCCACGGCGGCCGCGCTGCGCTTCCGAAGCGATCCGCTCGGGGCCTTCCGGCGTTTCGTCGCGGGTGAGTTGACGTTTCCGCAGATGCGTTGGGCGCGGCTCGTCGACGCTGCCAGCGTCGTGGCCGAACCCGTGCCCGAGGATGCCCTCGCCGTCTTCGAGGGCGCCTACGGGCCGGCCTTCGACGCGACCCTGACGGCATTTGCCGACACGGTGCCGTTGCTACGTTGGTGCGCCGAGAACGGAGTCCCCGTGCGCGTGCTCACCAACTCCGCCACCGCCTACACCGTCGGCAAGGTCGCCGCGACCGGCCTGACCGGACTCATCGGCGCGGTGTGCTCGCGCGACTGTCTCGGGGTCGGGAAACCGGAGGCGTCGGTCTTCCGGCACGCGTGCGCAGAACTCGGCAGTGACCCCGAGGACGTGCTCTACGTCGGCGACGAATGGACCAGCGATGCCCTCGGGGCCAGCGAGGCCGGGCTCGCCTCCGCCTGGTTGGTGCGCGACGACGGTGACCCGGCTGGCGAGGTGGTGGCGACGGCGGCGCGCCGAGCGGCCGCCCTGGCTCGCGGCATACCGGTCATCGGTTCACTGGCCGAGGTCCCGGGACTTCTTGGTCTTCGCGAGACGGGTGGCGGCCTTCGGGCCCAGTCGGGGCACCGCTGACCGCCTGGTCCGGTCGGCGATTCGGCGAAGCGGCGGGCTGTGGATAACTCCAGAGGCGAGAGGAGCAGCCGCGCCACACTCGAGGGGTGACATCGAGAGACGAGATGGGGGACCATGACAGTCATGACCACGCTGCCGCGCAGCCGGCCCCTGACCAGGGCCGATCTGGAGGCGATGCCCGACGATGGGCACCGCTATGAACTCATCGACGGCGTGCTCATCGTGACCCCGGCCCCCTCTTGGCCGCACCAACGTGCGCTCGCCAGGCTGCACCTCATCCTCAGTCGAGTGCTTCCCCGCCACTTGGAAATGCTCTTCGCGCCCTTCGATGTCGCCCTGGACGACCGTTCGGTCCTGCAGCCCGATCTTCTCGTGGCGCCCATCGCCGACTTCACCCGCCGCGACCTCCCCACCGCGCCGCTGCTGGCCATCGAGATCCTCTCGCCGAGCACGCGCCGCATCGACCTCGTGCTCAAACGGTCTCGCTACGAAAGCGCTGGGTGCGCTCACTACTGGGTTGTCGATCCCGACGAACCCCGGATCACGGCGTGGGCTCTGGTAGACGGCGCGTATGCCGTCGTGGCCGATGTCGCGGGCGGGGAGCGGTTCGCCGTCGCCGAGCCGTTCACGGTCGCGTTCTCGCCCGACGATTTGGGCGGAATGCCGCCCGCCAGCTAGGATCGTCCCTCGGTTCGCCTCTCGGCCCCGGCCGGGCGGCATACCCCTTGGGGTATAGTGTAATTGGCAACACTAGTGATTCTGGTTCACTCATTCTAGGTTCGAGTCCTGGTACCCCAGCCAGATCGTCAACGGCCCACCGGCCGCTGCGATTTCGAGAAGACCCCCGTCGAACGGTAAGGTTCTTCTCCGTTGCCTCCGGGCAACAGCTAGGGCCCCGTTGTGTAGCGGCCTAGCACGCCGCCCTCTCAAGGCGGTAGCGCGGGTTCGAATCCCGTCGGGGCTACGTCAAGACCCTCTCGTTCGCGAGGGGGTCTTCGTCGTGTATGCCGTGGCGTCGCTCAGGCGTGGTGCCGCGGCTGCGGTGCCGGGGCGGGGCGTGTCGTGGCGTGGCGGGACTTACGGTGCCGAGGTGTGGCGTGGCGGAACTTGGTGTGGCGTGGCGGAACTTGCGGTGGGAAAGGGGCACTTCGCGCCCGAACATTTGGGGTGCGAAGTTGACGGTAGGCACTTCAGGCGGGAAAGGGGGGACGGGAGGGGCGGTAGAGGCGGGCGCGTCAGGCGCCGTGGGCCTCGTCCTGGGCCGCGGCGTGGCGGGCAAGGACCTCGGTCAGTTTGTTGGCCCCGGCCATGACGGTGGCGGCGTGCAGGCGCCCTGGTTGGCGGGTCAGCCGCTCGATCGGCCCCGAAATCGACACCGCCGCGATGACTCGACCAGAGGGGGAGCGCACCGGCGCCGACACCGACGCCACCCCGGGCTCGCGCTCGCCGACCGACTGGGCCCAGCCCCGCCGGCGCACCCCGGAGAGGGTCGTCGCGTTGAACGCCGACCCTTGCAGCCCCCGGTGCAGGCGGTCCGGCTCCTCCCAAGCAAGGAGCACCTGGGCCGCGGAGCCGGCGAGCATCGACAGGCTCGCCCCGATCGGGATCGAGTCGCGCAACCCGACCGGCCGCTCCGCGGCGGACACGCACACGCGGTGGTCGCCCTGGCGGCGGAACAGCTGCGCGGACTCGTTCGTGTGATCGCGCAACGCTCCGAGGACCGGCCCGGCCGCGGCGAGCAACCGGTCCTCGCCGGCTGCGGCGGCGAGCTCACCCAGGCGCGGGCCGAGGACGAAGCGGCCCTGCAGATCCCGGGCGACGAGCCGGTGATGCTCCAGCGCCACGGCCAGTCGGTGCGCCGTCGGGCGGGCCAATCCGGTCGCCGTCACCAACTGCGCCAGCGTCGACGGGCCCGCTTCGAGGGCACCCAGAACGATGGCGGCCTTGTCGAGCACGCCGACCCCACTCGTGATGTCCATGTCCTGATACTGCCGTCTCGACTCATGAGACGCAAGTTCGCTCCCCGGTATGCCGTGTCAAGGTCGGAGAGGTCGCCGGTGCCCGCGGGTGTGGGCAGGCGCGAACACGGCATACCCGACGGAAGGCGTGGACGATGGCCAGAACCCTGGCGGAGAAGGTGTGGGAGTCGCATGTCGTGCGACGCGGCGAGGGTGAACCCGACCTGCTCTACATCGATCTGCACCTCCTCCACGAGGTAACCAGCCCGCAGGCCTTCGACGGGTTGCGCCTCTCGGGGCGCCCGGTGCGTCGGCCCGAACTCACCCTGGCGACCGAGGACCACAACGTTCCCACCACGCCCGGGCCGATCACCGACCCCGTGTCCAAGACCCAGGTCGACACCCTGCGCGCCAACTGCGCGGAGTTCGGGATCACCCTCTACCCGATGGGCGATGCCGAGCAGGGCATCGTCCACGTCGTCGGCCCGCAACTCGGGCTCACCCAGCCGGGGATGACCGTCGTCTGCGGCGACAGTCACACGTCCACGCACGGCGCCTTCGGTGCCCTGGCCTTCGGCATCGGCACCTCCGAGGTCGAGCACGTGCTCGCCACCCAGACGCTGCCGCTCAAACCGTTCAAGACGATGGCGATCACCGTCGAGGGCGACCTGCCCGCGGGGGTGAGCGCCAAGGACATCGTCCTCGCGGTCATCGCCAAGATCGGGACCGGCGGGGGACAGGGCTACGTCCTGGAGTTCCGCGGGTCGGCGATCCGCGCCCTGTCCATGGAATCCCGGATGACCATCTGCAACATGTCGATCGAGGCGGGCGCGCGCGCCGGCATGATCGCTCCCGACGAGACCACGTTCGCCTACCTCCAGGGCCGCGACCATGCCCCTGCCGGAGCCGACTGGGATGCCGCGGTCGCCGCCTGGCGGGAGTTGCGCACCGACGACGACGCCACTTTCGACGCCGAGGTCGTCCTCGACGCGGCCACCCTCACGCCCTTCGTCACCTGGGGCACCAACCCCGGTCAGGGTGCCCCCTTGGGTGCAGCCGTGCCTGACCCCGAACTCATGGGGGACGACAACGACAAGGCCGCCGCGCAGCGCGCCCTCGACTACATGGGCCTGGCGGCGGGCACCCCGTTGCGCGAGGTCGCCGTCGACACCGTGTTCGTCGGGTCCTGCACCAACGGGCGGATCGAGGACCTGCGCGCCGTCGCGGACATCCTCAAGGGTCGCCGGGTCGCCGACAGCGTCCGGATGCTCGTCGTCCCCGGGTCGGCACGGGTGCGCCTCCAGGCCGAGGCCGAGGGCCTCGGCGAGGTGTTCGAGGCGGCCGGGGCGCAATGGCGCCTCCCGGGCTGCTCGATGTGCCTGGCCATGAACCCCGACAAACTCGCCCCCACCGAGCGCAGCGCGTCGACGAGCAACCGCAACTTCGAGGGCCGCCAGGGCAAGGGAGGCCGCACTCACCTCGTCAGCCCCCAGGTCGCCGCCGCCACCGCCGTCCGCGGCACCCTTTCCAGTCCCGCCGACCTCGACCCGGTTGCCGCCGAGTCCGCACCCAAGGGGAACTGACATGGACGCCTTCACCACCCACACCGGCATCGGTGTTCCGTTGCGCCGCAGCAACGTCGACACCGACCAGATCATCCCGGCCGAATACCTCAAGCGGGTCACCAAGTCCGGCTTCGAGGACGGCCTGTTCGCCGCCTGGCGTCGCGACGACACGTTCGTCCTCAACGACCCGGCGTATGCCGCGGGCTCGGTCTTGGTGGCCGGTCCGGACTTCGGCACGGGGTCTTCGCGCGAACACGCCGTCTGGGCGCTCATGAACTACGGCTTCAAGGTCGTCATCTCCAGCCGGTTCGCCGACATCTTCCGCGGCAACAGCGGCAAGCAGGGCCTGCTCACCGCGGTGTGCAGCCAGGACGATGTCGAACTGCTCTGGAAGTACCTCGACAACCATCCCGGTGCCTCGATCACCGTCGACTTGCACTCGCGCACCGTCACGGCGGGGGACATCGTGGCCGGGTTCGAGGTGGACGACTACACCCGGTGGCGCCTCCTGGAGGGTCTCGACGACATCTCCTTGACGCTGCGTCACGAGGGCGACATCACGGCATACGAGGCGACCCGGCCGGCCTGGAAACCGGTGACCGCCGCGCCCTGAATGGGGCCGGTGGTGGACGCGGAGCCTCCTGCCGCATAACGTCGGACGTGAGGTCGAGAGTGCAGCAATAGCCAGGATCGGCTCGGCCCCACCCAAACGGCGATGGAGCGCACATGAACAAGGCAGAACTGGCCCAGGCACTTGAGGGGCGCCTGGGTTCACGCAAGGCCGCAATCGATGCGATCGAGGCGATTTTCGACCACATCATCCGAGAAGTGGCCCACGGAGGGAGTGTGGGGATCACCGGCTTCGGCACCTTCGAGGCCGTGGACCGGGCACCGCGCACGGGTCGCAACCCC
>JAKOPT010000088.1 GCA_029778715.1 Actinomycetes bacterium | reverse complement strand
CAGGCAGGTATGCCGTCCGGCCAGGCAGGTATGCCGTCCCGCCGGGCCGGTCGTGCCGGTCGGGCCGCCCGCCTGACCAAGCCGTCCAGGCCGACCTCATCGTCCAAACCGTCCCCGCTGAACCGACTCACCGGCATACCGAGGCTGCTGTCCGACCGCGCCCGGGAACTGCACGTGCGCACCGAACCCACCTGGGGCCCGATCTGGCGCCCGGTCCACCGGGCGCTGCGCTGGGTGTCGCCGCTGGGCTGGGGGGTCGCCGCGCTCGGCGCAGCCTCGTGGTGGCTCGGCGCGCGCTATGGCTGGATCGAGCTGCTCATGCTCGGCGCCGCCACGCTGGTGCTGCTCGCGGCGTGCGTGCTGCTCGCGGTCGGCCGCACCCGGGTGAGCATCGACGCCGAAGTCGACCCGAGCCGCGTCGTCGTCGGCGATCCGGCGACCGGGCGGGTCATCGTCGGCAACACCGGCTCGGTGCCGATCCTCCCGCTGCTCGTCGAGCTGCCGATCGGCGTGAGCGCGGCGCGGTTCGTGCTGCCGCCGCTCGGCTCCGGCACCGAGCACGAGGAGCTGTTCGTCGTGCCCACTCACCGCCGCGGTGTCATCCCGGTCGGGCCGGCGCGCACGGTGCAGGGCGACCCGTTCGGGCTGGTGCGCCGCACCGTGCTGTGGACCGAAGTCACCGAACTCTTCGTCCACCCCCGCACGGTCGCGATCGAGAGCCTCGGCGCCGGCCTGCTGCGCGACCTCGAAGGATCGGTCACCGAGGACCAGTCGATGTCCGACCTGGCCTTCCACGCGCTGCGCGAATACCAGCCCGGCGACGACCGCCGCTATATCCACTGGCGCAGCTCGGCCAAGGCCGGGCGCCTGCTGGTGCGCCAGTTCCTCGACACCCGCCGCTCGCACATCACCGTGCTCGTCGACACCGACCCCGCGTCCTACCGCGACGGCACCGAAGTCGCCCGCGAGATCCGCGAGATCACCGCCGGCCGCACCCTCCCGGTGCCCGGCGGCGCGCTGCCGGAGGTGCGCGATCTCGAGACCGCGATCTCGGTCGCCGCGTCGATCGGCATGCGCTGCCACCGCGACGACCAGGACGTGACGATCGTCGCCGGCTCGAATGCCGTGTCGAAGGCCCACCCGCAGCGCACCCTCGACACCCTGGCCCGGGTCGAAGCCGGGCCGGTCGACCTGCTGCACATGTCGACGACCGCCAACGCCCTCGCGCCCGACACCTCGGTCTGCCTCGTCGTCACCGGACCGCACCGCGAGTTCGGAATGCTGCAGCGGGTCGGCACGCAGTTCCCACCCGAGGTGCGCACCATCGCGATCGTCGTCGACCCGCTGGCCGAACGCTCGGTGCGTCGCGCCGGCTCGGTCACCGTGCTCACCGTCGACGCACTGCGCAACCTGCGCGCCGTGCTGTCGGCCGGATTGGCGGGCGCATGACGACGGCCACCCACTCCTCGTCCCCCGTCACCCCGCGCGCCGCCGACCTGCTCGAGCGCCTCCGACCGACCCGCCACCAAGTGACCGACCTCGTCGGCACCGGACTGCTCGTCGCGCTCGCCGCCGTCGGCTTCCACACCACCTACTTCGGCCTCGGCTGGATCGTGGCCGCCGTCGTCGGGTTGCTGTGCGGACTTGCGGCGGCCCACGTCACGGCCGCATTCCGGCTCCCAGGAGTCGTCACGGCCGCCCTGCTCGCCCTGGCCTACTTCACCATCGGCGGCCTGGCCACCCTGCGCGAAGGCCTGTCCGGCCGCAGTCTGGCCACCCTGGCCCGCACCGCGGTCACCGGCTGGAAGGACCTGCTCACCACCCTCCCACCCGTCGACCCGCAAGGCCCACTCGTCGCCCTGCCGCTGCTGTTCACCCTGGTCGGCGGCGCGACGGCATACGGCATCGCGCGGCGCTGGGTGGGGGCCGTGCGTGCCCTGCTCGTGCCGCTGGCGCTGCTCGTACTCTCGATCCTGCTGGGCACCATGGCACCGGCCGGAGTGCTGCTGCAGGGTGCCGCGTTCGCGCTCGTCGCGGTCGGCTATGCCGCCGTACGCGCCGCCCGCAGCCGCCCCGCGCTGCAGAACGGATCGGGCGCTCGCACCCGCGCGATCACCGGTGCGCTGCTGCTCGCGCTCGCGGCCGGGGCGGCGGTCGTGCTCGGCCCGCGGCTGCCCGGCGCCGACGCATCCGCCCGCACCATCTGGCGCACCCAGCTCGAGCCGCCCTTCGACGTCTCGCAATACCCCAGCCCGCTGGCCGGCTACCGCCGCTACACCGAGCCCAACGCCGCCGAGCTCTACGACCGCCCGCTGTATGCCGTGACCGGCCTGCCCGCGGGCACCCCAATGCGCATCGCGGTCCTGGACACCTACGACGGCTCGGTGTGGGGCGCGGGCAATGCCGCTCCTGCGCCGGTGGCGGGCAGTCCCGGCGGTCCCAGCGCTCAAGGCGCTTCCGGCGCTGCACAAAGCACATCGTCATCCGCCGCGGCCTTCCGCCGGGTCGGGGGGCGCATCGCCGTCACCGCGCCGGCCGGGGTCGACCCCACCTCGTATGCCGTGACGATCCCCGACGGCGGGTGGCAGGACGTCTGGCTGCCGGTCGCGGGGACGCTCACCGGCGTCGATTTCACCGGCCCGCGAGCCGGTGGGCTGGCCGCCGACCTGCGCTACAACACGACCACCGGCACCGGGGTGCTGCCCGCGCGGCTGCTGCCGGGTGACGGATTCGAGCTCACGGCATACCTCGAACCCGTCGCGACCGAGCTGCCGACCGACCTGGCCCTGGCTGGGAGCAGCTCGAGCACCGTGGCGAGCACGCCTGCGGTCGCCAACAGTCAATCGCTGGCCTTCCTCGACGCGCGCATCGACCAGTGGAGCGGCCGCGAGAGCGACACCTGGCGCCGCCTGCTCGCGGTGGCGTCGGTGCTGCGCGGCACCGGCGCCTACACCGACGGCGGCTCGGCCGAAGACCACCAGAACACCTACCTCGCCGGGCACTCGCTCGCGCGGATCACCCGCTTCGTCAAGTCGGCGCAACTGGCCGGCAACGACGAGCAATACGCCGCGACGCTGGCGCTCGTCGCGACCCGCCTCGGCGTGCCCGCGCGGGTCGTCGTCGGCGCGATCCCCGACGGCACCGGCACGGTCAAGGGCCGCGACGTCCACGCGTGGGTCGAGGTCGAGAAGGCCGACGGCAACTGGCAGGCGATCCTGCCGCAGTTCATCGTCCCGGACCGCAACAAGAAACCAACCCAACAGGACAACCGCACCGAGGAGAAGAAGACCGGCGCGGTCGTGCCGCCGCCGGCCGCCAACAACCCGCCGAGCGTCCTGCAAGGCCCCGACCAGGCCCAGAACGCCACCCAGAACAAGGCGAGCACCAACCGTAAGTCGATCCTCGACCCCTCGACCTGGCCGGGCTGGCTGCAGTGGGTGGTCACCTGGGTGGGTCCGCCGGCTGCCGCCCTCGCCCTCTGGTATGCCGTGCTGCTGCTGGCCAAGCGCCGCCGCCGGTCCCGGCGCCGCACGGCTCCCACGGGGCTGACCAGGTCTCCGGAGCGTGGTCCGAGCTCGTCGACAATGCCCGTGACCTCGGGATTTCCCTGCCCCCCAATGCAACTCGGCCAGAGCAGGCCCAAGCCATCGATCCCGCCCTGGTGCCGCTGGCCCGGGCGACCGACGCCCAGGTCTTCGGCCCGGTGCAACCCGATCGAGCGGTCGCCCGCGAGCACTGGACCCAATCCGACTCGGCTGCAACGGCATTGCGCAAGAAGTCACGGCGCCGCACCCGGATCAGGGCAGCCTGGTCGACCCGATCGCTGCGGGAGCAGGCCCGTCCGGTGCTGGCCACCCGGAAGGCCGATCTGGCGCGGCTCGCAGCGCAAGCTCGTCGAGTTGCGCGGGTTGCGCGGGTCGCGCGGGTCGCGCGAGTGGCGCGGGTGGCCCCAGCGACTCGGGTGGCGGGAGTTGCCCGGATCACCGCCGGCCAGCAGGCAGCGTCAGGGGATCAGACATGACGACATCTTCAGGCCCGCGCCTGCAGTCCCAGGGCACCAAGCGGCGCACGCAGCGCAGCGCATCACGCCGCACCGGCACGGTGTCGACCGCCGTGCTGCTCGTCCTCGCGATCGTCTTCACCTGGTTCGCGACCCGCGCCGAGGGTGAGACGGTCAGCCGCACCGAGCTCAACGACGGCGGCGTCTGGGTCACCACCTCGGCCCAGTCGAGATTCGGCCGGATCAACAAGCCCGCCGGCCAGCTCGACGCGGCAGTGGCCGCGACGGCCGCCGAGAACACCGGCCTCGACATCCTCCAGGACGGTGCCGCAGTCCTCGGGGTCACCAAGGCGACCAACCAGGCCACCCCGATCAACGTCCGCACCGGGCAACTCGTCGAGTCCTCGGTCCTCACCCTGCCCAGCCCGGCCGCAGGTGGCTCCACAGCCACATCGGGCTCCACCTCCGCAGATTCCGCCGCAGCCACCGTCGCCCCGGCACCGGCCGTGATCGACCTGCGCGGCGGCACACTCGCGGTCGTCGACCCGGCCACCGGCAAGGTGCGCGCCCAGCGGGTCGACCCCGCGACGGGGATCACCTCGCTGGACAAGGTGGCCGGCACCGGCCCGCCGCTGGCCACCGTCGGAGCTGGGGCGACGGTCGCGGTGTCGGTCGACGGCACGGTGTATGCCGTGTCCGCTGCCTCCGGACAGTTGGCCGTCATCAGTCCGCTCGCGGGGGGCGGCTTCGCCGAGGCAGCCATCAAGGAGCTGGGTTTCTCCGCCACGAGCGTGCAACTCACCGTCGTCGGTGACCGCTGGGTCGTCTTCGAGCCGGCAACCGGACTGATCCGCGCCGACGGACTTGGCGCACCCATCGACCTGGCCCAGAAACTCGGCGCGGCCGCGACCGGCACCGGCGCCGCGAAAGCGTCCACGGCATACGGGGCCGTGCAGGCGCCGGGACCGGACAGCGACGCGGTCGCGATCGCCACTCCGCGCGGGGTGGGCCTTGTGCCGTTCGGCACCGAACCCGCGAAGACCGGCGAGATCCTCCTGCCCGGCGCGGCGACTGGCGCCAAGCTCTGGGTGGCGCCGCCGGTGCGCCTCGGGCGCTGCGTGCACGGGGCGTGGGCCAGTGCCGACAAGCTGTTCTACGGGCGCTCGTGCACCGAGCACCCGGCCGAGGCGGTCGTCATCGAGGCGCCGGCGCCGGGGGTGCGGGTCGACGGGGTGCGGCTGCGCACCAACCGCGGGCTGGTCGCCCTCAACGATCTCGACACCGGCGCGGTGTGGGATGTCGACTCTGATGCGCCGATCAAGATCGATGACTGGCCCTCGGTCATCCCGCCGCCCAAGGCCGGCAATGACAACACCAAGCCCGACCCCAACCAACTCGACAACGAGGTCGTCCGCCGCCCGCCGGAGGCCAAACCCGACGACGTGAAGGTGCGCCCGGGTCGCACGTCGACCCTGCACGTGCTCGACAACGACAGCGACAGCCTCGGCGCGGTGCTCGCGATCGGGCCCGGCGATGTGTCCGCCCCCGACCTGCCCGGCATCCTCGTCAGTCCCTCGATCGACGGGCAGAACATCTCGATCTCGGTGCCCGACAAGCCGATTGGCAACGTCGTCCACTTCAGCTACACGGTCAACAACGGTCAGCCGGGCGCCGAGGGGCGCTCCACTGCGCTGGTGACGGTGAGCATCGTCGACGACACCGTCAACACCGCGCCGTTCATGCGCACCAGCCAGGCCACCCTCGCGACCGCGAAGACCCCAGTGATCCGCGGCGGACACGTCTCGGTCGGAGTCAAGGCCGATTGGCGCGACGCCGAAAGCGATCCCGTCGTCATCGAGTCGCTCGACCAGATCGCCTCGGTCGACGGCGGTGGCGCGCTGGCCATCGTCGCCCCCAACCAGCCCGGCCCGCTCGAGGTGAAATACAAGGTCGACGACGGACGCGGCGGCAGCACCGAGGCAAAGGCCGCGCTCGTTGTCTTGGGCGACTCCGACCGCCCGGTGCCCCCGACCGCCCAGGCCGACGTCATCCGCGCGATCGTCGGCAAACCCGTCCAACTGCAGCCGCTCGGCAACGACCTGCCCGGTGCCGACCCCACCGACCCCACCGCACGGCTGCGCCTCGCGGCCGAGGTGCGCGGCCCGGCCGGGCTGATGATCGACACCAACGTCGAGACCGGGGTGGTCACCATCACCGGCGCGGCTCCAGGCAGCCACCTGCTCACGTATGCCGCGCAAGTCGGCTCGGCGGTGGGTGCGGGACGGTTCCGGGTCGACATCCTCCCCGCACCGACCGACGACGCCCCGCCGGTCGCCGCCCCCGACGCCGCGACCGTGCGCGACCAGGCCCCGGCCATCACCGACGTGCTCGTCAACGACTACAGCCCGCGCTCGGACGTGCTCGTCATCCAGTCGGTCGCGACCACCGAACCCTGGGTGCGCGCCTGGGTGGTCCAGGGCCGTTGGCTGCGCGTGCAGGCGGTCGCGCCGCTGCAGGCCGGCCAGACGGAACGCCGCGGCGTGGTTGCCTACACCATCAGCGACGGCACCCGCTCGGCCGCCGGCGAGCTCTCGGTTGTGCAGAAACCCGCGCCGCCCGCCGCGCTCATGCCGACCATCGTCGATGACCAAGCCACCGTGCGCTGGGGTGACGTCGTCACCATCCCGGCCCTGGACAACGACTCGATGGCCGACGGCGTCCCGCTCAAGCTCACCCCCGGCACGGTCAAGGTCGTCGTCGGCAAGGGCGAGGTCTATGCCAGCGGCCAGGTGTTGCGCTACCTGCCCGATCCTGACCCGATCACCGTCGAGAAGGTCGTCACCCTGGAATACGCGGCATACCCCGAAGGGATGCCCGAGCGCTCGGTGACCGGCCGGGTCACGGTGACCGTCAAGCCGCCCCCGACCCCTCAGACCCCCGACCAGCCGCCGACCGCCCGCAACTTCTCCGCATCGGTCACCGCGGGCGAGGCGATCACGCTCACCGTGCCCACGAGCGGCATCGACCCGGACGGCGACCTCGCCTTCGTGTCCGGCATCGTCGGCGAGGCCGGTGGCCCGGTCAACCTCAAGCTCGGGCGGGTCACGGCATACGGGGCCTCGACGATCCGCTACGAGTCCTACCCGGGCTCCTCGGGCACCGAAGTGCTCCGGTATGCCGTCGCCGACCGTTACGGGAAGTCCGGCGAGGGGCTGATCCGGATCGGTGTGGTGCAGCCTGGCGCGCCGCAGCCGCCGGTGGCCATGCCCGACGATGTCACCGCTGCCCCCGGGCGCCAGGTGACCGTCGACGTGCTCGCCAACGACCTCGTGCCGCGCAATGCCGACGTCGTCGTCGAGGACCCCGCGACGACCAACTCGCCGGAGGTGCTGGCGCAGTTCACCCGGGAGGGCGAGCAGTCCTTCAAGGTGGCCGCGCCCGAGGAGGGCCCGTCGAAGGTCCTCGTCTACGGCATCAACGGCGGCCTGTTCGATCCGTCGCGCACGACGCTGACCGTCCGCGGGCGCAAGGGCTACAACAACCCGCCGGTGGCGGCCGACGACGTGGCCCGGGTGGCGCCCGCTCCGGCGGCGCCCGGCGCCCCAGGTGCCGGGGGAGCTGGGGGGGCGGGAGGCGCCGGTGGGGCGGCCACCGTCGGCCCGGCCCCCGCGACGACCGCGTCCAACAGTGCGCTCGTCGATGTGCTCGACAACGACCGCGATGTCGACGGCGACCGCAATGCCCTCAAGGTCGTCCAGGTCGGCGAGGGTGCCTCCATCGAGGCCGATGGGGTGCGGGTGAGTTTCGCCGACTACCCGCGGGCGGTCCCCTATGTCGTCGAGGATGCCGACGGCGGCCGGGCGATGGCGATCATCTACGTGCCGGCCAGCGGCAGCGACGTGCCCTATGTCATCGCCGGCAAACCGATCACCATGGACCGGGATGCGACGGTCAGCGTCCAACTCGCCGACCACATCACCGACCCGCGCGGCCGGGCGGTCAAGCTCACCACTCCAGACACGCTCTCAGCCTCGCCCGCCGATCGGCTCGCCGTCACCGCGCTGTCGGCCACCGAACTGCGGCTCACGGCATCCGGCGGCTATGTCGGACCCGGCGCGATCATGCTCGAGGTCACCGACTCGACCGGACCCGACGACGTGGCGCCGCGCACGGCATACCTTGTCGTGCCCGTGCAGGTGGGGCCGCTGCAGCCGTTGCTGCGTTGCCCGCAATGGGAGATCAACGTCGTCGCCGACGCACCCGGGCGCACGGTCGACATCCCGCGGCTGTGCTCGGCGTGGTTCCCCGAGGGGCTCGACCCGGCGACCGTCGAATACACCGCGACCTGGGATGCGCCGGTCGAGCACGTCACGATGCGCCAGCAGGGCGCCGGTGGCCGGCAGGTGCTCGTGTCGGCGGCAGCTGACGCGATCCACGCCGCGAAGGGCTCGTTCTTCGTCTCGGTGGCGGGGTCGACCGAGAAGTTCGCGATCCGGGTGCGGGTGACCAGCCTGCGCGCCGACCCGGCCACTGCGGCCGCGGTCGCCGCCGGGGTCGAGGTGCCCCCGCCACCTCCGCTGGCCGTGTTGCGACCGGCGCGAGTCGAGGGCCTGTATGCCGGGCAGAGCGAGGTCGTCAACCTCGCGCAGTATCTCGACAGCCCCTTCGGCACCCTGCATTGCGAGATCGTCGGAGTGCGGGTGGTCGCCGACGGCGGAGTGACCGCGAGCTACCAGGGCTGCATCCTCACCGTGACCGCGACCCGCGATGCCACCGGGATCACCCAATTCGCCGTCGACGTCAGCGACGCGCCGGACCGAATCTCCACCGGAACGGTGACCGTCTCGGTGCGGGCCCGGCCCACGCCACCGCAATCCGTCGACGCGGTCGCCGACCGGATCCAGGGCGGCAGCGCGCGCGTGTCGTGGCTGCCCCCGGCATACGACGGCGGTCTGCCGATCCTCGGCTACGACGTGGCCTGGTCGGGCGGGAGCACCTCGTGCGAGGCCTCGCCGTGCACGATCACCGGGCTGACCAACGGAGTCGACTACTTCTTCACCGTGCGGGCCCGCAATGCCGTCGACTGGTCCGACGCGGCCGGCCCGTCGCGGGCGGCGCGCCCCGACACCGCGCCCGAGGCGGTGACGGCCGGGGCAGTCACCCCGGGTGACCGCACTCTGACGATCTCGTGGGCGGCGCCGGTCAACTCCGGCAGTGCGGTGGACAGCTACAACGTCCAGGTGCTGCCCGTCGACGGCGGCCCGACGGGTGGTCTGACGACGGTGACCGGCGGCGCGACCTCGACGACCGTGGGTGGGCTGAACAACACCAGCGAATACCTCATCCGCGTCCAGGCACACAACGAGGCCGGCTGGGGACCCTATGGTCCTACGCTCACCGCGCAGCCGGTCGGAACCCCCGCGCGGGTGGTCGTCAACGAGCTTGGGGTGTCGACGCCCAGCCCTTCGGACGACACGGCTACGGTCCAGATCTCGTGGCAGCCGGCCGATCCCAACGGCCCCCCGATGTCGTCGTATGCCGTGTGGCGCGCGGTCGGGGACGGCGAGTTGGTGCGGTTGGCATCGGTCTCGCCGGGGAGTGCGTTGGTCATCTCGGACGTCGTGCCCTACGACGGGGTGGTACGCCGGTATGCCGTGACCGCCACCAACGGCGGGGGCGTGGAATCGCCGATGAGCGAGGCTCGGTCCTTCTGGGCGGTTGGGGTGCCGGAGACGCCGCGGGCGCCCTCGGTGACGACTCCGGCGGCCGATCTGACGATGTCTGTGGCGTTCTCGCTGGGCTCACCACGTGCGTTGAAGTGGAGCCATGTCGAGTGGACCAACGGCAGCCAGAGCGGTGAGATCTCGTGTTCGGGTGCCGATTGTGCCTACGCCGGGGTGATCCCCAACAGCGACATCACCGAGCAGCGATTGACGATCCGTGGCTGCGTCGCCAACGGTCCGTGCTCGGCCTGGTCGCCACAGAGCGCGGCGTTCCAGCCGTACGGTCCGACCCAGCCGGTGGTGGCCCTCGAACCGACGATGACCGGTGCGCACGGCAAGTTCGACGTGACGTTCTCGTGGAAGCTGGTGACCAACGGCCGCCCGGTGACCGTCGCGGTCGCCGAGGGCGGTGCATATACCTGCAAGCTGGCCCCGGACGACGCCTCGTGTGTGGTGCGCAACGTCGGCTATGCCACGGCGCTCTCGGTATCGGTGACCGCGCAGTCGATCGCCGGCGACGCGGCGCCGGTGACGATGACGTTCACGACTCCGGCCAAGGCGGACCCAGTCATCCGTTTGTCGGCGTCGGGCAGTTGCATCGGGCTGCTCTGCGGAGTCCAAACACCGGCTTGCGCGGTCGACAACACCTGCGAGTTCATCACCGTGACGTCGAGCGTGTGGGATGCCACGACGATGACGTGCACCTTCCGGTCACCGTCGGGACCCATCGGCGACCCGGTCACGATTGCCACCAACACCACAGTGAAGACGAAGGTCTTCTACGGTGATAAGACGACGGTCACCGGCACCTGCGAGAACACGTCGACCAACGAAACGGCCACTCAGACAATCACCTGGAAATAGCGAGCGACACGCGTCTGGGGGTGGCGGCGTTCCTCGGTCGTCGGCCCTTGGTCGTGGGGGCCTCTACCATCGCTGGCTTGGGCGTGGACGATCCATCACGCCGGCGCCGCTGCTGGGTCGCGCCTGCGAGTGCCGGGCAGACTCCACCCGTCGTCGCTTGCTGGGCGTTCGTGGAAGTGGACGGTCTTCGCGCCTCGGGAGTCGTGGCCGTCGTGGCCGTCGGTGGTGATGTGGTGTCGGTGGCGGGGGTCGTGGATCAGCCGGTGGTGGTAGCCACACAACGGGATCGCGAGGTCGAGGTCGGTCAACCCGCCTTTGGACCAGGGATGCTGGTGATGCAGCTCTGACCACGCGAAGGGTCGGTCACACCCTTCCGCAGCGCAGGTGTCATAGACCACCGAGAGGGCGGTGCGTTGTGGGTCGCTGAAGAACCGGTGATGTCTGCCGAGGTCGAGGACTTGTCCCGGTCCACCGAGGACTGCGGGGAGGATCCCGGCTTGGCAGGCGATCCGCCGCGCGGCACTGGCCGACAGGAGTGTT
>JAKOPT010000012.1 GCA_029778715.1 Actinomycetes bacterium | reverse complement strand
GCTGACGGAGAGAGTGCGATGAGCGATGTAGAACGCGGGCTAGGCGACGAGCCGGTCGAGCCGGTCGACGCTGGCGCCGACGATGTCTTCCAGGGGGTCGGCGTGGTCTCGCGCGGCGAGCGACACCGCGCGCGTCGGGGCGGCTTCTTCCGGCGGCACAAGGCGTTCTTGGCGCTGCTCATCCTGCTCGGAATGATCGGCGCGGGCATCGCCGGTGTCGGGTTCTATGCCAACCAGCAGTTGTCCGGGATCGGGCGTTTCACCTCGACGGTGCCCGAGAGTGCTCGGCCGGCGCCGGTGCCGGTGGACGACCCGGCCGGGCCCGGGACGACCTTCCTGCTGGCCGGGGCCGACAACGGCGACGACGGGTCGAGCATCGCCGAGGTGCTGCGCAGCGGCCGGTGGCAGGCGGGCGTGCACCGATCCGACACGATGATGGTCATGCACATCTCGGGCGACCGAAAGCGCATCTTCGTCGTGTCGATCCCGCGCGACACGTATGTGCCGATCGCAGGGCATGGCGAGGACAAGATCAACGCGGCGTTCTCGTTCGGCGGCCCGAGCCTCATGCAGCAGACCGTCGAGCAGTTCACCGGGATCCGGATGGACCACGTCGCCATCATCGACTGGAACGGTTTCCGCGACCTGTCGACCGCCCTCGGTGGGGTGACGGTCACCATCCCCGCCGATGTCAAGGACAACAACGGCAAGGTGCTGTGGACCAAGGGCGAGCACACCCTCATGGGCGACGAGGCGTTGATGTATGTGCGCACCCGCTACGGCCTCGCCGGCGGCGACTTCGACCGCATTCAGCGCCAGCAGAACTTCCTGCGCGAGATGCTGCGCAAGCTGGTCTCCAAGGGCACCCTGACCAACCCGGTCACTCTCAACCAATCGGTCGGCGCGATCACCCGCAATCTTGTCGTCGACGAGTCGCTGTCCAATCAGGCGATCGGCCAACTGGCTTTGTCGCTCAAGGACATTCGCACCGATGACGTCACCTTCCTCACCTCGCCGATCACGAGCTTCGGCACGACGTCCGCGGGCGCTTCGATTCTCAACGCCGACAAGCCGCTGACGACGGCGATGTTCCAGGCGCTCGCGGCCGAGAAGATGCCGCAGTTCCTGCTCAACAACCCGGGGATCGGCCAGCTCAAGGCCCCGTCCGAAGTCCGCTGACCACAGGGGCGGCCTCGGCGGCTTCTGCGTCGCTGGCCGGCCCTCACTGGCCCCCGCCGGGGTGTCGCCGGGCCCCGCTGGCCCCCGCCGGGCCCCGCTGGCCCTCGCGGGTCGTCGCAGGGGTGTCAAGATCGCGATCCGGGCACCTGGATCGCGTCGCAATGGCACCCAAGTGCATGGATCGCGATCTTCGCTGGGTTGGTCGGTGGGATCGGGGCTTCCGGCGGTGGCTAGGGCGGGTTTGTCGGCGGGTCGGAACGTTTGCGGGCGTGTCGGGGCCCGGTGGGTCGTGAAGTACGGCGGGTCGGAAGGTTTGCGGGTCGTGAAGGGGTCCTGCGGGTCGTGAAGGACGGCGGGTCGGAAGGTTTGCCGGCGTGTCGCGGCCCCGCGGGTCGTGAAGGACGGCGAGTCGGAAGGTTTGCTGGCATACCCAGGGTGTGGCAGGGCGGGTTTGTCGGCGGGTCGGAAGGTTTGCCGGGCTCCCGGCCCCCGCTGACCCCCGCGCGGTGGTCAAGATCGCGATCCGTGCACCCGGCTCGCGTTGCAACGGCACCCAGGTGCATAGATCGCGATCTTTACCGGGGTGGTCGGCGGGGTTTCGGGCCTCCGGCGGGGGTCCGGGCGGTCGGCGGGTCCGCGGGTCTGGACGATCAGCGGGGGGTGGCGCCGGTGATGGCCCAGGCGTCGCCGCGCAGCCGCCACCACAGGGTCGCCATCCGCACCGCCATGAACGCGACGAAGGCGATCCACAGCACGACGAGCACCTGGCCGGGTTCGCCCCAGACGCCCAGCGCGCGCACGAAGGCCGCCATCGGCAGGTATGCCGTGAAGCTGGCCAGCATCGCCCAGGCCAGATAGCGGAAATCGCCCGCGCCCATGAGGACGCCGTCGGCGACGAACACATACCCGGCCACGAGCTGACCGGCCGCGACGACGAGCAGGGCGCGACCGGCATACGCCTGCACTGCCGGGTCGGGAGTGAG
>JAKOPT010000087.1 GCA_029778715.1 Actinomycetes bacterium | reverse complement strand
GCCCGTGTGGGCCGACTTCGGCAGTGCGGCAAGGACATTGCCGGTCTTGTGGAACCAGCACCGCTGCTCGCGCGTGTCAGGGAACACGTCTCGGACCGCCTTCCAGAACCCCAACGCACCGTCCCCGACAGCCAGCACCGGGGCGCGCATCCCCCGCCGTTTGCAGTCACGCAGCAGGTCGGCCCACGACTCGGCCGACTCGCGGAACCCGTCGGCCAGGGCGACCAGCTCCTTGGTGCCCTCGGCGCGGACCCCGATCATCACCAGCAGGCAGATCTTGTCGGTGTCGAGGCGGACCTTGACGTGGATCCCGTCGACCCATAGGTACACGTAGTCGACCTCAGCCAACGACCGGGAACCGAAGGCGCGGGCCTCGTCCTGCCACTGCTGGGTCAACCTCGTGACCGTGGCCGACGACAGGCCTGCCGCGGACCCGAAGAACCCCTCCAACGCGGGGGTGAAGTCCCCGCTGGACAGGCCGTGCAGGTACAGCAGCGGCAGCACCTCCGCGACCTGTGGGGACTTGCGGGCCCAGGCCGGCAGGATCGCCGACGCGAACCGAACCCGTTCTCCCGTCACAGGATCGACGCGCTTGTCGTTGACTCTGGGTTGCTTGACCGACACCGCACCAGCCGCGGTCGCTACCTGGCGGGGGGCGTGACTGCCGTTGCGAACCACCAGCCGGTGGCCGCGCTCATCAACCTCGCCGATGTGGGCGTCGACGTACGCGGCGACCTCGGCCTGCAACGCCGCCGCCAGCATCCGGCGGGCGCCTTCACGGGCCAGCTCGTCCAACATGTCCCCACCGACCGCGACCGGTGCATGTGTGTCGTGGGCATCGTCAACTACGGTGAGCATGAGCGCGCCTTCCCGAACCAGCGCGCCAACGCCGGTCCTGATCAGAGCTTCTTGGACTTCAGATCTTCCTCGGGAAGGTGCGCCCCCTCACGTCACCCCGCCGAGGGCCATCCACAGGTTCTGATCATTGCTCCCGACAGGGTTGCCGGCTGGCTGACTCTTCTCCGTCTCTCGGGCGACAGCATGAGCACTAGACGCGCGACTCGATACATCGTGCGCAGGGGCCCAGCGATGGCCGCGAGGATCGCGGCGAACAGCGTGGACTTGTCTCGATCGACTCGAACGACCGCATGGGCAGATATCGAACTGCTTACGGCCGCCGGCGACGTTCTCGAACCAGGGCGCGCCGACGAAATCTGTGCGTGGGCGCTAGCAATGCTCCAAGAGCCACAGGCCTACCTGGAACGGGCACGGCCCACATTCATCGTGCTCTACAAGATCATCGATCTGCTGAAGGCCATGGTGCGGACGTTGAGCGAGGTCGCCCTTCACAACGTGATCGACTACTTCCTCGACCAGCCCCCGGTCACCGACGACGGAGACGCGCAGACCCTCGCTCGCCTGATCCATGCGATTCCCGCATCCGCGTGGCGTGAGAGTGACCGTCAACGCGCAGCGAACCGATCTGACGGCGACGCCGCCTACCTGCGCGAGGCCTTCGTGATGGTCGCCGCTTCTGCGGTAGTCGAGAGTCGCGAGCAAGTCCTTCAACGAGCCCGGGCCGGGGAGTTGCTCGTCTTCGAAGCCATCGAAGACGTGCGGACGCTGCCCTCCGATGCAGTCAATGCAATGGCCGAACGACTGTGCAGCGTCATCGACGATCTCATCGAGGCTGCCGCCAAGGGGGTGTATGGTTTCGGCGGTCTCGATCCCGGCCATGCACTGGCTCTGCTCGGTGTCTGGCACCCTTCGAGCGCGCGGTGGGATCGCATCGAAGCTCTGTTGACGGCTCCCGGGGTCAGACCTCGGCAACAGTCTGGCGCATTGCACGTTCTCGCTGTACATGGAGCGACGCTTGCCGACCCAATCAAGACACAACTTGTGGAACCCGTGTCAGCTCTTCGGAACCGAAAGCCAGTGCGGACGCTCTTGGATGACGACGAGGATATCCGGGGCCTCGCCGCCGAAGTGCTCGGAGCCCTCGTAGATGAGGCCTCGCGCGAACCCTTGATACGAGACCTCCTTGGCGGTGACACCGTTCACCGTGCCGCAAGTGCACGGATCATCGGACGTTTCGGAGACAAGGCAGAGTCCGAGCTCCTTCTCGCACTAGCGGGTGACGAGAACGAGAGCGTACGTGACGCGGCGCTCAATGGACTGAGTAGGTTGGTCGCTGCAGACCGCGCACCTGAGGGAGTCGTGACAATCCTGTCGCAGGTCCTGACGTCGAGCGGAAGGCAGAGTGCCGCGGCCGTTGTTTCCGGGCTTCAGACGCCTTCGGGAGGGGCAGCCGTTTCTCAACTGCTGACCATCGGCGCGCAGCACCATTCAGCACAGATTCGCAAAGCTGCACGCGAAAGCACCGCCGACTGATAGCCCACTGTCGGCCACTGAGGTAGCCCCCTGCGCCATTGCCTGGCCGGAGGTCGAGGGGCCAGGGTGTCACGGCCTCAGTGTCGCGCTCATCGGCATGTCCGGTCGTTGCCGCGCCTCTCCAGGCTCAAACCAGACATTGCGTCCCAGATTCCGACAAGTTGGCGGGACTCGCCCTGGTCCACGATCTTGACGGTCCGCAGGTCACGGGCCTGCGTCCCCGACAGGTCGCGCGAGAACCTACAGCGGCTGCCGGTTCTCGCAGAGGCCGCCCGTAGCGGCATCGAAGGCGCTGGGGGCAAATCGGCAACCACCACCCCCGGACCGCGGCCATTCGCCTCGCCCGGCAGCCCAGATCAGGTCCAGCCCATCGGCAGCCGACTCCAGGCCTGACAAAATGGCCTCTCAGTGGCTCTCCCATTTGGAGTTTTCAGGTTATCCCAGGCACCCGCTACAGCGGCAGTTGAGACTGGTCATACGACTTGATCCAGGCGCTAACAGTTCGCTATATCTGAACTGTGCCCCAGCAGCAGAACGACCCAGGAAACGGCAGCCAAGCACCTCCGGCAACCGCCGCAGACACCCGAGCGTTCCTCATCGAACGCTCGGGTCGGTCGTTCGCGCCCGTCCCCAAGACGTTCATCCAGAACCCCGATCCCACGGCCAGGCCCGATCGTCGCGCCCCACTGGCCGACTTCGTGCGCCGCGGTGACAAGCGGGGCCTTCTCGCCCTGCTGATGCTGCACACCATCATCAGCAGCGGGGACCACGACGACGGCTGGAGCGCCACCTTGCACCTGAAGGTCTGGGCCCGAGCATTGGACACCGTCGCTACCGCCGCCGGCAGCTCCGCGACCTCAGCAGCCACCAAGATTCTCTCCCGGCTCGTCGATCGTCACCTGATCGAGCGCCGCCGCACCGGGCGGGAACGCAAAGTCACCGTCACCCTGCTCAGCGCCGACGGGACAGGTCAGCCCTACACCCGGCCCACCGGAGCGACCCAGGCAGACCGGTTCATCCGCCTCAACCACCAGTTCTGGACCGAGAACTGGGCACAGACCCTGACCCTGCCGGCGATCGCCATGCTCCTCGTCGCCCTGCACGAGAAGCCCGGATTCACCCTGCCCACCGAGCACATGCCCGGCTGGTACGGCTGGTCGCCCGACACCGCGGAACGTGGATTGCGCGTGCTGGAGGAGCAGGGTCTGGTCCACATCGGCAAGCAGATCTACACCGACCCCATCAGCCCCAGCGGGGTCTCCTCCAAGAACGTCTACACCGTCCTGCCCCCGTTCGACGCAGCCTCAGTCGACCACGACGCGGCGGCGCACGCTAAGGCTCGCCGATGACTCCTGAGACCACCCTGCGTGCTTGGGTAGATGAGTCCGGGTCCGACTGGGCCCACGACCCTGGTACCTACGTCCTGGCGGCTGCCATCGGCCCAACTGACGCTGAACCGGCCATTCGCGAGCAAATCAGCCGCCTACGCCTGCCCGGGCAGGTCAAGTTGCACTGGCGAGACGAAGACGCCAAGCGCCGCGCGACGATCACCCAAGCAGTAGCCGGGTATGACCTCGATCACCTGGTCGTCGTGCGCGCCGGTGCCCTCGATGACCGTCCCGAGCGGTGTCGGCGCAAGTGCCTCGAGCGGCTCCTCTACGAGCTTGCCACCAGGGCCGTCACCGATGTCGTTCTCGAGTCCCGCGGTCCTGCAGACGACCGACGAGACATCCAGATGCTCAACGCCCTCCGCGGCCAGCACTACCTGTCCACTGCGATCCGGCTCACCCACATCGTCGGCCGGCTCGAACCCATGCTGTGGATCCCCGACGCCGTATGCGGAGCCATCACCAGTGCCCGCACGGGCGACCCAGACCACCGGACGGCCCTCAAGTCTCGGCTCACCCTGATCGAGATCTGACAGGCCAGCCAATAGCGCGAGCCCCGGGCCCTGTCGTCCGGCAGGAAATCCCGAGGCTCACTTCCCCGACCCTCGCAAGGGGGGGCTTCGACCTCCACTGTACCCCAGTCCACGTCCGCAGCGAACCCCACGCGTTGACTCGCGCTGAATGCCCGCGTAGGTCGAGTCGTTGACTCACCCAGGAATGCCCGCGTGGGTCACCCTCTGGGGATGGAGTTGACAATGAGCGAACGCAAGGCGGTCTTGACCTCGCAGGTCAAGGCGTGGCCCAAGGCCACCAGGGCGGAGAAGTCAGCCATCCTGGACCACTTGGTGGCGGTCAACGGCTGGCATCGGGACCACGCCCGGAAGATGATGCGGGCCGTGGTGGCCGGCCGTGACTTGCAGGCCCCCCGGGCACGACGCGAGCCGGTGCTCAAGTACGGCCAGGAAGTCATCGACGCCCTGGCCACGTGCTGGGCCGTCCTGGACGGCCCGACCGGTAAACGGCTCCAACCGGGCCTGCCGGCTTTGGTGGACTCGTTGGTCGCCCACGGCGAACTGCCCGACGATCCGGCACTGATCGAGGCGCTGCTGTCGATGTCAGCAGCCACGATCGACCCACGCCTGGCACCGCACCGTACCGGGCTGGTCGCGCTCAAAGGCCGGTCGATGACCCGGCCGGGGTCGCTGTTGAAATCCTCGATCCCGATGAAGACCTGGCACGAATGGGACGACACCACGCCCGGGTTCATCCAGGTCGACCTGGTCGCCCACGAAGGCGGCGACAACAACGGCCACTTCCACTGCATGACAGCGCGTTGGTGCGTCTACTCGTAGTGCGTCCACATCCGTAGAACGTGAACCAGTTTCTCGTCAGGAAGCACCTCGTAGACGAGGCGATGTTGGATATTGATCCGGCGCGAGTAGCAGCCCGCCAGGTCCCCCACCAGCTTCTCGAACCGTGGAGGAGTGGCGAAAGGGTCTTGCGCTAGCACGTCCAGCAGCTGCTGAGCCTTGGCCTTCAACCCCGAGGAAGCCAGCCTCCGAGCATCCTTCTGCGCCTGGCGCGAGTACACCAGGGTCCATCCGGGCTGACTCACCAGTCGAGCTCAGTCGATCCAGCGTCGACACCTTCTGCGCGGGCCCGGCGGAGCGACTCGGAGAGCCCCGGCACAGACTCGAGGTACAGCGTCTCCTGGATCGCTCGCCAGTCATCCTCCCCGACCAGCACGGCATTGCCCCGCTGCCCGGTAATGGTTATCGGCTCAGACTCCTGGTTGACCTGATCGATCAATCGGTACAAGTTCGCGCGGGCTGAAGTCGCACTGGTCGCCGTCATGTCACACCTCCTCCATCAAGCGTACGTTATCCCGTACGTGCGGCAAGAGGGGTCCCTTCAGGCAGGGAGGCTCCCTGCGCTAATCGAAGACACTAGGCATTGCCGGTTGCTGCACTGCGGGAGCAGGGACGAGAGTGCTCGGCTGAGCCCCTCAAGTCCGAGGCTCGGCATTACAGGATGCCTGAGGCGGATGACTGAGGAGCGTCGCCGTGTTCTGGTTGCCGGCCGAATCGGGCGAGATAGTGCCAGACGCGCTTCAGCGCCTGAGGATCGCGCCTCTGACCGGGCAGCACGTCCGATGACGTCCGGGGTCAGCACCGGAAACAGGGAGCGAGCCAGAGTGACGACCTGCCCGCCTCGGTAGTGCGGGGTCCAGCGATGAAGACTCGACCCTGAACCCTGGATGCCACTGGTGCGCACACCCAAGCGCCCGTGCAGCGTCCTCCACGGCGGTGCCCTGGTAGCAGGGGTCGAGGACGAAGGCCTCCACGTCACGGCTGAGTGAGACACCCCCGTGCACGTGGGCCTCGACGTAGCGGTCCAGCAGGTCGTAGTCGCTGTCACGAGCCTCTCAACCTGCCCGCGACCGTGGCAAGTGCCAAACTCGCATCTCGGCAAGAGCGTACTGGCGCGAACCTCGCGGCAGATACGTGCGTTCAACTACGTACGGGGCCGCGTAGATCGAGTTCGTCGTGGATTTCAATGCCGCGCTCACCCAGCCACGGAATCGTGGGTTTGATGCGGCGCGCCTCATCCACGGCCCCAGGGCGAACGGTGACGATGCGCAGGCCCATGCGCTGCCAGAACGCAAGCGCGCTGACGTTGTCGTTCGTCGTCGTGCACACGATGCTGCTCGCTCCGGCCTCCACTGGTCCCGACGCATCACGGACGAACACCGCTTGGTCTACAAGGTGACGGACGGCGAACTGCGCCTCGCTGCCTGCCGCTATCACTATGGGAAGTAGACGCGAATGACCGCGTTCGGCGACGTCGCTACGAAGCCGGTCTCCCATCGGGCCTACGGAGAAGCGAGCACGACGAGGCACTCGACGTTGATTCTGGGGGGCGACGAGCACCGGGCTGGTCATCATCCCAGGGCTCTCGTCAGGGCCAGGGCGGCGTCCATCCTGACCCATCACCCGGTGACGAGCGCGACGAAGCGCTCAGAGCCTGGGCGACAGGTGTACCGGCCATGGAAAGTCGAGCGAGGCGATCAGGGTGGTTGTGAGGAGCGCACCGGCACGCCAGGCTGGCCCCATGCTGCTGCGGTATCCGTTCTCGGGACGTTGGCTGGTGCAGAACAGCCCGGCCAACCGGGTGCCCAGTCACGGCACGGACGCTTTCGCCAGCAGGTATGCCGTCGACTTCGTGCCCGTTGACGCCGCCGGCCGCACCGCTCGCCTCACCGTCGCGGCCCTGATCCGACCCGAGGCGCCGGACCGGTTCCCCGGCTTCGGCCGACCCGTGCTCGCGCCGATCGAGGGCGTCGTCGTCGGGGCGCAAGAGAGCGAACCGGACCACCCGGCATACCGGGGAATCCCGTCGGTGCGCTACGCCCTCACCCAACGCGAGCGGGCCACCCACGGCTGGCCGGCGCTGGCCGGCAACCACGTCCTGATCCGCACCGACGAAGGCCCGGTCGTCGCTCTTTGCCACCTCCAACAACACAGCCTGTCGGTGAGCGTTGGCCAACGGGTCGCCGCGGGAGAGCCCGTCGGTCGGTGCGGCAACTCGGGCAACAGCACCGAACCCCACCTGCACCTCCAAGCCATGGACAGCCTCGACATCTCCACGGCCCAACCGGTGCCGATCACGTTTCAGGGCTCACTGCCGCGCAACCGGGCCATCGTCACCGCTCTTTGACCCCGAGGTCGCCAAGCCTCAGTCGCCCGCCCACACGAGGGTCTCGACCCGCTGACCGGCATCAGCGACAACGACGGCACACCCATCTCACGACGCGCTCGATCGCCGGAGCGAAAGGAGTAGCCGATCTCCAGCGGGGCATCGTCACAGGCATGCCGCCGACCACCGTCACCATCGCGCCCCGAAGGTCGTTGGCCGGCCCATGGGAGTACGTCGCCCGGACGTGTCGCCGACCCGTATGCCGCGGCGCTTACACCGTCTGGTCCCCACGGATCGCCCCTGTGGCCGGGCCGCGACCGCACCTTCACTCCGCCATCTCGCCGATGACTCCGACCACCCTGCAACTTCCGGCCTGGCGAGCCTGCGATGTCCGGCGTAGGCCCCTGCCCGCCACACCCTCTGGTGCTACGCCGCCAGCGCCGGCGAAGTCATGATCGTCGACGACGTCGCCCAGCCTGGCGGCGCGCATGCCCGCTGACGAAGGCGCCCACACCAACGCGCTGCGTGACGACCCTGGGCAGGCTCCGCCGACACCCACCAAACTCTTGGCCATCCCGTGCGGCTGTGGCTCCACCAAGAAACCGTGCTCGGCCACACGGCCGCCCTCCCCGTTGGCCGACCTCGACGCTGTAGGCACGACCGGGCAGATCCATTTGCTGAAGCAGTACGCCGCCATGGCGCCCAGATGGCATAATCTGCCAAACGGAGGTGATCGAGATGGCCACCAGGAATGTCGTTTTGAGCGAGCACCAACACGACCTCGTCGAGTCGTTGGTGGCTTCGGGACGCTATCAGAATGCGAGCGAGGTGCTCCGTGCCGGGCTGCGCCTTCTCGAGCGCCAAGAGGCCCAAGAGGCAGCCCAACTCGCGGCCCTGCGCGCGGCGGTCGACCGGGGATGGGCCGATCTCGCCGCGGGCCGCTACGACGACGTGGAGGACGAGCGGTTGGAGGAGTTCATCGCGGGCCTCGGCTCCCGGGCTTTGCGGCGGCGCACGGCGGGCTGATGACGGCATACCGCCTCACCCACGCGGCTCAGACCGACATCGCCGCCATCCTTGCGTGGTCCCACGAACTGTTCGGCGCCGACGCCCGCCGTCGATACGAGCGGCTCATTGCCACCGGCATCCGCGATGCCGCGGCGAGCAAGGACGCCCCGGGAACCCCGCGACCCGACCTGGGCGACGGTGTATTCGCCTGGCACCTCGCGCGCAGCCGCACTCATCCGCGGGGCCGGCGGGTGCGCAACCCGCGGCACTTTCTGATCTGTCGGCGCGAAGGCGACCTGCTCGTCGTGGGACGAGTCCTCCATGACGCGATGGACCTCTCGCAACACGTCGATCCAGGCGGGACCTGGGAGTAGCCCCCTGCCCATGCCCACTCGCTCACGAAGGCCCCTGGCCCGGTCGGATCGTTCCAGCGCGCCGCGCCGGGGAAGGCAGCGAGGACACGCCAGACCCGGCTCTTGTTCACGACGTCTCTCGGTGAAGCATCGCAAGAAGGTTGCGTTCACGCTCACAGATTCGTGAGCGTGAACGCGACCTTCTGGTGACTATCCGGTTCGGTCAGGCTGGGCCGGGCGCCCTTTCACTGCCGCGATCGGGCGCCCTGCCGGGCGCGCCAGGCTCAGCGGGTGGGGCGGGTCGGCAGCACGTATGCCGTGCCGTCCAGGCCCGGGTCCGCGGTGATGCCCATCGCGGACAACACGGTCGGCATGATGTCGACCGACCGCACCGGCGCCTGCAAGTCCACCCGCGACAGGTTCGCGCCGGCGAAGACGATGGGGATCTGCTGGGTCCGCTGCTGGGTGCCGCCGTGGTCGCCGGCCACCGAGTAGGTCGTGTCGTCGGCGAGGGTGCCGATGATGTCGGGCCCGTATGCCGCGGCCTCGGTGTCGACGAGTTCTTGCGCATGCTGGGTGAACCAGGCGTTCTCGGTCGGATGCGTCATGAGCGCGCGGTTGACCTTCGAGGCGAGGTCGTAGCGGCTGCCGTTGCGCGACCAGGACGCGGTGACCCCGGGCAGGCTTGCCATGATCGCCGCCGCCTGCGCCTTCTTGGCCGGCGAGGTGTCCTTGAGCCAGACCCGCAACATCGAGTCGCTGTAGGAGATCGCGACGTTGCCGGTGTCGACGAGGGGCTTGAGCGCGGCCGGCGGGTTGAGGTAGGGCCCGTCGTTGGCGTAGGTGCCGTAGTACCAGTTGTAGTAGCCGTAGTCGACCGCAGGGTCGGTCGTGCCGTAGAACTTCTCACCGGGCACGCTGCCGTGGTCGGCGGTGAGGACGACGAGGGTGTTGTCGAGTTGTCCGGTGGCGCGCAGTTTGTCCATGACCCGGCCCACTTGGGCGTCGGCGGTCGCGGCCGCCTGCTTCATGTGGGTCATCGGGTCGCACACGAGCCGGCCCGCGCACTCCTTGTCGTCCACCGAACCCCACATGTGGGCGGCCTTGTCGACGCCGGGCAAGGTGAGGAAGATGCCGCTCCACTTCTCGTGATCCATGACGGCCAGCGCGGCATCGGTCGCCCACACGTCCCCGCCGGGGTGCTCCTCGTCATGGCCGGTGACGTAGCGGTCCCCGTCGAGCGGGTAGAGGCTCGCGGGCAGTTGCCAGGTGTCGTAGTGGAAGTTGGTCGCGTTCGAGTTGACCCAGAACCGGCCGCAGTTTTGGGAGATGTATGCCGGCACGTTGACTCCGTCGGGCGCCCGCCAGGCCTTCACTCCGTTGCAGGTCTTGGTGCTGGAGAAGGTGATGATCGAGTCGGCGGTGGGGCCGCCGTAGGCCCACGCGGCATACCTCTTGGGACTGATGGCGACCACCTTGGCGGTGGGATCGGCGGCGTGGAGGTAGTCGGGGAGGCGACGCTTGCCGACAGCGCTCTGCACCGCGAACATCTGGTCCTTGCTCCACGAACTCGGCACGTAATAGGGGTTGGTGCCCCCGAGCAGGCCGGTGGTGTCCTTCCACCCATCGTCGGACCAGCCCATGTGCTTGGGGAGCAGGCCGCTGGTGATGACGTTGTGCGACACGACGGTCACCGAGCCGACGTGGCCAAGGTAGCTGCGCGGGGTGTCGACGTAGTCGGCCATGAGGCGCTGGACGTTGGTCATGTGGTACTTGTCGACGATCTCCTTGGACAGGGCGTCGACGACGACGATGACGACCTTGGTCGGTTTCGTTCCGACCGGTTTGGGCACGGCCTGCGCCGGTGCGGTGGCGACGAGCGCGAGCCCGCTCGCGGCGACGACGGGGACGAGTATGCGCAGGCTTCGCAACACGACAAACCTCCAGGTCAGCGCGGACACCGTTGTCCTGGGGGGCGAGCATAGCCACGGCGGACCCGTTTGGGGAGGGTCAAAACAAGGGAGCCACGCAGCGGTTGCTGCGTGGCTCCCTCGGGGGGCTTGGCCTCAGGCGCCGTTGCCGCGGATCGTTTCGCGACGCTCGCGGTTGGCCTTGGGGTCGCGCAGGTCGCGGGCCTTCTGGAACTGGCGACGGATGTCGGCGCCGACGTCGTTGAGGGCGTCGCGCAACTCGGGTTCGTGGGAGGTCGCGACCAGGCGGGTCTTGCCGGGCACCCACGCCTCAAGGGTCACCTGCTGACCGGGCGCTTCACGATCCTTGACCGACAACTCCATCTCCCACGCGGTGTCCGAGTGCGAGAACCGCCCAAGGGCCTGGGCGAGGGTATCGGCGACCAGCGGCCGGTCCTTCTCCGAGAAGCCGCCGCCGAAACGGACCTTGGTCTCGAGATCGCTCACTTGCTGTCCTCTCCATCGGTTGTGGTGGCTCCATTGTCTCCCGCGGACCGCAGGGGTCATCCGCCTGGTGGCGGCGTTGCCGTCGCGACGAGGACGGCACGCAGAAAGTCGCGTTCACGCGGAGAAATTTCTGCGCGTGAACGCGACTTTCCGCGTTTCTTCGCCGGCTCGGGCGCCCCTCGTGCCTCAGCCCGTCACTCGGCGGGGTCGGCGGTCACGATGCGGCGGTGCGTGGTCAGCGCGAACACCGCCATCAGCACGGCCACCGGCGCCCCGAACAGGCCGGCGAAGGACCCGGTCGCCAGCCACGACCCGACCAGGGCGACGAGCGCGACGATGGCGGCCACGGCATACGACCGGCGAGCCATCCGCAGCGAGGTGAGGCTGGGGGTGGAGGTGGCGGCGGCGTTCATGACGATCCTCTCGGTGGTGGCCAACCCGCGTGGCCGACTGCTTTCACCGTAGGTTTGCCCGTCTCGGTCCACCTCCCGCGCACGACGGATTTCGCCCTCCCTCCGAAGGGGGACCCGGTATGCCGTCTCCCCCCCTCCCGTCGAGTGGGCGGCCTCGCCCGCTGCGTTGGGCACCATGGGCCCGGATTCGCCGGCCGGGTCCGTACACAACCCACCTATTGGTCGATTGTTGACACCGTCGGGACCGCCGGGTCCGTACACAACCCACCTATTGGTCGATTGTTGACACCGTCGGGACCGGCCGGGTCCGTGCATAACCCACCTATTGGTCGATTGTTGACACCGTCGGGGCCGCCGGGTCCGTGCATAACCCACCTATTGGTCGATTGTTGACACCGTCGGGGCCGCCGGGTCCGTACACAACCCACCTATTGGTCGATTGTTGACACCGTGCTCGGGGTGCGCAGGCGCGGCGTGAGCGTGAAGCCTTCGGGCATCAACGTGAGGCGCTCGGTGATGCGCAACTCATAGCCCGGATCCGCCTCGAAATCGAAGCGATGCAGCAGCCGGGCCAACACCAGCACGGCCTCGTGCAGGGCGAACTGGCGCCCGATACAGGCCCGCTCCCCCGTCCCGAACGGCTTGTACGAGTGCGCCGGGCGCCGACGCACCGCCTCGGGCAGGAACCGGTCGGGATCGAACCGTTCGACGTCCTCACCCCACACCGACCGGTCGCGGTGCAGCAGCGGCAGGTGAATGAGCGCCCAGTCGTCGGTCGTCATCGTGATCGGGGCGCCGACCCCCGCGCCCTCGCCGATCACAGTGTCGCGCAGGGGGGTACGCGCATAGGCAGGAGCGGTCGGCCAGAGCCGCAGGGCCTCGTCCAGGACCCGCCGCACATAGCGCAACCGGGCGATCGCGGCATACGAGGGGATGCCGCCGACCTCCCCCGCGAGCACCGCATCGACCTCGGCCTGGGCCCGGGACCGCACCTGCGGGTGGGTGGCGAGGAACCACAGCGCGAACGACAACGCGCCCGAGGTCGTCTCGTGCCCGGCGACGAGGAAGGTGACGACGTTGCGACGCACCGCGAGCGGGTCGAGCCGGGCCCCGGTGTCCTGGTGGGCGGAGTGGAGCATGAGGCCGAGGAGGTCGCGCTCGTGGTTGTCGTCGGCGGCCAGGCGGTCGGCGATGATGCCGTCGACCATGTCGTCGACGACGCTCTGAGCGGCTTGCGCACGCCGATCAGCACGCCCCACGACCCACCGACCCCATGGCATCATCATGATCGCCTGGCGCCGCATCCCATGGGTGAGGGCCCGGATCATCGAGGAGACGAACACGTCCTGTTCCTCGCGCTCGAACGACCCGAAACTGTGGCTGAAACTGGTCCGCCCGATCGTCTCCAAGGTGAGCCGGGTCAGGTCGCCGGACACGTCGACGGGCGCGTCGGCCCGCTCCCAGCGCTCGATGAGTTCGTCGGCGACCTCGTTCATCGTGTCGTGGTACGTCACCATCGCCGGCTTGGTGAACGCCGGGCGCAGCAGGTCATGGGCCAGCGCCCAGTTGGGTTCGTCGGTGTATGCCGTGAACAGCCCGTCCCCGACGAACATCCGCAAGTTCGAGACGGCCGGGGCGAGCGTCTTGCCGAACCGCGACTCATCGCACAGTTCGGCGTTGAGGGCGGCGCCTTGGACGAACACGATGCGCCGGTTGAGGAAGCGCATCTCGAAGATCGGGCCGAGGTCGCGGCAGCGGGCCATCGAGTTCTGGAGCGGGGTGCGCGGGTCCATGCCCTGGGGCAGGTCCCCGAGCAGCCGCCGCCGCCCCGCCGGGTGCGGGAAATCCCTTCCGCCCCACCCGTTGCGCATGGTCGCGATCGGCCCGCGCCATTCCTCGCTCATGACTCGCCGTCCGCGCTCACCTGGCCATTGTGCAATTTGCGGTATGCCGCCCGCGCACCGCCGTCCCATAGCGCGCCGCTGCACCCCGCGCCCTCGGCCAAGGCATCCGACGCGAGCGCCCCACGAAGGGGCGCCCGCGGCATACGCTGAGCCTCGCCAGCCACCACGCCACGGACGCGTATCGGAGGATCGCCATGAGCACCACCCCAGAGTCGAGCACCGACACCACCGTCAGCCGCCCCGACCCCGCCCAGGGCCGCGAGCACGACCAGCCCACGTTCGTCGACCTCGTCGGGGGCGCGCGGATCGCCATGATGACGACCGTGGCCGCGGATGGCACGATCATGAGCCGCCCGATGGCGGTGCAGCAGGTCGACGACGACGCGACCGTGTGGTTCTTCGCGTTCGCGGACTCCCCCAAGACGGTCCAGTTGGCCCTGCGCCCCCAGGTCAACCTCACCTTCATCGATGGCGACACGTACGTGTCGGCCTCGGGCACAGCCCACTTGCTCGACGACGTGGCGAAGAAGAAGTCGCTGTGGAACCCGTTCGCGGAGGCGTGGTTCCAGAACGGCCCCGAGGATCCCGCCGTCGCCCTGATCCGAGTCGACCTCACCGGCGGCGAGTACTGGGACTCCCCCGGCAAGCCCGCGCAACTGCTCGGCCTGGTCAAGGGCCTCCTGGGCAAGGGTGCGCCCCTGGACGGCGACAACGCCAAACTCGAATTGGGCTGACTCGGTCGTAGACCCCCGCGGTCGGCACCGCGAGTCGAAAGTACGCGACTCGCCGTCTCGCCCGAGCGCAGACGGCGAGTCGCGTACTTTCGACCGGCGTAGGCGGCCCTTTCGGGTCGCGCGGAGCATCCGTCTCATGCCGCCCGCAGTCGTTCGGCCGTGGTGACGGGTCTGCTGATGGGTCAGGCCTGGCGATTCCTGTCGATGCGGCCCGCCCCAAGGGGCCGAACACTCTCCAGGACAGGTTGCCGCGCAGCCTTCGCCGAGGGTCCGCTGTCCTGAACGTGCTCCCACCCGCCCCAGGTGCCTGAACCTTGTGTGCAACGTTCGCCCGCCAGGTTCGATGACCGCCGTGGGGGCTCGTCTGGTGCGGGTTGGGCCGGCGAGGCGGACCGGTCGGCCCAGCACGATTCGAAAGTACGCGACTTGCCGTCTGCGCGCAGCCGACACGGCAAGTCGCGTACTTTCGACCGACCCATGGGGTGATCGCCAGCAACGCTTCTCGCCTGGGGAACTGACGCCGCACCAACGACTAGCGACCGTGGACGCCCCGCCCCAACACACCGAACTCGTGCTCGCCCGCATTCCCGCCGGTACACACGATGGCGCACACCGCCGGCCGCGCCTCATCGGCGAGCAACCCCGCGAGCGCGGCCGCCCCGGCCCCCTCGGCGAGCGTGTGCGCGTGCGTGGCCATCAGCCGCACCGCCGCCTCGATCGCCGCGTCCTCGACCACGACGAAATCGTCGAGGCGAGCCCGCAACACCCCCTGCGGCACCTCGAACCCCGTCGCCGTCGCCAACCCACTCGCGAACGTCTCGCACGGCCGATCGACCACCTCACCCGCGCGCCAAGACGCGTATGCCGCGGGCGCCGCCGCCGACTGCACCCCGACGATCCGGCACCCCGGGGCCAGGGCATCGCGCACCAGGCAGGCACCGGCGGCTCCTGTACCGCTGCCCACCGGCACGTAGATCGCCTCAAGGTCCGGGCGCTGCCGAAGCAGTTCGAGGTATGCCGTCGCGTGGCCGGCGATCACGGCCGGGTCGTTGCCCGGGTCGACATACCGCAAGCCCTGCTCGGCCGCCAACGCGCGGGCCCGCCCCCCCGCCTCCGTCATCGTCGCGCCGTGGACGACGACCTGCGCCCCGAGGGCACGGACCGCCTCGACCTTGCCGGGGGGCGCCGAGAGGGGCACCACGATGACCGCGCGAAACCCGCCCCGGCGCGCGGCATACGCAATGGACTGCGCGTGATTGCCGGTCGATGCGGTGACGACCCCAGCGGCGCGCTCGGCATCGGAGAGGCTCGCGGCCACGGTGAGCCCGCCACGGACCTTGAAGGCGCCCGTCGGCTGGACGTTCTCGTGCTTGACCACGACCTCGCAGCCGGCGAACGCGTCGAGCACGGGGTAGGACCAGGCGGGGGTGGGGGGCAACGGCAGGCGCGCCGCAACTGCTTCGATCGTCGCAAAGGGGATCGGCATACCGCCAGCCTCGCGCCCCCGGCGACCGCTGTCCACCCTGCCGGAGCCGCCCCTTCCGGTCGCGGTCGCCGCTAGACGAATCGACCCAATGGGTGGACTTGTCCCGCACGCCCACGCCCTTCACACGGTAGATGTCCGTTGGACCCATACCCCCACCCCGTTGCGGGGTCGGACTCGATCCGACACCCGAGACGAAGTCGCCCCCGCCCGTGCCAGGTCAGACGCCGCTGAATCCGTGCGCTACTGCCTCGACTCAGCCGCGTGCGCCGGCAACGACGCCGACTCCCGCTGACCCGGGCCCGGGCTCCGCCCGCGACGGCCGCGATGCCGCTCGAGCAACGCCCGCGCGCTCTCCTCGTCGAGCACCAGATCGGTCGCCACCCCGGCCCGCAACGCGCCCCGCAACGCCGCCGCCTTGGACGGATCGGCCACCACACAGATACGGCGGGGAATCCGCGCCAACTCCGGGGGTGTCGGCCCGGAAGCCCTCGCGTTCAGCGCAATATCCGCCCATGAGCCGTCCTCGCGCAACAGCACGGTGCACACGTCGCCGACCACCCCATCGCGCACCGCGTCGGCCAATTCGTCACGGTCGAGGTAGCCCCCGACATAGACGTGCGAACCCAGTTCGCCATAGAAGGAGCCGACGCTGAAGACCGCCACATCCGCCGAGCGCTGGGCGTCAATGACCCGCCGCACCGCCCGCTCCCGCCACAAAGCCACCTTGGTATCGGCGAAATCGAAGAACGCCGGCACCGGGAAGTAGAGCACGCCGGCATCGAAAGCCGACGCGACCGCGCGCAGCAACTCACCGGCATACGTCACCCCGGAACTGTGGGTGTTGGCGGCCCCGTTGAGTTGCACGACGACCGACCCCCGCGTCGCCACCTGCGGCAACCGGCTGACGACCGCGGACACCGTGGTGCCCCAGGCGATGCCGAGGATGACCTCGTCGCGGACCTCGTCGGCGACGAGTTGCGCGGCGAGAGCGGCGACCCGCTCCAGGCGTTGCATCGACGGGGTCCGGTCGCGCACCGGCACGACTTGCACGCGAACCCCGAAATGGGTCTCGATTTCACGGGCCAGTTCGCCGCGGACATCAACCGGCCGCACGCTGATCCGCACCAGCCCCTCGTCGCGTGCCTGTTTGAGCAGCCGAGACACCGTCGAGCGCGAGACGCCGTAGCGCGCGCCGATCGCCGCCATCGTCTCGTCCTGCAGGTAGTAGAGGGTCGCCACATCGTGGGCCGAGATCGGCTGTCGCCCCGCGGTTTCGGTATGCCGCCCGGCGGGTTCCGCAGGCCGTCTCGCGGTTTCGGTATGCCGCCTCGCGGACTCCGTATGCCGCGCGCCACGACTCGTGGGAACGCGCCGTTCGTTCATGGCCTCCACCTCCGTCTGCACGTTCGTGCATCGCCTTTGATCCTACGTGCAGGGGTGGTCGAATGGATGCAGACGCTCCCATTGGAAGGACCGATCGTGCACACCGCACTCACCCCCGCCACCCGCCACCAGGCCCTCACCGAAATGGCCACCGGCGAACTCGACCTGCTCGTCGTCGGCGGCGGCGTCACGGGGGCCGGCATCGCCCTCGACGCAGCAACGCGCGGGCTGCGCACCGGCATCGTCGAGGCCACCGACTGGGCCGCCGGCACCTCGCAAGCCTCGAGCAAACTCGTCCACGGCGGGCTGCGCTACCTCTACCAACTCAACTTCCCGCTCGTCGCCGAGGCCCTCAAGGAACGCGGCCTGCTCCTTACCCGGCTCGCGCCGCACCTGGTCAAGGCCCAGCCGTTCCTCTGGCCGCTCAAGACCCCGGTCATCGAGCGCTCGTACAGCGCCATCGGGGTCGGGATGTACGACGCGCTCGCCCAGTTCGGCGGGGGCGGCACGTCGGCGGTCCCGCATCAGCGGCACTACGGCCGCTCCGGCGCCCTGCGGCTCTTCCCCGGGATGCGGCGCAAGGCCCTCGTCGGGGCGATCCGGTTCTACGACGCCCGTGTCGACGACGCCCGCCTCGTCGTCGACCTGGTCCGCACCGCCGTGGGCTACGGGGCGTTCGCCGCGAGCCGCACCCGAGTCGTCGACTACGTGCGCGACGGCGACCGGGTCGTCGGCGCGATCCTCCTCGACGCCGAAACCGGCCGGACGATCCGAGTCACGGCGCGCTACGTCGCCAACGCCACGGGTGTGTGGACCGAAGCGACCCAGGACCTCGTGCCCGCCGCGCATCGCCGCGGCGCCGGGCTGCGGGTGCTGGCGAGCAAGGGCGTCCACATCGTCATCCCCAAGGACAAGATCGCCGGCGAGACCGGCCTCTTCCTGCGCACCGAGGCCTCGGTCCTGTTCGTCATCCCGTGGGACCGCTACTGGGTCATCGGCACGACCGACACCCCGTGGCACGAGGACGTCGCCTCCCCCGTCGCCACCCGGCGCGACATCGACTACGTGCTCGCCCAGGCAAACACGGTGCTCGCCAAGCCGCTCACCCACGACGACATCATCGGCACGTATGCCGGGTTGCGGCCGTTGCTGCAGCCGCGCGACGCCAAGGATGCCGCCTCGACGCAGGTCTCCCGCGAACACACGGTCACCGAGATCACCCCCGGTCTGGCCTCGATCGCCGGCGGCAAACTGACGACTTACCGGGTCATGGCCTCCGACGCCGTCGACTTCGCGCTCACCCGCCTGGAGGGCCCGTCCGGGCCCGCGGGTCGCCCCTCGATCACCGAGCGCATCCCGCTCGTCGGCGCCGCGGGTTACCCGGCCTGGCAGGCGCAGGCCGCCCGCGTGGCCGCCGAACACGGCTTGTCGCCCGAGCGGGTCCAGCACCTGCTGGACCGCTACGGCGACGAGTTGCCGACGCTGTTGGACCTCATGGCCTCCGATCCGTCGTTGGCCGCTCCGCTCAGCGCCGCTCCCGCTTACGTCGGCGCCGAGGTCGCGTATGCCGTGACGCACGAGGGAGCCCTCCACCTCGAGGACGTCTTGTGCCGGCGGGTCCGCCTCGATCACGAGATGCGCGACCGGGGCGTGGCCGCACTCGCCGAAATCGGCCCGATCGTCGCCGCCCGGTTGGGCTGGGATGCGGCGACCCTCGCCCGCGAGGAGGCGGCATACCGGTCCCGGGTCGCGGCGATCGCGGCTGCCGAGGAGCAGGACGACGACGCGGCGGCCGTGGCGATCCTGCACGGTGACGCCGCCCACGTCGGCGCCGCCTGACCCGCCAGCCCCGCGCCGCCGCCAGCGCCGTCGAGCCTGTCAACATTCGACCAATAGGTGGCTTGTGAACGGAGGCCAGGCCCGCGCCGGCGGCGGCGCGGTCGAGCCTGTCAACATTCGACCAATAGGTGGCTTGTGCACAGAGTCGACGGGGGTGCGACCGCGGGCTGAGCGAGCACGCGCAGTAAGTCGCGTTTGCGCGGACCAAATTTTGCGCGCCAACGCGACTTACAGCGCCCCTTCCCGGGTGCGGGCGGCATACGGACTACGGATTTTGACGATCACCGGCCCTCTGGACCTAATATCTGAACAGATATTCAGATGAGTAGGAGCAGGGGATGGCGATGGTGCGAGCGCTCGACGGCTGCGTGGGCGAGGGAGTTCACCCCGAGAAGGTGCAGTTGGTCCGTGAGCAGGCTCCCAGCGAGCAGGAGGTGGGGCGGGTCAGCGCCCTCTTCAAACTGCTCGGTGACCCCACCCGGGTGCGCCTGCTCCACGCGCTTCTCGAGGCCGGCGAACTATGCGTCTGCGACCTCGCCGCCGCCACCGACACCACGGAAACCACGGTCTCACAGGCACTTCGGTTGATGCGGACGGCCGGGATCGTGAGCGGGCGGCGCGAGGGGCGCAACGTGTTCTACCGGCTCTCCGACGCCCACGTCCGCCTTCTCCTCGACGTCACCCGCGAACACGTCGCCCACGCGGAGACAGCCCGATGAGCCACGGTCACAGCCGCGGGCTCGGCGCGGGACACGCGCACGGCGGCGGCGCGGCATACGGGAAAACCGACGAGGGAACCCCCACGACGGCCGCGGGTCGGCACCGGTGGCGGCTGGCAGTCGCGTTCGGGCTGGTGGCGGCGTTCTTCGGCGTCGAACTCGCCGCCGGGCTCATGGCCTCCTCGCTCGCCCTCATCAGCGACGCCGGGCACATGGCCGCCGACGTCGTCACGCTGGGCGCCGCGCTCGTCGCGACCCGGATCGCCACCCGCCCGGACCGGACCGGGCGGCGCACGTTCGGGTCGTACCGGGCCGAGGTCTTCGCGTCCGGCCTCGCCGTGCTCATCATGCTCGGCGTGTCGGTGTTCATCGCCGTCGAGGCGATCGCCCGCATCGGGCGCCCGGCCGAGCCGGGGGTCGGGGTCATGCTGGCCGTCGGCGCGCTCGGGTTGGTCGTCAATCTCGTCTGCCTCGCCCTGTTGCGCAGCGGCGCCGGGGAGAGCCTGAATGTCAAGGGCGCCTACCTCGAAGTGCTCGCCGACACCGTGGGTTCGGTGGGCGTCATCGCGGCGGCGCTGCTGATCCGGGCTACGGGTTCACCGTGGTGGGACACCGGGATCGCGCTGGGCATTGCGGTGTTCGTCGCGGTGCGGGCGATCGCGCTCGGGCGCGAGGTCGTCGCGGTGTTGGGTCAGCACGCGCCCGCCGGGATCGACCCCGGCGCGGTCCAGGCGGCGCTCGAGGGCGTCCCCGGTGTCGTCGAGGTCCATGACCTGCACCTATGGCAGCTCACCTCGGGCATGAATGTCGCCACCGCCCATCTCGTGACCGCCGACGGGCCGAGCGACGCGCTCTCGGACGCGACTTCGCTGCTGCGCGACGGCTTCGGCATCGCGCACGCCACGCTCCAGGTCGAGACGACGCCGAGCGCCCGCTGCGAGGGCGCCGATTGGTGAAGGGTCGTCCGGGCCCGCTGCCCCCCTCGACCGGTACACAACCCACCTATTGGTCGATTGTGGACACGCGGTATGCCGTGCGCCGACTGGTGAAGGTCGTCCGGGCCCGCTACCCCCCTCGACCCGTACACAACCCACCTATTGGTCGATTGTTAACACGCCCTATGCCGCGCATCACCGGTTGAGGGCGGCGAACATCTTCTTGTTGCGCGCATACACCTTGGGGAACTGGGCGAACAGTTCGTCGTAGACCCCGCGCACCGCCGGATCGGGCACGAACACCGCATCGACAGGCACCAGGTCGCGCAGTTCCGAGCGCTCCACGACCCCGAGAGCCAGCCCGACGAACAGGCCGGCCCCGCGCAGCCCCCCGATCAGGGGTTCGCGCACCCGCTCGAACGTCCGGTCACACACGTCCGCCAGGATCTGGCACCACAGGTCCTCGCGTGCCCCGCCCCCGATCACCCGGATCGGGTCCAAGCGGCGGCCGGCGAACTTCTCCGCCGCCCCGAGCAACCAGCGCAGGTTGAACGCGACCCCTTCGAGCACCGCCCGGGTCAACTCGGGACGCCCGGCCTCCAGGGACACGTTGTGGAAACCACCCCGGGCCCGCCGGTCGTCGATGGGCGAGCGCTCCCCCGTCAACCACGGCGTGAACACCACCCCGCCCGACCCCGCCGGGACCTCGGCAGCGGCGGCCAGCAGGTCGGCATACGCCACCTCGGGAGCAAACCCGCCGCGGAACCATTCGAGGCAGCGCCCGGCGTTGTCCTGGTTGTTGGCGAGCACGTAGTGGCCGTCGCCGAGGCCCGGCACCGAGGCCATCTGCCGGATGACGTCGGTCTTCTTCGAGGGCACCGGGCACGACACCCACGACGAGGTCCCGAGCGAGACGTGCGCCTCGTACAACCCGACGCTCCCGGACCCGACGACCGCGTTGTGGAGGTCCGGCGCCCCGGTGACGACGACGGCCGAGGCCGGTATGCCGATGAGTTCGGCGACGTCGGGACGCACCGTCCCGACCACCGATCCCCCCGGCACCAGCGGCGGCAGCTTCTCCGGGTCGACCCCCGACATCCCCACGAGGACCGGGTCGTAGTCGAGCACGGAGAGGTCACGGTTGTCGGTCAGCCAGGCCGCGGTCATCGACATCGCGGTCGCCGCCGCGACCCCGGTGAAGCGCATCGTGAGGTAGTCGACGGGTTCGAGATACCACCGCGCCGCCGCGCTCACCTCGGGCCGGTCGTGCCGCAGGTGGAGCATGTGGGCGACCGGGTCGGCCCCCGACGGGTTGGGCACCCCGCCCGAGCGCCGCAGCCAGGTCGCCAATGCCTTGGGGGCATAGCCGGCGACCGGGCCCCCGAAGCGGGTCGAGGAGTATTCGCCGCCGCGGGTGTCGCTCCACATGAGGCATTCGGCAACCGGTATGCCGTCCGCATCCACCGGGACCGTGCTCGCCCACTGCCCGGTCACGGCGACCCCGACGACCCGCGACCCGTCCACGCCCCCCTCGTCCAGGCCCCGCCGGGCGGCCGCCACGATCGTGTCCCACCACGCGCCCGGGTCCTGGACGGCGGCACCGTGGACGGCGTCGCCGCGCTCGTACCACCACCACACGGGCTCACCGGCCACGGTGACATAGCCGACCTTGGGGCCGCCGCTGCCGAGGTCGACGGCGAGGACGAGGCCATCGGCACTCACCGCGCCTCCCCGGCTGCTGCCTGGACCGGCGGCAGGGCCTGTTGGGCGTCGAGCATCGTGTCCATGATCGACTCGATGAACTCCTCGACCTCGCTGGTGAGCCCGGCAATACCGCCCGGCATCCCGCCGTAGATCGCGCCCGACTCCGAGGTGCGCCCGGCCGCCGCCTCGGCCCGGGCGAACTCGACGGCCTGCGCCAAATCGGCGGCAAACGCCTCGACCACCCCGGGCTGGGTTTGCGGACGGGTCACGGCCATGTGGATCGCGTTCGGGTACTGCTGCCCGTTGAAGCGCCAGCCGCGCCCCCGCATGAAGTCCGACACGTGGTAGATGTCGAACTCCTCGCTGGTGAAGGAGAAGCAGAACGTCGGGGACCCCATGACCCGCAACCCGTCCTGGGCCCGAACCGCCGCCATCATGGCCGCCGCGGTCTCGAAGATCGCCGCGGCATACCCGCGATAACCGGCGCGGCCCAGCGACACCAGCGAAGCCCAGGTCGCCGCCAACAGCCCCCCGGAGCGCGACCCGTCCATGCCGGGAGACATGTACTTCCCACCGGTCCAACCGGTCATGTGGAAGTACTGCGCGTTCCGATAGGCCTTGTCCCGGAACAGCACGACCGACGAACCCTTGAACGCATACCCGTACTTGTGCGTGTCCGCCGAAATCGACGTCACCCCCGGCACGCGGAAGTCGAAGGGCGGCACGGCATACCCCAACTCCTCCCCGAAGGGCAGGATGAACCCGCCAAGACACCCGTCGACGTGCAGCCCGACCCCGCGCTCGGACGCGAGCGCCCCCAACTGCGCGATCGGGTCGATCGTGCCGTAGGGGTAGTTGCCCGCCGATCCGATGATGGCGATGGTGTTCTCGTCCATGGCCGCCGCCACGACGGCCGGGTCGACGACCGTCGTCACCGGGTCCACCGGCACCGTGCGGCATTCGACCCCGAAGAGGTGGCACGCCTTGTCGAAGGCCGGGTGGGCCGTCTCGGGTTTGACGACGTTGGGCACCCGCCCGTGCGCGACCCCGATCCCGCGCACCGCCGCCGCATGGTCACGGTAGGCGAGGATCGCGTGCAGGATGCTGCCGGTCCCCCCACTGGTCACCATGCCCACGGGCTCGCCGTCGGTCACCGCGCCGGCGTGCATCAGGTCGAGGACCATGGCGATGATCTCGCCCTCGAACTTGGTCTGCGAGGGACACATATCCCGTTGCAGCGCATTGACATGCGCGAACCGCCCGAAGGCCTGGGTCAGGAAGTCGTAGTGCCCGTGGTCCCCGCAGTACATCGTCCCGGAGATCTTGCCGGTCTCCCAGAAGGCGTCCTCCTCGCGGGCCATCGCGTCCAACTCGGCGAGGACCGCCTCCCGCGGCGTGCCCTCCTCGGGGAGGGTGCGGTGGACGGGCAAGCGGTCGGCATACGGGTAGTCGCTCATCGGTGGCACTTTCGCTGGCGGGGATTCGCAGGCTTCACCGTATGCCGTGTGCTCACCTCCCGCGGTGACCGTCCCGGCCACGGGTGCGCACCGCCAGGCGGGGCTCGTCCCCTGGCGGCCCCTGTCGGGTGGCGCCCGGGGCAGCGCAGACGGCGCGGGGCACGCTCAGGTGCCCCGCGCCGCCCGCCGCTGGGGTGGCGAGCCGCGCCGCGCCGGCTCGCCACCCCTATGCCGTCAGCTCGCCGGCGTCGCGCTGTTGGCGCTCGACCCGTTGCTCGCGGTGCCGGAGCCGCCGTTGGCGTTCGCACCGTTCGGGCCACCGGGGCCGCCCTTGCCCTGGCCGCCCTCGGCGATCGTCTTGAGGTCGGCGCTCACGTCGTACATGACCTTGGTGCCGTCGGACTTGCTGCCGAGCGCGTCGTAGGAGCCGTCCGGGTCCTTGCGCACCGTGTCGATGGTCACCGAGGAGTCCTTGGCCTTGACCGCGTCGATCACCTTCTGCGCCTCGCTGCCGGTCACCGCGGCGTCCTGGCTGCCGCCGCCGGGCCCGCCGCGGCCCGCGCTCACGGTCTTGAGGTCGGCGCTCACGTCGAACATGACCTGGGTGCCGTCGGACTTGGTCCCGTGCGCGTCGTACGTCCCGTCCGGATCCTTCTCGACCGTGCTGATCGTGACGCTCGAATCCTTGGCCTTGACGGCGTCGATCACCTTCTGCGCCTCGCTTCCGGTCACCGTCGTGTGCTGGTGCTGCTGGACGCCCTGACCCTGACCTCCGCCTTGGCCCTGAGTGGCTCCGCTGCTCGCCGACGTGGACGGCGACGGCGTGGCGTTCTGGGCGGCGTTGGCCAGCGCCGAACCCCCGCCGACGATGGCGCCGGCGGCGAGCAGGGAGGCGGCGGCCAGACCGATCTTCTTGCGGTTCATGTGCGTGTGCTCCTTGGAGATGGTTCGGTGACTGGTCGCCACCGGTGATGTATCCACCGTCGGCACCGCCCCTGTGCCGGACCTATCACCAGGCCGTCGACCACCCATGCCTTCTCCCTCGCCCACACAGGCTCACCCGCTGAGGTATGCCGCCGCCGCGCGCTTGCCTATGGGGCCACTACGCGTCGGCCGGGCGGCCGGCATACCGAAGCCTGGCCGCACCGGCGCGCAACGGCCCCGGCGGCAGATCGACGACGGCAAGCGCCGATGTCGGCATCCGCACCCACGTCCCCGTGAGCGCTTCGATGAGGTCCTCGACGGCGGGGTTGTGGCTGACGAGCGCGAGCGAGTCCACGGCGGGCGCGGCGTTGACCACCTCCCAGAGGTCGCCGCCGTCGAAGGTGTAGGCCGCCTCGACCACCGCGACGCGGACCTTGCCGGCGAGTTCGGCAGCGACCAGGTCCCAGGTCTGGCGAGCCCGGGTCGCGGGAGACACGAGGGCCAGACTCGGTTGTATGCCGTGGGCCGCCAACCAGCGCCCGCTCGCCGGGGCCTGGCGCCGGCCCCGGGCCGCGAGTGGCCGGTCGCGGTCGGGCACCGGGATGTCCCAGTCGGACTTGGCGTGCCGGACGACGATGAGCATGCGGTTGGCGGAAGTACCCGGGCCTGGATCGGTCGTCATGGCCTCATCCTTGCGCGCTCTGCGCGGAACGACACCCGCGTGCTGCTGGGAACTAGCGCTGGGGTCTTCGTGTCCGTGGCCTCATCCGCGCGTCAACGCTGGCGCCCGTGGCTACCCTGACGGCATGGAGATCACCGATCCCGGTCCCGTCGGGCGCCTGGGCCGACGCCTTGGCGCGCTCACCAATCGCCTGCCTCGGCCCACGCTGACTCGCCGGGGCGGTCCCGAACCGCGTGACTTCGTCAGCGCCACAGTCGTCCTCACCGGTGCCGCAAGCGGAATCGGGGAGCAGATGGCGCGCCAACTCGCCCAGGAGGGCGCGGCATACCTCATCCTGGTCGACCGGGACGCCGACCGTCTCGAAGCCCTCACCGCGGCGCTGGCAGCGACGTCCGACACCACGGTCGAGCAGCACGTCGTCGACCTGTCCGTGCGGGAGGAGGTCGTGGCCCTCGGGAAGCGCATCATGGAGGCGCACGCCACCATCGACCTGCTCATCAACAACGCGGGCGTGACCCTGTTCGGGACGTTCGAGGAGATGAGCCTCGACGACTTCATGGGCGTCCTCGAGGTCAACCTGCACGCCCCCATCGCACTCACCCACACCCTGCTGCCCGCCTTGCTCGCCACGCCCGGCAGCCACATCATCACCATGTCGAGCCTGTTCGGGCTGCTCGCCCCACCTGGCCAGTCGGCCTATGCGACCAGCAAGTTCGGAGTCCGCGGGTTCTCCGAGTCGATCGGCGCCGAGTTGGCTGGGCACGGGATCGGGGTGACCACGGTCCACCCGGGCGGGTTCGCCACCCGGATCGCCCAGGATGCGCGCGCGGCCGAGGGACTGAGCACCGCGGCATACCAGAACCAGCAAGGGTTCTCCCGCGACCGCCTCAAGGGCGACCCGGCCCACGCGGCCGAACTCATCCTGCGCGCGGCGCGGCGGCGCGACAGCCGGCTCGTCGTGGGTGTCGACGCCCGGATCCTGGAGATCCTGCCCCGGGTCGCGCCGGGCCAGATGCGGGCCCTGATGGGCCTGGTCGAAGGGCTCGGCGACAAGGACCGCTGAGCCGGGTCACCTCGCCAGGCGGGCCGTTTCGCGGGCTCGTAGCCACGGCAGCACGGCCAGAAGCGTAATCGCCCCGGTTGCCCCGAAGGCGAGCGCGAACGAGCCCCGGTCCACCAGCACCCCGGCGAGGATCGGCCCGGTGATCGACCCGAGATCGGCGGCCATCTGCACCGTGGCGAGCGCGCGTCCCCCGTTGCGGTCGTTGCCGACGACGTCGGCGAGGCTGGCCTGCTGGGCCGGGTTCAAGGTGCCCGCGCCGAGCCCGGCGATGACCGACACGGCGACGAGCACGGGTAGGTTGCCCGCCCACCCCGTGACGAGCGTGGCGGTGCCGCTGATGAGCAACCCGCCGATGATGAACGGGCGCCGCCCGCGCCGGTCCGAGAGCCGCCCCGAGAACGTCAACCCCACCGCGTTGCCCGCGGCGAACACCGCGAGCGCCATGCCCGCCACCCACGGTTCTTTGCCGATGACCGCCGCGGCGAGCAGGGGCAGGATCGCGTTCCGCACCCCGAAGTTCGCCCACCCGTTGGCGAACGACGACCCCAAGGCCGCCCGGTAGGCGTTGTCGCGCAGCGCTTCGCGCACGGTGAACAGTGGGCGGACGGGCGCGTCCGCCGCTGGGCGCAGGGCGTGCGGACGGATCAAACCGCCGACGAGAGCGGCCGCGGCAACCAGCGCCACGGCATACACGAGGAACGGCACGCGCAACCCGAGGTTCCCCAGCAACCCGCCCACGACCGGCCCCCCGATGCCGCCGAGCAGGAACGCCGACCCGTAGGCCGACGAGACCCGGCCACGGATCGCCGGCGGCGCGAGTCGCACGATGAGCGCGACCGCCGACACGGTGAACATCGTCGAGCCGATGCCGCCGAGCCCGCGGTAGAGGACGAGTTGCCAGTAACTGTGCGCGAACGCCGTCGCTCCCGTCGAGGCGGCGACGATGAGCAGGCCGGTGAGATAGACGGGGCGTTCGCCGAGGCGGGAGATGAGGCGGCCGCCGACCGGCGCGAAGGTGAGCCGGAAGAACGCGAACGTGCTCACGACGATCGAGCTCGCCGTCGCGCCGACCCCGAAACTCTGCGCGTATTGCGGCAGCACCGGCGTGATGAGCCCGAACCCGAGCGCGATGACAAAGGCCGCGGCGACGAGAACCCAGATCTCCCGGGGGATTCGGGGGGCCGGGGCCGCGGCCGCGTCAGGCGTGGGGGTGGGGGTGGGCATCGCCGGCCAGTATCCCCCGTCGGGTCGGGCACGCGTCTCCCGTTCCGCCGTCGGGTCGCTGCCGGTATGCCGTGTCGCTGGCCTCCCGTGTCGAGGTCCCGTCCCGCTCGCGACTCGCGCCTTACCCTGGGCCCATGAGCAGGCATCGTCCCGGGGGACGGGCATCCGAGCGCGGCGAGCGGGAACCGGGCCCACGGCATACCGGCGTCTGGGGATGGGTGCGGCGCCGTTGGCTGCGAATCGTCATCGCCGGGACGGCCGGCACCCTCCTCGCCGTCGCCCCCTGGCTGTGGGTGCTCGCCCAATCGCGCGGGCGGATCATCGACGCCAACGGCACCGAACGGGCCTCGACGGCCCCGGTGGCGCTGGTGCTCGGCGCGGGACTGACGGCCGCCGGCACCCCGACCCCGTTCCTCGCGGCCCGGTTGGATGCCGCGGTGCACCTCTATCGGAGCGGATCGGTCACCGTGATCCTCGTGTCCGGCGACAACCGGACCCATTCCTACGACGAACCGACGGCCATGGCCGACTATCTCGTGGCGCACGGTGTGCCCACCGGCGATATCGTCCGGGACTTCGCCGGGCGCGACACCTATGACTCGTGCAGCCGGGCCAAACGGATCTTCGGTGTCGATCGGCTGGTGCTGGTCTCGCAGGGCTACCACCTGCCGCGGGCCGTGGCGACCTGCCGCAGGTTGGGTGTGGACGCCACGGGGGCAGGCGATTACCGGATGGAGGCGCAGTTCCCCGGGCTGTGGCGCTGGTACACCTTGCGGGAGGTGGCCGCTTCGTGGAAGACGGCGTGGGACCTAGCGAGCGGCCGCGACCCCGTGCTCGGGCCGCAGGAGAGCGGGGTCCGTGACGCCCTGGCCCGCCACGGCCTCGCCGCGCCTTGAGCGTGCCCTTCTACGCTGAAGCGCTCTGGTCGTGGGGACGACCAGGGCGCTTCAGCGAAGCGGCGACCGCACCCCCGGAGCAGCCCGAAGTGCGCAGTCTGAGCGTCGGCACGGATGCGGGTGCCCTTGCCATCCCCGCGCCGCCAAGAGTCCAGCAACCTCTCGAGCGGTTGCACACGGCCGCACGGCGACATCAACCCAGAAGACCCGGCTCGTGAAGCGTCCCGTGGCCGCCAGTTGGCGATCGCGCGCCCCGTCACGTACCCGGTCCCTCCACGTTTCGTGGCCCAGCCGGCCGTCCACCTCGATGACGACACCCCAGTCGATGTACTCGTTGTCGTGAACGGCATACCCATTCGCGGCGCTGACCACCTGGCGTCGTCCCTCGGGAAGCCCGTGGGCCCGCTCGACGTCGCGGGCGAACCGCACCTCCGCCGCCGAATGCGCCCCCGCGACGACATCGCCGAGGACTTCTCGCATCAGAGAGCCGTGCCGGATGCGCTGGCGAGAATCGAGTTCCGTTTGCAGCGCTACTCCCGTCACGAAGCGCCCCCGTATGCCGCGTGCCAACCAGGCCGCTGCTTCGTCCGGACTGCCCAGCGAGGCGCAGTCGACGATGGTCGCCGCCTGCGTCGTCCGCCAGGGGACGGCAACCGGATCGACCCGCCTATCCCACTGCTGGATTCGCCTGACCCCGAACGACTCCCGGCGGGCCGGGGCCCGACTCGCAGGAACCGCAACGACGATCGGCGGGACTCTCGCCGGCCCGATTCCCCAAGCCCGGGCAGCCGCTAGACCCCAGAGGGCTGCGGGCGGGGTTGCCGCTGCAGTCGGCTGCCCCAAGGGTGCCGGCCCGAACCCTGCCAGCGACATGACGGCGGCCATCGCATCGATCTCCCACCCGCGGCGTCCCGGCGCGGTGGAGTAGACCTCGCGAGCGACTTCCTCCCAACGCCCCGTCTGCAGGCGGTGGCGAATCGAGGCGCGCGTCATACCTGCGGCAACGCACTGCGTCCTCGTCACCAACCCGTCCTGAAGCCCGGCAGCGGACTGCAAGGCCCGCCAGTTCACCACTTCGGCGCTTCTCCCCATGGGTCGACTGTGCCCCTTTCCCCCACGTGCTGCTGGCGCTATCCACAGGCCCCCCTGTTCGGCCCCTCGGGGGAGCCCGAGCTCGGCGGCGCCCCGAGTTCTTCGCTGAAGCGCGCTGGTCGTGGGGACAACCAGCGCGCTTCAGCGAAGACCGGCACGCTAGCCGAGCCCGAGGCGACCCACGACGAGAACGGCCGCGAGCGGCATACCGGCAAGCAGCACCAGCAGGGTGTCGCCCACCCCCCAGCGGGCGGCATACAACCAACTGCGACGTGAGGTGGCCGCCGAGGCGAACCCGCGGGCATCCATGGCGACCGCAAGATCGGCCGCTGCCCGCAACGACCGCAGCAGCAAGCCCACGGTGAGCGCCATGACGTGCCGCGCCACGCTCGCTGGGCGCCGCCACGACGGCCCCACCCCGCGGACCCGCCGCGCCCGTCCCAACTCGGCCCACAGTTCGCCGAACGCCTGCATCCGGTGCATCGCCGCGGCCACCGCGACCACCGGGCGGTCGGGCAGCCGCAACCGCTGCGCCAAGGCGTCCCCGAGCCGATCGGTGTCGATGAACGGCAACAGCACCGCCGACGGCACCACAATGAGCAGCACCCTCAGAAAACCGTTGACCGCCAAGTCGATACGGTGACCACCGAGTAGCCACGTCGACCAGGCGACCGACAGCGCCCCGAGCAACCCCGGGAGCAAACGTGTGGCCAGCGCCCGCAGCGGCCGCCCCACCCCCGCGGCGCGGCTGACGAGCCCGGCGACCGCGAGCCCGAACTGCACCCCGAGCAGCGCCGCGCTCGTCCAGCCGCCGGGCGCCATGATCCCCACCGGCACCGCGAGGGCCGCCCCGGCGAGCAAGGCGAGCGGCGCCCGGCCCGCGAGCCACGGCCGCCCGGTCCTCGGGGTCTGCGCCCGCGGTTGCGGGTCGAGCCGGTGCACCCGCGCGGCCCGCTCCACGATGTGGGCGTCATGGGTCGCCGTCACGATCGCGCCACCTTCGGCCCGGTATGCCGCGAGCAGCCCGACGATCGCGGCCCACGTATGGCGGTCCTGCCCGACGGTTGGTTCGTCGGCGAGGACGACCGCCGGCCCGTGGAGGATGGCCGCGGCGACGGCGAGCCGGCGCTGTTCGCCGCCGGAGAGGTGGCGCGGGTCGGCGTCCGTCAGGTGCCCCAGCCCGAGGGCGTCGAGGAGATGGCGGGCGCGAGTGTCAAGGTTCGGGTCGTGGCGGCCGAGGGCGCGCGAGGTGAGCATGACCTCGTCGAGAACCCGCCCGGTGACCACGGTCGAGGACGCCCATTGAGGGATCCAGGCGAGCCGGGCGGCAAGTTCTCGCGCGTCGAGGGTGGCGGGGTCGACTCCCGTGTTCACAATCGCCCTATTGGTCACTTGTGTACGCGGGTCACCGCCGGTGTTCACAACCCACCTATTGGTCGCTTGTGTACGGGGGCCACCGCCGGTGTTCACAATCCACCTATTGGTCGCTTGTGTACGCGGGTCGCCGCCGGTGTTCACAATCCACCTATTGGTCGCTTGTGTACGCGGGTCGCCCGGCTGCGACGTGCTGGACTCCTCCGCGGTGCCGGCGAGGCGGACGGTGCCGGACGCCGGGCGGAGAAAACCGGCGAGGGTATGCAGCACGGTCGACTTCCCCGAACCACTCGCCCCGACGAGGGCGACCAGTTCTCCGGCTCGCACCTCCAGCGGCTCGGGAAGGGCTGCCGCGACCCGGGAGGTGTCGATCCCGTCCACGGTGTGGGTGCGCCGCACGATCGTCAACGGTTCCGCGTGGAGGACCGGGGTGACGGTCAGGACACCGGACCCAGTAGGCGCCGACCAGGGCATCCCCGAAGCGTGACCCGGGAACGGATCCCCCGCAGCCGCGGGCACGAACACCCCAGTGGGCACGGCCAGCGGCGCGGGGGCCGGAGCCCCCGGCACCCAGATGCCCATGGACAGGAGCGCGTCCCGTTCCTGATCGAGCGTCTCCCCCACCGGCCCGTCGGCCACGATGATGCCCTGATCGTCGAGGACGACGAGCCGGTCCACCATCTCGACCCAGGGCCCGAGGACATGTTCGACCACGACGAGTGTGATCCCGAGCGTTCCCACGACCTCGTCGACGGCCGCCCGCACCCCCGCGGCATTCTCGGCATCGAGCATCGCGGCCGGTTCGTCGAGCAACAGCACCGAGGGCGTCAACGCCAACGCACCCGCCAGGGCCAGGCGTTGGGTCTGCCCGCCGGAGAGGGCGGCCGTCGGGGTGTCGAGGGGCAGGTCCAACCCGACCGACGCCAACGCGGAGGCGACCCGGGCGGGCATGGCGGCGCGCGGCATACCGATGTTTTCGAGCCCGAAGGCGACATCGCGGCCGATGGTTGCGGACACGACCCCGGCGCCGGGTTCCTGCAACACCAACCCGACCGCTCCGGGCCGGGCGCCCGGCGCGGCACCGTCGATCGTCACCGTGCCCGCGCGCTCGCCGGCATCGGCCGTTTCGAGGAGGCCGGCGAGGGCCCGCAACAAGGTCGACTTGCCCGAGCCGCTCGGCCCGACGAGCAACACCCGCTCGCCGGGCGCCACCGACAGCGACAGGTCGCGCAGGACGGGGGCGCGACGGCCATACGGCCGCCACGTCAGCCCATCGACCTCGATCGCACCGCGAGCGGCGCGCCCGTTCACCGCGACACCGACGTCGTCGACCACGTCACCGGGCGCATCGGCCCGACGGGTGCCGCCCACCTCAAACAGCGCGTGACTCCCGTGCCTCTTGACCCGGAGGGAACGCATTGAGCGCGCCCGCCGCCGCCAACGCCCGGGTGATGACCCAGCCCAGCCCGCCCGCGATCACCGCGCCGGCACCGGTGAGGATGAACAGGTAGGCGATCTTGTATCCCCAGGCCCAGTCGGTCCAGTAGACGAGCCACTCGTACACCGCCTCCAGCGGCGCGGACAGCGCCCCCGCGAGCATGGCGGCGGCCAGCCCGAACGAGCCGTAGCCGAGGAGCAGGAACCCCACCTCGGCGCCAAGCCCCTGCAGGACCCCGGAAATGAGCGTCGTGAACCCCCACTGGGTCCCCGGGATCATCGACACCAGCGCCGCGACGACCTCGCACATGAGCGCCGCGCCCGGGCGCCGCACGACGAGCCCGCCGACGACGCCGGCGATCAGCCAGGGCGCGCCGGTGATGCCGGCCAGCGGCGGGAAGAGGGCCTTGAGCGGCGCGGCCGGCGCTTCGTAGGCCAGCCCCCACCCCCAGTAGGCGATGCCGAAGGCCGCGCCGAGGAACGCGATCGTCAGGATGTCGACGGTGCGCCAGGCCATGAGGGGCGCGCTCGCGCGGATGCTGCCCGGTCGGGCGGTGGTCGTGCTCAGTGATGCAGTCATGTGTTGCTCCCGTGGAATCCGGTGGATACCTCGGGGAGGCCCCGCTCGCGGCATACGAAAAACAGGCCGTATGCCGCGAGCAGAGCCTGAGATCCCGACTCCCTACGCCGGTGCGAACCGGATCAGGTGCGAGGGTCTGCGGTTGCCCGCACTCTCAGCGCCGAAGCGCTCCCCTGTCGTTGACACCGGCAGCATAGCGCCGCAGAGGGACCAGCGCTGCCGCCCGCCGCGCGAATGTGTCACAGTGAGCCTCACCCGCCGACGGTTGCGGGGTTCGCGAGAGGACGTGTGAGATGGCCAAGCCGGTCCGCAGGGCCCTGATGACGGGATCGGCGTTCGTGGCCACGTTCGTCGCCGATCGCCTCGCCGACCAGATCTGGAAGATGACGGGGTACGACGACGTCGATCCGGCCGACCCCGACGCTCCGCTCAAGCAAGCGGTGTTGTATGCCGCGCTCACCGGTCTGTTGGTCGCCGGCGCCCGGACGTTCGCAGCCCGCAAGGCGGCTCAGGTGTACGCCTATTCGACGACTCGCCCGCGGCGCGCGATCGAATCCGAGGCCGCTCCGGCATAATCGTCGGGGAGCCCCGCGAGGCTGGCGGATGCCGTCTGCCGACGCGCCGGTGCTCGCTCTCCTTCTCGGCACCGTGGCACGCTCTGACGTAGGGTTGTCCTCGTGGGCAAGCGCCCTGGCACCAGGCAGTTGGGGCGCACGAACGATCGTAGGCAGGGCAGACACATGACAGGGCTTCGGTTCATGGGCAGCGCCACGTTGGTGGCGTTGATCCTTGCCGGTGCGACCGGTCATGTGGTTTCCACCGAGCCACACGCGGCCCAGGTCGCCACGACCCGGTCCGCGTCTCCGTCGCCACGGCCGTCGGCCAGCGCCCGGCCTTCCGGGTCTGCATCGCCCCGCCCCGCATCGAAGCCCTCGGTGGCCCCGAGTCTTGCCGTTCCCGCGGCCTCGCCCAAGCCGACCCCGAAACCCACGCCCTCGTCGCGTCCGAGCCCGACTCCGCCGACGCCGACCGGGCCGGTGCTGTATCTCACCTTCGACGACGGGCCCGACCCGCGCTGGACGCCAAGCGTGCTCGCCGTGCTCGCCAAGCACAAGGCGCACGCGACGTTCTTCGAAGTCGGAGTGGCGGCTCGCCGATCCCCCGATCTGGTCGCCTCGGTGCGCAAAGCCGGACACGGCGTGGGCAACCACAGCATGACCCACCCCAGTCTGACCAAACTCTCCGCCGCGGGGGTAGCCTCCGAGATTTCGCAGGCCGACAAGTTCATCGGGGGTTCGGCCTGCATGCGCCCGCCGTACGGCGCGGTCAACAAGTCAGTGCGCAACCAGATCGCGGCCGAGGGCAAGCGGATGGTGCTCTGGGACGTCGACACGAACGACTGGCAGTTGCCGGGCGCCGATGTCATCGCGTCCCGTGTCATCGAGGGCGCCAAACCCGGCGCGATCGTCCTCATGCATGACGGCGGTGGGAAGCGCTCCCAGACCATCGCGGCCCTCGACACCGTGCTGACCCGGTTGGGGACCGCCGGTTGGCGCTTCGAGCGGCTACCCAACTGCTGAACCGCCCCGCGGCTGCCTACCTCGCCGAGGAATGCTCGGACACGTCGAGCAACCGGGCCAGCGGCACGCCGGGGCGGTAGGCCAGATGCGCGTGCGTCGGCGCGTCGAGCACGCAGAGGTCCGCCGCCGCCCCCACCACGAGCCGCCCCACATCGGATCGACGAAGCGCCGCCGCCCCGCCCGCGGTAGCCGACCACACCGCCTCGGCCGGGCTCATGCCCATCTCGCGCACGGCCAACGCCACCATGAGGGGCATCGAGGAGGAGTTGCACGTCCCGGGGTTGCAGTCGGTGGCCAACGCCACGACGACCCCGGCGTCGAGGAGCCGGCGGGCATCGGGATAGGGCGAACGGGTCGAGAACTCGACCCCCGGCAGCAGGGTCGCCACCGTCGTCCCGGCCGCATCCGCGAGCGCCGCGACGTCCGCGTCGGCGAGGAACGTGCAGTGGTCGACACTGGCCGCCCCCACCTCGACCGCCACCTGCACCCCCGGCCCGTGCCCCAACTGGTTGCCATGGACGCGGGGCAACAACCCCGCCCCCATGCCGGCCGTGAGCACCGTCCGCGCCTCCTCACCAGTGAAGGCATAGGGCGAGGCCGGCTCGCAGAACACGTCGATCCAGCGGGCGTAGGGCGCGCACGCCGCGAGCATCGGCCCGGTCACCAGGTCGACGTATGCCGCCCGGTCACCGCGCGCTTCCGGCGGCACGACGTGCGCCCCGAGGAAGGTCGTCTCCGAGGTGACCTCGGCGGCCAGCCGCAGCGCGCGGGCCTCGTCGGCCACGGTCAGCCCATAGCCGCTCTTGATCTCGACAACGCTGGTCCCCTGCGCCCGAAACTCCGTGATCCGCGCCGCCAGCAGCCCCCGCAACTCCTCGTCGCTCGCCGCGCGGGTCGCCGCCATCGTCGTCGCGATCCCCCCGCCGTCGTACCGCTGCCCCGTCATCCGGGCGGTGAACTCGGCGACCCGGTCCCCGGCATACACGACGTGCGAATGCGAGTCGACGAACCCCGGCAGCACCGCCCGCCCGCCGAGATCGATGGCCCGGTCCGCCGCTGGTGCCGCCGCGGCCGGCCCGATCCAGGCGACCCGCCCGTCGTCGACGACGAGGGCCGCATCCGGCACCAGTCCCAGCCGGGTCACGGGGTCGCCGCGGTATGCCGCCCGCTCGACTCCCGCGCTCGCCCCACCCTCGGGCGCATCCCCGGCGCGCGCCGCCTCGGGAGAGCCGGCGTTGGTGACGAGTTCACCGATGCCGGTGACGAGCAGGCTCATCGTCCCTCCCGGACCAGGGCGAGGGCGTCGGCGACGAAGGGGTCGATGGGGCCGAGGGCGTGTTCGCCGTCGCAGATGACGTGCCGGCCGGCGACGACGACGTGCGTGACGTCGGCGGCGGTCGCGGCATACAGAATCTGGGCGGGTTCGGCACCGGTGGTGCGCCGACTGTCTTCACGGACGGTGACGAAATCAGCGAGCCCGCCGACGACCAGCCGCCCCCCGTCGGCCCAACCGACGGAGCGGTAGCCCTGAGCCGCAGCCATATCGACCAGTTCGTCGGGGCGGAAGCGGCCGCGCTCGTGGCTCAGCAGCCGCTCGTGCATCTCGATGGCGCGCATCTCCTCGAAGGGGTCCATGACGGCGTGCTGATCCGAGCCGAGGCACATGGGCACTCCGGCAAGGTGGAAGGACCGGCTCGGCCCGACGCCGTCGGCGAGGTCGCGCTCGGTGGTGGGGCACAGGCAGACCCGGGATTCGGAGAGCTCGAACAATTGGATGTCGCGGTCGCTTAGATGGGTGGCGTGGACAGCCGTGAAGTCCTCGTCGAGCAGCCCGGCCTGGGCGAGCAACTCCACCGGGGTCATGCCGTAAAAGGCCTGGGCAGCAAGGTTTTCGGCGGGCTGCTCGGAGACGTGGGCATGGAGAATCCGGCCCACGGTGGCCTCGCCGAAATCGTCGAGTTCGCGGGCGGTCAAGGCCCGCACCGAGTGCGCCGCGGCCCCGATCCGCACCAGGTCGCTGTCACGCAGCGCCTCCACGCGCGTCGCCCACGCCTCGACGCTGCCGTCCCCGAACCGTTGCTGCACCTCGTCGAGCGGCAGATGCCCCTGCGGGGTGAGCCCGCCCTGGAGGTAGCACGTGTCGAGGAGGGTCAGCCGAATGCCCACCTCACCGGCGGCCTGGATCAGCGCGGCGCCCATGGCGTTGGGGTCGGCATACGGCGCGCCGCCCTGGCCGTGGTGGAGGTAGTGGAACTCGCCGACCACGGTGTAGCCGGCCGCGAGCATCTCAAGGAACACCGCGCGCGCGAGCGCGAGGTAGGAGTCGGGGTCGAGGCGGCGGGCGACGGCATACATCTCCTCGCGCCAGGTCCAGAAGGTGCCGCCGCGGCCGTGGGTGCGGCCCCGCAAGGCCCGGTGGAAGGCGTGCGAGTGGGCGTTGGCCAGGCCGGGGAAGGTGACCCCGGGCAGCCGGACGTCGTTGATGCTCGGCGGAACGCGCTCGGCGACCCCGGTGATCCGCCCGTCGGTCACGGTGAGGCGCACGCCCCACTGCACCTTTGTCGGCAGGTAGGCGTGTTCGCACCAGTAGGTGCGGGGCTGGGTCATCGCGGGCCGCCGGTGAGGTCGGCGAGCACGGCCGCGAGGGCCGCGACCCCGACGAGACTGTCGCCCTCTTCGGCGAACTCCGCCGGGGAGTGCGACACCCCGGTCGGGTTGCGGACGAAGAGCATCGCGGCCGGGATTCCGGCGTTGGCGAGGATGCCGCTGTCGTGTCCGGCTCCGGTGCCGAGGGTCGGTATGCCGCCGAGCCGGCCGGCCATCTGCCGCACTAGGGCGTGGTCGAAGTCGGTGGTGGGGGTCCACGATTCCTGGCGCACCTGCGCGTCGAAGTCGTCCATGATGGCGGCGACGTCGGCGACGACCGCCTCGACGGCGTGGGCGTCGGCGCCGCGGGCGTCGAGCCAGCCGGTGACGGCGCTGGGGATGGCGTTGACGCCGCCGGGGGTGACGGCGACCTTGCCGATGGTGGCGACGCACCCGTGGGTTTGGGCGGCGCGGCGGGCCGCGATGACGGCGGCGGCGAACCCGATCATCGCGTCCTGGCGGTCCTCCAGGGCCGTCGTGCCGGCGTGGTTGGCCTCGCCGGGAATGTCGATGCGCCAGCGCCCATGGGGCCAGATGTGGCTGCCGACGCCGACGGCGGCGCCGCGATCGACGAGGTACCGGCCCTGTTCGATGTGGAGTTCGACGAAGGCGCCGATGCGGGCCAGGGCCTCGGGGTCGGGGCCCAGGGCATCGGGGTCGCGACCGGCGTCGGCGAGGGCCTGGGCCATGGTGACCCCGTCGCTGTCCCTGAGGGCGCGAGCCCGGTCGGGGTCGAGCACTCCGGTGAGCAATCGGGAACCCGCGCAGGCGATCCCGAACCGCGCGCCCTCTTCGTCGACGAAGTTGACGACGGCAAGGGGCCGGTCGGGGCGGTGGCCGCGTTCGCGGAGGACATCGACGGCGAGCAGGCTGGAGACGACACCGAGGGGACCGTCGAAGGCGCCGCCGTCGGGCACCGAATCCAGATGTGAGCCGGTGACGATGGCCTTGCGGCGGGCCCCGGACCCTTCGCCGCCCTCGGGCGCCGGTCCCCACCAGGCCCACTGGTTGCCGACGCGATCTTCGGTCAGGGTCAGCCCACGAGCCTGCGCCTGCGCCGCGAACCAGTCCCGCAGCTCCAGGTCGGTGCGGGTCCAGGCATACCGGCGATAGCCCCCCGTCTCCGCCCGCCCGATCGGCTCCAGTTCCGACCAGAGGCGGCGAAAGGCGGATCGGACCTCAACGCTGAGGGGGCGCAACGGCATACCCCCATTCCACCCTGTCTCCCGCTCGAAAGCCACTCCCCACCCCGCACCGTGCCTCCGACACTGTCTCGTCGGGCAGACTCGCTCGTGGTGCCTTCGTGGGCGGTCGGGTCGGTCCTGGCGATCCGGTATGCCGCCGACTCCCTTCCCGCGTGACCGGCCCACCTACCGCCGCGCCCGCGACCCGGCGGGCCCGTACAGTCACGGCCATGGGCAGCGAAGGTGAGGCGCGAGCGCTCGGTGCGCTCACGGCATACGGGATCGACGTCGAGGTGACCCGGCACGGACCGGTGAGTTCGCTCGCCGAGGCTGCCGCCGCCCGCGGGGTCGCGCCCGGCGACATCGTCAAGACCCTCGTGCTGCGGCGCGGCCCCGGCGACTACCTGTTCGTGCTCGTGCCGGGGGATCGGGAGTTCTCCTGGCCGAAGGTGCGCGCGGTCCTCGGCGTCAACCGGCTCTCGATGCCCAGCGCCGCCGAGGCCCTCGAGGTCACGGGCTACGAACGCGGCACGATCACGCCCTTCGGGGCCAAGACCGCCCTGCCCGTGCTCGCCGACGCCTCGATCGCGGGACGTCGCATTTCCATGGGGGCCGGCGCCCACGGGGTCGCGGTCACCGTGGCCGGTGACGACGTGATCCGCGCCCTCGCCGCGATGGTCGCCGACCTCAGTGAGAGGCCCGGCACGCAGCCCTGACCTCCCGGCGACTGGTCTCGGCTCCCGCGCCACCCGCCAACAACCCGGGCCGCGCCGGATATAGAGTAGGGATCTCCTCTATATTCCGATGGCGCGAAGGGAGGACCATGACCGGGCCCGGCTCCGGGATCGCCCTGCTCGCCTCGCCGGTGCGGCGACTCGTCCTCGACACGCTCAGCGAATCGGGCGCGATGACGGCCGCAGCCGTGGGCGACACCCTGCAGTTGCACCTGACCACGGCCCGCTTCCACCTCGAACAGTTGGTGATCGGCGGCTTGCTCGAGTCTCGCTTCGAGAAGCAACCCGGCGCCGGCCGCCCCAAGAAGGTGTATGCCGTGCTGCCCGGCTCGTTGCCTGGCGACGGGCGTGCCACGAAAGGACTCCGGGTCCTCGCGGGACTGCTGGCCGACACGTTCGCCTCGCTGGGGGAAGGCGGCGACGCGACCCCGGCCGACGTCGGCCGCCGCTGGGCCTTGGCGCATGTCCCCGCCCACGACGGACCGGTCGCGGACACCCCCGGCCGATGGCTCGCCAAGGTAGGGCAGATGGTCGATGTCCTCGGCGAATGGGGATACACGCCCGACGTCACGACCACAGACCGCGGCCGAGTCGTCCGCATCACCTTGAGCCACTGCCCCTTTCTGGACTTGGCGCAGAAACACCCGGCGGTCGTGTGCGGCATCCATCGAGGCCTCATCTCCGGCGCCCTGGAACGCCTCGGTGAGCCACAGGCCCAGGTCAGCCTCGAACCCTTCGTCGGCCCCCAGTTGTGCCGCGCCCACCTCCGGACCACCACTCCTTTCACCCCTTTCCCGCCTGAACCGCCCAACGTCCACTTCGCACCCCAACAGTCGGGGGGCGAAGTGCCCCTTTCCCACCGGAAGCAGACACACACCACCGCGGAGCCGTGATGCCCGAACCCATCGCCCTTGGCCAGCCCCCGACCAACGATGCCCCCGGCATACCGCTCGAGCGTGAGCGCCGCCCCTCCGCCCCCTGGGAGGGCCTCCCGAGCGAACCCGGCCAGCCGGCCATCGTCAACCTCACCGCCGCCGGCGCAGCGCTTCTCGCCCAGGCCCGCGCCGACGCCCGGGGCAAGGCGACCCTGCCCGTCCTCAAGGGCGAACGCCAACGCGCTCTGCTCGTCGCGCTCACCGCCGGCGCCGGCCTCGCCGAGCACGCCTCACCCCCCGCGGCAAGCCTGCACGTCCTCTCCGGTTGCTTCCGCCTGTCTTCCGCTGACCACGAGTGGGTCTGTGGCCCAGCCGAGTTGGTGGCAATCCCGCCGGAACGGCACGCCGTGGACTGCCTCGAGGACGGCGTCTTCCTCCTGACCGTCACGCCGCCGGGTGTCTAGGCCCCGCGTCTCGCGCCAAGCGTGACGGGGCGGCACGAAACGCCCTATCGGGTCGCCTCATCCCCTCCAGCAATACGGGCTCACGGAGTGTCGTCCTCGATACCAGACCATCTGGGTGGCTCGTTCCGACAAGTCCGTGACCCGAAGAGTCACTTCGCGAGCATTCAGCGCAGCCGAGGCCCGCATCAAACGCCGCGACCTGCCCCCCTGACATTTCAACGGGACGATCGCCTAGTTGCGGCGCAGGTAGACGACTACTTGACCATCGGCGGGGGCGTAGCAGTGGACGGGCTCGGTGTTCTCGCAGACGAGGTCCCAGTAGCGACCGAACTTCGGTGTGTAGACCTGCGGCAGCGATACGGCGCCCCCGCCGGGGGCCGCTTCCCGGTATCGCTGGCGCACAATGTCGGCGAAGATGCAGCTCGTCCAGGTGTTGTCCGCCATGGAGGTGGCAGCCAAACCGGTCCCATCGGTGGAACACACGATTGTTTCTGAGGGAACGCTGATCGGCCGTGCCGCCACTGCGGCCGGGCCCGGAGGCGACGCCGCAAGCGAGGGAGAAGCCTGGGTTTGCGGGCGGGCACTGGGACTGGCGGGGGCCGGAGCAGCGGACATCGTCGAGACCGACACAATCGACGACGATGTGGCCGCCACGGTCACCGGTGGCTGCGAGCGACTGCTGACCACGGCATACCCAATCCCAGCGCTCGCGCCCACGATGACTGCCCCCAAGACCACAGGAAGCCAGCGACGACTGCGCGCTGGCCGCGTCGGGATGTCCACCGACCCGCCGGACACGTTGAATTGCCCACACCAGTGCGCGAGACTCCCGTCGAGCGCGGCCCCGCATCGCGGACACAACTCCCGTGGCATCACGACCCACCCGAGTGCCGCTCGGGATCTTCCAGTCCAGGATCTGGGTCTCGGCCTGCCGTCATCCTGCGACGCACGATGAAAGCCACACCGCCGACGATACCCGTCCCCACCGCGACGGCCACCGCCTCGCCCAGCCCGAGAGAGGCATCGGCGCCGCTCGCCCGTGCACCTGACGGCGCGACCTCCGGCACCGCCTTGGACGCGGACGGAGAAGCGAGAGCCGACGCCGTCGTCGGCACCGGCGTTGACGCGGCCGGTGTCGTCGGTTCCGCGGCGCTCGGCCGCGCAGCACGCACCAGGTCACGAGCGCCAGCCAAGAACGTGCCCGGGATGAGGGCGTATGCCGCGTCCCCAGGGCACGTGGTCTGGGACATGTCTCGGTGCCCGGCAATCGGCGCGGTCGTGACCCGTGTGCCTGCCGGCCACCGGTTCGAGCCACGGGACACGAACGAGACACGCGCGTCGGGGGAAAGGTCGAGGTGGTGACGATCCGCCAGCCATGCCAACAACTGCGTCATCGACGCCACCGCCTGATCGCTGGGCGGAACCGTCATGAAATCACCAATGAAACAACACAACTGTGCGAAGCCCTGGCTGCCACCCGTGGCATCGCCCCGGACCGGCCCGGCCAGGCTCCCCGCGCGTCCCTCCCAGATCCGCCCGCCCGAGTCGACAAGGAAGTTGTAGGCGATATCCGGCCACCCCTTGGTGGTGGTGTGATATTGGAAGAACGACCGTAACTGACTCACCGACTCCGCGGGCCCGGTATTCGGGCTCGCGGTGTGGTGGACGAGGAGAAACCGGACGTCGTCCTCGGGTTCGAGGGCTCCCACCGGGTCCAACCCGGCAGCCCATTCGGCGCGAGGACGAATCTCAGGCGCTGGCACAGTCACTGGACCAACCTCTCGTAGCATGTGCCCCCGACATCACGGCCCACCGATGCGCACGCCGCTCGGGCGGCGTCCCTGGACGAGAAGCCGACAAGAGAAATGGCCCAGTAGCCCCCGTTGAGTCCTGGAATCGCACTGGAATCCACCACGGTCACCCCGTTGTAGCCCAGCGCACGGGCCGCCCCCCAGGCCGCCGCTTCGGTCCACTCGGTTTGCGGTTTCGAGTCCAGGACCGTGAGCCAGGAGCCTGCGGGCAAGGCGCGGAGCGTGCCGAAAGTGGAGGTTGCCAGGGGCGTTGGCGCCGGCAGGGTTGGGGTCGGCGCTCCCAATACCGTCGAGGATGGCCGAGGCACAGTGGTCGAATCACCCGAGCCGGTGCTGCTCGTGGGCGATCTCGCCGTTGACACGTCGGGGAGACCACCGGTCGTCAGCCCCCTGCCGATGCCGAAAGCCACGGCAGCAACAACGACGAGACCCGCGACTCCGGCCAGAAGCAGCAGCCACCGCGTGCCACCAAAGGGCGCGGCCGTCGCGACCGGTGGATCACAGGTCGGACACCGCGACCCCTCGAGAACGCCACCACAGCGTGCACAGTACGTCTCGTTCACGGCTCTTCCCCGTCCAGATTCTTGAAGACCCAATCGAACTGACGGGGGAGGGCCACCGAACACCGTTCCGCGATCCCGTCTCGCAGCCTGGCTGCGGCGGCCCGAATCAGGCCCCCGCACCCTTGATGGTCAGACACGACAGACTGTCCCTCCCTTGGCCGCGGCCGCAGCTCAGTCCGCGCCCAAAGCGCTCAGCACTGGTTTGAGGGGGCCGAGGTCGATTCCCTGCGATTGAGCGTATGCCGCCAGCGCTGAGATCCCCTCGCCGGCGGCGGGCCCGACATCCGAACGCGCCTGATCGAGCATGGTGTCGACCCCAAGTTGGGCATCAGCAAAGAACGCGATGGGCGCAATCAAGATTCCGATAGCCAGTGCCAATGCCTGGACCCACGGCCGCTTGCGACGGATCAGGCCGACCACGGCCACGATCATTCCCACCGTGACGACCGCGCAGGCTACAGCCCACGCCGATCCCCAGAGGAGGGCGTTGCCGAGTGGGTGCGTGGAGATGATCCTGATCTCGGTGAAGACCAAGTAGAGAAATACCAATCCCCCCACCGTGCCCAGCCCGACGAGCCCCAAACCCCACCACCCGCCGGTAACCTTGGCGCCGCTTCCAAGCCCTGCCACCGACCCGGAGCGCGCTCCGCTGCCTGCGGAGCCCGGGACCCCGTAGGGGCTGGGGTAGGGCGCCATCACTGAGGGCGCGGCGAATCCCACCTCAGTTGACCCAGGAAAAGCGGGGTCTTCGAAGGGATTACCAGAGCGAGTGGACGAGTCGCCGGGCCAGTCGAACGGAGAGTTCTGGCGGGACGCGTTTCCCGATACTCCCGGATATGGATCGGGATGGGACTGAAAGGGGTCTCCGGGGATGCTCATGGCTACTTTCCTATCGTCCTGACGATGCCACGAGTGGCGAGAATCCAAAACAGGGGATCCACGACGCGGTAGGGGGACTTGCCTCGCGCGGACAACTCGGTGCCATCGGTCGAAGCGCCCAACGCTGACATGGCAAAGAAGCGCGTCTCTGCCGGGGTGACCGTGGGCGGATGTTCGGCGAGATTGACCAGGCCCTGGGCGTCGAGCATTGCCAACAGAGACCGAACCTCCTCGGAGATGAGGGCGCCGAGGACTTCGTCGTAGGTGGGGCCATCCGGGCGCGAGCGCATATACCCGGCCCCCGGGTTGTGGAACGGGGCCGCGACGTTGGCATCCACCGTACTGAGTTCGTGTAGGACATCGAACTTGCTCACGACGATCGCCAGTCGCGGGCTGCCCCGCCCGATCAGCCCAAGCAGATTTGTGAAGACCTGCGTGGTGTCGGCGCCGATGATCTCTTGCGCCGGCAAGATATCTTCCAGGGCATGGCGGACCTGCGGCACCTCGAAGGGATCGAACAGGAAGACGATCAGGTCGGCATACTCGAAATAGTCGAATTTCCCGGGCGCGTCCGCGGCCGCCAAGTCCTCACCGGCGATGTCACGGATAGCCAGAATGCGCGACCGACCCGCAATCTGCCCGAGGGAGAACACCAGCGTCCAGGGCACCCGCCGCTCCGTCGCCGGCAACGCTTGGCTCTTGAGATCCTGGTCGGTGATCTTCACTGTGCTCAGTGCGGGCATGAGAGCCAAGGCGCCCCCCATCCCCACGATCATGTTGTACAGCGGTGACAGCCCGACCTTCATCGCCACCGTCTTTCCCGAACTGCGCGGCCCCGCGAATGCAACGGCGGTTACGTCACTGTTGAGGACGACCTCGGGCAGGGGGGTGTGACACCGAACGCACATGCGCAGCAGGCCCGAACCGCACTTCTTGCAGAACCTGTTTGTCGGCTGCCACTCTCGCACGCCCGGGGGGCGGCGCTCTACGACCGAGTAGCCGATGGTCACGTCCCCACCGGCTCCGGGGTCCTTGCCCAGGTATTCGGTCGCCACGGCGTCCACCTTGCGCTCGTGCGCGCATTTGGGGTTGTCACAGTAGAGCATGACCGCATCAGAGGCCACGGGATAGAAACAGAGCACGCACTTACTCACCGGGCAGTCTCCTTCGACTCGAGGTCGCGCAGCATCGGTCGCACAAGGTGCCGGACGCCCTCGGTGAGGGCGGCTGCCATGTCGGTCGAAGCGGCGGACCAGCGGGTCACGAAGCAGCCACCCACCCGTTCGGGGGCTGGACCGGGATAGCCGAGCAGCACCACTTCGACGCGGCCCCTCATGTCCCGGGCCCCAGAGTCGGCGAGCCACACGGGCAGGTCGTCACTGACCAGGTAAAGCATTCGGTCCGGGGCCACAAGCGCAGCGACGAGTTCGTACTTCGAGAGGTTGCTCCCGAAAAGCACGTCGTTCGCGTCGAGGGCACCGAACAACTCGGCACGCGAAGGAAAGGATTGCGCCGGCTTTTCGAGTCCGAGGAGCGCCGGGCGGTTGCCGGGGGTCGCCTCCCCAGCCAATGCTTCAACACAGTCGAGGAGAGTCTCCAACTCCTGTCGCGAAGCCGGTCCTCGCATTGAGGCGGACAGATCAACTGCCACAACGATCGACTCGACCTCGGGAGAGACCTCTCGAGAACGCAAGGCCGAACGGACCGCCGCGCGCGCGGGTGTCACGGTCCCCTGGTCGACCGGAGTGGAGTCCTTGAAGACGAGCGTCTGTCCGAAGAACTCAATCTCGGCCACGAGGGCCTCGCTGCAGCCCCCCAGGCTGCGGGGAACGATGGTCAGTAGGTCATTGCCGATGTCGATCGTCACCGCGAGTTTCTCGTTGACCGGGAACTCACCATTGGCCACCGTGGCAAAGAGCGCGGCCCGCTGGGGCAATTGCGTCAACGGGCGGCTGAAGGTCCCTACCCACAGATCCCCGTGCCGCGTCCATAGTTGCTCCTGCGCGCTGGCGTCCTCGGGTGGGGTGGAATACCGGAACTCCAAGCGCACCGGGGTGGCGCCATACGTGGCCTGGACTCGGACCAGCCCGCGGCGGGTCTGGACACTCTGATTCGGCCCCAACTCATACTGCGGCATCGCGTCGCACCCTTCTCATCCCTCGTTCTCCCGCTTGCCTCGGCGAACGAACTTGCTCCCCAACCCGTCGCCGCCGGCCACCCGGTCAAACCAGGCGTTCACGACCTTGCGTGCTTCACGATCGAAGTCCTGGCGCTCGGCCATCCGTTCGTGGAGCATGTCGCGCCAGGCCTGGAGCCCCTTCCGGTCTGTGACGCCGAAGATCGCGGCTACCGTGATATCGAGCGCATTCGCCTCGCCCGGTGAGCAACAGCGCGCCAACAGGGGCACCCGCGGGTCTTTCGCGTGCGTCCAACTGGGCTCCAGTTGGACCGCCAACGCAGCAACATCTGTCGTCGCGTCCCAGTAGTCCTCGTCTCTCACGAGCCCTTCGAGCATCCTCCCCAAGAAGCGCGCGGCCACGGACGCGTCGCCCACGTCGCTCGAGACGAGGTATGCAGCGATCTGCTCGACCGCGCGTGGCGGCGACAGGGGTATCCAAAGCAGCACAAACGTGCTCCAGAGGCCCCCCAGGGCCACCCCTGCCCGCGACTGCAACCGCGCCAGGGTATCGACAGCCTCTCGCGCCTGCTCGCGCAAACCCCGCAGATCCGCGGCTACGCCTGGGGACGGATTCAGCACCCGCATCAGCCGCCGCGCCAGATCACGATCGGCCCGGCTCAAGGCCGACAAACTCCCGCGGTCCAGCCACTCCAGGGCTCGGACTGCCTCGCGGCCTTCCGATGCACCCAGCGTCGCCAACGCACCGTATGCCGTTGACGGGGCGACCCGTGCCTGATCGGCGTCGGCGACGGCATACACCTCGGCGAGCGACAACTCGCCCGGTGGCAACCGCGTCGCGAGGAGTTCGTCGATTCGCACCGTGGGTTGGGGTGTGACGGTGGCATACCGCACGAGGGTGGAGCGCGCCCAGGGCCACCACGGGGACTCGCGCCCGGTTTCGGCGAGGACGGCCGCGACATCGACGTCGAGATCCGAGGGCCCTCCCGATTGTGGGATATCTGGTGGACTCGGGTAAAGCCACTTCATGACCGCGACCGGGACTCGGCGTCCGGGTGCGGCCCCTGGCCCTGCCCAAACAAGCGGCAACTGCGCGAGCGCTGGCCGGACGATGAGCGCTAGAGCCCTGCGTGACAGTGCGGGCACCGCCTGCACGAGGTCGTGGGGAGTCGAGGTCAACACGGGTGTCAAGTGCTCGGTCAAGGCCCGTTGCAATGCCGAGCCGGCCTCGGTGGGCGCGCACTCGCCAAGACTCTCCCCGCTGAGAGCCTCGGCTATCCGCAACAGAATGATCGCCTCGGTGATCCCTCCCCGTTGATTCGCTCGACGGACGCCCGCGAGCACAGCGCTCTGAATGTCGGGGTCGTTCCACGCCGACCATCGTCCCCGGCCGACAACGGGCACCGCCTCAGCGACTAGCCCGTCGATGTCGACTAGACGGCGATGAAGATGGATCTTGCGGAGCAAGTCCATGACCGGGGCGGACGTGTGTGGGTGCTTCTTGAGGACCCTCCATGCCTCCTGGGCGCTCGATCCGGTTTGCTGCGCAATGGCCCGAACCCCGAGTTGCCACAGGTCAGGATGCCGGTCCAAGTCATCGGGGGATTCCCCGAGCAGCGCCTCGGCGACGGGGCCCACCAGTTCCGGCCACTCATCGAGGTGCCCGACGAGGGCCATCGCAAGAGGCCACCCCAGGGATTCGACGCGCAATCCCCGATTGCCGATGCGCTCCACCTCCGCCAGGATGGCTGCCGGGTCGTCGAAGAGCGAGAACAGCGCCACCGCGAGGGGCCCGAACGGCGATCGTCGTTCCTCGGTCCCTTCTACATGCGGTTCCCAGGCTCGTGGCGCCGGCTCCTCCCGAGGGTCGATGACTCCCACCGTCGGGTCGGCCTCTCGGAGAGCCGCCGCCTCGGCCGGTGACACGAAGGTCAGGTCGAGGTCGCGCCCACGGCCAAGTACGCCGCGTGCGCTCTCCCACAGTGCGAAACTCAACCGCTGGGCGGCCTCGGCGGTGACGAGATGGCTCACCGCCCCCATCCACAAGGCCGCCTCGTCCGGCGACGAGGCGATCACCACGACCGGTGCGGAACCTTTCGGTCCGACCAAGGCGTCGAGGATCTCGCAGAGCGCGCCGAGCCGCCACGCGTCCGGGTCCGTGATGAAGGCGATCACCGATTCCCGACTCACAACCGGTCGGTCATCGCCGAAGGGGATGCGCAGACCAACAGCCTCAACGGCCGCCGACCCGAACGGCGTGAGCCAACCGGACGCGCGCCAGCGCTCCACCGGGCGCGGCGAGCCGGCAGGTCGCGGCAGGCGCTCGAGCAGGACATGAGTGACGACATTTCCGGGTCGACCCGAACTATCGGTCCCCGCGGGACTCGACAGCCAGGTGATCAGCCCAGCCGGCGTCATCCGACACGTGAGGTTGCGGGCGAATCCCGCCACCTCTTCGGGCGCGGCGAAGGGCGGGATCACTTCCCCGAACTCCCGCCGATCGCGATCGATGCCCGCGAGCATCACATCCGCTTCCTCGGGGGTCAGGTCCTCGGTCCGGGCTTGAACGCCGAACCCTCCGCGCGCAGAGGCATACACCAACTGCCCCGGCTGGTTGCGGGACGGCATCGTGGGCGTCGTCGACATCTCGTCACACCTTCAGGGACCACACGGGAGGATCGATCAAGGCGATCCTTCGGCGCATCGCCAGCGGCACACTGGCGCTAATGAACACCCTGAGGTACCCGTGCCCGCCGGGAATCTCGGCGCGGAACTTCATGGCCTCGGCAGGGGAGGTCGCAGCCGCTGCCTGCCGAGCCTCGGCCGCGGGCGGAACATTCGCCGAGCCGTCGGGCACGACGGGGAGGAGATGACCGTCACGCGGGGTCAGTGGGAGGCGATCGGGCCGGTACACCAGGACGAGCGGCGGGCACCCGGCCTTGAACCGACCGTGGGTCACCCAGGCCGAGAAGACGATCTTCGGTTTCCCGAACAGACCCATGGCCCGCACCGCGCTGAGTTGGTACTCCATGACCACCAACGGTGAGAAGGTGATCCGAGACGAGGGTCCGCGATGGTTGCCTTTGACGCCGGTCAGGACGAGATCGAGGTCATGGCCACTGTTGGGGAGTTGCAGGCGCCATCCCCCGCGGCGCTCGTAGTCCGTAGCGTCGATCTGCGCGAAGGCCGCGCCGGCGGTGATCTCGGCGCTTTGGTCGCCGACCGCCGCCAGGTGCACGCTGACTTCGGTGGCGCCGCTCGGCCATTCGAAAGTCACGACTTGCTCGTGGACGCGCTCCCTGAGCCGGGGATCACCTGGGGCACCCATGCCGATCAGTCGCACCGGCGACCCGACCATCGCGTCGTGACCGAGGATCGTCACCGGCACGAAGTACGTCACCGATTCGTCGGCTGTCCACCGAACCGCCTTCATCGCGACGCGGCCGTCCTCGCCTTTGTGCACCGGGTTGACCACGCGGCGCGACTCCGAGAACTGCGCCTCGGGAAGTGCGTCGAACCGGAACGGACGACCGGCAAGCCCGCCAGGCAACTGGCTGTGGATTCGGTAGACGCGGACCTGGCCAGCCTCCGGCGCCGTGTAGGTCAACGTGACCTGGCCGGCATGGCCTCGCGCCGGAAAACTGGTGACTTCGCACGCGAGATCGACTACCGGGGACAAGTCGGCCGGCACCTCGACGGTGACGTCGACCGGCTCGGAGAGTTGAGTCGAACCGGCGACGTTTGCCTCGACGACGGCGCGGTACACAAACACCGGTGCGCCCGTCGCGTCAAAGTCGAAGAAGCCCCCAAGGTTGTCGTCGGCCTCGAGGATGCGGTCCGTCTCCCGGTGGTGCGTAGGAGCCCGATGGCCCTTGAAACGGTAGAGCCGCACACAACTCGCGCCGTCGGGGGCTTCCCATTCGGCCCGCACCTGCCCCGGGTCGGCGTGCAGCACGACGTTGGTGATGGGGCGCACCACCACCGCTTCGGCCACGAGGTCGGGCTGGGCCTCGACCGCCTCCTCGAGGGTCGGAGCGGCATACGACCACACCTGGAGAAAAGCGACAACCGAACGGGTCACGAACTCAACTACGGCAGAACCAGTTACGGTGATGGCAGCGGTCGCGCCGAACTGCGGGTTGAGCGGCCGCTCCCCATCGCCGATGACGAGGCGGTACACGGTGATGCCCGGTCCGGTCGCCTCGGGCCAGGACAGGTGCAACTCGGTGCCTTTGCTGACGACGGTGATCCGGCCCTCGACCTCATCGCTGTCCGGCGCCAGGCTGTACGCCTCGACGAACTGGTCGGCAGTGAGTGATGCGACCCGCTCGCGCAACGGGTCCGGCGCCGTCGACGACTGGCCGAGGCTCGCGGACGCACCGGAGGGTGCCGGTGGGGCGCTGGCCGACTCGGCGCCAGGTTCAGAGGCTGACAACGGCTTCGGTATGCCGTCTTCCCCCGGCTGATCGTCACTGGCCTTTTCATAGACGCTGTCGGCCTCAGCAAGGACGGCGAGGATCTCCGCGGCCCACGCGGTGAGCCCGCTGACCCGCTTCACGATCTCGGCGGGACTGGTGAAGCGGTAGCGCGAGAGGATGCGGAGGTTGGCCTGACTCACTGCGGCTTTGGGCACCCGGCCCGCGGTCTGCTGTTCATCGGCCCACTCCTGCAGGGCACGCAGGCGGTTGGCCTCCGGTGTCGCCGCAAGGCTTGCTCGAGGCCGGGTGGCTCCCGCGGCGGCCGGTGCCGCAGCATCCACCGATGCCGGGTCCGGGACGGCCGCCGACACCGCCGCAGGGGAGTCCGCGATCGCCGGAGATTCAATGTCGAGGGAGGCTATCCCCGCTGCCGCTGCGGAAGTCAGCGCCGCCGCCAGCTCCGGAACCCCCGCGTCCGGAACCTCCGCGTCCGGAACGTCCGCGTCCGCAACCTCCGCGTCCGGAACGTCCGCGTCCGCAATCTCCCCGGACCCCATCTCAGCGGAGTCCGGGGACGCTGGCAGTTCCGTTTCCTGCGGGATCGGGCCCTCGCACCCCCCATCCGCCGACGGTGGAACGGTTCCCGTTTCCGATGTCTGCTCGAGCGGTGCAGGGTCCACCAGCGGGGGGTCGGCCGGCCTCACCGGAGCCGAGGGGGCTTCGAACGGATCGATCCAGGCAGAACTGAATGATTCGGCCACCGGATCAGCCTCCGCGATCGGCACGGCAACTCCTGAGGTATCGACGACATCGACGATGGCGTTCGACTCTGCGACATCCTCCGGAGCACCGACGGTCGCGTCCGGCCCTGCCTCACTCGATTCCGATGACGGTCCTGGCGGCGCACTTTCCCGTGTCGTCGGCGCATCTGCCGCGTCCACGGTCGGTGCCTGCGCCTCGCGCCCCCCGGATTCGTCCGGAGCCGATACTGGGAGTTCATCGGCAGCGACGTGCTGCGGGATCAGCAGGGACAAGCCGAGGACAACGGCTGGCCACTTCACGCCCAGCCCGGCCTGCTTGAGGAGGTGCGCAATCGTGTGCCGCCACTGCCACGCGGCATACCCGTCCTCGGGGACAACTCGGCCCCGGTCGGCTATCTCTTCGAGTTGTTCCCGAGACGGCACACCGGGCGTCTGTGGCCCCATGGCTTCCTGCCAGGCGCAGAGCATTTCCCGGCCGTCATGATTCATCGGCAGCCATTCCTTCCGCTGGTCACCACGTCGCACGCTCACCTAGAACCGCAACCCGTTGTCGTCGCCCCCCGGGTTGTCAGGAGGCAACGGCCGATCCGGTGGCCGCCCGTTCAGTGACTCGAGCTCCGGTGGTGTGGTCGGCAGACTGGTCCGCTCAGGTGGTGGTGTCGGCAGACTGGCCCGCAAGAGGTCGGTCTTCGCGAGCGCTCCCCCGATCGAGGCCATGGTCCGCAATTCGCTCAACCCGGACATGCCCCGCCGTTGCCATTGTTCTCGCGGTCGCGTCTCGTTGTCGAGAATCGCGCGCGGCGAGAATAGTTCGTTCGGGAAGGTGCGCTGGTCGGGGTGGTCCAACGCAGCGACGAAGTCGGCATACTCTGGCATATTGCCGTCCTGGAGGCGTAGGAGACCGATGAGTTCGGCGACCTGGCCAACCTGATGGACCCGCAACTGGCCCACGAGGGCCTCCCACATGCGATAGCCAGCGTCATGGCTGGCGCCGTTCGCGGAAAGGTGGGCGGCCCAGGACGGCAACTGCACGTCTTCAGCGACTGCTCGCTGACGATAAAGTTGCTCCGGCCGTCCGATCAGGCTGACCCCCCGAGGGCCGAGGTCGACCGCCGCGGATTCGAGGAACACCGACCAGCACGCACCAAGCCAACCGGGACCGAAACGCCTCTCCCGCAAAGCATGGGCCACCATGGCAACCCGTCGCTGGTCGACTTCCGCCCGGGCGAATTGGGCGGCCAGCGCGTGCCCTTCGCTGGCTACCGCCGGCCGGGTCGTCCCGGTCCATTCGCGGCCCAAGGGCTTCGCCACAAAGGCAGCAAGAACCTCGGCCCACGATTGGAAGAGCTCGTAGAGATCGGCGAGACGATCAGCGTCGGCGAGCGCCGCCCGAAGGTTTTGTTCGGCCGCCTGTGCTTGGGTCACCGCCTCTTGGCGACGGTACTTCGCCTGGAAGATCGACGCTGTGCCTTTGACGTATGCCGTGAAGGTCGCCCCGAGCCAGAGGATCACCCAAACCACACAGGCGAGCACGACCGTCACCCAGCCGAAGACAGCCAAGATCCCCATCGCCACGGTCGCCAGGCACAAGGTCACCACGGTCGCGAGGATGATTCTGATCCAGGTCGCCAGGCGGCGTTGGGCGCGTTCGACCTCACCGGTGATGGCGGCGTGACGTTGGGCTTCCTGGAGAATGTGCCAGTAGCGGGCGATCTCACGAAGGCGTGCCGTCCACTCCGAGGCGAGGCGGTCGCCGACCTTGGCCGTGTAGGTCTGTTTGATGCCGGCCCACCACGCGAGGGCATCGGCGCGGCACGCCGCAACCGAGGCGGAACCGGGGTCGGTTGGGTCCACCGCGTCTGCGCGCTGGACCAACTGTCGTAGAGCCAGGACATCCCACGGGAGCACCCGGTCGAGCCCGAGGATGTTGCGCACATGCGCGTCCGCGATCACGAAACTGCGATCGAATCCAGGTGCCACCAAAGCCCCGTTGCGCATGACCGCACGCTGACCGCCGATGTCGACATGCCGCACGGTGTCGGATCGGGTCGCCCCATCCAGAAGCGTGAGCGCGCCGCCGGCGACATCCCGCCACACCGGCCCGTAATCGTGGTGAACCTGGTGCTCTCCGTTGGCGTCGGGCAGGCTGTCCTGGAGTTGTCGAACTGCCTTGATTTGATCCCCGGTCGAGGCGGCGACCCCGCCGACCACGATCTGCATCTGGGAGTCCGCACCGAAGATGGCCCGGGTCGCGGTGTTGGCGACCCATTGTTTTCCCGAGTAGATGACGCTTTGGGCCCATTGCCCAGGCGCAGCGCGCAATGCCGCCCAGAGAAACTGGAAGAACAACTTGATGGACTCGAGAAGGCCAGGTCTGATGATCGGATCCCGGCTGGGCGGCACGCGACCGCTCATGAGCAGGTGCCGGTGTGCGGTCCAGACGGCATCGCTCATCGCTCCGCTGGCGAACTCGACGTTCTCGATCGTCGTCGCCGAGATGCCGTTCTCCGTGACGAGGGGGAACCCATCGGCCATCGATAACACCTGAACGCGCAGGGCTTCCTCGACCGAGGACGCGTCGATGAGCACGGTGAATACCCGCAGGGCACGGACATGATCGCTCAGGGGCGGGTCAACGTCGTCGAACGGCGCGTCCGGAAGGCCCGGAAGGAGCCCGCCGATCGTTGCCACAGCATGGACCGCCGAGCGAGCCACCGCGGTCACATCGTCGTCCGCATCCAAGAATCGCGAGGGGCTCGCCGGACCCCGCGAGTCGTCCGGCGACAGCAGCAGACTGTGGAACCCGGTCAACACGAGTAGCCGATCAGGGTCGTAGCGACCCACCCGGGTCACGTTGATGCTCACCAGGTCCAAGGATGCGATGTTCATCGATCTCAAGGCGTCCGCGTGGCGATTGGCGACATCGGACATCGCAGCCAAATCGCCGTCCGCATCACCCCACAACGCGACCAGCCGGACCCGTTGGGGCGCCTCGGAGGCGACGAAGTGCTGGAGCGTCACCGACGTCAACTCGCCCGCGGAGACCCGTAAGGTCGCGGCGGGGAGGGTATCCCGAGCCTCCCGAAGCCATACGAACGGCATGAGTTGCCCGGCCGCGGACCAGTCGCGCAGGGTCGCGACCATGGCCTCACCAGTCGCTGATCTCGTCAAGAGGACCGTGACAATCGACATGGGGGCGGCCTAGAAGTCCGGGAGGGCGTTGCCGCCCGGGATCACGTCGTCCTCGATCGGTCGGTCGAGGAGTTCGAGAATACGAGGGAGCATGATCTCGATGTCCGGGTACAGGTCACGCAGCATGGGTGCGGCATACCGTTCGGCGGCTCCGCTGATCGTCCGGTAGGCGACGTTTTCGGTGCCGAAGAGGTTCTCCATTCCGGTCAAGACGCCTTGCGCCCACGCCTTGGCGGCCTCGGTGCGCGCTGTGGCGTCGGCGCCCTCGACGGGGAGGGCCTTGCTGCCGCGGGGGCGTCCCCGAGGGGGCTGGCCGTCCCGCCGCCATTTCGTGAGCAGCGCCTCGGCACTGAGCGAGAACACTCCGAACGAACTGTCGATCGGACCGGAGGCACTGGAATCCCACAGTCGCCGCAAGGCCCGGTAGGGCGCGAGAGATCGGCCAGGCGGCGTGCTCCGGGCATAGTTGGACACCGCGACCAGATGCGACTCCAACACCGCGGGCAGCAGGTCCTGGTGCATCCGAAACTCCTCGGGCGCAGTGAGGTAGGGGAATGGGAACGGCAACCACTCGAGGCTGATCGGGTCATAGACCGAGACGGCCTTCGTTTGGTAGGCCTCGGGAACGGCCACCGCCCCGGTCAGCGTGCCGACGAACCACCCCGCGACAAGCGCCTGGCGTTCCGCCGGGCTCATCGCTATTGCGGCGTACAAGGGTCGGGCTCGGCGCAGATCCCAGAATGCCGCGCGGTCGTGGGACGTGGTCGACGCCGCCCACTGCTCCGCGGCTGGGTTGCATACGCCCGCGTGCGCCACGGGCATGGCGAGCGGGTAATAGCCGTAAACGTCGATGCGGCTGGGCCCTTGCTGGCTCAACGCCGCCGTCAGGTTCGTCACGGTCTCTTGCCCCAGACCGCGCTGCGGCGCCAGCGCCAGCAACTCCTCGCCCGCGGCAATCCCCTCCAATGGAATCGCGGAGAACGCGTACTGGATGGAGGCCGCCACCTGATGTGAGGAACCGTAGGTCGCCGAGTCCACTGGAGTCATCGGATCTGCTAGCCGCAACGTCGTGAAGAGAGACTCCACGACACTCGGCTCCCGATGTTCCTGAGCGAGGTCGCGGATGGACGCCGTGACGTAATCATTGACCGCGAATCCCGGCCGGCGCACCCACTCCATGGCCCGGCCGAGAATCTCGTGCGTCGACGCCGACCAGCGGTACTGCCCGAGCGCCGGGACAATGGAATCGGCCGTGGCCGGATCCGTGGGCAACGCAGCGAAAGTCGGCTGCCGATCGATCCGAAGCAAACCCTCGGGGGCGGCCAACCCTTGAGCGGTCGGCCACTGGCCGGTGACAACTGCGCGGACGGCGCGGCGGGCGGCTTCGATGACGGTGGGCGGTGCGGTGTCGGTTCCCAACGTGGTCGCCAAGGGCAACAAGCGCGTGGTCTCGGCCTCGAAACCGCGATAGTCGGTCAGCAGCACCTCGTTGACAGAAGCGCCCCAGCGGCCGTCCACCAATTCGCCCGCAACCGGCCACTCGGCATAGCGATCGGTATGGACGGTCGCTAGCCCACCGTGTTCGCCCGGGGCTCGCATGGCCCGCAGCACCTCATCCTGCGCCACGCGCAGCGAGGTCGACAAACCCGACAGCACCTGCGTGTCGACCTGGGAGAGTACTCCCCCGACAACCTCACACCAGCGACCGCGGATCTGCATGTCGGTACGCCGGAGGTAGAGGGTCTTCACCGGGTCGATGACCGCCGCCGGGTTCTGGATCGCACCCTGGATCGTGCTCATCAGACCCTGCTTGTGCTGCGTGAAATTGGCCGAAGCAGCGCGCACCCCGTTCTGGAACTCCAGCAGTTTCTGCGACACCAAAGTCAGATGGGAACGCAGCAGGTCCGCGAGGGCGACGGCATACACCATGCCGGCCCGACCCACGGCGTCCACGAAGGCCGCATGTAACCGAGCGACGAAGGCCTGGGACCAGGCATAGCCATAGCGATACCCCGCATCGGCGACGGAGCGCAGCATGACGGACTCGGCTGATCGTAGGAAGGACTCCAAGCCACCGAGGTACTGCGATGCTTGCACCCCGGGCGTGGGCATTGGCATCGCCGGGCCCATGGTGGCCGCGATCACTTCGCGAGCCGCGGACTGGCAATCGCTGGCGGCGAAGGCCCCTCCAACCCAGGCGCGCACCGTTTCCGTGTCGGACGATTCGGGCAACCCGACGGAGCGGCATACCTGAGGAAACAGGGCCTGTGCGAGCGCGTCGGCCTGGGCCTTGTCGTCGCGGGCGTCGCCGTGCCCGGTGTGGCCCTTGAGCAGATGGTCCAGACTCTGCCGCGCCAGCCATTGCGCGATGAAACTCTCGAGGCGCTCTCGACCGGTCGACAGCGAGGCATACCCCATCGAGCCCCACTCGACATCAATGTCGTCCTGTCCCCACCCGAAATTGTCCTTGTCGGAAAACACGTTGGGGGTCGAGTTCTCGATCACGCGTTGCCGAATCGCGGTCAGGGCACGATCCGAGAGGGCCAAAGCGGCGAGAGCTTGTCCAGTGACTCGATAAATCGTGTGCGGTTTGCGGTCGCCGACCGGGCTGCCCTGGCCCCGGAAACTCGACAACGGGATGATCCGTCGGAAGGTGCTGCCTTGATGGGCCGACATGATCCCCATGTGCCGGAACAACTCCACGTCGTGACCACCCGCCGCCCCCGTCTGGCACGCCACCAATTCGCCGAGCATGGCCAGGGCATTCGCCCGCACGCCCTGCCGGTTCTCCGGGTTGAGCGTGTCGAACACGTCGGCCGTGCACATGAACAGCGCAGTCATCGCGGGGTTGCCCGTGAGATCCGCCAGGACTCGTGTGACGTCGAGGGAGATCGACGCGCCGGTCCCGCCCGCCATGGACGACACCACGAAGGTGTAGACGGCATTCTGCAAGTGACCCAGTGTGGGCACCTGCGCACTGGCCTGCATGGCCGCCTCGACCGCAGTCGCATCGTTGACCTGCGCCACGATGGCAGCCAGCCGCTCCCGCAACTGCGCGGCGCGCGAGAGCACGGCAACCCGCCCGATCGCGCGCTGCTGTCCGGCCCCAAGTTGCACGGGGATCATCACGCGCTCAGGGCGGCGCGCGGCCCAGGTCGCGATCTCCGAGCGCACCCCTTGTCCCTGGCAGAGGCCATTGTCGATGAGTTCGTACTTGCCCACGTCGGGGGCCAGCGGCACGTAGTGGCCACCAAGTTGCTCGATGGTCCCCAGCCCCGGAGCGACGCGCTCTGCTGCGGGCGGCATATCGACATGCACGAACTGCCATACGCCAGGAATCTTCGAGACCCCCGCCCGCTGAAAATCAGCGCGCAACTGGTCCATCAGGTATCCGACGATCGCCCCACCGCTGCCGCCACAGCCGACGAAGAGCATCTTGAACATTAGGCTTCCCCTTGGGGCTTGTCGTTGGCGTTGCCCGACGACCAGTCGGACAGGTCGATGGCGAAGGGATCGGCACTCGTGCCCCACTGAGCGGCCTCGGAGGCTCGTTGCGGGGTCGGGTTGGGGCCCGCCTGGGACCCGCGGGGCACCGTGGGCCAGTCATGGATCCCGCCCCCATGATCCGTGGCCGCCGTCGCCGATGGAGCGGGCGCCAATCGGGGTGAAGCAGCCGCGGGGCTGGCGTCAGCAGCGACTGTCGCATCGAAACTCCCGCCCCAGGCCCCGGTCGCCGCCGAGGGCGGGGCGAACGGATCGGTGGAGACCGGACCCGCGCCGGACGGTACGCCAGCCGGGAACCCTGACTGTTCACCGAACGGGTCGGTCGCGGTTTCGCGGGCGGCGAACCCGTCGCCGAACGGGTTGACACCCCTGGTGTCCGGCGCCATGGTCGAGCCCACCGACGCGCGGATTCGCTCGACGAGTTCCATCACCCGCGGACCCAACTCCGTGAGCCGACCCTCGATTTGGGCACGGTCTCCCCCGACTCCGGCGAAGAGGACGATGAGTGCCTGGTCAGCCGGACCCGAGGGATCGTGGAGGACCGCCCACTCGTTGTGCAGCGCAAGTGGAAGGGCGGCCCGTCCATCCTTGCGGGGTGTCCCGTCCACCGAAGAGACAGCGACCATCCCGGAGGCCGAGACGTATGCCGTGGCGGCAGCCAGCGGTGACCAGCCGGTTTCGGTCCGTACGCTGACCCGGCCCAGTTGAAGGTCGCGGACCCCGGCGGGAGGGAGCGGCAAAGGGTCCCGCAAGTCTGTGGGGAGCAGAATGTGAGCAGAGCCGTCCCGTGCCACCCCGACCGTCGTGACCGTGACGGGCAGTTCCCCACCGAGCAACCCGGTAAAGGGCTTGATCTTGGCCGAGCGCCACTTGAGGACGTACATGAGTCCGAGCGGAATGGCGAGTCCAATGACGGCGGCGGCGATGCCCGCAGCCCATGCCAGCCCTACATTGGGTGGCTGGTCGAGGGTTGCGGTATACGGGATCTCGACTGTCTTGGCCTTCCCCAAGGCGTCCGTGGGGGCGATTTGCAACGCGAGTGACCCGTTCACCGCACCGTTGGCGCCGGCGGCGGTGCTGAGGGTGAGGGGGACCTCCTTGTCATCCCCCGCTTTGATGCAGGTTGCCGAGCCTGAGGAAGCGCCGAGTCCAGTGATATGGACCGCACCGGCCTTCTGCGGACTGGCGTGAACCTTACTCTCGCCCATCCACACACACCCTGGGCCCTTGACGCGCAGCGCAGTCACGAGTTTCGCTGGAGCGCGAACCTTCCACGCCCCGAATTTCATCCCCTCGGACTCGACTGTGGGGTACCCCAAGGGGGGAAGCAAGTCAACGGCATACTCAGCCTTCGTGGGCTTGAACTGCGTCCCAGGAACACTCTGGCCATCCACGGTGGCGGCGGCCGTTGTCACGGTCGCGGAGACGCTGATTGTTCCTCGCCCGGGCGAGACGGCTGCCAAATCGAGGCTCAGCGGTTTGCTGAAGGCGTCGACGCCCGCACCTTGAAGCAGTTTCGTCACATGTCCGGCGGAGTCAGCCAGGCTGGCGTCGACGCTGATGCTTCCCTTGAGAGTTGTGGGATCGAAGCGCTCCCCGCTGCCGCGCTTGAGACCGAGTTTGACATCGGGGACCTTCTCGCCGACATGCGCCCCGGTGGGCACGACCAGGGTAGGGGTGAGGTCCGTGGTCATGCTGATTGAGGTCTGACTGTCAAGGCCCTTGCTGCCATTCGTGGGGTCGACAAAGACCAGCGACCATTGGCCTGACCAGTCGGCCTGCGGCTGGACAAGATCCACGTTGGTGGTCGAGGAGTCGTAGCGTTGAGAAGTACCTTTCACCGACCCCACGGCGAAAGACTCGGCGACTTTGACCGGCGCCCCCCCAGGTGCGGCCACATAGAGTTGCAAGTCAGGCGCCTTGCTCTGGGCCAGGATATGAACCCAGGTCAGGGAGTTGTCGAGCACGAATTTGTGCGCAAACTCGGTGCACACGGCTCCTTGACAAATCTTCGAGGTCTGCTTCACCACCCCGCCATCGGGGACGATCAGTTCGTCGAAACTGCCGATGAGATCGCCGACGTCCGTCGCCAACTTGAACCAGCCCAGACCGGCCGCGGATACTGAGCCGCAGGGCCCCCCAGTTGGGGAGTTGCCACCGGTAGCCATGGACTTCATCAAATCGAAGTCCGTAGCGGTAGAAGTTCCAGCATTCAATCCGATAGCGAATAGGCTGATTGTGCCACTCCGTAGTTGGTCGACCACCCCCCCGCTCCGGCAGATATCCGCAGCCGCAGCAGTTGATGTCTCGGCATTGCTGACGGCGGAGGAAAGATAGGGTTTCACTGCGCTCCGGCCGTCCACGGCATAGGTCGCGTAGGCATCCAGTTTGCCGTCCGTGAACCAGACAATGGCCTGACACGTCCCGGCCGATGGCGCATGATCTGCCAGTGACTGGCGCGCCCCGTTCAGCGCCATCCAGTAATCGGTCTGTTGGCCCGCGTTGCGATCAGCGAAGGCTGCGACGTCAGACACGAGATCCGCTGAGCCGGCGCCCACTGTGCGCCACGTCCCCGCCGATGTGGCTCCGCTGAAGCCCATGGTCTGCACGTTGATCGTGGACCCAGAACGCTCGGCGAGCACCTTCCACTCATTGAGCAAGTGCGTTGCGGCGACCACGCGCTGAGCCGCTGGATCACTGTCCTTCAACGAGCCGGACTCGTCGATGAGCAGCACGACATCCGCGGACTTCTTGCCCCGCAGGCAGGCCCCGAATTTCGCTGCACCCGACGACGGCGTATCGACTGTCAGGCTGGGGTCGGCGGCCGGTCGCTGCGGAACCGCCGACTCTTGCGCGCTCGCCACCCCGAAGACCCCAGAACTGACCATGACCAGGGTGCAGACGGCCACCAAACGCCCCAAGCCCTTCATGCGCGGGCCACCCAACGACCGATACCGAAAGCAGTCAATCCGATCCCAACGACGATCAGCGCTCCCACGACAAGCGGCGCGGCCTTGACCCACGAAGCACCCAAGTAGGTCGGTCTCGCCCGCGCCGCCTGGTCGCGAGTGATGAACTGCCCAAGCACGACCACTGCCACCGGCCCTGCCAGAGCCCAGCAACCGATCAGGATCGGAAGCGAGGAGGTCCAGAGGGCTACACCCCCCGAAATCAGGACAAAGACAACAGGAAGCACCAGCAAGACCAGCGGTGGTTTGCCTGGCGGCAACTGGACCGGCACCACCTGGTCTGACTGATAATCACCGAAAGGCTGACCCTGAGTGGCCTGATCCGGCCATGACGAACCCAATGACTGTTGCACACCCTCTGCAGCCCCGCCTCCCGCCGTCTGCCCCCCAGGGCCGCCGAAGGGGTCCCAGGTCGTGGAGGAGGTGTTTCCCGCGTGCGACTGAGCAGTTGTCTCAATCGGCGCGCTGAAATCCATATCGCTCATGATGCTTCCCTCCCATTGGTAGATTCCCTAGGACACTGCCGCCTTTGTCTGTCGGTCAACTGATCAACGCACGACATAGACGATCGCTCCGGTCGGGGTGGTACAACGCACCGGAATCGTCGGCTCACAGGACGTGTCATAGTCCAAGTTGGTCACCGGGCTGTGGACTACCAGGTGCACGACGGTCGTGCTGGACGGGCCAGCCGCCCGGTACGCCGCCGCCACGTTGTCACTGAAAGGGCAACTCGTCTCCAAGTGGCCCGACCACACCTCGGTGAATGGCGCTCCGGTGCTGGCCGTGCACAGTTTCGAGTCCGAACCCATGGTGATCCTGGTCGGGCCCGTGGATGCCGGGGACGGACGGGATGACGTAGTGGTAGTGCTGTAGCCGGACCCCTGCGTCACGGACACGTTGCCCAAACCGCCAGCGGTGACCGGCAACGATCCCTGATGTTCGCGCCACAGTGCGACAGTAAGCACGACGATGATGGCGGCAAGAACCAGTCCAGAGACGCCGACCACGACCTTCGAATTGGTCAAGAAAGGCAACTTCTTGGCCGAGCCCGCGGCGGACCCGGCAGGCGCTGGCGAACAGGCAGTACACCACTCGTTGCTGAGCGCTGCGCCACATTGAGGGCAGAAGCCCCCTTGAACTTCCTCCTCGGGCGCCGCGCTTGGATTCACCACGCCAACCTTGACACACATCGGACTCCATGAGGCGCCCTCACCACAACCTCACAGACAACCACGGCCACATTCTGCCGGGTCCAGGCCCAGATGCCAGTCCCCCTTTCTGGTGACATGACACACAACCAGGGCCGCGCGGCGGATGACCGCGGCTGCCGTGGCCGCAAGTGGGTCGCGCCAGGTGCAGGTGACCACGCCTGCTTCCACTTCGGTCAGTCGCTGCTCGCACCCCCACACCGTTCCCCCCTTTCCCGCCTGAACCGTCCAATATCCACTTCGCACCCCGAATGTCGGGGGGCGAAGTGCCCCTTTCCCACCGGAAGCAGATGCGGCCCGCCCGCGTGCGCGAGGAATTGTCAAGACCTGTGGATGGCGTGTCATGAGGCGAGCTGGTCACCTCCTTGGTGGGCGTCGTCTCGTTCGACCAGCACGCCGTTCTTGAACCTCGCTCCGGCACGGACGAGCGCGACGAGGTGGGGAGCGTTGACCGCACGCCACCTGGCCTGGGCGGACTCGATCAGTTTGAACGCCATCGCGATCCCGGCTGC
>JAKOPT010000011.1 GCA_029778715.1 Actinomycetes bacterium | reverse complement strand
TGGACGGTTGGGCCGGTCGGCGGACACATCTCAGTGGGGGCGATGCCACGCTCCTATCAAGTCACGCCGGCCGGTCCTTCACACCCGATGCCGACAAAACGCATGCTCATCAGCCCGAAGGCGACACCGAGCGTAAGAGCCAGACATCGGATGCTCAGGATCCAACCACCGCGCGAGCGGCACCATCACCCTGACACTGACAGCGAGCGTATGCCGTCCGCACCAGTCCCGGTCGCGCGCGGGCACGGCCCGTCGGTCGAGGTTATGGGCCGGCGGCGCTCCGGCTGCGGTCGATATCGCACTTCCGGTGGGAAAGGGGCACTTCGCCCCCGGACTGTTGGGGTGCGAAGTGCACCGTGGACGGTTGAGGCGGGAAAATCGGGACATGCGGATGTTTGTGGGCATTACTCCCCCGGAGTCGGCGATCGAGGACCTCGACGCGTTCCTTGAGCCACGCCGGGAGTATGCCGCGTTGCGCTGGAGCGACCCCGAGCAGTTCCACGTCACGCTGGCCTTCTGCCCGGACGTGCCGGACCACGCCCTCGACGCGTTCGGTGAGCGGCTCGCGGAGGTGGCGGCGCGGCATCCGAGGTTCGCCATGCGGATCACCGGCGGCGGTGCCTTCCCCGACCCCGACCGCGCCAAGGTCCTGTATGCCGCGCTCGACACCGACCGGGACCGGCTCACCGCGCTCGCCCTGGGCTGCCGCACCGCCGCCGCGGTGAGCGGGGTCGAGGTCGCAGGCGGGCCTTACCACCCGCACGTGACGGTGGCGCGTTCCGGGCGGCCGGTGTCGGCGATGCGCTGGCTGCGCATCCTCGATGCGTACGGCGGGCCGAGTTTCGAGGTCGAGGAGTTCCACCTGGTCGCCTCGCACCTGGGTCAGGGCCGGGAGCGGCGCCCGCGCTACGAAATCGTCGAGACCTTCACGCTAGGCGCAACTGCCACTCGGTGAGCAGACCACTGAGCCGATACCCCAGGGCCGTGTTGACCGCGAGCATATGGGTGTTGTCGTCGGCGTTCCACGTGCGGACGGTCTCGACGCCGGGGAGCGCTTCGCGCAGCGCGGCGAGGTTCGTGGCCTTGAGGATCAAGCCGAGGCCGTGGCCCCGGTATTCGCCGAGGACGAGGGTGTCCTGCTGATAGGCCAGGGCGCCCAGGGATGGGTGATGCTGGATCTCGGTGAACCCCACCGGAGCGCCCGCGGCGTCGACGGCCATCGTGATGACGCAGGTGCGCCCCATCCGGATCAGTCGGTCCCGGTGTGCCGCCACCCGCTCGACGTCCCACGCCTCCTCCTCGAGGGCCAGCTCGCCCAACGGGATGTCGGTCGACATCCGCTGTTGGAAGAGGGCGTATGCCGCCAGCCAGGCGTCGGGCAGGGCGCCGACGACGGTCTCGATCCGGTATCCCGCCGGCGGGGGCGCCAGGGCTCCCGCAGCAGCCAGCGTGCTCACGTCCGAGCGGATGAGGGTCTGGGCCAGGGTGTACCCGCGCGCCCGGGCGAATGCCGCACCCGGGCTGGGCACATCGGGCTCCGGTGCGGCGGCCACCTGGCCCTGCACGGTGCGGCGCCCGCGGGCGCGCGCCAGGTCCTCCCCGAGATCGGCAAGCCGGGCCCCTATTCCGCAGCGGCGGGCGCCCGGATCGACGGCGACCCTCAGGAAGGCGTGTGAGGTGTTGTCCTGCAACGGAAAGGCAAGATCGAGCGCACCGATCGTCGCGCCCGATGGGGTGCGGGCGGCATACCGGATCCGCTCGATGGCCGGGTTGCTGGACGCGACTCGCAACTCGTGGGCGGAGCGTTCGTCGGGTTCGGCGCCGAGGTCGTGTCCCACGGCGGTGCTGAAAAGGTCGGCCCAGGCGTCGAAGCGGCGAATCCCTGGCCCATCGGTGTCGAGGCCGCTCACGGGGATGATGTCGACGTCGGTCACGTGGAACACCTTGGCACGCGCGCGAGTTGAAGGTCACATGGATTTCGGTTCCCGCGCCAAGTCGGTCCTGCCCACGCCCGCGCAGGCGCTGCCCGGTCGGGATCACCGGCCGTTCGCGGTGCCCTCGACCCATGCCGTCCTCGGCACGCCCCTCGAAGGCCCCTGGCCCGAGGGCACCGAGGTGCTCTACGTCGCGATGGGGTGTTTCTGGGGGGCCGAGCGGATCATGTGGCGGCTGCCCGGGGTGGTGACGACGGCCGTGGGGTACATGGGCGGGTTCACCCCCAACCCGACCTACGAGGAGTGCTGCACCGGGCGCACCGGGCACGCCGAGACGGTGCTCGTCGCCTACGACCCGGCCGTGCTCGCCCCCGAGCACATCCTCAAGGCGTTCTGGGAGAACCACGACCCCACTCAGGGGATGCGGCAGGGCAACGACATCGGCACGGCATACCGGTCGGCGATCTACTGGACGACGCCCGGCCAGGAGGCCGCAGCCCGGGCGACCACCGCGGCCTTCCAGGGCGAGTTGACGCGCGTGGGTGCCGGTGCGATCACGACCGAGGTGCGGCCCGCGAGCGAGGCGGGTCCGTTTTGGTATGCCGAGGACTACCACCAGCAGTACCTCCACAAGAACCCCGCCGGCTACTGCAACCACGGCCCCAACGGGCTGACCTGCCCGGTCGGGGTGGGCAACCTTCCCGCCCAGGTCGACATCGCTCCCCCGGCTTGAGTTGTTGCGCCGATGACTGGCGCGTCTCAAGGGCCACCTCCCACGACAAGTCGAACTGCGCCGACGTGCCGAGCGAGCGTCTTCCTTCGAAAAACGTAGATAGTTGCCCGCTCAGGCTGCTACGGTCGCCTCATGATGCTGCTCAGTTTCACGGTGCGCAACCACAAGAGCATCCGCGATGAGGTCACGATCGACCTCACGCACCGATCGCTGCGGACGTTGCGGCCTCGGGACGGCGAGTGGGGGACTGCGGCATACCCAATCGCGGGCATCTTCGGCGGGAACGCGACCGGGAAGTCCGCCGTGCTGGACGCCCTCCTCTACACCTTCACGGCCATCAACCTGTCCGCGACGGCGTGGCAAGCCACGAAGTCGATGCATCGGGCGCCGTTCCTGCTCGACGGCACCGAGCGCACCTCATCAAGTATGTACGAACTGGACTTCGTCCATGAGGGGCGTCGCCACCTCTACGGTTTCGAAGTTGACCATGAGGGGATCAAATACGAGTGGCTGCGCGATGTACCCAACTCGCGCTGGCGCACGTTGCTCGATCGCGACCGCGAAGCAGGGACGCTGACCTTTCATGCCAGCCTTAGGGGCAAGATCGAGATAACCGACCGTGAACTAGCCCTCAGCCGAGCGCTGTTGCTGCGCGATTCGCCGCTGCACCCGATCGCCCAGGACCTGATCTCTAGTTTCGACTGCGTCCTGGTCAAGGATTCGCACCGCGAAGCGCGCCTGTCCAATATTGCCGACTCACTAGCGGAGGGGACCATCACCTTTCCGGATCTTGAGGCACTTCTCGAAGTAGCCGATATCGGCGTCATTAAAGTAGGCCTTGAAGAAACAAAGGTCCCCGAGAATCTATTGCGCGCGATCAACCGGTTTCGACGCGAACTGAGCCAAGGCAACGATGATCTCGGCGACCCGCCCACCGAAAAACCCACCGACGATGACGAAACCAACAACCTCAATAATGAACAGTTGGTTCAGGTGGTGCGGCACATGGTCTTTACCCATAGAGGGGCGGGCGACGCGTGCCCCAAGTTTTCCATCCTCGACGAGAGTGATGGGACGATCGCCTGGCTCGCTATCGCCGTGCCAGCGTTGGAGAAACTCCGACAGGGCGGCTTGATTCTCATCGACGAAATTGATGCGAGTCTACACCCTCACCTACTGGAGGTGCTGCTTGGGACTTTCGCAGACCGCCTCGTCAACGTCAGGAACGCGCAGGTCATCTTCACCAGCCACGAGTCCTACATTCTGTCACCTCTCAGCGACGTCCAATTGGACCCGGAGCAAGTCTGGCTCACGGAGAAGACCAGTGAGGGTGTCACACAACTCACCTGCCTCGCCGACTTCCCAAGGCACCCTGACGCGAATGTGGCGCGGCGCTATCTGACGGGCCGCTACGGCGGTACCCCGCGGCTCCTACCAAGCAGGCTTGCCGCACTCGTCACGTCGCAGGACCACTGATTGTGGCAACAAGAAGACCGCGCGCCCGGACCCGGAGGCCAACGAGACGGTTTGCCCGCCGAATCCTCGTGGTCACCGAGGGGAAGTTAACTGAACCCCAGTATGTGGAGGGTTTGAATCGGCACCTGCGCACCTCAGGCACGACGACCGTCGTGAAGACCGTACCGGTTGGCAAGGATCCGGTGCGCGTCGTCAGAAAATGCATCGATCTTCGCGACCAGGCAAACATCGCAGACAAGCCTTATGACGTCTGCGTCTGCCTCGTTGACGTCGACGACCACGAAACCCTATCGACGGCCTGCCGGGTCGCTGACCGCGAGTCAGTTGTGCTTCTGGTCTCCAATCTGAAGTTCGAGGTTTGGCTCCGCTGGCACGCCGAGGACGCGTGCTCGGCCATGAGTTCCACGCAGCTAGACGAGGCCATGGCCAAGTTGGGACTTGTCACTAAGAAAGTGCTCTCGCCGACCTTCCCCTTCGACTCCGTGCACCGAGCATGTGAAATCGCGCGCCGAGCAGATCCTCACTTGAGGGCTGGCAGGGCAGGTCCGGACCCTTCCTCGGCTTTGCCGATCCTCATCGATCTCATGCTTGGCCGGTGAGTGCCCCACTGCCGCACAGCGACGACTTGATGGGCATCGTCGGTGTCCGCGCGCCACGGGGTGGACATCGCCTTTGGCCACGCGCGCCAACGGCGACAAGGCCGGGCGATTGGTGGTGTCCGTCCAGGCGCGAGGATCACATTGACCTGACTCGCCCACGGTGGATCTCGTTCACGATTCCGCACTCCGCTCCAACCTGCGATTTCGCATTCCTCCGGGGACGGTGCCATGGTGACCTGGACCTCCGCATCAGCGGACAGCGCTCGCGCATCGGGCCGAATCCGGCTCGGCGACTGGCGGTCAGCGCTCCAGGAGCAGGGCCGAGCCCAGGCCGGCGGCGCCGCTCACGGCGGCCACACCGTAGCGGCGGTCGAGGGCCTCGAGTTCGTCCACCAACTGACCGACGATGATCGCCCCGGTCGCGCCGAAGGCGTGCCCCATGGCCATCGTGCCGCCCCACGGGTTGAGCCGGTCCTCCCCGAACCCCAGGTCCCGGCGCAGCCGCAGGCACAATGCCGAAAACGCCTCGGCGAACTCCACGACCCCGAGGGCGTCCGCCCCGATTCCGGTGCGGGCGAGCACCGCCTCGATGGCCTCCTGGCCGGCAGTGAGCATGAGCACCGGGTCCACCGCGGCGCCGGCGCCGGCGACGACCCGGGCACGCGGAGTCCAGCCCCGCTCGGCAGCCGCCCGGGCCGTGGCGAGCAGCACCAACACCGCGCCGTCGGCCATCGCCGGGGAACTCGCCACCGTATGCCGGTGCTCGATCCGCTCCACGAGCGGGCTGGCCGCCAGCGCGATCTCGTCCTGACCGCCGGCCCCCAGCGCGGCGAACGCGGGCGGCAGGTCGGCGATGGACTCCAGGCTCATGTCGGGCCGCACCAGTTCGTCATGCGCCAACCCCCCGGGCATGGGGATCACCGAGCGCGCAAAGTCCCCCCGCGCCCACGCCGCGGCCGCCTTCCCATGGGTCTCCACGGCATACCCGTCCAACTCGGCCCGGCCGAACCCGTCGAGGGTGGCGTTGAGGTCCGCCGCGATCCCCATGTGGACCGACCCGATCGCCGACACCACCGCCGGGTCGGACCACAGCGGGCCGCCGTCGCTGAAGATCGGCACCCGCGAAGTCGACTCGACGCCCCCGGCGACACCGACGGCATACTCCCCCGACCGCAGCCGGGCCGCGACCTGACCGACGGCATCGAGCCCCGACACGCAGAACCGGTTGACCGTCGCCCCCGGCACCCCGGGCCCCCAGCCGGCGAGCAGCGCCGCCGTCCGGGCCAGGTTGCCCCCCTGCTCGCCCACCTGGTCGGCGCACCCGAGGACGACGTCGCCGACCTCGGCCGGGTCCAGCCCCACCCGCTGCGGCAGTGCGCGCATGAGGTGGACGACGAGATCGAGGGGCGAGAACGCATGCAACCCGCCCCGGCTCGACCCGCGACCACGCGGAGTCCGCACCCAGTCGACGACAACGACCTCTTCCATCCCAGCGCTCCCTTGTTTACTCTGTTAATTGAAGTATGCCGGGTCGGCGCCCCCAGCGGGAGACCCGGCCACCGATGTCGAGGACAAGCAGCAAGGGAGTTGGCGTGCCGAACGTGTGGGTACTCGGGGCCTATCAGAGCGACTTCGCGCGCAACCTCTCCCGGGAGGGCCTCGGCGTCGATGCCCTGACCAGCGAACTGGTCACCCACACCCTCGACGCGGCGGGCGTCGGCCCCGACGCCATCGAGGTCATCCACGTCGGCAACGCCTTCGGTCAGTTGTTCACCGGTCAGGGCCACCTTGGCGCCCTGCCCGCGACCGTCGAGCCGGGCCTGTGGGGAGTGCCCAGCGCGCGCCACGAAGCAGCCTGCGCCTCCGGGGGCATCGCCATTCTCGCCGCGATGGCCGACCTCGCGGCCGGGCACTACGACTGCGCCCTCGTCCTCGGCGTCGAACTCGAACGCACCGTCCCCGGCGACGAGGCCGCGCGCCTCCTCGGCGCGGCCGCCTGGGTCGGGCATGAGGCGCAGGGCGTGCCGTTCGTCTGGCCGCACACGTTCGCCACGGTCGCCGAGGAGTATGCCGCCCGCTACGGCCTCGATGAGGCGCACCTGCGCGAGATCTCCCGGATCAACCTCACCGCCGCCCGGGCCAACCCCAAGGCCCAGACCCGGTCGTGGGGGCTACCCGAGGATCTCGACGACCCGACGGTCAACCCGGTTATCGACGGCCGGGTCCGCCGCTACGACTGCAGCCAGATCACCGACGGCGGCGCCGGCGTCGTGCTCGTGAGCGACCGGTGGCGCCAGGCCCACCCCGAGGCCCGGGTGCTCGCCCGGATCGACGGGTGGGCGCACCGGACTGTCGGGCTCCCCCTCGCCCCCAAACTCGAGCGCAGCCGCGAACAGCCCTTCGTCATGCCCCACCTGCGCCAGGCGATCACCGACGCCTACGGCCGGGCCCGGGTCGAGGTCGGCGACCTCGACGGGTTCGAGGTGCACGACTGCTTCACCCCGAGCGAGTACCTCATCATCGACCACCTCGGCCTCACGCCCCCCGGCGAGTCGTGGCGGGCCATCGAGAGCGGGGCCATCGCCCGCACGGGCGCCACCCCGGTCAACCCCGGCGGGGGCCTCATCGGCGGTGGCCACCCCGTCGGGGCCACCGGGGTGCGGATGCTCGGCGATGCCGCCCTCCAGGTGAGCGGCCAGGCCGGGGCCACCCAGATCGAGGGAGCACAGCGGATCGGCGTCGTCAATATCGGCGGCTCCACCGCCACCGTCGTCACCCTCGTCGTCGGCGCCGCCCCCGCCTGAGCGCCCGCCCTCCCCCACTGTCTCCTCGCCCATCTCCCAGCCCTCACTCACAATCCCTCGCCGTCGCCACCAGGAGCCACCATGCCCGTCGAACTCCTTGCCCGGATGCTCTCCACCCTGCCCGAGGACGACGACCACCCCTACCGCACCGGCGCCTGGCGCCCGCAAACCGCGGAATGGCGGGACGATGACCTGCCGGTGGTCTCCGGCACCATCCCGACCGACCTCGACGGTCTCTACCTGCGCAACACCGAGAACCCGCTGCACCCGGCGATCACGGCATACCACCCCTTCGACGGGGACGGGATGATCCACATCGTCGGTTTCCGCGACGGAAAAGCCTTCTACCGCAACCGGTTCGTGCGCACCGACGGGCTCGCCGCGGAAACCCAGGCCCAGCGTTCGCTGTGGGCCGGGATCTCCGAACCCCCCGCGATCGGGATCCGCAAAGACGGCGTGGGGGCCCGCGGCAGCCTCAAAGACTCCTCGAGCACCGACGTCGTCGTCCACCGCGGCACGGCCCTGACGAGCTTCTACCAATGTGGCGACCTCTACCGCCTCGACCCCTACACCGCCGAAACCCTCGGCAAGGAGACCTTCGGCGGGCACTTCCCGGCGCAGGGCGTGAGCGCCCACCCCAAGGTCGACGAGCGCACCGACGAGATGCTCTTCTTCAACTACTCGCGGACCGCGCCCTACCTCAACTACGGCGTCGTCGACGGCACCGGTGCCCTGGCTCACTACGTCGAGATCGCCCTGCCCGGCCCGCGCCTGCCCCATGACATGACGTTCACGCAGAACTACGCGATCCTCGGCGATTTCCCGCTCTTCTGGGATGCCGACCTGATGGCCAAGGGCCTGTTCGTGCCGCGCTACCACCCCGAGTTGCCCTCCCGGTTCGGGGTGCTGCCGCGGCGCGGGGGCAGCGACGAGGTCCGCTGGTTCGAGGCCGACCCCACCTATGTCCTGCACTTCACCAACGCCTACGAGGACGGTGACACCCTCGTCGTCGAAGGTTTCCACCAGGGCAGCCCGGCGCCGAGCGTCGAGGGGATCACGGATCGCTGGCAGCGCACCTTCCGCTATCTCGCCCTCGACGCCATGCAGACCCGGTTGCACCGGTGGCGCCTCGACTTGCGCACGGGTGCGGTCACCGAGGAGTTCCTCTCCGATACGTTCACCGAGTTCGGCATGGTCAACACCGACGTCTCCGGCCAACGCCACCGCTATGTCTATGCCGCCACCGGAATGCCCGGCCGGTTCCTCTTCGACGGACTCGTCAAGCACGATGTCGAGACCGGCACCGAGGAACGGATCGCCTTCGGGCCCGGGGTCTTCGGCTCCGAGACGGCCGTCGCGCCGCGAGTGGGCAGCACCGGCGAGGACGACGCCTACCTCGTCACCATCGTCAGCGACCTGGGTGCCGACGCCTCCTTCGCCCACGTGTATGCCGCGCAGTCCCCGTCCGACGGCCCGGTATGCGTCCTGAGGCTGCCCGAACGGGTGAGCAGCGGCACCCACTCGACATGGGTCGCCGGCGCGCAGGTGCGCCGCTGGCACGAGAGCGACCGGGCCAGCGAGACCGTCGAGGCGCTGCCCCGGTGAGCCCGAGAGTCCGGGACGCCTCTGGCTCTGCCGAGGCATCACTGGCGGACCTGCTCGGGCTCCTCGTCGACGAGTGGAGTCTGCTCGTCATCCAACGCCTGCTCCTTGGCGACCGTCGGTATCGGGATCTGCACGCCCACCTGCCGATCAGCCACGCCGTCCTCACCTCGCGGCTGCGGCGTCTCGAAGAGTCCGGGGTGCTCATCCACGAAGCCCACGACTACGCGGTCACCCCGGCCGGGGCTGGGCTGTGGCCGGTGTTGCTCGCCATGTGGGATTGGGAGCGCCGCTGGGGGGCCGACGGCGCAAGCCTGCCGGTGCCGCGGCATACCGAGTGCGGCGCCGAACTGCGCCCGAACGCCTGCTGCGCCCACTGCGGCGAGCCGGTGGTGTTCGGGGAGGTCGACGTCGAGTGGGGCGACGCGGGTGGCTGGGCGGTCTCGCTGCCCGGGGCCCGGCGTCGACCCCATGCCCGGGTGAGCCCCTCGGGATCGAGGGTGTGGTTCACCCCCGAGGTGTTCGCGGTCGTCGGCAACCGCTGGTCGCTCGCCGTCGTCATCGGGGCCTTGTGGGGGATGCGCCGCTTCCGTGACTTCCACATTGGGCTCGCCATTCCGCCCGCGGTCCTCACCGACCGGCTCCACCTGCTCACCGAGGCGGGCATCCTCGCCACCACGCCGAGCGCCGCCCGGGCCGACTGGTGGGACTACCGCCCCACCCCGCGCGCGCAGGAATTGGCGCTCTTCTTCCTGCTCGCCCTCGGCTGGGCGGCCCGCTGGTGGCCGCACACCCGCGAGGTCCTCACCGTGACCCATCGCCGCTGCGCCGCCCCCTTGCGCCTCCTCCTCACCTGCGCCGCCTGCGGGGCCACCGTGACCGGCGCGTCGGTTCGGGTCGACTCCACCATCATTCCCCTGCCCCATCACTCACCCGCCGCCAGCGCGTCACCCACCCCAGGAGAATCATGAGCACCCGAGTTCGCGCCCTGCACCCCCATGACAAGGTCGAGGACTACCTCGCCCGCGGCTGGTTCAGCGGCGAGACCGTCGACGGGGTCTTCGCCGCCCGGGTCGCCGACAACCCCGATCGGCTCGCCCTCGTCGACCCGGCCAACAAGGCGGCGCTCGTCGGTGCCGCACCCAGGCGGCTCACCTGGGCCGACCTCGACAGCGAGTCCGACGCGCTCGCCGCCCAGTTCCTCCGGCACGGGCTGACCCGCGGCGACATCCTCGCGGTCCAGATGCCCAACAGCGTCGAGATGGTCACCGTCTTCCTCGCCGCCTGGAAGGTGGGCATCGTCGTCACCCCGCTCGCCGTCCAGTACCGCGAGCACGAACTGGGGATCGTCGGCCGGCAAGCCGAGCCCACGGCATACCTCACCTCCGGTCGCGTCGGCGAGCACGACCTCCTGACGCCGGCCTTGACCGTATGCCGTGAGCTCGCCTCGGTGCGCACCGTCCTGCGGTACCTCCCACCGGACGTGAGCGCCGAGCCCGTCGAGGGAGTCTCGACCCTGGTGGCCGGACCGGCGAGCGCGACCGACCGCAGCGAGCTCGCGGCATACCGCGACCAGCGCGGCCCCCTCGACCCCAATGACGCGATGACCATCTGCTGGACCTCGGGCACCGAGGCCGAACCCAAGGGGGTGCCGCGCACCCATCTGGAGTGGCTGGCGGCCGCGTGGGCCGGGGTCGACGCGCCCGGGATCGTCGCGGACGACGTCATCCTCAACCCGTTCCCCATGATCAACATGGCCGCCTTCGTCGGTTTGCTCCTGCCGTGGCTGCGCACCGGGTGCGTCCTGGTGCAGCATCACCCCTTCGACCTGCCGACGTTCCTGGGCCAGATCGCCTCCGAACGGGTCACCTACACCGTGGCCCCGCCGGCCCTGCTCATGATGCTGCTCCACAACGAGGCGCTGCTCGCGTCGTGCGACCTGTCGTCGGTGACCCGGCTCGGGTCGGGCTCGGCGCCGCTCCAGCCCTCGATGGTCGCCGGCTGGCAGGAGAAGCACGGCATCGGGGTCATCAACTTCTTCGGTTCCAACGAGGGGATCGCGCTGCTGTCGAGCCCGGCCGATTTCCCCGACCCGGTGGAGCGGGCGCAGTTCTTCCCCAACTACGCCTGCCCGGGGTACCAGTGGGCCTCGCGCATCTCGACGTGGGTGCAGGTGCGGCTCGTCGACCCGATCACCGAGGAGGTCATCACCGAGCCGGGGGTGCCGGGCGAGTTGCGCATCGGCGGTCCGACGGTCTTCCCCGGGTATGTCCGCCCCGATCTGCACCCGATGCCCTTCGACGGCGACGGGTTCTTGAAGTCGGGGGATCTGTTCGAGATCGCCGGCGCGCAGGGCCAGTTCTTGCGGTTCGTCGACCGGGCGCGTGACCTCATCATCCGCGGCGGGGTCAACATCTCGCCCGCCGAGGTCGAGGGCCTGATCGCGGCCCATCCGTCGGTGGCCGAGGTCGCGGTCGTCGGGGACCCCGACGAGGTGTTCGGCGAGCGGGTCGCGGCCTTCGTCGCGGTCAAACCGGGCACGTCGCTGACGCTGGCGGACCTGGCCGACTTCCTCCAGGGGCGCCATGTCGCGCCCTACAAGATCCCCGAACGCCTCGAGGTCGTCGATGCTCTGCCGCGCAACCCGGTGGGCAAGGTCCTCAAGCGGGCGCTGCGGTAGCCCGTCAGTCGGCGAGGAACGCGAGGAGGTCGGCCCGGGTCAGCACGCCCACGGGCTTGCCGTCCTCGACGACCAGGACGGCGTCGGACTGCGACAGGGTATGCCGCGCGCTCGCCACCGGCTCGCCGGCCCCGACGAGCGGCAGGCCTGCTCCCATGTGGGCGCCGACCGCGTCGGACAGGTGCGCCTGCCCCGTGAAGAGCAGTTCGAGCAGGTCACGCTCGGACACCGCCCCGGCCACCTCCCCCGAGGTGACCGGCGGCTCGGCCTTGACCACCGGCATCTGGGAGACGCCGTACTCGCGCAGGATGGCGATCGCGTCCTTGAGGGTTTCCTGCGGGTGCGTGTGGACGAGCGCGGGCAGGTCACCGGTCTTGGCCCGCAACACCTCACCCACCGTCGTGCCCTCGGCCGCCCGCGAGAACCCGTAGGAACGCATCCAGTCGTCGTTGAAGATCTTCGACAGATAGCCGCGTCCCGAGTCCGGGAGCAGCACGACGACCACCGCCGTTGACGGCAGGTCGCGGACCACCTCCAGGGCCGCGCACACGGCCATCCCGCACGAGCCGCCGACAAGCAGCCCCTCCTCGCGGGCGAGTCGGCGGGTCATCGCGAACGAGTCGGCGTCTGTGACGGCGACCACCTGGTCGACCTGGCTCGCGTCGTAGGCCGCCGGCCAGAAGTCCTCACCGACCCCCTCGACGAGGTAGGGCCGCCCGGTGCCGCCGGAGTACACCGAACCCTCCGGATCGGCGACCACGATCCGCACCCGGCCACCCGATTCGGGCGACCGGTCCGCCGAGGCTTCGCGCAGGTAGCGCCCGGCGCCGGAGATCGTGCCTCCCGTGCCGGCGCCGGCGACGAAGTGCGTGATCCGCCCGTGCGTGTCGGCCCAGATCTCCGGCCCGGTGCTCTCGTAGTGCGAGCGCGGTCCGTTGGGGTTGGAGTACTGGTCCGGCTTCCACGCCCCCGGGATCTCGCGCACCAACCGGTCGCTCACCGAGTAGTAGGAGTCGGGGTGGTCGGGCGCCACCGACGTCGGGGTCACCACGACTTCGGCCCCGTATGCCGCAAGCACCGCCCGCTTGTCTTCGCTCACCTTGTCGGGGCAGACGAACACACACCGGTACCCCTTGCGCTGGGCCACGAGCGCGAGCCCCACCCCGGTATTGCCCGACGTGGGTTCGACGATCGTGCCGCCCGGTTTGAGCGCGCCCGACTTCTCGGCAGCCGCGATCATGCGCTTGGCGATCCGATCCTTGACCGATCCGCCCGGGTTGAAGTACTCGATCTTGGCCAAGACCGTGGCCGAGGTGACACCCTGGGTGACCCGGTTGAGGCGGACCAGCGGAGTGTCGCCGACAAGATCACTGATGTGTGCGGCATACCTCATGGGGGCCATCCTGACACTGCCGACCCCTCTGTGGGCGGGTGAACGGCGACGGGTTCACCATTGCTCGCCGGGACCGGCTCCCCGCGGGCGGCGACCCCGAACTAGCGTTCCCTCATGAGCACCGACGCCGCCGCGACCGCCTCTGCCCCGTCGAGCCCCGATGGTGAGCACCCGACCCTGACCGGACACGGCGGGGTGCACGCCCTCCACGTTGCCCGGGCTCATGGCGTCGAGACCATCTTCACCCTCTCCGGCGCCCACGTGTTCCCCATCTATGACGCTGCCGTGCAAGCAGATCCGCCGACTCGCCTGCTCGACGTCCGGCACGAGCAGACGGCGACCTTCGCCGCCGAGGCCACCGGCAAACTCACCCGGAGCCCCGGCCTGGCCGTCCTCACCGCCGGCCCGGGCGTCACCAACGGGGTGAGCGCGATGGCGCAGGCGTCGTTCTCGGGTGCCCCGCTCGTCGTCATCGGCGGTCGCTCGCCCGACAACCGGTGGGGGCAGGGCGCGTTGCAGGAGTTCGACCACGTCGCCGTCGTCGCGTCGATGACGCGGTATGCCGCGACCGCCCACGCCGCGGGCGAGATCGCCGCGGCGACCGAGGCGGCGTTCGTCGCCGCGGGCACGCCCCACCGGGGGCCGGCCTTCCTCGACATCCCTCTCGACCACTTCTTCGACTCCGCGAGCGCCCCGGCGCCGACAACGACGATTCCGCGCGGCGCCGACCCGGACCCCGACGACCTCGCCGCGATCGCCGCGGAGGTGGCCACGGCGACCCACCCGCTCCTCATCCTCGGCAGCGACGTGTGGGCCGACGGGGCCGAAACCGCCGCCCGCCGCCTCGCCGAAGACCTCGGCATACCCACCCTGACCAACGGGATGGGTCGCGGCATCCTCCCCGGTGGCCATCCGCTGCTCGTCACCAAGGCGCGCGGGGCGGCCCTCGCCGGTGCCGATCTGGTGATCGTCGTCGGTACCCCGTTGGACTTCCGGCTCGGCTACGGCCTGTTCGGGGGCAAAGAGGGGCGTCCGCTGGCCAAGGTGATCCACGTCGCGGATTCCGCCGGCCAGGTGGCCACTCACCTCACCCTCGCCGGGTCGGCGTCCGGGGACCTCAGCACCGTCCTCGACGGCATCCGGGAGGCCGTGACCGGCCGCGGCACCGTGCCGGACTGGTCCGCGTGGGCCGCCGACCTCTCCGATCGGGTGCGGGCGGGCGCTGCTCGCGACGCCGAGTTGTTCACGGCGAGCGCCGACCCCATCCACCCGGCCCGGATCTACGGCGAGTTGCTCCCCCGCCTCGCCGAGGATGCGGTGGTCATCGGGGACGGCGGCGACTTCGTGTCGTTCGCGGGCAAGTTCGTCGAACCGGCCCGCCCGGGGTGTTGGCTCGATCCCGGCCCGTTCGGCTGCCTCGGCGCCGGGATCGGGGCGGCGATCGCGGCCCGGATCGCCCGGCCCGACGCCCAAGTCGTGCTGTTGCTCGGCGACGGCGCGGCCGGGTTCGCCCTCAGTGACATCGACACCCTGGTCCGCCACCGGCTGCCGGTCGTCATGGTCATGGGCAACAACAGCGCCTGGGCCCTGGAGAAGGGGCCGATGCAGATGCTCTACGGCTACGACGTCGTCGCCGACCTCGCCCCGCGTACCCGTTACGACCAGGTGGCCACCGCGCTCGGCGCCGGCGGCGAACTCGTCACCGACCCGCGTGAGATCGGGCCAGCGCTCGATCGAGCCTTCGCTTCGGGTATGCCGTATCTCGTCAACGTCGTCACCGACGTCAACGCGGCTTACCCCCGCAGCACCCTCGGCATCTGAGGCGAGCCGAGCCCTCAGCGCTCCAGTGCCTATTTGAGTGTGCAGCACGAGTGGGGGATGTGCAGCACGAGAGGAGGGCTTCGGGTGTCAACAATCGACCAATAGGTGGATTGTTGACACCGACCAGCCGGACGCCGTGGTCCGCTCCAACTGGACGCCGCGGGACCTCTTCGGCGGGCGTGTCAACAATCGACCAATAGGTGGATTGTTGACACCCGGCGCACGACGGGACGCGTTGGGGGCCGGCGGTTTCGTCAGCGGCGGGACATCGAGTGGGTCAGAGCCGCGCCATGAACCGGGCGCTGTCGACGATGACGCGGGTGATCGTGCCGCGGGCCACCTCGGTGCCGGCCGCGTCGACGGCGGACACGGCATACGTGAGCGCCCGGGAAACCTGGGTGAGCACCGTCGCCGACGCCGTGACCCGGCCCTCGATCGGGGTGGGGGCGAGGTGTTCGATGTCGATGCGGGTGCCGACGCTCGTCGCGCCGGGAGGGAGCGTGGGGTCGATGGCGGCGCAGGTCGCGGCCTCGAGCCAGGCGAGTAACCGGGGCGTCCCGAGCACCGGCAGGCTGCCCGACCCGACGGCGGCCGCGGTGTCGTCCGCGGTGACGCCGAAACTCAACTGCGCGCTGGCGCCGACGAGGTCCATGGGGGCAGGGTAACGCCGAGCTCGGGGCGCGGGGAGCCTCACCGGTTGGCGTCGCGGCGGGCCTGGGCGCGGGAATCGTCACCGGGCGAGCGTTCGCCCACGCGTATGCCGCCGCGGCGGCATACCCGCTGACAGGTCACTCGGGCAGGATGGCGTCCAGTTCGACCTCGACCTTCCACCGGGGGTCGACCAGGCCGGCCACCATGACGATCGTGCTCGCCGGACGGATCGCGCCGAAATACTCGCCGTGGACGAGAGCGACGTCTTCGACATCGTCCGGGTTGGTCAGGTAGTGGCGGGTCCGGATGACGTCCTCGGGACGGCCACCGAGTTCAGCCAGCGCACCGAGCGCGATCTCCCAACACCGGCGCGTCTGCGCGGCGGCTTCGGGCATGAAGTGCCCGTCGGGCCAGATCGGGGCGGTGCCGGAGACGACGACATGGGTGCCGTGCCGGACGGCCCGGGCGAACCCGACGGTGCCTTCGTAGGGAGAACCTGACGATGCGCGGCTGCGGATGGAGTCCATGGCCCCCAGTCAACACCCGCCGCGGGGTGTTCGTCATCGGTGGGTGGCCTCCATGGGTCGGCGAGATGAGCCCCCGCCGGCGGCGCCTCTCTCGTTGCCGGCCGGGCGGGTGAGCGATAGCACAGTGCCCGGGGCGAGCCCGCGGCATACGATCGCAAGCAAGGCCGACCTGGCCTGCCCGTGGTCTCAGCCCGAGGAGAGAAGCCGTGCCCGAAGCCGTCATCGTTGCTACCGCCCGCACCCCGATCGGACGGGCCTTCAAGGGCTCGCTCAAGACGATCCGGCCCGATGACCTGTCCGCGCAGGTGATCGCCGAGCTCCTCGCCAAACTGCCCAGCCTCGACCCGAAGCTCGTCGAGGACATGTACTGGGGCTGCGCCGAACCCAGTGGTCGGCACGGCTCCAACATGGCCCGGATCATCGCGGTTCTCGCCGGTCTGGACCACCTGCCCGGCTCGACGGTCAACCGGTTCTGCGCGAGTTCGACCCAGACGATGCGGATGGCCTTCCACGCGATCAAGGCCGGGGAGGGTGACGTCTTCATCTCCGGTGGTGTCGAGTGCGTGTCGCAGTACATGAGCTTCTCCGGCGCCGGCGGGTCCGAGGCCGAGACCCAGAACCGGAAGTTCGATGCCGCGCAGGCTCGCACCGCCGACATCTCCGCCCACAACACGACCTGGACCGACCCGCGCGACGAGGGTCTGCTCCCCGATGTCTACCTGTCCATGGGCCAGACCGCCGAAAACGTCGCCACCTTGCGCGGCATCAGCCGACTCCGTCAGGACGAGTGGGGCGTCACCAGCCAGAACCGCGCCGAGGCCGCCATCGCCAGCGGCTTCTTCGCCCGCGAAATCCTGCCGGTCACGCTGCCCGACGGATCCGTCGTCAGCAACGACGACGGCCCGCGCGCCGGGGTCACCCTCGAAGCGGTCCAGGGCCTCAAGCCGGTCTTCCGCGAGCAGGGCACCGTCACCGCCGGCAACTGCTGCCCGCTCAACGACGGCGCCTCCGGCGTGGTCGTCATGAGCGACCGCAAGGCCAAGGAACTCGGCATCACCCCCATCGCTCGGATCGTCTCCACCGGCGTCTCCGGCCTCTCCCCCGAGATCATGGGCCTGGGCCCGGTCGAGGCCTCGCAACAGGCCCTCGCGCGCGCCGGACTCAGCATCGGCGACATCGACCTCTACGAAATCAACGAGGCGTTCGCCGCTCAGGTCCTGCCCAGCGCCGACGACCTCGGCATGGACTTCGACAAGCTCAACGTCCACGGCGGCGGCATCGCGCTCGGCCACCCGTTCGGTTGCACCGGCACCCGCATCATGACGACGCTCCTCAACGGGCTGCAGGCCCGCGATGGCCAGTTCGGCCTCGAAACGATGTGTGTCGGCGGCGGTCAGGGGATGGCGATCATCGTCGAACGCCTCAGCTGAGGTCCTAGGGCAAGTCGCGACGCAGAGCGGCGAGCAGTTCGGGTATGCCGGCTGCTCGCCGCTCGCTGCTTGCGTCCCCTTCGGCGGTGCTGCCAGTCTCGGTGGCTGCCCCTTCGGTGCGAGCGCCCTCGGCCACTGCGCAGACCTCGGGGGTGGCCTCTTCTTCGGCGCGGCAGGCTTCCCAGACGAGGACGGCCAGTTGGTGAAGTGCCGGCCCCGGGCCGAGGTCGGGCACGGGCGGCTGGCCGGCCGCATCGGTGAGCGCGTTGAGGGTATGCCGCAGCCGCGGCATACCCTCAACGGCACGGTCGAGCGGGAGTTGGCGCCAGCGGCGTTCGATGCGGGCTAACTCGACTCGGACCGCATCCGGGCGCGGATCGATCGACGGCGTGCTGGACACCACGGCGCTGGACCGATTCCGCCCTGCGGGGGTGCTCAGTTGCGCAACCGGCCGAGCAGGCGAAGGAACTCGATGTAGAGCCAAACGAGCGTGACGATGAGGCCGTGGGCGAGCAGCCAGCTGTACTTCTGGGGGGCGCCGGTAGCGATGGCTCGATCGATCGCGTCGAAGTCGAGGGCGAGCGTCAGCGAGGCCAGGCCGACGGCGAAGATCGAGATGCCGATGCCGAGCATGCCCGAGCCGCCGATGCCGAACGGGGTGCTCGTGACGAGGGCGTAGACGAAGTTGACGACCGCGAAGATGGCGTAGCCGATGAGGGCCATCGCCATGATCCTCCGGAACTTGTCGGTGACCTTGATGAGGCCGAACTTGTAGGCCAAGAACATGCCGGCGAAGGTCGCGAGCGTTGCCAGGATCGCCTGGGAGACGATGCCTTGGTATAGCGCGTTGAAGAACTGGCTGACCGCCCCGACGAAGAGGCCCTCGACGACGGCATACGCCAGAATGAGCGGCACGCTCAGGGTCTTCTTGAAAGCGATGACCAGGCCCAAAATGAGGGTCGCGATGGCCCCACCCAGCCAGACCATGAACCCGATGGCGGGGTTGGCCGCGGCCACGAACCAGCCGGCAGCGGCCGTGGTGATGACGATGGCAAACAGCCCGAGCGTCTTCATGATGACGTCGTCCATGGTGACGCGCCGGGCGTCGAACGCGGTCGCGTCCGGTGCGTGATACATCTGCTCCAGCTGGTCCTGACCCACGGGTGCGCCCGGTTGAGGGTACGTCTGCTGCGGGTAGTGGGCAGGCTGGTCGCGGAATGCGGCATACCCCGAGCGGGCGTCCTGCTCGATGCGGTTGAAGGCCGGGTTGTTGGCCATCGTCCCTCCGTTGGTGGTCGAAGTCGGTCTGGTGGCCACGAGGCGGCCATACGTCCACGGTCGCCGTGAACCGTTGTCTCTAGCCTAAACACCTCGGGTGACAAAAGGGTTCCCGCGGCTGTGCCCTGTGGATAACCGGCGCGGCCACGCTGGCGATTCGTGGTGTCCGAGCGGGCCCCGCGCCGCCGTGCCCACCTGTCCGGGATGTCCCTTCACATGGTCGCCACGGACCGCGCGGTGCTATTGGGCGTGGCACCGCAACTCACCTGTCCGGAATGTCCCTTCACATGCTCACAATCAACCGCGCAGGATCGGGCATGGCTCCGCAACCCTGATGTCCGGGATGTCCCTTCACATGCCCAGCGCCCAGACCACGTGGACGGCATCGACTTCGCCGCCATGTCTGTTCTGAATGCGCCCCTGCGGCTCTGATTGCCCCCCTGCGGCCCTGCCTGTGCGGCCTACCCTGCACGAAGCGGGGCGATCACCCCACCCCTCGCAGGGTAGCCCGCAGCAACACACACAAAGAGCACCCGAGCACGTGACACCTGAGGCCAATGAGGGCCAAGTGGTCAATGAGGCGACGATTCAACGGGCACTGGGGTGGGCGAGCCTGCGAGCGCCCCCAACAGTGGATCCCCGCAGGACGGGCGAACTCACGGCTGTCCCCATACGCCCTACCCTGCACCAAGTGGGGCGATCACCCCACCCCTCGCAGGGTAACCCGCAGCAACACACACAAAGAGCACCCGAGCACGTGCCACTTGAGGCCTATGAGACTCAAGTGGCACATGAGGCGAGAACGCGACGGGTCCTCGCGGGTCAGCGAGCCCGACGAGCGCCCCCAACAGTGGATCCCCGCAGGACGGGCGAACTCACGGCCGCCCCCACACGCCCTACCCTGCACCAAGTGGGGTGATCACCCCACCTCTCGCAGGGTAACGCGCAGCAACACGTACGAAGATCACCCGAGCACGTGCCACTTGAGGCCTATGAGACTCAAGTGGCACATGAGGCGAGAACGCGACGGGTCCTCGCGGGTCAGCGAGCCCGACGAGCGCCCCCAACAGTGGATCCCCGCAGGACGGGCGAACTCACGGCCGCCCCCACACGCCCTACCCTGCACGAAGCGGGGCGATCACCCCACCCCTCGCAGGGTGGCCCGCAGAAACACACAAGAGGCGCCCGAGCACGTCACACCTGAGACCAATGAGGGCCAAGTGGTCAATGAGGCGACGATTCAACGGGCATTGGGGTGGGCGAGCCTGCGAGCGCCCCCGACGGTGGGTCCTGGCGGGGTGGGCGAGCCTGCGAGCGCCCCCGACGGTGGGTCCTGGCGGGGCGGGCGAGCCTGCGAGCGCCCCCGACGGGAATCGAACCCGCACCTGGAGCGATTTTAAGTCGCCGGCCTCTGCCAGTTGGGCTACGGGGGCTCGGACAGCGTATGCCGTCCGGCGCCGACGTGGGGGGCGGCCCCTGATTCCGCCCCCCACGCGGCGCGCAGCCGGTCAGGGAGACGGGCTGGGCGACACCGCAGGACTGGCCTGCGGCGAGTGCGACGATGCAGGACCTGGGGAGGTACTCGCGGAGGAGCCAGGGCCGGGCGGGGCCCCCCGCGAGGCGCCCGGGGAGGCGCCCGGGGAGGCCCCCGAGCTTGAAGCGCTCGGTGCGGGCAATGCGGAGATCTTGACCGGGGGCTCCCAGCGGCCGTTGGAGGGTTCCCACCCGGTGCGGGTCCCCCAGCGCAGGGGGAACACCTCGCGATTGAGCAGCCACTCCCCCTTGGGATCGAGCGCCGGTTGCTGGTCAGGCTGCAGGTCCCGCAGCCATGACGTGCCCTCGGCCCCGACGGACACCGACTGCCCGAACTGGTTGTAGAGACGCACCCGGTCGATGCGGTTGCCGTCGGCGTCGTAGGCATACAAGTTCGTTGCGGGCTCCCCGTTCACCCAGGTACCGCTCGCCCCAGCACCCGGATTGCTGGCCGCCGCCGACCCAGTGTCGACATACACCACCGAGGGCGTGAGGTATGCCGCGGTCATCGGCAGCAGGAGCAGCGCGGCGACGACGTTGGCCGCCACGGTCGCCCGGTTGCCCGCCGACCCGATGGCCCGCCGGGCCGTGCGCCCCCACCAGAACGACACGAGCATCCCCACCCCGGCCACGAACACGGCCACGAACCGAGACGTCCCAGCGAGCACTGTTACCCCGATCAAGCCGCCGAGGACCGCGCCGCGCACCACCCACCACACCGGGCGCAGGTCGGCCAGCCAGGTCCACCGGCCCGCAACCTCCGCCCCGGTGGCGCGCAGCCACTCCTCGAAACGCCGCGCCATCCCGGGCCGAGGCGCCGGCCGCGGCGGCGCAGCGGGAGGGAATCCGGCCGCGGCGCGCAGCTCCGCGGCATACGCCAACGGGGAACCGAAGGCGGCGGCCGGGTCACTGCCCGGGGGTAACTCGGCGGCGCGTTCGGCGAGGTCGGCCTCCAAACCGCCGATGAGGTCGTCGATGTCGTCGGCGGGCAGGTCGGTCAGGTGCGCCCGCACCGCGTCGACGTAGGTGTGCACAGACACGCCGGCCGGGACCGTGATTGGCTCACTCATGACCGCACTCCTGACCTGACGAGCAACTGCTCCATCGTGTGGGCGAAGGCCGCCCAGGTGACGCTTTGGCTGCGCAGCATGGCCTGGCCTTGTGCGTTGATGCCGTAGTACTTCCGGTGCGGACCCTCGTCGGACGGGACGACGTAACTGCTGAGGGCGCCCGCGGCATACAGGCGGCGCAAGGTGCCGTAGACGGAGGCGTCGCCCACCTCGTCCAGGCCGGCGGCGCGCAGCCGGCGGACCACGTCGTAGCCGTAGCCGTCGGATTCGGCGACGACGGCGAGGACGGCGAGGTCGAGCACCCCCTTGACCAGTTGTGTGCCGTCCATGGCGTCCCTTCTTCACGTCACGCACTACTGCGTAGTGCGCATTAGTGTGCCCGGCGTAGCAGCGGTTGTCCAGGAGACACGCCCATGTCGATAGGTATGCCGCGCCGCACCCCATGGGCCCGCGACCGGTCTTGCTGCGCGCGGGTCACGTCGACCCCCGCGGCCCAACCGATCGCGCGGTCGATCGTCAGCGGGCGATCGAGAGGGCGATGCCGTCGAGGATGTCGTGTTCGGAGGTGACGACACCGGCGCCGGGCGAGCGGTCGCCGACGCGGATCAGGAGTTCTCGCCACACCAGTGCCCCCGCCCCGATGACGTCGACCCGGCCAGGATGCATGAACCCGAGGGCCGCTCGCTCCGCCTTGGTCCGGTGCAGCAGGTCGCTCGCGGCGTCGACGTGGGCCTGGCGGGTCGCGGTCACCAGGTGGATGGCGGTCGAGTCGTATGCCGTGAGCCCCCGCAGGTGGGCCGTCACCGTCGTGATGCTGCCGGCCAGTCCGACGATCGTGCCGATGCCGCGCAGGTTGACGACGCGCTCGGCACCATCGAGGGCGGCCGTGATGTCGGCGATGGCGGCATGAATCTCGGCGGGCGTCGGGGGGTCGATGCCCAGGTGGCGCTCGCTGAACCGCACCGACCCGATGTCGAGGGACACCCCGGCCTCGACAGTGGTCGTGCCGCGCACGATTTCGGTGGAGCCGCCGCCGAGATCGACGACGAGGTAGGGACCCGGCGCGCCCATCGCCACCAGGTCACCCGTCGCGCCCGTGAAGGAGAGCGTGGCCTCCTCGTCACCGCTCACCACCTCGGGCGAGACATCGAGCCCGGCGAACGCCTCCTCGACACCGGCGACGAACTCGGCGGCATTGCGGGCATCCCGGCTGGCCGAGGTGGCAACGAACCGGGTCGCCTCGACTCCCAATTCCCGGCAGGTCGCGGCATACCGGCGGCACGCGGTCACGGCGCGCTCCATGGCGGCCGGGTCGATGAGGCCGGTGCGGTCCACACCGTAGCCGAGGCGGACGACCTCCATCTCACGCACGAGATCGGTGAGGCGACCCGCACCGTCGATGTCGGCGACGAGAAGCCGAATGGAGTTGGTGCCGCAGTCGATTGCGCCGACCCTCATGAGGCGACCTCCCCACAGCACGACGTGGGCTCCCACCACGTACCGAGCAGCGCAAGCGCCTCGTCGCCGAGGGGGTTGATGCCCGGCCCGACGGCCAGCGCATGCGCGACCAGCACATGGAGGCATTTGACCCGGTTCGGCATCCCCCCCGCGGAGATGCCTTCGATTTCGGGGACGTCCCCGAGTTGGGAGCGGCGGGTCAAGTAGTCCGCGTGGGCGGCGGCATACCGGGCCTGAAGAGCCTCGTCCGTGCTCAGCCGCGCCGACATGGCCGCCATGACTCCCTCGTTCTCGAGGGTGCTCACCGCGCCGGTGAGGCGGGGGCAGGTGGCGTAGAACGATGTGGGGAAGGGGGTGCCGTCGGGCAACCGCGGCAGGGTGCGCACGACATCCGGCGCGCCGCACGGGCACCGGTGAGCAACCTCGACGACACCGCGCGGTTCGCGCCCGAGTTGGCGGGCGACCGCTTCCAGGTCCGAGGCCGCTACCGGCGTGACCGGCTCGGGCGCAGGCCCCTCGTCGTGCGGTTCGGGCGCCCGGAGCGGGTCGACGGAGTCGGCCGCGAGCGCCGGATGGTCGGCGGTCACCGGGTGGCCGCAGGCGCGTCGGCGGCGGCCAGGGACGACAGCAACGCGGCATACCAGGAACCGTCGGTGCCCGAGGCCGAGGCGACGTTCGTGCCGGGCACGGTGACGGTCGCCGAGGGCTTCGCCGGGTCGAGGACGGTGTAGGCCTTCTCGCCGACCTTGACGAACTTGAGGCGCTCGCGGGCCTGCTGCTCGACGTAGGCGGGGTCTTCCCACCGGGTCTGCTCGGTGCGCAACTGGTCGATCTGCTCGCGCTGGCTGGCGACCTGTTCCTGGAGCGCGGCAATGTCCTGGCGCTGCGAGATGTAGGCCCGCAGCGTGGGCCCGACAAGGACGGCGAGGAAAAGCGCAGTCACCGCGAGCGAGGCGATCCACAGGGTGCGCCGGTCGCCGCGGGCCCGCTCCAGCCGCTCGCGCCACGACGGTGCGGGCGTGCCCCCGGACCGGGCTGCGGGCTCGGAGCCGCGGGCGGAGCCGGTGTGCGAGGACAGGCCGGGGCGGGAGCGGGCAGGCCGCGACGCCGCCGGGCGCGACGTGCGCGCGCCCGGCGTGGTGCGACCTCGCCCGCTCCCCATCACCTCAGCCCTGGGCGCCCTTGAACCGGGGGAAGGCGCCGGCACCGGCATACACGGCCGCGTCGTCGAGTTCTTCCTCGATCCGCAGGAGCTGGTTGTACTTGGCGACCCGCTCGCTGCGTGCCGGGGCACCGGTCTTGATCTGGCCGCAGTTGGTGGCGACGGCGAGGTCGGCAATGGTGACGTCCTCGGTCTCGCCCGAGCGGTGGCTCATCATGCAGCGGTAGCCGTTGCGCTGGGCCATCTCGACGGCGTCGAGGGTCTCGGTGAGGGAACCGATCTGGTTGACCTTGACGAGGAGGGCGTTGGCGGTGCCGTTGGCGATGCCGCGCGCGAGCCGCTCGGGGTTGGTGACGAACAGGTCGTCGCCGACGAGCTGGACCTTGTCGCCGAGCTGGTCGGTGAGGGCCTTCCAGCCCTCCCAGTCGTCCTCGTTCAGCGGGTCTTCGATGGACACCAACGGGTATGCCGCGACGAGTTCGGCGTAGTAGGCCGCCATCTCCTGTGCGGACTTCTCGCCACCCTCGAAGTGGTAGACCCCGTCCTTCTCGAACTCGCTGGCCGCGACGTCGAGGGCGAGGGCGATGTCCTTGCCCGGGGTGTAGCCGGCGGCGCTGATGGCCTCGAGGATGAGGTCGAGGGCGGCGCGGTTGGACTCGAGGTTGGGGGCGAAGCCGCCCTCGTCGCCGAGACCGGTGGCCAGGCCCTTGTCGTGGAGGACCTTCTTGAGGCTGTGGTAGACCTCGGCGCCCCAGCGCAGCGCCTCGCGGAACGACTCGGCGCCGATCGGGGCGATCATGAATTCCTGAATGTCGACGTTGGAGTCGGCGTGGCTGCCACCGTTGAGGATGTTCATCATCGGAACCGGCAGGACGTGGGCGTTGGGGCCACCGACGTACCGGAACAGGGGGAGGTCGGCGCTGTCGGCAGCGGCCCGGGCGACGGCGAGGGAGACGCCGAGGATGGCGTTGGCGCCGACGTTGCCCTTGTTGGCGGTGCCGTCGATGGCGAGCATTTCACCATCGATGAGGCGCTGGTCGGAGGCCTCGAACCCGAGGAGCTTGGGGCCGAGTTCGTCGATGACGGCGTCGACGGCCTGCTCGACACCCTTGCCGAGGTAACGACCCTTGTCGCCGTCACGCCGCTCGACCGCCTCGAAGGCACCCGTCGAGGCGCCGCTGGGGACGGCCGCGCGGGCGATGGTGCCGTCGTCGAGAGCGACCTCGACCTCGACGGTGGGGTTGCCGCGCGAGTCGAGGATTTCGCGGGCGCCGACGGCTTCGATGGTGGCCATGGGGAGGGCTCCTTTGCGGGGTGGGCGGGATCGATTGACCCTGACCGATGCCCGGGGGGACCGGCAGGGCGCTGTCCATTCCGAGCGTAGTCGGCCCAGGCGACACCGGAGGGCACCGACCCGCCTATCTCACATGAGTCATCTGACTCCCCGTGCCCCCCTCCACCGATTCGAGGTATTACCGCGCGGATCCAGCGGCGTTTTTACCTCGAATGGGGGGTGAGGGCGGCATACGCGGTGGCGAGGGCGGCGCCGAGGCGGGCGTTGTTGCGGACCAGCGCGATGTTCGTCTCCAGGCTGCGGCCCCCGGACAACTCGACGATCCGCCCGAGGAGGAACGGCGTGATGTCCTTGCCCGTGATACCGCGCTCGACGCTCTCGGCGAGGGCGGTGGCGATGATGCCGTCGATGTCGGCGCGCGGCATTTCGTCGGCGGCGGGCACGGGGTTGGCGACGACGATGCCGCCCTCCAGGCCGAGGTCCCACTTGGCGCGCATCATCGCGGCGAGGTGCTCGGGGGTGTCGACCCGCATCGGCGCCGCGAAGCCGCTCTCGCGCGAGTAGAACGACGGGAACTCCCCGGTGCCGTAGCCGACGACGGGCACGCCGAGGGTTTCCAGGCGTTCGAGGGTCAGGCCGATGTCGAGGATCGACTTCACGCCGGCGCAGATGACGGCGACGTCAGTGCGGCCCAGCTCGGTCAGGTCGGCGGACTCGTCCATCGTGGTCGTCGCGCCTTGGTGGACCCCGCCGAGGCCGCCGGTGACGAAGACCCGGATACCGGCGAGGGCGGCCAGGCGCATGGTGCTCGCCACGGTCGTCGCGCCGTGGGCCTTGGTGGCGATGACGTGCGGGAGGTCGCGGATGCTCACCTTGGCGACGTCGGGCGCCGAACCCAGTAGCTCCAGTTCGTCGGTGGTCAACCCGATTTTCGGTATGCCGTCCAGCACCGCGATCGTCGCCGGCACCGCTCCGCCCTCGCGGACGATGCCCTCCACCTCGCGGGCCATCGCGACGTTGCGCGGGTAAGGCATGCCGTGGCTGATGATCGTCGATTCGAGCGCGACGACGGGGGTGCCGTCGGCGAGGGCGGCGCGGACCTCATCGGTGAGGGCAAGCATGGGATGCGGCGTCATGGGTGTCTTTCGTCGGTGATGGGGTTTCGGGGCAGTCCGGCGGCGAGGCGGGTCGCGACCAGGGCCGGGGTGAGGTCGGGGCGCACCGTCGACAGCGACTCCACGGTGAGGGAGGCGAGCGCCTGACCGTAGCCGGCGGCATACGCGACGTCACCGGTGGCGCCGAGGGCATGGACGTAGCCGGCCGTCATCGAGTCCCCGGCCCCGGTGACGTCGACGACGGTCGCCGGGGGCGCGGCATACGCGACCGGGGAGGAGCCCCGGGCGAACAGGACGCTGCCGTGCGAACCGCGGCGCACCCAGACGTGGGACACGCCTCGGGCGTGCAGGGCGTCGGCCGCCGCAGCGAGTGCGGCCGGTTCGTCGGTGACGGGATGGTCGACAAGGGCGGCGAGTTCGTCGAGGTTGGGCGTGAGAGTGTGGACCGGGCGGGCCGACCCCAGCGCGTCGCGCAGCAGGGTCGCCTTGCGCACGCTCACCGGGTCGATGACGACGGGGACCGCGGCGGACGCAGCGAGGTCGAGCAGGTGCGCGACGACCGTCGCGGGCAGGTTGCCGTCGACGACGAGGAGGCTCGCGGCGTGGACGAGTGAGTGGTGCGCGGTGAGGTCCTCGACGGTGAGGTCGTCGGTGGAGTGCAGGTCGGAGACGCCGAGGACTAGTTCGCCGGAGTTGTCGACCACCGCGCAATAGAGGCCGGTCGGGGCGGTGGTGCGGATGACGTGGCCGACACCGACGCCAGCGTCGCTGGTGCGCTCGAGGAGGGCGTGGCCCTGCGGGTCGGTGCCCACGGCCGCAACGAGGTGGACCGGGGATCCGAGGCGGGCGAGGTTCTCGGCAATGTTGCGGCCCACCCCGCCCGGGGTCCAGGAGGCGCGCGCCGGGTTGCTCGTGCGCAGCGTCGCGGCCCGGATCGTCTGCATCTTCAGGTCCATGACGGCACCACCGACGACCACGATCACCGCGTCAGCCTAGCCGCCGTCGCCTTCCGGACTTCTCCGTCGAACCGACCCGCCGTCGCCTTCCCCCCGCCATCGCGATCGGGTGGCTGGGGGCGAGGTCGAAGCCTCCAGAATGTCGTCGATGGTCGGGCCGGTCGACCGATCGCGATTGCGCAACCGGGCGGCGATATCGGCGTTCGTCGGGCGCGCGGCCATCTTGGCCAATTCGGCACCGACGTAGGCCGACAAGGACATCCCGTGCTCGGCCGCTCGAGCCTTGAGCGCGGCGGCAGTCTCGTCACTGATGTCGCGGGTATAGAGCGTGGGCACGGCCCGTGCTTGCAATCTGCTATCACATGGCGGACGGTTCGAGCAGGAGTGGCTTCGCTGCAGCCCGGTGGTTGTCCCCACGACCAGGACTCTTCAGCCAACGGCCTCCCGCTCTCCCGCAGGCCGGGACCCGTCGGGTATGCCGTCCCGTCGCCCTCTGCCACACCCACCAGTGATGCTCGGGTCACCGACGGGCGGCTCGCGCCTTCTCCTCGGCCTTGATGCGCTCCCAGTTGGCCGCGACCTCCTCGGGTGTGGACGCCTCGACATCGGCGAACACGTGCGGGTGGCGACGCACCAACTTCTCGACCAATCCGGCGGCAACATCGTCGATGTCGAAGGGCTGGCTGGCATCTTCCTCAGCGACCCGGGCGTGAAACGCCACCTGAAGCAGCACATCCCCCAACTCCTCGGCCATGTGCGCCCGGTCTCCGGAACGCACCGCCTCGGCATACTCCTCCGACTCCTCGGCGAGATAGGGCAGCAGCGACTCGTGCGTCTGCTGCGCATCCCACGGGCACCCGCCCGGCGACCGGAGCCGATCCATGACAGCCACGACGTCGAGTAGGCGGGCCCCCGGCACATCCCAGGACCCGACGACCAATTCGACGGGCGGAGGCCATTCCAGCCTCGAGACCTCGGTGGCGATCGCGTCGGTCAGGCCCGGGTCGCCGTCCGCCGAGCCCAGCCACACGACCGACGCACTCACCGCCTGGGAGACCAGCGCGCGCGCGAGCGCACCCGGGCCCTCCCCCACGCCGGCCCCCGCCTCGGAAGGCGAGCCCGCGGCATACGACTCGACGGGCAGCCCGGCATCGGCAACGGCCACCGCCAACGGTTCGTCGAGAGAGAGCGCCCACACGACCTCGGCGCCCTCGATGGCCCGCCACGCGGCGCGGCTGAGCAGCCCCGGCGCCACCCGCGGGGAGGTAATGACCAGCGCGAGATGACCCGTTGCGGGCGCTCCACCTCGACCTAGCGCCGAACCCCGACCCGGCGGCATCTCCGCCATGGTCATGGCGCTACTGCTGCGCGGGGATGACGTGGAGCCAGTTCGGCGACACCCACGTCAGCCCGGCGGTCGCCGGATCGTAGGTGCCGTACTTGGGGTTGACGTCGACCTTGAGTTGGCTGAACGTGGCCGCCAAGGCGATGTTGTCCTGCTGCGACAGTTGCTTGCTGACGGCGACCCACCGCAGGGCCTGCACCGTCGCGTCGGAGGGATCGGGAATGGGAATCTGGGCCCTCGCCGCCGAGGCAGTCTGCGGGAAGCCGTGCGCTTCGGCATACGCAATGAGCGTGGGGGCCTGGATGAGTGCGTGCAACGCCGCCGCACTGGTCACGGGTTGCTGCTGACCGGGGTAGGCGGCATTCAGGTCCTTGACGACGGCCGCCACGTCGGACTCGGTGATGACCTGGCCATCTACTCGGGCCGCCACGTCCGCGCTGCCGCACCCGGAGAGGACAAGGGCACCGGCGGCGGCCACGGAGGCCAGCGCGGCGCGAACACGAAGCGACACGGGGTGGGTCCTTCCTTCGATTTCGTATGCCGTCCGCACCGGCACCAGTGACCGGCCCGGTCGGCGAGGCGACCAGTCGTGAGGTCGCGGTTGGGCTGGGTCACCCGGTTAGGTGGCCACGCTCGCCGCGACCCCCACATTGTCCATGACAACGGCCCTGATGAGCGAGGCGGCCCAGGTGAGGATGTCGCGGTCGCGCAGGGGCCGGCCGGCGACGGGCGCGGTCATCGGTTTGGGGACGAGGATCTGGCGCAGGGCCGGTTTGACGATGGCCCCCTTGTAGAGGCGCTGGAGGCGCAGCGTCTGACTTTCCCGCAACTCCAGCGGCCCGAACCGTATGAAGTTGCCCTGCACCGCAATATCGCCAATTCCGGCAGCGCGGGCGACGGTGCGAAGGCGGGCCACTTCGAGGAGGTTGCGCACCGGCTCCGGTGGCGCGCCGTAGCGGTCGCGCAATTCGGCCTCGATTTCGGCGAGGCCGGCCTCGTCGGCGACGGTGGCGAGTTTCTTGTAGGCCTCGAGGCGCAGCCGCTCCCCCGGGACGTAGTCGTGGGGCAGGTGAGCGTCCACGGGCAGCTCGATCTTGATCTCGGCGAGGTCCTCGGCATCGGTGTCGCCCTTGAAGTTGGCGACGGCTTCGCCGACGAGGCGCACATAGAGGTCGAAGCCGACGCCGGCGATATGCCCGGACTGTTCGCCGCCGAGGAGGTTGCCGGCGCCGCGGATTTCGAGGTCCTTCATGGCGATCTGCATCCCGGCACCGAGGTCGGTGTGGCTGGCCATCGTCTGGAGCCGGTCGTGCGCGGTTTCGGTGAGGGGGGCCTCGGGCGGGTAGAAGAAGTAGGAGTAGGCCCGCTCCCGGCCGCGGCCGACGCGGCCGCGCAACTGGTGGAGTTGAGACAGGCCGAGGCGGTCGGCGCGTTCGACGATGAGGGTGTTGGCGTTGGAGATGTCGAGGCCGGTTTCGACGATGGTCGTGCAGACGAGGACGTCGAACTTCTTGTCCCAGAAGTCGAGGACGACCTGTTCGAGGCGGCCCTCGGACATCTTGCCGTGGGCGGTGGCGACCCGGGCCTCGGGAACGAGTTCACGAATGCGACTGGCGGCCTTTTCGATGGTCGAGACCTTGTTGTGGACGAGGAACACCTGGCCCTCGCGCAGGAGTTCGCGGCGGATGGCGGCGGTCACCTGCTTCTCGTCGTAGGCCCCGACGTAGGTGAGGACGGGGTGGCGCTCCTCGGGCGGGGTGGCGAGGGTCGACATCTCCCGGATGCCGGTGACGGCCATTTCGAGGGTCCGCGGGATCGGGGTGGCCGACATGGCGAGGACGTCGACGGCGGTGCGCAGCGCCTTGAGTTGTTCCTTGTGTTCGACCCCGAAGCGCTGTTCCTCGTCGATGACGACCAGGCCGAGGTCTTTGAACCGGATGGCCTTGGACAGCAGCCGATGGGTGCCGATGACGAGGTCGACGCTGCCGTCGGCCAAACCCTCGATGACGGCCTTGGCCTCACCGTCGGACTGGAACCGCGAGAGCGCCTTGACCCGCACCGGGAACTGGGCGTACCGCTCGGTGAAGGTTTGCAGGTGCTGCTGGACGAGCAGCGTGGTGGGCACGAGGACCGCGACCTGCTTGCCGTCCTGGATCGCCTTGAAGGCCGCGCGCACCGCGATCTCGGTTTTGCCGTAGCCGACGTCGCCGCAGATGAGGCGATCCATCGGTATGCCGCGCTCCATGTCGGCCTTGACCTCGTCGATCGTGCTCAACTGGTCGGGGGTTTCCACGTAGGCGAAGGCGTCTTCGAGTTCGCGCTGCCAGGGCGTGTCGGGACCGAACGGGTGCCCGGTGGTCGCCATCCGGGCCGAGTAGAGCCGGATGAGTTCGCCGGCGATCTGCTTGACGTGCCGTTTGGCGCGGCTCTTGGTGGCCTGCCAGTCCGAGCCCCCCAGTTTGTTGAGGGTGGGCTGTTCGCCCCCGACATACCGGGTGACCTGGTCGAGCTGATCGGTGGGGACGAAGAGCCGGTCGGCGGGCTGCCCACGTTTGCTCGCGGCATACTCGATCACGAGATATTCGCGAGTGGCGCCCTGGACGGTGCGCTGCATCATCTCGACGAACCGGCCGACGCCGTGCTGTTCGTGGACGACGAAATCGCCGGGCCGCAACTGGAGCGGGTCGACCTGGTTGCGCCGCCGCGACGGCATCCGGCGCATGTCCTTGGTCGACCCCCCGGTGGCGGCCCCGGCGCCGGTGAGGTCGGCCTCGGTGAGGACGGCGATCCGGCTGTCGGGCAACAGGAAGCCGCGCCCCAAGCGAGCCGCGGTCACATGGACGACACCACCCTCAAGGAGACCCAAGGGGGATTCGAGACGCGCCGGCACCCCGGCCGAGGCGAGCACGTCGGCGGCCCGCTTGGCCGACCCGGGACCATCGGTGACGATCGCCACCCGCCAGCCCTCGCGCAGCCAGCCGGTCACATCGGCGGCGGCCGTCTCCAGGTCGCCGCGGTAGGTCGGAGCGGCCGCGGTGCCGCTGGCCAGGGCCTCGTCGCCGATCTCGGTGTCGAGAGTGAAGGGGGTGAGGTCCCACCAGGGCAGGTCGAGATCGCGGGCATGCGCGCGCAGGTCGGCGATGGACCAGTAGGAACTGGACCCGAGCACCTCCTGGAGGTCGATGGGCACCGCATTGCCCGAGGCGGCGTTGGCCCAACCGGCTTCGAGGAACTCCTGACTGGTCGCCACGAGATCATGGGCGCGCGTGCGAACCCGCTCGGGGTCGATGAGCACGACCGCGGCGTCGCCGGGGAGCACGTCGAGGAGGGTCTCCATGCCGTCGAGCAGGGCCGGCGCCAGGGACTCCATGCCCTCGACGGCGATCCCCTCGGCGATCTTGAGGAGCAGGTCGCGGGCGCCGGGCAGGTGGGTGGCCAGGGCCCGGGCGCGGGTGCGGACCTGCTCGGTGAGGAGGAGTTCGCGACAGGGCGGGGCCCAGAGGCCGTGTTCGGCGATTTCCAGGCTGCGCTGGTCGGCAACCTTGAACCAGCGGATCTCCTCGACCTCATCGCCCCAGAACTCCACCCGCACCGGGTGGTCCTCGGTCGGCGGGAACACGTCGAGGATGCCGCCGCGCACCGTGAACTCCCCGCGCCGCTCGACCAGGTCGGTCCGGTGGTATGCCGCCGCCGCCAGCGCCTCGACGACGCCCTCCAGGGGCGCGGTGTCACCGGCGCGCAGCGCGACCGGGGCGAGGTCGCCGAGGTGTTTGGCGATGGGTTGGAGGACGGCCCGGATGGGGGCGACGACGACCCGCAATGGCCCGTATGCCGTGTCGTCCGGATCGGGGTGCGCCAACCGGCGGAGCACCGCGAGCCGGGCGCCGACGGTGTCCGAGCGGGGCGAGAGACGTTCGTGGGGCAGCGTCTCCCAGGAGGGGAAGAGCCCGATGACCTGCGCGGGGAGCAGGGTGGACAGGGCGGCGACGAGGTCTTCGGCCTCCCGGCTGGTGGCCGTGGCCAAGAGAAGCGGCCGGGAGGTTGCGGCCCCGGCAGCAGCACCCGGCTCGGCGGCATACTCGGCCAACGCGGCGACCACGGCGGCCCGGGCGCCGGGCGCCACGGAGACGTCGGCGGTGTCCGCGCTGCGAATATCCGCGACGAGGGCGGCGATCCGAGGATCGGCATGGACCGCATCGAGGAGGCGGGCGAGGGCAGGTCGTGACTCAGACATCGTGACAACCCTAGGTCCCTCTCAAGGCCGCTCCTCCACCCGCCGACCTCAACTTCGGTGCGCTTGGCCTCACGACAGGAGCCCCGATCACCGGCAGATCAGGGGACGCGAACTTCCCGGATGGGGTCCGCGGAGGCCGCAAGGAACGCGGGGATGACCGCCCCAAGGGCGCTGGCTGCCAGGGTCATGCACGCCGCCCCGGCCGCGAACGCCCACGAGAAGCCACCAGGCATGAGCATTCGCTGCGCGACTAGAGCGACGGTGACCCCCAGGGCACAGGCGACCAGGGCAGAGACGAGTGCCTCGACAAGCACCAGGCAGGCGACCCACGACGATGTTGCCCCGATAGCTCGACGTCGCCCGAACTCGCTTCGACGCTGCACGACATACGAGCCCAGCAGAAGTGTCGCAATCGCCGTGAGGGCGAGGGCCACCCATCGCTGGAGCGCCCTCGAATCCGCCTCAACGATCCGTAGTAGCGATCGCTGCTGGTCGAGCGCATGCTGCTCGGAGCGCACCGTGAGCTTGGATGCATCCGTGGCCGAGAAGAGCGCGACTCCTGCAGCAGTCGCCGCCTCGAGGTGCTGAGGATCGTCGACGACGATGACGAGTTCCTTCATCGGTGGAGCACCTTCGCAGGCCCTGACCAGCACTGTTGCGGACAGGAAGCCCAGTTCGCGGGGGATGGCCCACAGGCCACCCAGCGAGACCATCCCGTGCTCGGTCCGGAGATCTCCGACGGCATCCGGCAGCCCGACCGACGCAGCCGCCGGGGGACCTGCCATGGCGCTTCGGCAGGGCGGTGACGCGGTCTGCGGCGGTATGAGCCCCTCATACCAGCGCACGGTCCCGTCGCCGAGGGCAGGCGTGGCTCGGGATCGCGCACCCTCCGGTGCCGTGATCGCGAACACCGCCCGCGCCACCGAGAGCGAACGGAGCGCATCGATCTGTGGGGGGTACACCTGCACCGCAGTGTCATAGGCCGTGATCCGGATGAGCCGAGCACCGGGCGCATCTATCGCCGCATCCAGGGAGGCGCGCGTCTGGACAACGCGCGATTCGACGCCGAAGAGGAGGATGAGGCAGGTGGCGAGCGAGCCGATCAGCAGCACGGTTCGCCAGCGCTGCGACCGGAGGTCGGCGACGGCTTCCCCGACGAGCAGACGTGCTTTCATGGAAGGTTGACCACGCGATCGCACAGCCCCACCACCACGGGATCGTGGGTAGCGATGACGACCCCGGATCCGGACTGGTCGGCATACTCGCGCAGCACATTCAAGACAACCGCGCCCGACTGCGGATCCAAGTTGCCCGTCGGCTCGTCTGCCAGCACCAGGCGCGGAGACATCAGCAGCGCGCGTGCCACCCCGATGCGCTGCGCCTGGCCACCCGACACCTCGCCGGGCCGGCGCCGGTCAAGATCGGTGACCTCCAGCTTCGACAGGAGTTCGAGCGCGCGCTGGTGAACCGACCCCCGGGACACCCCGGCATACAGCGAAGCCTCCGTGACAGAGTCGATGACCGACCGGCCGGCATCGAGAAGTGCATCCTGGAAAACGAACCCTAGCCTTCGTGCCCGGAAGGCTGCTTGCCGCGCCTGCGGCCAGGTAGTGACGGGCTCCCCCTCGATGACGACCTCGCCGACTAACGGACGCATCAGGGTGCCCAGAGTGTAGAGCAGCGTCGATTTCCCCGAGCCGGACCGACCCGTCAACGCGAGGATTTCCGCCTGACTCACCGAGATGTCAAGGTCACTCAGCAGCGGCCGCCCCTTGGTGTGACCGATCCCGAGACCGTGAGTCGTGAGGAGCATCAGCGAGCCTGCGCGAGAATGCGGGTCCCTGATTGAACCCCCCGCACCACGATGAGGCCTCGGGCTGTGGCACCCAGGGTGACCACGACACGTTTACCGTCCGGCAAGGTGACGAAAGCACCCCCGTCGGCCGCCACCCCGACACTTCCCGCAGGGACGAGGACACCGCTCGTCTTCGGGACCACAGTCAGAACAGCCGGCACCGTGGACGCACCCTCTGCGCTGCTCGGTGGGGGACACTTGGCGGCTTGGCAATCGGCGTGGTCAAGGACCACAGGGAACACGACGCCGCCCTTGCCGTCATCCATGCCAGCCGCCGCGACCTTGCCTTGGACGTCGCCGGCAGGTAGGGCGACCCGGACGACCGCTCCTGCGGGGATTCTCGCTGCCTCCCCGGCCTGGACCGTCACGGAGACGCTCGGCTGCAGGCCCACGACCTCTAGCGCCGGGCTCGGCACGGGCGCTCCCAGACGGAGCCCGTCGGCAGCGCGCATCCGGGTCGGCAACTCAGGAACGAAGACGATAGAGCCGGCCGGGACGCTTGAGCCGCACGCGCAGCCTCGGCTGGAGTTCCACCGCTGGACCGCACGCGATGTGGAACTACCGAAGACGCCGTCGACCGACAGCGACAGGGTGTGCCTGCTTAGAAAGTCCTGAAGTTGGCGGACATCCTCCCCTCGGACTCCTTCGGTGAGGTCCCGGTAGACCGGCACCGTGCCGGTCAGGGCGGTCACTGGACGCTCATCAATGAGGAGGATCGAGTCACCCTCGCGGACGACCTCGCCTGACACACTCCCAGTCACACGCCCGGAGGCTAAGACGTCGAATCGTCCCGCCGCGGACCAGCTAAACCGGGCCTTGACCTCTAGGGAATCTTCAATGGTGCCTTGACTGGCTTCCACCGTCGCCTGGCCTGGGGTGCTCTTCGTGACGTCGCGGCCGGTGAGGAACATTCCGACGGCGAAAAGAACTGCAGCAACAGTCACGACACCCAGCGCTATGGCCCAGCGTGAATCGAAGAGGGACCGTTGTCGAATCATCTCTCGCATGCGGCGATTGCCTTGTTCAAGGCTTCTCCAGCCTTCGGGAGGGCATCCATACGACGCGGACCCCCGTCGTGGGTGAACTGCTCGAAGGTCGGGTCTACGACGTCGTAGCCCAGGGATCGGTAACAGGCATTCACCTTGAGATAATGCTGGTAATCCTCCTCGGGACTGATGCGGGCCGGTAAATCGAAACCCGTCTCCTTGAGGCATGCCTGCAAGGCTGCATCATATTTCGCATTGGCCTTTTGCAGCTCCGCTCCCTTCACCCCATCGGGTGCGGTGTTGCCGGTGATGCCGCCGTCGTCGCGGATCGTGACGGCGTACCCGGCCCGCTCCAGACAGGACTTCATCATGGGGGCGAACAACTCCCGATCCGGTGCGAACTTCGTTGGGCTTGGGGCCGCCGACGGCCCCGGAGTCGCCGAACATGAGGCGCACATGAGGAGGGCGGCGACCACCGCCGCCCTCCTCATCGGCGGGCTAGGTCTCACGAGCACCAGGTGTTGAGGGAGTAGAGCGTCCCACCGGTGCTGTAGCCGTAGTATTCATAGGGCGAGTTCTTTGAACTGTACCTCGTGGTCCTTGAGTAGTTATACCAACTCCAGTTGGTATTGCCGATCGTGTGGGCGACTGCTCCTGACGCTGAGTCGGTCGAGAGGTTGACGTGGAAGTTGGAGCAATACCCGATAGCCCCCCCTCCGCTTGCTGCAGTTGCTACGCCCCCCATTCCGATAATGAAAATACCAGCCATGAGAGCGACACTGATTCTGCGCATTCTTGTTCTCACGCGTTGCACCGACCTTTCGGTCTGCTTCCTTCCCCCCCCGTCGCCTCCTGCGCGGTCGGAGGGACCGTGTCAGCACGCTACCACCACAGCAATTGGTGTGCAGGATGAACGGGCTACGGGGAGTGGAACCGTTGCTGGGCCGCCAGTAGTCCCTGCGTGACGAGGAGTTCGGCGGCGTCGGCGGCATCGTCGATGAGGAAGGGCAGGTCCTTGCGCTCGACCGGGGAGAAGTCGCGGAGCACGAAGTCGGCGGGGTCCATCCGGCCCGGGGGGCGGCCGATACCGACCCGGACTCGGTGATAATCCTTGGTGCCCAGCGAGTTCGAGATGGAGCGCAGCCCGTTGTGGCCGCCTTCGCCGCCGCCGAGTTTGAGGCGCACGTCGCCGGCGGGGATGTCGAGTTCGTCGTGGATGACGACGAGCCGCTCGGGCGGGATCGAGTAGAAGGTGAGGAGGGACTTCGTGGGGCCGCCGGACTCGTTCATGTAGGAGTTGGGCACCGCGAGGATCACCGCCGGGCCGGGAAAGCCGCCGGGGAGCATCCCGAGGCGGGCGCTGGCGACGACCGCGCGCGCCTTGTGCGCCTTGAGGCTCACCTGGGCGCGGCGGGCGAGTTCGTCGAGCACCATGGCGCCGACGTTGTGGCGGTTGCCCGCATAGGTCGGGCCGGGGTTCCCGAGCCCGACGATCGCCCAGGGTCCGTCAGTCACAACCGACAAGTATGCCGCGCCGCCGGTCGTGTTCACGCATCGCGAGGCCGTGGGCGAGGGCCATGAACCGCAGCGGCCCGGTTCCCGAGTGGGGAACCGGGCCGCTGCGGCATACGGAAAAGAGCGGCGATCAGGCCTCGTCGGCCGACGCCTCGGCGGCCTCGGTGGACGCACCCTCACCGGCGAGGTCGGCGGACAGGGCCTCTTCGGACACCATGGCGGTGATGTTGACGACGAGAGCCTCGGGGGCGGTGACCAGGGTCGCGCCCTCGGGCAGGGTGACCGCACCGGCCAGGATCTGGGTGCCGGCGGCCAGGCCCTCGACGGAGACGACGATCGTCTCGGGAATGTGGGTGGCCTCGACCTCGAGCTCGAGCTCGGTGTGGTCGGTGGTGACGACGGCGTCGGAGGCGGCTTCGCCCTCGACGTGGACCGGGACGCTCACAGTGACCTTCTCGCCGCGGCGGACGATGACGAGGTCGACGTGCTCTATGACCGGCTTGATCGGGTCGCGCTGGACGTCCTTGGCCAGGGCCAGGTGCTCCTCGTCGCCGAGGACGATGGTGAGCAGCGCGTTGGCGGCCTTGAGGGCCATCATCGAGTCGTGCCCGGGCAAGGTGATGTGGATCGGCTTGGCGCCGTGGCCGTACATGACGGCGGGGATCTTGTGGTCGCGGCGGATCTTGCGGGCCGCGCCCTTGCCGAACTGGGTGCGCGGCTCGGCGACGAGCTTGGTCTCGGACACGAGGACTCCTTGGAACAACGGGGACGGGGCCGGCAGGAGACCGGGACCCGAAGGGGACGGAGCGTGACGGTTGCCACGCGGGTGGGGCCTCGACGCGGGACGCGGCACGGACATGGGCGGGGGCTGATCGGCGCGCCAGCGCTCTCACCCCGTCGGGTCAGGCACCACCGCGTCGATCACGGACGACCTGTCATATGGCGCCGGGCGTCAATGGCCGGTGCATCGTCCCTCGCCGAGGCAACTGCCTGAGTCTAGGCGATCGGCCCAGGGGTCAGGAAATCGGCACCGTATGCCGCCCGCTCTCCTCCGTGGGCCCGACCGGCAACTCGACGACCACCGGTTCGCCCGACACGACCCGCGCCTCGCCGATCCGCACGGCGACCACGCCGGCGAGGACGAGGACGGCGCCGCCCAGTTGACCCCAGGTGGGGAGTTCGCCGAGGACGAGCCAGGCGATGAGGATCGCGAAGAGCACCTCGGTGAGGCCGACGAACGAGGACACCGTGGCGCCGGCCATCCGGGTGCCGACGACGCCGACCCCGTAGGCGAGGGCGGCGGCGACGAGGGAGAGTTCGGCGACCGGCACCCACCACGGGGCGAGGAACCCGCCGATGCTCACGGCCTCGCGGGCGGTCGTGTAGTCGATGTGGCCGAGGCCGGCACAAGCGATGAGCACGACGGCGCCGACCCCGAGTCCGAACCCGGCGAGCGTGATCGGCGGCAGCGAGTCACCGTGCTCGTGACTGGCCATCAGGTAGAACGTCGCCAATCCGGAGGCGGCGAGTAGGCCCCACGCGACACCGAGCCAACTCAGGTGCAACCCCGAGAAGACCTGCAGCACGAAGAGCAACCCGACGACGGCCAAGACCATCCCGGCGACGGTGAGCCGGTGCGGGCGCTGGCCGCGCACCAGCCAGGCCCAGAAGACGACGAGGACGACGCCGCTGTATTCGAGCAGGAGGGCCATCGCCACCGAGAGCCGCTCGACGGCATTGAAGTAGGCGAATTGGCACCCGGCGACGGCGACCAGCCCGAAGACGAGGATCTGCACCCAGTTGCGCCGGACCAGCGCCCACTGGCCGCGGACGGCATACCCCGCGACGGGGACCATGACGACGGCCGCGAGGACGACGCGCCAGGTGACCACGCCCCCCGGTGACCAGCCCGCGTGCAGCAGCGACTTGGCGAACGCCCCGGAGGTGCCGAACGCGAAGGAGGCGACGACGACGAGGACGACGCCGACGAGTTGCCGCCCTGCCGAGGCGGTGAACCGCTCGACCATGCCGCGTCCCCTTCCTTGTCCGTATGCCGTGCCGCTCGGTATGCCGAGCGCGTGCGGCACCACGCCGCGTCAGGAGCAAAGTACCCTGTTGGGCATGACGGTAAGGCGCGACATGTCAGGAGTCAACTGGGTCTTTACCCCTGATACGGAGTTCGAACTCGACGCGCTAGCCGCCTTCGTCAACACCACCCCCGGCCTCGGAGCCTCCCGAGCCGAGGATCTCGGCAGCATCGCCCAGGCTCTCGATTTCTACCGGACCTGGCAGTGGACCGGGACCCGGCCGGCCACCGCCGGCGACCTCGCCGACCTGCATGCGGTGCGGCATACCCTCCACGACCTCTGGGCGGTGGCGCGCCGCGGCGAGGCCGACCTCGTCGACCGCGTCAACGCCCTCCTGCGCGACTACCGAGCCCTTCCCCAACTGGCCCGGCACGACAACTTCGGCTGGCATATCCATGCCGTGCCGATCGACGCGCCGTTCGCCACCCGGGTGGCCGTCGAGGCGGCGATGGCTCTGGTCGATCTCATCCGCGCCGAACAGACCGACCGGCTCAAGGTCTGCATCGCCGCCGATTGCGACAGCGTCCTCATCGACCTGTCCAAGAACCATTCTCGCAAGTTCTGCGACACCGCCTGCGCCAACCGAACGCACGCCGCGGCCTACCGAGCCCGCAAGTCGACCCGCTGAACGGTCACCACGGCAGGCGGTAACCCATCCACCAGCCCACGATCCCGGCGAGTGCGGCGAGCGCAATCACGCCCAGATAGGCCAGCACCAACCGGGTGTCCCGCAGGTAGCACTTGCTCGTGAGCAGCCCACCCCGCCGGGCCCGCCAGTACCCCGCGAACCCGACCATGGCGAAGACGAGAACCGCCACCGGCCCGGTCAACCAGCCGAGGAGGGCGACGGTCGTGAAGATGCACAGCCGAAGGGGGTCGAACGGCGCCTCCGGCTCGGGCGCTCGCGCCGGGGTCACCAGTCGCGGATCGCGGCTCTCACTCATGGCTCACCTTTCGAGGTCGGTATGCCGCGCACCCGGCCGCCGCTGCGGGCCGCCGGTGGCCGTGGAGAGCCGAGTCGCGGCCAGCGGCGCCCACGCCTGCATGGCGCAGAACGGCAGGCACTGATGGCGCGCCGGCCCCGCGGAGGAGCCGAACGCGCCCACGTGGACGCAGCACTGCGTCAGGCGTTCCTCGATCATGGTATTGAGGTCCATGAAGGGCTTGACCGTGATCCGCACGACCCGATCGCCGAGGAGCCGACGTAGGCGCGTCGCCTGGCCGGGGAGTTTGCCCGCGGCCAGCGTGGTCAAGGTACCCATGCCCAAGTCACAGGTCTGACAGATGTCGCGCCACACCTGTCCCATCCGCGGCCCGGAGAGCGACGATTGCTCGGAGAGCAGGTCCAGCAGTGAGGACTTGACCGCCGAACGCAGGGCCTGCGGCAGGTGCGTATCGGCGATCCGGTTGGCCAGCAGCTCCGGATCGAGATCGAGCAGGTCCTTGAGACGGTCGTGGCCCACGAGCGCGGCCAAGGAGCGCCAGACGCCCCCGTCGTCGCGCAACAGATAGCCCACCGAGCAACAGTGCGGGTGCGAACACGGCAGCGCCGTCAGGTCGCGCCACGTGACCTCCCCGGCGGTTTGTGGCCCCAAACGCGCCAGCACGCCTGTGTGGGTGAGTCGGTCGAGCGGGTCGATCCCGGCCGTGGCCACCCGCCCGGAGCCGAACACCGGCTGGATCGACACGCCACCGACATAGGGCGTGTCCAGGGCCAGGCGCACCACTGCCCCGATCTGGTCGTCGTTGACCCCCAGCGCCGCGGTCATCACCAGCGTGGTGAAGATCTCGGACCGGGAGAGCCGCTCCACGGCGCGCTCCTTGAATCGGGTCAGGTCGGCACCGCGATGATGAATCGAGGCCTGCGGGGAGGGCCCGTCGAATTGCAGATAGACCTCGACACGCTCCCGGTGAGCAGCGAGCAGGGCCAACAGGGCATCGTCACGCGCGAGGGTCAGCCCGTTGGTATTGAGCAGAATCCGGACGATCGGTCGGGATACCAGCGCATCCAGCAGTTCGGGCAGTTGAGGGTGCAGCGTGGGCTCGCCGCCGGAGAGCATGAGCACGTCCAGGCGACCGTTCTCCTTGGCCAGCCGGGCATCGACGTTGGCGAGGATCTCGGCGACCGGGGCCACCCCGGCCTGCGCCGGGCCGGACTGGGCGAAGCAGGTCGGGCATCTGAGGTTGCAGTTGTCGAGCACCTCCTCGACCAGGATGCACGTGTGTTGCGTGTGCAACTCGGGAAGGCCATCGGCGAACGCCGCCGGCATCGGCAACCAGTTGCCGCGCACGTCGGGCTCATGAATCTTGGTCGGCGCGGTCCACTGCTCCAGATAGCGCAGGATCTCGGGAGACTCGTCGTAGAGGGTGCGCACCAGGCCATGGGTCGGGCAGCCGCGTTCGAGCCAGATCCGGTCGTCGCGCTCGACCAGCCAACCGCCGAGTCTGGCCACCTGGGCCAGCGGGCGCTGGGGCTCATCCTCGTGACACACCGGACAGAAAGCGGTGACGTACCGGTGAATGCGGTCGCCGCGCAACGGCATACCGGGCCCAAGCGGCGGGCGCGTGAGTGCGGGACGACTCATGAAATGGCCGCCCCCGCCCGCGGGCGCAACCGACCCGACGCCACCAGCCAGATCACTCGGGCCACCAGCAGGGGCGCGGTGACCGCCAAGAACAACTGCGGCCTAGTCAGGCCATGCCAGACCACTTCGTTGCCCCGGACGAACTCCACGCCGAACCGGAAGATTGCATAGGCGGCGATGTAGGCGACAAACGTCTCACCCGGCGCAAACTGTTGATGCCGCGCCCATCCCCACAGCACCGCAAAGGCCAGCGCGTGAAAAGCGATCTCGTAGAGAAACGACGGATGCAACGCCACCCCCGCTGGTGCCCCCACCCGAGCCGCAGTGTTCGGATCAAGCACCATCCCCCACCCTGCCCCCGTCGGCGTCCCCGGCGCCTCGGTGAGAAAGCACCCCACCCGCCCCACCGCCATCCCGGCAGCCACCGCCGGGGCAAACACATCCCCGGTGCGCCGCCGATAGCCGGTGAGCCGCTTGACCAGGTGCACCCCTAGCCAGGCTCCGAGCAAACCGCCGAGGACGGAGCGATTGCCGTAGAGCCACTGCTCGACCAGGGAGGCGTTGGCGCGCGGGTCGAGGTGTTGGGCCCAGGTCCCCAGCCGCATGAAAACTGCACCCCCCACCAGTCCGCCCGTGGCGATATAGGCGACCCGCTCGTCGGTGTGCCCGAGACGACGTGCCTCAAGGACGAACACCAGGATGGCCACCGCCGCCCCCAGGCCCACGAACACCGAGTGGGTGTCGAACACCCACAGTGTGGGGATCACGGAAGCCTCACCCGGACAAACTCGACGCAATCGCGAGGCAGGCGCCCGCGGCGACGATCATCTCCAGTGCGAACCCGGCGAGCAGGCCCGCACCCCAGGCCCTCCACTTGGCGAAGAACAACAGCACCACCGCGCCGACCACCAGGAACAGGTGCACGACTATGCCGACCACGAGCAGGGCGCCTGACCCTGAAGGGCCGCCCGTCAAACGATTGATGGCCACCAGCAGCAGGACCCCGATGAGGCCCACCGCTGCGGGTGTCCCGAGGCCGAGGAAGAAGTGCGACCACCGGAACGGCTGCGCGGCGACGGGCCCCGGCAAGTAGGCCGGACCCGGCCCCGACATCTGCGCCGGCCCAAGCGGCGGAGGCTGGCCCGGTCGGTCACCAGTCGGCGGCAGCGGCGGCATACTCATGACGGGAGCCTACGCGCGGCCGCCGAAGAGTGAGGTGACCGACCCGTCGAGGAAGACCTCCTTGATCGCCGCCGAGATGAGCGGGGCGATCGAGAGGACTTTCAGCCAGGGCAAGTCGTGGTCGGAACGGATCGGCAGGGTGTTGGTGACGATGACCTCGCGGGCCTGGCATGCCTCGAGTCGCTCGATGGCCGGCCCGGAGAGGATCGCGTGCGTGGCCGCGATGACGACCTCCTTGGCGCCGGCCTCCATGAGCGCGTCCGCGGCCTTGGTGATCGTGCCACCGGTGTCGATCATGTCGTCGACGAGCACGCACACGCGTCCCTCGACCTCACCGACGACCCGGTTGGCGACCGTCTCGTTGGGGCGGTCGATGTCACGGGTCTTGTGGATGAAGGCGAGCGGCGCCCCGTTGAAGCGCTTGCTCCACTGCTCGGCCACCTTGATCCGGCCCGCGTCCGGGGAGACGATCGTGATGTCCTCGCCCCCATAGTTGTCGGCGACATACTCCGAGAGCACCGGGATCGCCATGAGGTGGTCGACCGGGCCGTCGAAGAAGCCCTGGATCTGGCTCGTGTGCAGGTCGACGCAGATGAGCCGATCGGCCCCGGCGGTCTTGAACAGGTCGGCCATGAGACGGGCGCTGATGGGTTCGCGGCCGCGGTGCTTCTTGTCCTGGCGGGCGTACCCATAGAACGGCATGACGACCGTGATCCGCTTGGCACTGGCCCGTTTGAGCGCGTCGATCATGATGAGGTGTTCCATGATCGCCTCGTTGATCGGGGCGTCGTGGCTTTGGATGACGTAGGCGTCGGAGCCGCGCACCGATTCCTCGAAGCGCACGTAGATCTCGCCGTTGGCGAAGTTGTAGGCGCTGGTCGGGACCAGTTCGGTGCCGAGCAGCGCCGCGACCTCCTGGGCCAGGCCCGGGTGGGCGCGCCCGCTGAACACCATGAGACGCCGCTTGGCCCGCTTGCGGATGCTCGCGGACGGGCCGCGCTCTCGTTCTTTCATCGCGCGTCACCTTCCGCGGTAGCACCGGGTGTGTTGTCGGTATGCCGTTCCGTCTCCGTCGGCGCGAACCTCGCGCCCGCGGCGCGCGCCGCCTGGGCGGCTGCGGCCGTGGGGGAGTCCGGGCGGGCCCGGTCCACCCAGTCGGCGACGTTGCGCTGCCCCGCGCGCGCTATGGCGATCTCGCCCGGCTCGACGTTGCGGGTGAGGACGGTGCCGGCCCCGACATAGGCGCCGTCGCCCACCTGAACCGGGCTGACGACCACGGTCTGGGAGCCCACGAAACTGTGCTTGCCGATGCGGGTGTGGTGCTTGGCCACCCCGTCGTAGTTGGCGAAGATGGTGCCCGCGCCGATGTTGGCGCCGGCACCGATGGTGACGTCACCGGCATACGTCAAATGGGGCACCTTGGCGCCCTCGCCGATGTCGGCGTTCTTGGTCTCGACGAACCCGCCGATCTTGCCCTTGGGGCCGAGCACGGTGCCGGGGCGCAGGTAGGAGTAGGGGCCGACGGTGGCCTCGGCGCCGATGACGGCCAGGAGGGCCTCGGCGCGGCGGATCGTGGCGCCCGGGCCGACCTCGGTGTCGGTGAGGGTGACCTCGGGGCCGACGACCGCGCCGGCGCCGATGCTGGTGGCGCCGAGGAGTTCGGTGTTGGGCCGGATCGTGGCATCCGCCCCGATGGTCACGTCGACGTCGATCCAGGTGGTGGCCGGGTCGACGATGGTGACGCCCGCACGCATGTGGCGTTCGCAGATGCGCCGGTTGAGTTCCTTGCCCAAGGTGGCCAGTTGGACCCGGTCGTTGACGCCCTCGGTGGGCCAGAGGTCGGTGACGACGTGCGCGTCGACCCGTCGGCCGCGTCGGCGGGCGATGGCAACGACGTCGGTGAGGTACTTCTCGCCTTGGGCGTTGTCGTTGCCGATTTCGTGGAGCGCACTGCGGAGGAGTTCGCTGTCGAAGGCGTAGATTCCGGCGTTGGTCTCGGTGATGGCCCGCTCGGCGTCGGTCGCGTCCTTGTGTTCGACGATCCGCTCGACGCTGCCGTCGCTGCCACGCACGATCCGGCCGTAGCCGGTGGGGTCGGGCAGGTTGGCCGTGAGGATGGTGACCGCGTTCGCTTGCTCGGTATGCCGCGCGATGAGTCCGTTGAGGGTGTCGCCGTCGAGGAGGGGGTGGTCGCCGTTCATGACGACGACGGTCCCGCTGGTCACGGCGGGCAGGGCGTCCAGCCCGCATTCGGCGGCGCGGCCGGTGCCCTTGATCTCGTCCTGGTCAGCAATGACGACGGACTCGTCGAAGGCGGCGAGGTATTCGACGACCCGGTCGCGCTGATGTCGCACCACGACCTCGACGAGCGGAGCGCCGGTGGCCCGGGCCGCGCGCACGGCGTGCCCGACGAGGGCTAGGCCCCCGATGGGGTGCAACACCTTTGGGGTCGAGGACCGCATTCGGGTCCCCTCGCCCGCGGCCAAGACAATGACGGCTGCCGGGATGGCATTCACGCAGAGTCCCTCTCGTGGGGTTCGACGTACCGCGCCAGTCTACGGGCCACCTCTGCGTGCCTCCCCACCCGCCGCTGCCCCGGTGACTTCAGGTTCCGAAGCACGCGCAGCAACGACTACCCCGCCAACCGTGACGCGAGCGCCTCTCGAATGATGTCCGAACGTCGCTTTCCGGTGCGCGCGGCCTCAGCACTCAACTTGTCGTTGAGTGACTCTGGGAGTCGAATCGTCACCGACGGTGAGCGTTTCCCGGGTGCGGTGAGGGAGGGACGACCAGCAGTTCGCAGCGCGGACCCGACGATCTCGTCAGCCAGTTCATTGGTGAGACGCGCGCCGCTAGGAAGGCGCACATCCTCGAGATCGAGGTCGACGAACTTCCCGAGGGGGGTGTCAAGGGTGACGCGGGGGGGAGTACGGGACATCTTCATCTACTCCTCAGTGCGGTGGGAAAGACATGGATGATCACGAGGGCGCCGTCCGACTTCTCAACAGCGATGACTTCGAGTTCGACGCCTCGCTCGTCGGGTCCTACGTAGAGCCACGCCGGGTCGCCATTGTTGGTCTCGATCGGCGTGGGAGTCACGGAGGCGATGACATACCGCACGTGGGCTCTGCCGATGCGGTGTTTGCGAGTCGCCTGCGTGAACCTCAGTTCCACCGGTCCATTGTGCACGACATAACCTAGTATGCGCACCCTGCAATTCGAGTACCGGCGTTGGGTCCCGCACCAAGACTCACCTGAGCATCGATGGGGCCGCCCTCGCGGCTCCTGCGCGGCGAACGGAGGTCGGGCGCCAAGAGTCTTGGCTATCGCGACAAACGTGTTTCACGAGCGACACATGGCCGCCGCCTACCCGCAGGCGCTGGTCTGCTTGGCGCCGTAGGTGGCCTGCTCGACGGTGAACTTGTCGCCGTAATCGGAGGCCAGTTGGTCAATGAGGCCCTGGCAGGAGAAGCCGGTCATGCTGACGTACGCCTTGGCGGCCTTGGCCGCTTGCTCGTTCCAGTCGACGGTCAGGCTGTCGACGGCTGCAGTGGCGTCCTCGACGGCGTACTTGTCCCCGTGCGGTGAGGACAATTGGTCGATGAGGCCTTGGCGCGAGAACCCGTGAAAACCGAGGTAATTCTTGGCTGCGCGGACGGCGTTCTGCTGCTGTGGGGTGAGTTTGGGACCTGCGGGGCTGGGCGCTGCGGTGGTCGCGGCCGACGACGGGGTTGGGGTGCTGGCCGGGGTGGATGCACGCGGGGACGATGTTCGAGCGCTCGGTGTGGCTGCGGCGATCTTGGTGCTCTGGGTGCTGCCACTCGTGGCGGCCACCCCGATCACGATGAAGAGGATCACGAGGGCGCCGGCGCCGATGAGGGTCCACATGATCCAGCGGTTCGACTTTTTCGGTGGGGGAACCTGCCTGGGCGCCGGGAACGCCGGGTCCTGGTAGTGGTCGGTCCATGCCTGGCCATCCCAGTAGCGCAGTCGGCCATCGGGTTGCGGATGCCAGCCGGCCGGTGCACTCGCGGCGTCGCTCATGCGAGGTCATGGTGTCAGGGAGTGTCGGCCTCGGCTAGGGCGCGGGTCACAGCGGGCGACTACGCCCAGTCCTCCCGGGCCGCTGCCAGGGTTCGCACCCGGGCGCGTTCCGATGGGTGGAGGTGCTCCAGCCGGGTCCGGGCGGTGTCCACGTCCCCCCAGCACTCCTCACTCTGAGCGCGGTCCCTCACTGTGCGAATCGAGCACCCGAAAGGCGGTTAGGGCGCACCTGTGGGCACACCTGGGCCGTTTTCGAGGCCCCGGGAGGCATGATAGATCTACGGCGTCCTCCGCGCTGACCTGCGCAGATGGCTCCCCGGGAAGGGCCCGCCGCTCGCCGCCACCTCGCTGCGCTCGGTGCCGACCGCGGCTCCCCAGATTCCTTCCCGGCTCGCTGGCGCTCCCCGGGAAGGAATCGAACCTTCGTCGCTAATCCTGATTCAAAGTCAGGCGGGCCCTGCCAGCAGACCAACCGGGGAATGCCGTCCTCATGCGAAGACGCACCGGCCCAGGTTACGCGAGCAGACGGCATACCGACGCATCGCGGCACACCCACGGCGCCCCACCGGCACAATGGGAGGGTGAGCCCCGACCCCAAATCACCCAAGGCGCCGCACTCGCGCGCCCGCATGACCGGCCGGGAACGCCGCGAACAACTCGTCGAGGTGGGGCGAAGCCTGTTCGCGGACAAAGGGTTCGAAGGCACGACCGTCGAGGAGATCGCAGCCCGCGCCAAGGTGTCCAAACCCGTGGTCTACGAGCATTTCGGCGGCAAGGAGGGCCTGTATGCCGTCGTCGTCGACCGCGAAATCGCGCGCCTCCTCGGGGCCATCACCGCGGCCCTGACCTCGTCCACCTCGAGCCACGAAATCCTCGAAGCCGCCGCCCTCGCCCTCCTCGACTACATCGAAGGGTCGACCGATGGCTTCCGAATCCTCGTGCGCGACAGCCCAACAGGACAGTCAACCGGATCCTTCGCCAGCCTGATCTCCGACGTCGCCAGCCAGGTCGAACACATCATGGTCGCCCAGTTCAAGGCGCGACGCCTCGACGCCAAAGCCGCCCCCATGTACGCCCAGATGCTCGTCGGCATGGTCGCCCTCACCGGCCAGTGGTGGCTCGAGAACAACAAGGTCAAGAAGCGCGAGGTTGCCGCCCACCTGGTCAACCTCGCCTGGAACGGCCTCACCGGCCTCGAACGCAATCCTGCTCTCGGACAGTCCGGTTCGCCCTCCTGACGACCGTCCCGGCGTAACACGAGAGGGCTCGTCCACCGAGAACGCACCGGGCACGCATCCCGCTGCCCCCTACCCTGCACCAGGTGTTGTGATCACCCCACCTCCTGCACGGAAGCCCGCACTAGACACGCCAGCCCCCGCCCGACGACCACCCCGAGCACCACACCGGGGCTGACCTACCCGAAAGCCAGCGAGCATGCGCATCCCGCCGCCCCCTACCCTGCACAAGGTGCTGTGATCACCCCACCTACTGCACGGTAGCCGGCACCAAGCAGGCCGACACGAAGCCACCACCCACACGCTCACCAGGCTCAACTACCGGCACACGACGCCAGACTCAGGACCCGGCCCAACCACAGGGCCCAAGTCCGCGCCGAGGCCGTCCGCGGCATACCTCAGTGCGCCGGCACCAACCGCCGGGGCGCGAACAAGCGCCCCGCCAACGGGGCCGTCGGCACCACCACCCGGTGCCGACCAACGTAGCCGCTGGGCGAGCGCACCGTGACCTCGGATGCGTGGCGCCCTCCGTGTCGCCCTTCGTGGCGGCCGACCCGCCGGCCGACCCGGGCGCTTGTACGAGAACCATCAATGAGCGCGGGCATGGCACCTCCTTGCGGAGCCACATGGGCGACGTACGACGTTCGCCCGTTCACTTCAGTATCGGGAGTGACTGGTGTGAATGATGGGACCTATGCGGCGTGTCGGTCGTGAAGTCGCCGTCACCTGCTCTGGTTCTCTAGGCTCATCGGTATGCCGCCGTCCACCCGCTCCGACGATGTCGACCGGATCGTGGCGGCCTGGCGCCGCGAGCGGCCCGACCTCGATGTCGCCCCCCTCGCCGTGCTCTCCCGCGTTTCCCGGCTCGCGCGCCGCCTCGAAAAGGCCCGCGGGGAGGCGTTCTCCGGGCAAAGCCTCGACGGGTGGGAGTTCGACGTCCTCTCGGCGCTGCGCCGCGCGGGGGACCCCTACGAACTCTCCCCCAGCCAACTCGTCGCCGAAACCCTCGTCACCAGCGGCACCATGACCAACCGGGTCGACCGGCTCGCCGCCCGCGGCCTCGTCGAACGCCACCCCAGCGTCACCGACGGTCGCGGAGTCATCGTCCGCCTCACCCCGGCCGGCTTGCGCACCGTCGACGCCGCCCTGGAGGCCCTCCTCGGGCACGAACGCACCCTCCTGAGCGAGCTCGCCCCCGCCGAATGCCACGACCTCGCCGCCCTGCTGCGCCGCCTCCTGCGCCCCCTCGAGCGCTCCTGACGCCCCCATTCGAGGTAAACACGCCGCGGAATCCGCGCGCTAATACCTCGAATGGGCGGGGGAACTCACTCGGCCAGGTCGGCTGCCTCGAGCCACTCCAGTTCCAGGGCCTCCCGCTCATCCCGTATGCCGCGCAGCTCGGTATCGAGGGCCAGTGCGGTCTCGTGGTCGGCGGCCGACGCGACCATCGCCTCATGGATCTTCGCCTCGCGCTCGGCCAGTCGCGACAGGGCCCGCTCCACGCGCGCCATCGTCTTGCGGGCCTCCCGACGCTGCGCCGCCGTCGCCCCAGCAAACGCACCAGCGAGTGGGCCGGATGACCCACCGGAGCCCGAAGGTCGAGCCACGGCCCCGCTGCCAGTGGCTGCGGGGCCGGGCGAACCGGACGAAGCCAGAGGTGTCGACGCGGCATACGCAGGCCCCGGGGCGGGCGCGGCCGCCCGCAACCGGAGGTACTCGTCCACGCCACCGGGCAGGTGCCGCAGGCGCCCGTCGAGGATCGCGTACTGCTGATCGGTGATCCGCTCGACGAGGTAGCGGTCGTGGGACACGACGATGAGCGTGCCGGGCCAGGAGTCGAACAGGTCCTCCATGGCGGCGAGCATGTCGGTGTCGACATCGTTGGAGGGCTCGTCGAGAACCATGACGTTGGGTTCGGAGAGCAGCACGAGGAGCAGTTGGAGCCGGCGCTTCTGACCGCCGGAGAGTTCCCCGACCCGCGCCGAGAGGTGCTCACGGGCAAATCCGAGCCGCTCGAGCAACTGGGCCGGTGTCATCTCCTTGCCGTCGACGACATAGGTCGCCTTCGTGCGAGCCAGCACCTCCCGCACCCGCTCCCCCGCGATGTCGGTCAGTTCCCGGAACTGCTGGTCCAAGACCCCGACCCGCACCGTCTTGCCTCGCTTGACCCGCCCCGACGTGGGTGCGAGCGTGCCCGAGATCAACCCCAGTAGCGTCGACTTCCCCGCCCCATTGGCCCCGAGAATGGCGGTGCGCTCCCCCGGCGCGATCCGCCACTCGACGTCGCGGAGCACCTCGCGCCCGTCGAAGGCCACCGACGCGCCGAGCAGGTCGACGACGTCCTTGCCGAGCCGGGCCACCGCCAACCGGGAGAGGGCCAACCGGTCCCGCGGCGGCGGCACATCCTCGATGAGTTGGTTGGCGGCGTTGATCCGGAACTTGGGTTTTGAGGTGCGCGCCGGTGCCCCGCGGCGCAACCACGCCAACTCCTTGCGCATGAGGTTCTGCCGTTTGGCTTCGGTCGCGGCCGCCATCCGGTCGCGCTCGACCCGCTGCAGCACGTATGCCGCATACCCGCCCTCGAAGGGCTCGACCACCCGGTCGTGAACCTCCCAGGTGCTCGTGGCCACCTCGTCAAGGAGCCAGCGGTCGTGGGTGATGAGGAGCAGCCCGCCCCCGGTGCGTGGCCACCGGTTCTTCAGGTGCGCGGCGAGCCAGGCGATGCCCTCGACATCGAGGTGGTTGGTCGGCTCGTCGAGGGCGATGATGTCCCAGTCGCCGACGAGGAGGGCAGCTAGCGCGACCCGGCGCCGCTGGCCACCGGAGAGGGTGCCGATGCGCGCCTCCCAGGGCAGGTCGGGCACGAGTCCGCCGATGACGTCGCGGATCGCGGCATCACCGGCCCATTCGTGGACGGGCCGGTCACCGACGATGGCGTGCCCGACGGTGTCGTCGTCCCCCAGGGTGTCGGATTGGTCGAGAACCCCCATCCGGATGCCGCCGCGCCGCGTGACCCGGCCCCGATCCGGCGCGATCTGCCCGGAGAGCATCCCGAGCAGCGACGATTTCCCGTCGCCGTTGCGCCCGACGATGCCGATCCGATCCCCCTCGTCGATGCCGAGCGTCACTGAGTCGAACACGACGCGCGTCGGATACTGCAGGTGGAGGCCCTCGGCCCCGAGGAGATGCGCCATCGGCCGCGTCAGTCGACCGATGTCGGGAGCACGTGGGCGCCGTGCACCGGGCCGTGGGCGCGGCGCACGTCACGCACGACCCCACTGGCGGTGAGCGCCACCGCCAGGTCGAGGCCGGCCTCGACGTCGGAGACGAGGAAGGCCACGGTCGGCCCGGACCCGGAAACGATCCCGGCCAGGGCCCCGAAGCCGATCCCCTCCTCGAGGACGGTGGCCAAGCCGGGCCGCAACGAGAGCGCCGCCGCTTGCAGATCGTTGCGCAGATGAGGCGCCAGTTCGGCGGCCTTGCCGGTGCGCAACGCCCCCATGAGTTCCGGCGTGGGCATCGGCTCGGGCACCGGACCATCGCCCCGCAACCGATCCAACTCGGCGAACACCGCCGGCGTCGACAACCCGCCCTCGGCCAGCGCGAACACCCACTGGAACGTGCCCCGGGCCAGCACCGGCGCTAGCGACTCCCCGCGGCCGCTGCCGATCGCCGTGCCCCCCGCGATGAGGAACGGGATGTCGCTGCCGAGCTGAGCGGCATACCACTCCAAGTTGTCGCGGGAGAGCCCAAGGCCCCAAAGCCGGTCGCAGGCAACCAAAGTGGCGGCCGCGTCGGCGCTGCCGCCGGCCATGCCGCCAGCAACCGGGATGGCCTTGCGGATGGTGATGTGAACCGGGCCCACGTGCCTCGCATCCGACGACAGGGCCTTGGCGGCCCGGACCGCGAGGTTGTCACCGTCCACGGGCACGCCGTCGGCGAGCGGCCCGATCACCGTGCACCCCCACTCGAGCGCGTCGGCGACGGTCACCTCATCATAGAGGCTCACCGCCTGGAAGACCGTGGACAGGTCGTGGTAGCCGTCAGCGCGCAGCGGCCCGACGAGCAACTCGAGATTGACCTTGGCCGGGACGCGCACCGTGACGGGCGGGGCGTCCAGATGGGCTGAGGTCATACTTCACCCTAGTCGTTGACGCAGGTCCCGCGTCCAGCCGCGATAGCGGCGAACTCCTCGACCCCGAGACGCTCGCCACGCAGGCTCGGGTCGATGCCCGCGGCGCGCAGGATCGCCTCGGCCCGGGCCGCAGACCCGGCCCAGCCCGCGAGGGCCGCCCGCAGGGTCTTGCGCCGCTGGGCAAAGGCCGCGTCGATGCAGGCGAACACGTCGGCGCGGGTCGCCGTCGTCGCGGGCGGATCGCGCCGGGTGAGGGCCACCAAGCCGGAGTCGACGTTGGGGACTGGCCAGAACACCGACCGGGGCACGAGACCGGCGAGGCGCACCTGCGCATACCACGCGGCTTTCACGCTCGGTATGCCGTACGCCTTGGTCCCCGGCTGGGCCGCGAGCCGCTGCGCCACCTCGAGTTGAACCATGACGAGGACGCGCTCGATCGTGGGGAACAACTCCAGGAAGCGCAGAAGGACTGGCACGGAGACGTTGTAGGGCAGGTTGGCCACCAGGGCGGTGGGGGGCGGGCCGGGGAGGCCGGTGAGGGTGAGCGCGTCGGCAGGAACGACATCGAGCCGGTCAGCAAGGTCGGGCGCGAGCGCGGCGACCGTGTCCGGGAGGGCCGCGGCCAGGGCCGGGTCGACCTCGACGGCGACGACCCGCGCCACGACCGGCAGCAGCGCCAGGGTCAGTGAGCCGAGGCCGGGCCCCACCTCGACGACAACATCGCGGTCGGCGACCTCGGCGAGGCGCACGATCCGTTCGACGGTGTTGGCGTCGACGACGAAGTTCTGGCCCCATTGCTTGGTCGGGCGCAGGCCCAGGTCGGCGGCGCGCGCCCGGATCTGCGCTGCTCCGAGCAGGCGCGTCGATTCGGGCATGTCGGTCACTCTAGAACGTCGGAGGCGGGGTGTCGGCACCGTAGATCGCCACTGTCGGGCCTATCGCTGCGATGCGCCGGCCGCACGCGGCAGCGCCGGCGGTCCCGCACTCGATGGTGAGCCCGCCGAGCGCCTCGGTCCTTCGGCCCGAACGCGACGGTGCCAGGGGCGGCATACCGACCCCTGGCACCCTCACGACAAACGACTCAGCCCTTGCAGCCCCACTGGCTCAGGCCCGAGGTCGCATAGAGCCGGTTGGCCACGGTGATCTGCTGTTCGCGGGTGGCCAGGTCGGCGCGAGGGGCGAAGTCGCCACCTCCGGCACCCAGCCACGTCGAGTAGGAGAATTGGAGGCCGCCGTAGTAGCCGTTGCCGGTGTTGATCGACCAGTTGTTGCCCGATTCACAAGCCGCGACCCGGTCCCACATGGCCTCATTGGCGAGGTTGATGCCGCCCCCGGAGGTGTTCCCCGCCGAGTAGGTCGGGGCCTTGGTGCCCTTGGCGACCACCTGGGCGACCGGCGCGCGCGTCACCGTGGACGAGACCTCGGTCTCGCTCTCGACGCTGCCGTCGACGACGACCTGGCGGACCGTCACGCTTTTCTCGCCGGCGACGCCCTTGGTGACGACCTTGGACTGGTCGGTGGTCATCGAGTCGTCCGTGGTCGTCGTCGTCGAGAAGTCGACGGACACGGTGTGGGTCTCCTCACGGGTTTCGACCTTGTTGACGACCACGGCGAGCCCGGCTGTGAGCGGCGTATTGAGACCGGGGTTGATCCGGTCTTTGTCGGTGACGGCAACCTTCTCGCTGGCGAGGAGATCGGACACCTTGGCCGCGGTTGACGTGAGTTGGCGGGCCTGTCCGCCGACGGTCAAGGTGATCGCCTTAGGCATCGTCATCGACATCGTGAGGCCCGACCGACCCAGCGCCTGGGAGCGCGACACCGACAGCACCGCGCCGTCGGCGCGCAGGTTGAGGTCCTTGAGCGCATCGTCCACGGTCAGCGCCGTCGTCCAGAACTCCTTTTGCACCCCATCGATGGTCACGGTCAACTTGCGGCCGTAGCGCACGGTGATCGTGTCGCCGTCCTTAATCTTCGTCGCCGCCGATGGCACGACGGTGTCGTGAGCGCCCACGGCGATGTCCTTGCCCGCCAGGATGTCGCCGACGGTCGTGCCGAACGCCTGCACCGCACTGGTCTTGCCGTCGACGCTCAGGTGGACGGACTTGCCCAGATAGGCAACGCCCACCGAACCGGCGACGACCGTGAGGACGGCCGCGCCCTGGGCGAGAAGAGGAAGGGGACGAATGTTCACTGTGCTCCGATGATCGAGCTCCCCGGGCACCAAGGCGGGCGTCCACCGGCTCACCGGTCTCGGGTCCCGGACAGGGATGGGGGACCCACCGAGACTCCGCAGATCTGCCTGCGGCGCCTCGGTCGCCCGGATCGAGGACCCGGCCAACTTGACCACCATGCCGGAGCCCCCCACGGAAGGTCAAGTTTTGGTAACGGCCGTCCCGTCAGGCCGCCGGTGGCTCGGCGGGCCACGGAATACCCCCGAGGGGTATGCCGTGGGGCCGGCGGCGAGGGCGGCTCACCACGTGCCGTAGAGCCGTTCGCCGGTCGCATTGACTGCCGCGCACAACTCGGGAACCGCCACCCCGAGAACTGCGGCCGCGGTCCGCACGGTGTAGGGCAGCAGGGCCGGGGCGTTGGTCGCGCCGCGATAGGGATGCGGCGTGAGGTAGGGCGCGTCGGTTTCGACGAGCACCCGGTCGAGGGGGACGACCGCGAGCGCATCGCGCAGCGGCTGTCCGCTCTTGAAGGTCAGCGGACCGGCGAAGGAGAGGTAGTAGCCGCGCTCGACGCACTCGCGGGCCATCGCCATGTCCCCCGAAAAACAGTGGAGCACAACCTTGTCCGGGGCACCTTCGCTGTCGAGGAGGCGCAGCACGTCGTCGTGGGCGTCGCGGTCGTGGACCTGGAGGGTCTTGTCGAGCCGCTTGGCCAGGTCGATATGCCAGCGGAAAGACTCCTCCTGCACTGCGCGCCCCTCCGGCCCGGTCCGGTAGTAGTCGAGACCGGTCTCGCCGACGACGCGAACCCGCGGGTGCGCGGCATACCGCTCGATCTGTTCGTATGCCGCGTCGAGCTGGCCGCGCTCGGCCAGCCGGGGCGCTTCGTTGGGGTGCAGGGCAACGCCGCCGAGGACGCCTGGGTGCTCGTCGACCAGCTCGACGGTCAGCGCCGCGGCCTCCAGGTCGCACCCGATCTGCATGACGCGTGTCACACCGACGCGGGCCGCGGCGCGCAGCGCAGCGGGGATGTCGAGGGGCTCTCCGTCGCGGGAGATGTCGAGATGCGTGTGGTTGTCGAAGATGGGGATCGCCACGGGTTCGGGCAGGACGACCGGGCGCGCCATGGCGGCCTCAGGCCCCGTCGCGCGTCGACCCCGCGCCGGCGGCCGCCAACTCGGTGGTGACGACCGAGTCGTCGAACTTGGCGAACACCGGGGCCGGTTTGGCGATCGGTGTGCCGACGACGAGCGGGCGCGAGCGCCAGGCCGGCGTCGCGGCATACGAGCCGGTGACCACGGGGTAAACCCGGCCGGCATCGGCCGCGTCGAGACCGTGGACCTCCTCGATGACCGGCATCGGCATGAACACGCCCTCCCCGCCGAGGACGGCATGGACCCGGTTGGCGGCATGGGGCAGGAAGGGGGCGAACAGGGTGTTGAGGTCGCTCACGCACTGCAGCAACGTGTGCAGGATGGTCGCGAGGCGTTCGCGCTGGTCCTCGCCCTTGAGTTTGAAGGGTTCGGTCGCCGAGACGTAGGCGTTGACCTCCCCGACGGTGCGCATCGTCTCGGCCAGGGCCGCCTTGACCCGGTTGTGGGCAAGCAGCCCCCCGACGGTGTCGAAGGCGGCGAGCACGCTGGCCCGCACCTGCTCGTCAACCGGCTCCAGGGCGCCCGGGGCCGGGATTGCGCCGAAGTTCTTGGCGACCATCGCCGCGGCCCGGGACACGAGATTGCCCCAGCCGGCGACCAGTTCGGAGTTGTTGCGTTGGACGAAGTCGGCCCAGGTGAAGTTCGCATCCTGGCTTTCCGGGCCGGCGGCGCAGATGTAGTAGCGCAGCGGGTCCGGGCCGTAGGTGTCGAGGACATGCCGCACGAGGATCGTGTAGCCGCGGGAGGTGGAGAACTGCTTGCCCTCCATGGTGAGGTACTCGCTCGAGACGACCTCGGTGGGCAGGTCGAGCACGCCGAACACCCCGGGCTCCCCGCCCCTGGCGCCGCGGCCGGCATACGCCAACAGTTCGGCGGGCCAAATCTGGGAGTGGAAGGTGATGTTGTCCTTGCCCATGAAGTAGTAGGACAGCGCCTCCGGGTCGTTCCACCAGGCCCGCCACGCCTCGGGGTCGCCCGTGCGCCGGGCCCACTCGATGCTCGCCGAGAGGTAGCCGACGACCGCGTCGAACCACACGTAGAGGCGCTTGCCGGGCTGGTTGCGCCAGCCGTCCAGCGGCACCGGGATGCCCCAGTCGATGTCGCGGGTCATCGCGCGCGGCTTGATCTCGTCGAGGATGTTCATCGAGAACTTGATGACGTTGGGGCGCCAGGTGCCCGAGGCTTCGCGCCCCTCGAGCCAGGTGCGCAGCGCGTCGGCGAGGGCGGGCAGGTCGAGGAAGAAGTGCTGGGTCTCGACGAATTGCGGGGTTTCGCCGTCGATCTTCGAGCGCGGGTCGATGAGGTCTTCGGGTTCGAGCTGGTTGCCGCAGTTGTCGCACTGGTCGCCGCGGGCCTCGCCGTAGCCGCAGATCGGGCAGGTGCCCTCGATGTAGCGGTCCGGCAGGGTGCGCCCGGTGCTCGGCGAGATGGCGCCCTTTTGGGTGCGCTCGACCATGTAGCCGTTGGCCCAGCACCGGTGGAAGAGCTCCTGCGCGACGGCGTAATGGTTGGCGGTCGTGGTGCGGGTGTAGAGGTCGTAGGAGCAGCCGAGGTCGGCCAGTTCGTGCGCGATGATCGCGTGGTTGGTGTCGACGAGGTCTTGGGGGCTGACCCCGGCCGCGTCGGCCAGGACGAGGATCGGAGTGCCGTGCTCGTCGGACCCGCTCACCATGAGCACGTCGTGACCGGCCATCCGCAGGTAGCGGCTGAACACGTCCGAGGGGACGGCAAACCCGGCGACGTGGCCGAGATGGCGGGGGCCGTTGGCATACGGCCAGGCGACGGCGGTGAGGACCTTGCTCATGACTGGCAATCCTAGGCGCGCGAGACTGGCCGCCTCGCGCGAGTTGCTCGACTCGCTCCCTGGTGGCGCCGGCGGGATTACGCTGCGGGTGCGGCCCGTTGACTGGGCGCGTGGACCGAAGGTCTCGTGGGCGCTCGTGGTGGGCGTTCGCCGTGATCCGACACAAAGCACGAGGTATGCCGTGATCGCCGCTCTTACCGGGATGGGCCTGTCCGCCGCCGCCGGACTCAACGCCTACATCCCGTTCCTCATCGTCGGGCTGATCGCTCGGTTCACCGACCTCATCGTCCTACCCGCGGGCTGGACGTGGATCGAGTCCTGGTGGGCCCTCGGGATCGCGGCCGTGTTGTTGCTCGCCGAGGTCGTGTTCGACAAGGTGCCCGCCGTCGACAGCGTCAACGACGCGATCCAGACGTTCATCCGACCGACGATGGGCGGGTTGATCTTCGCGGCCACCCAGGCCGCGGCTGGCCTCGACAACTCGGCGTGGATGCAGGAGCACCCGTGGGTGGGAATCGTCCTCGGCGTCGTGCTGTCCGGGTTGGTGCACACGGGCAAGATGGCGGCCCGACCGGTGGTCAATGTGAGCACCGCGGGGGTGGGGGCGCCCGTGGTCTCCACCGTCGAGGACGTGTTCTCCGCGGGGTTGTCGCTCATCGCCGTGTTCCTGCCCCTGCTCGTCATCGTTGCGCTCGCGCTGCTCGCCTGGCTACTCATCTGGATGTGGCTGCGAGTGCGCCGTTGGCGCCGCAACCGGGCCGCCGGTGTCCACCCCGACTACGCCTGACCCGGTGGCGAGCCCGACCACGCCCGACCCGG
>JAKOPT010000086.1 GCA_029778715.1 Actinomycetes bacterium | reverse complement strand
GCGCACTCCGGTGGCACAGGCCCGTTGCCGTGGCTGCCGGGCCTGCCCGAAGGTGCCCGCGGCACCGCCGACTGGCACGACTACCTGGCCGCCCGCCACACCCGCGTCACCGATCAGGTCGACGCGATCCGCGCCGCCGTCGCGACCTGGACCGTCGCGACCGCGCCGCGCTGGGCGCGGCCCCTGTTGGACACCGACCGGGGACTGCTCGCCGATCTGGCGGTCTTCCGGGCCGCTACCGGCGTGCCCGCCGAGGACACCCGAATCGCCGGCCCGGAGGTGTTCGCCGACCGCACCCGCGCCGAACAGGCACGCCTGGAAAGCCGTGCCGCGGCGATCATCGGGCGCCCCGAGACCGAGACCGGCCGCTACAACGACCTCCTCGACAGCCTCAACCCGCACCTGCGTCGCGACCCGTACTGGCCGCACCTGGCCAGCCACCTGGCTTCGGCTGCCCGCACCGGAGTCAACATTCACCGGCTGGTCACCAGCGCCGCCGAACAAGGTCCGCTGCCCGACGAGCTGCCTGCCGCCGCCCTGTGGTGGCGCATCAGCGGCACCCTGTCCCCCGCCGCCCTGGACACCGCCACCCCCGGTCTGCGACCGGTGTGGCTGCCGGCGCTGAGCACCGTGTTCGGCACCGCGCTGGCTGAAACCATCGCCTCCGATCCCGCGTTCCCCGCCCTGGTCAGCGCCGTCGCCGCCGCCGACCCGCAACGCTGGACGCCGCTGGACCTGCTCACCGTCGCCGCCGAACACCTCGCCGACGCCGACCGCCGCCTGACCCACCCGATCCGCCACGACGAGTACGCGCGGCTGATGACCTACTCCATCGACCTGTTCACCACCGCCGCGCCCTACGAGCGCGACCTCAACGCCGAACCCGTCGCCGCCGAGCCGCCGATGACCCCCGAGGAGGAAGAAGCCCTTCACCATCTGCACCCCGACCCCGGTGCTACCGCCGGCGACTACCCGCCGGCCGCCACCCTGATCGACTTCGATCGCGACGACGACGCCCTGCTCGCCGCGCTCGGCGTCGACCTTGACCAGGAACCACCGCAGGACGACGAGGTGCTGCCCCTGGACTTCGACGCCCTGTATGCGCCGTTCGAGCCGGGCACCGGTTTCGAGGACCAGTACCCCCGCGCGGTGCTGCCCGAGGTCGGGCTGCGCCGCGCACTCGACGATGTCCACGGGCTGCGCGACCGCTGCACCGCCCAGGCCGCCGCCGTGGCGGCGTTAGCCGTACAGGTCGAGAGCTTCCACGGGCCCGCCGTCGAGGCCGCCATGCCCGCCATTCGTGATCTGCGCGACCGCGCCGACGCCGACCGGCCCTACCTGTCCGCGGTGCAGGCAGTGCTAGCTCAGTGGTCCGACGCCGATGACGCCTACGAAGCGGCGATGACCGCCACCACCCAGGCGCGGGACTACCTCGCGGCGCTCACCGCCGCCCCCGACACCACCCCCGAGGACCTCGCCGCCGCCCGAGCGCACTACCAGTGGACCCAGACCAAGGTTCCCGACACCGCCCCCGCCACCCAATTCTGGGACGAGCTGACCGCTGCGAAAACCGCCCGCGAACACGCCGCCGGCGGTGCGGGCAACATCGTCACCCACGCCGACGCCGACGCCGCCCTCGCCGCCGCCAACAACGCCGACCGCCGCCAACTCCAAGAAGCCCGCAGCGAGCTGCGCCGCCTGCGCCACGACCTCACCCGCGCCGAAAAAATCGCCGCCCGATCCTTCGCCGCCGCCCAACTCACCGACGCCGGTCACATCGTGGACCAGATGGACGCCATCGGCACCGAACTGCGCGTCCTGACCGCCGCTGGTGACCTCATCACCCAGCCCCGCCTGACTCTGCCCGAGCGGGCCACCGCATTGGCGCCCATGACCGCCCACGCCCTCGCGCGCCTCGCCAGCACCCCCTTTGCGCTCACCGTCGTGCACGCCTCAGCGCGAGCCCCGTTCCTCAACGCCATGGCAGTGCTGCACGAGGCCGCCACCGCCCAGAACCGCCCCGTCCTGTGGTGCGACGCCGCCGAGACCGCCACCGACGACACCGCCGGCGCCGCCGACCACTGGACCGCCCTGGCTCAAACCCAGCACGACCTACAGGCCGGATGGCGCCCCGCACCCGGCACCCTGCTGGTCGTCGACCACGCCGCCGACGCGCCACCCGAGGTGATCGCCGACCTGGCAGAAGCCGCCGCCGCCGCCCAAACCCGCGTCATTCTCATCGACACCGAACCGGGAACACGCTGGCCTCAACCCCCCTCAGCGCCGCTGCTGCGGCTGCTGCAAGCCGACCTCCCGTGGGCGGTCACACTCACCACAGACCACCGCCCCCTGACGTGGCTGCCCAGCGGCCCCGACCTCGACCCGGCCCTCGTCCAGGCCGCCGCCCTCGCACCCCACCTGCACACCCCCGACCTCGCCGCCGCCGTCGCCCAGCGCGACGCCCTGCGCACCTCCCTGCGCACCGCCCACACCATCGACAGCCGACTGGCCGACATCGCGGCCCGCAACCGCGACCAGGGCAACGACGGTCGAACGCGGCAGTAGTTTCCCCGATCGGGTGGCCAGTGGACACCTCCGACCGGATGATCAGTAGGGG
>JAKOPT010000001.1 GCA_029778715.1 Actinomycetes bacterium | reverse complement strand
GAGCCCGGTCCGCACCAAGTCTTGGTCATCGGCCACAACGACACGGATGCTCATCGCGAAACCTCCACGGGGAGAACGGCTTCGACGACCCAGCCACCGTGGGGCGCCGGACCGGCATGCAGTGAGCCACCCAGGAGATGGGCGCGCTCGGCCATGCCGGTCAGACCGAATCCAGGCGATGCCACGGATCCAGGATGGGTCAGGCCATCGTCGGTCACGCGCAGCCTGACGCTGTCGCCCGCGCGGGAGAGGTCGATCGCGACGTGGGTCGCGCTGCGCGCATGGCGCAGAGCATTGGTGAGCGCTTCCTGCGCGATCCGGTAAACCGCCGCGTCCACGGATCGGGGGAGCCCAGTGACGGCGCCGGTGAGCGAGACGTCGACGGCCGGGGTTGCGTCAGCTCGCGCCAGTTCGGGGAGATCGGCGACCCCCGGCAGCGGGGAGTATGCCGCCCGCTCGTCCCCGCGGCCATCCCCTCGCCCGCCCTCGCGGCCATCCCCTCGCCCGCGGCCGTCCTCTCGCCCGCTCTCGCGGCCGTCCACTCCGTCGTCTTCCCGGAGCACGCGCACCATGGCCCGCATCTCCGCAAGGGTGCGCGTCGCCTCGGCCTCGATCGCGGTCAGCATCTGCGCCGCCTGCGCGGGCTGGGTCCGGACGATCACACCTCCGGCCTGAGCCTGCACCGCGATGGCCGAGACGTGGTGGGCCACCGTGTCGTGCAGTTCGCGAGCCAGCGCCAGCCGCTCCTGAGTGCGGATCTCGCGGCGTTGGCGCTGCCAGAGGTCAGCGCGTGCGCGGAAAACCGCTGCGAGAGAGCCGATGAGCAGAAGGAGGAGGCTGCCACCGATGAGGTCCGGCGCAGTGGCCGCCGCGGCATACATGCCGAGAGCCACGACCGCAGCGACACACGGCATACCCACGACGATCTCTCGCCCCGAGCCCCAGCGGACCAACGAGTACAACAGGATCAGAATGACCATCATCGAGGAGGGGCCGAGGTCTTCGGTGCCGGTGACCAGCGGGATGACGGAGAGCAGCCCCGCGACACCGAAGCCGATAAGGCAGGTGGTGAGTGGGTGGCT
>JAKOPT010000085.1 GCA_029778715.1 Actinomycetes bacterium | reverse complement strand
CTACAACCGGCCGCCGCTGACCAAACAGGCCCTCGTCGCCGGCCCCGATGTGATGACCTTGATGTTCCCGCGTCGACCGTCGATCGAGAACGTTCGCTGGACCCTCGGTCGGCGCGCGGTCTCGGTCGACCTCGACGGGTCGACGCTCAGCCTCGACGATGGGTCCACCCGTGACTTCGACGGGCTCGTCATCGCCACGGGTGTCCGCTCGCGGCGACTGCCGATTGGCGAGGGCGGCGGCCCTGCTCCGACACTGACCCTGCGGACTGTCGACGATGCGCTCGCCCTGCACGCTCGGCTCGCCCCGGGCGCGCGGGTGGTCGTCATCGGGGCCGGCTTCATCGGCTGCGAGGTGGCTGCGACAGTGGCGGCTCGCGGGGGCGCGGTCCACGTCCTCGACCCCCTGCCGGCACCGTTGGCAGGCGTCCTTGGGCCCGCGGTGGGCTCCGCAGTCCGCGCGCGGCTGGAAGCCGCGGGGGTGGCCTTCAGCCTCGGCGTCGGCGTCGCCCAGGTGCTCGCCACCCCCACCGGTGGGTATGCCGTGCGCCTCACCGACAGCGCGGACGTCATCACGGCCGACGTCGTCGTCGAGGCCGTCGGCTCGGTGCCCGAAACCGAGTGGCTCGCCGGGCAGGGCCTGGACCTGGGCAACGGAATCGGCTGCGACGGCGACCTGTTGGTGACGCGAGGCGGCATACCCCTGAGGAACGTCGTCGCGCTCGGTGACATCGCGCGCTTCCCCCACCCGTGGTTCGGTCAGGAGATCCGGGTCGAACACTGGGCCTGGCCCACCGACCTGGCCCGGCGAGCCGCCGCCAGCCTGGTCGCCGGGCTCGGGCCGACGCCCGCCCCGGACACCCCGTTCACCCCGCTGCCAAGTTTCTGGAGCGACCTGCCCGGTGGGCGGATCCAGTCGTTCGGTCTGCCGCCGCTCGGTCTGGGCGATGTGCGGTTGCTCGAAGGTGAGTGGGAGGGCGACTGCGCCGTGGGCTACCACCGCGACGGACGTCTGGTCGGGTTGGCCCTGGTCGGGCTGGCCTCGCGGATGATCGACTACCGCACCGCCCTGCTCGACGACCTGAGCACCGGCACGGGCGCTGGCGCCGACGCCGACGCCGGGCCGACCGGGTGAACCGCGCCGGGCCGCGAGCGGACCCCGATCCGGCTCGCGGCGGCTCGGCGCGACGTGCCTGGGCATTGG
>JAKOPT010000084.1 GCA_029778715.1 Actinomycetes bacterium | reverse complement strand
GCTGCCCCAGGTCGTCGTCCGGCACCCCGATCACGGCGCACTCGGCGACGGCGGGATGACCGAGGAGGACGCTCTCGATCTCGCCCGCTCCGATGCGATAACCGCCGGACTTGATGAGGTCGACCGACGCCCGCCCGACGATCCGGTGGGTGCCGTCGGCAGCGATCGTCGCGACGTCGCCGGTGCGGAACCACCCGTCCGCGGTGAACGCCGCGGCCGTCGCCTCCGGCAGCCCGAGATAGCCGTCGAACAGCGTTGGGCCACAGACCTGTAGCTCGCCGAGGCTCGTCCCGTCGGCCGGCACCGGCGCCCCGTCGTCATCGACCACACGGGTCTGCACCCCGGCCACCGGCACGCCGACACACCCGGCCCGCCGCACCCCGTCGGCCCGGGTCGCCACCGTGATCAGCGTCTCGGTCATGCCGTAGCGCTCGCACACCTCGTGCCCGGTCAACTCCCGCAGGCCCTCGAACACCGGGACCGGCAGCGCCGCCGAGCCCGACACGAGGAGCCGAGCCGAGCGCAGTGCGCGTGCGCTCTCCGGCTCGGCGACGACCCGAGACCAAATCGTCGGCACGGCGAAGAACATCGTCGCGCCTGCGTGGGCGGCGGCGGCATACGCGCTGGGGGTCGGTCGACCCACGTGCCGCAACCCGCCCCCGATCCGCAGTGGGCCGAGCACCCCCAGCACGAGCCCGTGGACGTGGAACAGCGGAAGTCCATGCGCGAGAACGTCATCGGCGGTCCAGGCCCACGCGTCGGCGAGCGCGTCGAGGCCCGCGGCCACCGCTCGACGGGACAGCCGCACTCCCTTGGGCAGCCCGGTCGTTCCTGACGTGTAGAGGACGAACGCGCCTGCGTCGGGGGAGACTACCGGCAGCCGGTATGCCGCCCTCCCGCCCTCCGCCGCGCCATCCGTCGCGCCCCCATTCGGAGCCGTCGCCGACCAGGGGTCGGCCCCCGAGTCGTTCAGGATGTGGGCGCGCTCGCCGGGCCCGGCATCGGCCGGAATCGGAACGACCTCGACCCCGGCCAGGATGGCACCGACCACGCTGATGACTGTGTCTATCGTCGGCGTGGCGTCAATAGCTGTGCGGGACAACGACTCACGAGCCATCGCCTCGGCGACGGCCGTGGCGGAGGTGAGCAGCGCGGCATACGAGAGGGTCGTGTCCGACACCTGCACGAGAGCGTCGGCGCGAATCGGGTCGAGAAGCCCGCGAAGGAGTGGTTCGGTCATGGGGTGACCGCGCCCGGTCGGCCGAGCGCGAACTGCGCGACGGTCTCGTAGCGGGAGCCGCCGCCCGGCCCCTCGCCGAGGTAGGACGCGATGAGGACGACATCGACCACCTCCCATGCCGGGCTCCGGTAGGAGTCGAGGACCCGCAGCCAACGGGTGGCCTCGATGGGCGGGCGCGGTCGGGCCAAGGTGAGGTGTGGCCTGAACTTCTGCGCATCCGGCGGAGCTCCGACCTTGGCGCCTGCCGCGCGTCCCGAAGCCGCCAGGTGCGTCAATTCGTCTGTGCCACCGTCTAATCCGAGCCACAGGACGTTGGCGCGAGCCGGGTTGGGGAAGGCGCCCGCCCCCGCGAGTCCGGTCGTGAAGGTATGCCGCTTGCTTGCCTTCGTCGCCAGCCGCTCGGTGAGCTCGTCGATCCGATGCTCAGGGACCGACGCGAAGAAGGCGAGGGTGACGTGCCAGTGCAGGGGGTGCGTCCACCGCATCCCGGGCCGGACGTCGAGGAAGGCCTCGAGATCCTCACGAACCGGCTCGGGAGGCACGACGGCGAGGAACATCCGTTGGCCCATGCTGCCAGCCTGCCACCCCGTTATCGTGTGGGCCATGGGGTTTCCCGAGAACGTGCTCGCCCAAGGCGAGAAGGTCGAACGCAGCCTGCACCCGCACCCGTTGACGGTGTTCGGGCCGACCCTGCTCGGGGTGGTCCTCATCGCCCTGGCTG